>JBBRBF010000096.1:0-1520 GCA_038206105.1 Actinomycetales bacterium | reverse complement strand
GCGTCGACGTCGCCGGCGACGTGCACGACCTGCGACCCCGACCGCGTGATCCCGAGGCCCCCTGGACCGACCCCGACGAGGTCGGGGCCAAGCCCCAGCTCAAGGCCGCCATCGAGGCGCTCGCCGCGATGACGCTCGAGGCCGGTCGCCGCGAGGACCCGCAGGACACCCTCGCCGCCAAGGTCCGCACCCGCGTGCGCGGGCTGCGAGACGAGTGATGTCGCAGGCTGACCCGGGCCCCCCGGGTCGGGCCTGGGGCTGGGTGGAGGCACTGCGCTCCGGCAGTACGACGCCCTGGTCGCGGTGGCCCGCCGACGCCGCGGCGGGCGCGCCGACCGCCCGGGACCTGCCCGGCGCCCAGCAGCTCGAGCTGCTCCGCCGGGTCAACGAGGCGGCGGCTCCCGCAGCGCTGCCCGACGGCCTGGCCGCGCGCATCCTCGCCGTCGGTGCAGCAGGTCGCGGCACGCCCGACCTCGAGCTCGCCGGGGCGACGGCGAGCCGGCCGTGGGGACCCCGTCCGATCGATCCGGAGGCGCTGTCCGAGGCCGAGCTGGTGCGCTTCGTCGCCACCCTGCTCGCCGAGGACGTCGTGACCACCGGCCGGCGCCGCGCGGCGCTGTCCCGGCGGCGGCGAGCCCTCCCGCGGCGAGCGGCTGCCGCCCTTCCGGTGCGGGTGCGCCGACACCGGCACCGCCGCGAGACCGGTCACCGGGTGCTCGGGGACCCGTGGCTGGTCGAGCCGATCCGCCACGAGCTGCTCCGTCGCGGGGCACCCCTGGGGCGACCGGAGAGCTCGGTGGTCGTCATCGGCACCGACCTGGCCACGATGCTGATCGACGCCTATGTCGCCCGGGCCTTCGACGACGGGGTGGCACCGTGGCACCGCTGGTTGCGCACCGGCTACGGCGATCGTGCACTGCCGCCACGCATCGACCTCGCCCACGTGGCGCGTCGGTGGCGCGACGAGGTCGGCCCCCACCACCTCGTCGTCGTCGCCGACCTGGCCCGGACCGCCGAGGCACTGCCGTTGCGGCCGGGCGCGGTGCCCGAGCGCGACCGACCCTCCGCCGACGCCGTGGAGGTCGCGCGCCGGGTCGCCGCTCCGCTCGGGCTGCTGGTGCCGCCCGCGGAGCGCCGTGACCTGCTGCGCGGGGTGCTCCTGCCCCGGGTGCTGGCCGACAACGCGGCGCACCCCGCCCCCGCGCTCGCCGTCCCGGCGGACCGCTTCCCACGGGTGGTGCGGCAGGCCGAGCAGATGCGCGACGACCTCCGTGCTGCTGGCTACCCTGTGCTGGGGGACCTCCAGGCCCTGGTGCCGGACGACGGGGGCCCCGGCACCGCCGACGGACCCGACGCCGCCGGGGTGCTGAGGCTCGCCATCCGGTTGCTGCTCGCCGGTCCCGGCGGAACGCGTGAGAAGGAGGAGGAGCACCGATGACGCGACGAGTCCTGCTCCACGTCGGCACTCCCAAGACCGGCACCTCCTACGTGCAGGACGTGCTGTTCCGCAACCGCGAGAC
>JBBRBF010000095.1:0-1726 GCA_038206105.1 Actinomycetales bacterium | reverse complement strand
GGCACGCCGGTGTCGTCGGCGAGGAGCAGGGTCCATTCGGCATCGTCGGGGAGGCCGAAGAGGACTCGCGGTCCCCACAGGGCTGCCTTGTCGCCGGGAGACGCCCCCGCTGCCCACCCGGAGGCGATGCCGTTGTCGTGGCACACGATGTCGAGGTCGATCTCGAGCGCGTCGGGTCGGTGGTGCCGCACGGTGTAGTAGGCGCCCCGGGGACGGTCCGCCTTGGGCATCGGTCGGACCTGTCCCCAGTCGAAGTCGAGCCCGATGCTCATGTCACTCCGCCCGGCCGGGGGCAGCAGGAGGTAGGCGAAGGCGTCCGCGCCGGCGACGGGGAAGCCGGCCAGCCCGCATCCGCCGACCGTCACCCGCTGGACCAGCGGGGTGACCCGTCGGGTGCGCACGACCTCGCAGAGGTGGACCCGCGGTGGCGGGAGGGGCGTGCCGGCGGTTCGTTCGGTCATGGTCGGGACCGGGCCAGTAGATAGACGAAGTACGGGGCGCCGAGCATGGCCACGGCGAGGCCGGCGGGGAGCTGCGCCGGCGAGATGACGACCCGCCCGAGCAGGTCTGCGGTGCCGAGCAGGACGGCGCCGATCAGCACGGCGACGGGCAGCGTGCGCACATGACGGCCGCCGACGAGGACCCGGGCCATGTGGGGTGCCACCAGCCCGACGAAGCCCACGACCCCGACGGCGGCGACGCTGAGGGCGCCCAGCACCGCGGCGATCCCGAGCACGACGCGCCGGGCCCGCTCGAGGCTGACGCCGAGGAGGCGGGGGGTGTCGTCGTCGAGCGCGAGCAGGTCGAGCTCTCGGCGGTGGGCGAGTGCGAGGGGCAGGCAGACGGCGAGCGCCAGACCGACCGGGAGCACCTCGCTCCAGTCCCGCCCGTAGGTCGTGCCCGACAGCCAGGTGTAGATCCGGGGCGTGTCCCACGGGTTGGCCTGCAGCAGCAGGTACGCGGACAGCGACGACATCCCGTACCAGGTGCCGATGCCGATGAGCACGAGGCGGTCGGCGTCGAGGCCGTCCTTCCACGCCAGTGCGTAGACGGCGCCGAACGCCAGCACCGCGCCGATGACCGCCGCGAGCAGTAGCGCAGGGGTGCTCGAGCCGCCGCCCGTGACGAGCACGGCGCCGAGGCCGGCGCCGGCGGTGATGCCGATCAGCCCCGGCTCGGCGAGCGGGTTGCGGGTGGTGGCCTGCACCATCGACCCCGCCAGCGCCAGGGCGCCTCCGGCGACGAGGGCCGCGACGACCCGGGGCGCCCGCTCCTCGAGGGCGAAGCGGACCAGCGGCGAGCCCTCCCCCTGCAGCCACAGGACGACGTCGCCGGTCCGCAGCCAGGTGTACCCGGCGAGGAGACCGCCGACGAGGCAGGCCACCGTGGCGGCGATGCAGGCGGTGAGCACGACCAGGAAGCGCCGTCGGGTGCGCAGACCCGTGCCCGCACCCGGCGGCTCCCGGGTGGGGCCGGCGTCGGAGCCCGTGCGGGCGAGGAGCACGAGCACGACCGCGCCGACCATCGTCGTGGTGATGCCGGTGGGGACGGCGATCGCGGCCTCGGGTCCGATGAGGGCGCGGATGACCGCGTCGGCCAGCACGACGATGAGCGCCCCGAGGATGCCGGAGGCCGGTAGGAGCACCACGTGGCGGAGCAGCGCAGGCGCGACGCGTCCGAGGAGGCGGGTGATGGCAGGGGCGCACAGCCCGACGAAGCCGATCGG
>JBBRBF010000094.1:0-1921 GCA_038206105.1 Actinomycetales bacterium | reverse complement strand
GCGTCGGCACCTCCACAAGGAGCCCTTGGTGCTACGCAGTGCTACGGTGGTGCGATGTCGGAGCTGCGATCGGTCAGTCAGCGGGAGATGCGCAACCAGTCGGGTGAGCTGCTGCGCCGGGTTGCCGACGGCGAGTCGGTCATGAACCCCAACAACGCCACCCCCGCAGCAATCCTCGACCCGGCCGCGCCCCCCCCCCCGCTACCCCGGGCCGCGGCCGGACGCCTCAGCGTGGGGACGGGCCTGGACCTGAGCCTGCTGCCGGCGCCGCGGCCGTGCCGCACGGCAACGCAGGACCTGCTTGACGCAGACCGGGGGCAGTGATCTACGCCGACACCTCCGCCTTGGTGAAGCTGCTGATCGCGGAGCCGGAGAGCGCCGCGGTCGCAGACGTGCTGTCGGCAGCGGCGGAGCGCACCACCTCGAGCGAGCTCACGATCGCCGAGCTGAACCGCGTCGTCGCGAGAGCGGGCGGCGACACCGCTGCCAGCGCGCTGCTCCTGCGGCAGATCGACCTGCTCGTCATCGACGAGGGTGCACTCTGGCGCGCGGGCCGCCTCGTCGCACCCCCAGGCACCTTCCTGCGAACAGCCGACGCCATCCATCTTGTCGCCGCGACGGATCTGGGCGAGACCGAGTTCTTGACCTTCGACCGACGCCAGGCCCGGGCAGCGACGGAACGCGGCTTTGCCGTGGTTGCACCCGGCCGGCCGGCGGACTGGTACGCCTGATCCACGCAGACCCGCGAGCCCCCCGCGGTGCGGTACGGGTCCCGCAGGATGCCCCACGCCGCAGCCGAGCTCAGCGCCGGACGAGGCGGCGTCGTCGCGACCGCGACGGTGGGGGCGTCCCGACCAGGTCGGCGGCGAGGGCGGCCAGCGCCCGCCGGGCCGGTGAGGCCGGTGCGGCCTCCGCCAGGGTCCGACCCGTCGCCAGGGCACGGTCCAGTCCCTCGACGTCGAGCGGGACGAACCGCGCGTCGCGCACCCCGGCGTAGCGACCGAGCGCCGTGCGCACCTCCGCCTCGCTGTCCCCCGGGATCGCGGTGGACCGCAGGCGGTTGACGACGACGACCGGTGCGATGCCCGGGACGGCGTCGCGCAGCTCTCCCAGGCCGCGAACGAGGCGCTGCAGACCGACCGGGTCAGCGGACCCGACGACCACGACGGTGTCGGCAGCGGACAGGACGGTCAGCGTCGCGCCGTTGCGCCGCGGCGCGGTCGTGTCGTAGGCCAGCTCCTCGTCCTGCTCCAGGCCGAAGCCGCAGTCCACGACCGTGATGGGCGCCAGGGACCGGACCAGCTCGAGCACCACCTCAAGGGCCGCGGGGCGCAGCTCCGGCCACCGATCGGCCCGGGCGATCCCAGACAGCACGCGCAGCCCTGGCCCTACGCCGCGGCACAGGCCGGCGAGACCGGCGACGTCGAGCATGCCGCCGTTGGCGAGTCGGCACGCGGCCGCCAGCCCGGGGGCCTCGTCCAGCAGCCCGAGCACCTGGGCCACCACCCCGCCGTAGACGTCGGCGTCGACGAGCACGGCCGCGCGGCCGGCGGCGGCGAGCTCACCGGCCAGCCCCACGGCCACCGTCGTGCGACCGGGGGCACCGGTCGGTCCCCAGACCGCGAGGACCTGTCCGCTGCCCGGGCTGGAGTCCGGTGCCGGGTCGGGCCGGGCCGGGAGGGGCAGGGCGAACCGAGGATCGGCGTGCGCGGCCCGCTCGCCGGCGGAGGTCTCGACCCCGGACTCGACCGCCTCGACGACGGCGGCCGCGAGCTGCTCTGGTGTGCTGTCGGAGGGCAGGACGTGGGTGACCCCGAGCTGGCGCAGCCGTCGCTCGGCGTCCTCGTCGCCCGGCGGCACGAGCCCGACGACGGCGACGCCGGCCAGGGCGAGGCGGCCGAGCGCGTCGCGGTCGAGGCGG
>JBBRBF010000093.1:0-1960 GCA_038206105.1 Actinomycetales bacterium | reverse complement strand
CCTGCACTTCGAGGACATCAGCAAGCTGCTCGGCGTGCTCGGCCGCCTGGTCGACCAGGGCAACTCGGTGGTGGTCATCGAGCACAACCTCGACGTCATCAAGACCGCCGACTGGGTCATCGACATGGGCCCCGAGGGCGGCTCGGGCGGCGGGACGGTCGTCGCGCAGGGCACCCCTGAGCACGTCGCCACCGTCGAGGCCTCGCACACCGGCCGCTTCCTGGCCGAGGTCCTCGCCGGTCGCGGCCACGGCCACCTCGCCCCCGCCGGCGAGCCGCCCCCGCCCGGGGACGCCAAGACGGTCCGGCCGGCGGTCAAGAAAGCCGCGCCGCCGGCCAAGACGGCCGCGCCGGCCAAGCGCAAGGTCGCCGCCCGCACCTGACGGGTCAGGCGGCGGCCCTTGCGGTACCGAGCGACAGCGCGCCGAGCGGCTTGGGGGCACCGCGCTCGTAGTACTGCTCGAGCCCGGTGATCTCGAAGCCGGCCGAGGCCAGCAGCTCCGGGATGCCCCGCGTCAGGTGGCAGCCGCCCGCGATGCGCTTCTGCACCGGCTCGAGCCGGTGCTGCCACCGGCGGACCCCCTCGTCCGGCGCCAGGCCGTGCTCCACGAAGTGCAGGGTCCCGCCAGGCTTGAGGACGCGACGCACCTCGCGCAGGGCCGTCACCGGGTCCGGGATCGTGCACAGCGTCCACGTCGACAGGGCGGCGTCGAAGACCGCGTCGTCGAACGGCAGCGACTGGCCGTCCAGCCCCGAGCGCTCGATCGGGACACCGCTCGCCGCCACCCGCTTCTGGGCCAGCCGCCACCCGAGGTCAGCCGGCTCGACGGCGTCCACCCGCGTCACCTCCGGCGGGTAGAAGGCGATGTTGTGGCCCGACCCGAAGCCGATCTCGACCACGCGCCCCGACAGGCCCGCGCAGACCGTACGGCGCGCGTGGTCGGTGGCGTGCAGCCCGCACGTCACGTCGACCAGGCGCGGCACCACGTGGTCTTCGTACCAGCCCATCGCCCACCTCCCACCCAGCCATCCCCTACAACAGCCAACCACGCGCCCCCTCCCGTGATCCACCGCAGGATCGCCGTCGTAGGAGGGCGGCGGCGCAGCTGAGCACGGCGATGCTGCGGTGGATCACGGGGGAGGGGTGCGGGAGGGGTGCGCGCGGGGGGGTGAGGGGATTAGGACTTGAGGAGGCGGGTGAGCAGGGCGTCGATGGCCTCGTCGCTGCGTTCCTCGCCGCGGGGGACGGCGGCCTCGGTGCGCTCGAGGAACTCACGGACCAGCGGACGGGGCACCGAGACGCAGGCGGCCCGGCCGGGGCGGGCCAGCTCGAACCAGACCCGGTCGCGCAGCTCGTCGGGCCGGATCTTCACCTCGCCGTCGCCGGTGGCCTCCTCCAGTCCGTAGGTCAGGAAGTCACGCAGCACGATCCAGTGGCCGCGAGGGAGCGCCGGGTGGTCCGGCTGGGCGGTCAGCACCAGCTCGACCGCGAACGGGTCGCACGGCTGCCAGACCAGCTGCAGCACGGTCATCCGACCGCGTCCGCTGTGCCCCCCGTCGTCGATGATGACCTCAACCGCGATCCGCTCCGGGTCGCCAAAGGGGGGGTGGGCCACCCGCAAAGGGTGACATCGGTCTCCCCGGCGGGCGAATCGGGGGGCCGCGTGAAGGACCCGAGACGTAGGCTGGAGGGGTGGCAGACCCGGCGTCCTACCGACCGGCGCCGGGCACGATCCCGACGTCTGCGGGCGTCTACCGGTTCCGCGACGCGACCGGCCGCGTCATCTACGTCGGCAAGGCCAAGAGCCTGCGCAGCCGGTTGTCGAGCTACTTCCAGGACCTCGGCGCGCTGCACCCGCGGACCCGCCAGATGGTCACCACCGCGGCCGCGGTCGAGTGGACCGTCGTCGGCACCGAGGTCGAGGCGCTGCAGCTGGAGTACTCCTGGATCAAGGAGTACG
>JBBRBF010000092.1:0-2001 GCA_038206105.1 Actinomycetales bacterium | reverse complement strand
GTGGTGGTCATCGAGCACAACCTCGACGTCATCAAGACCGCTGACTGGGTCATCGACATGGGCCCCGAGGGCGGCTCCGGTGGCGGGACGGTCGTCGCGCAGGGCACTCCCGAGCACGTCGCCACCGTCGAGGCCTCGCACACTGGCCGCTTCCTCGCCGAGGTGCTCGCCGGCCGTGGCCACGGCCACCTCGCCCCCGTCGGCGAGCCGCCCCCGCCCGGGGACGCCAAGGCGGTCCGGACGGCGGCGAAGCCCGCACCGGCGAAGCAGGCCGCGTCCGCGAACACGCCCGCACCGGCGAAGCAGGCCACGTCCGCGAACACGCCCGCACCGGCGAAGCAGGCCGCTCCGGCGAAGAAGGCCGCGCCGACCAAGCGCAAGGTTGCCGCCCGCACCTGACGGGTCAGGCAGCGGCCCGGGCGGTGCCGAGCGACAGGGCGCCGAGCGGCTTGGGGGCACCGCGCTCGTAGTACTGCTCGAGCCCGGTGATCTCGAACCCCGCCGAGGCCAGCAGCTCCGGGATGCCCCGCGTCAGGTGGCAGCCGCCCGCGATGCGCTTCTGCACCGGCTCGAGCCGGTGCTGCCAGCGGCGGACCCCCTCGTCCGGCGCCAGCCCGTGCTCGACGAAGTGCAGGGTCCCGCCGGGCTCGAGGACGCGCCGCACCTCGCGCAGGGCCGTCACCGGGTCCGGGATCGTGCACAGCGTCCACGTCGACAGCGCGGCGTCGAAGACCGCGTCGTCGAACGGCAGCGACTGGCCGTCCAGCCCCGAGCGCTCGATCGGGACATCGCTCGCCGACACCCGCTTCTGCGCCAGCCGCCACCCGAGGTCGGCCGGCTCGACGGCGTCCACCCGGGTCACCTCCGGCGGGTAGAAGGCGATGTTGTGGCCCGACCCGAAGCCGATCTCGACCACCCGCCCCGACAGGCCCGCGCAGGCGGTGCGGCGCGCGTGGTCGGTGGCGTGCAGCCCGCACGTGAGGTCGATCAGGCGCGGCACCACGTGGTCCCCGTACCAGCCCACAGCCCACCCCCACCGCAAAGCCAACCCCAACACCACACCCAACCACGCGCCCCCTCCCGTGATCCACCGCAGGATCGCCGTCGTAGGAGGGCGGCGGCGAGGCTGAGCACGGCGATGCTGCGGTGGATCACCGGGGAGGGGTGCGCGGGGGAGGGGTGCGCGGGAGAGGGCTGGGAGGGGGTGCGCGGGGGGGTTAGGACTTGAGGAGGCGGGTGAGCAGGGCGTCGATGGCCTCGTCGCTGCGTTCCTCGCCGCGGGGGACGGCGGCCTCGGTGCGCTCGAGGAACCCGCGGACCAGCGGCCGGGGCACCGAGACGCAGGCCGCCCGGCCGGGACGGGCCAGCTCGAACCAGACCCGGTCGCGCAGCTCGTCGGGCCTGATCTTCACCTCGCCGTCGCCGGTGGCCTCCTCCAGGCCGTAGGTCAGGAAGTCGCGCAGCACGATCCAGTGGCCGCGGGGGAGCGCGGGGTGGTCCGGCTGGGCGGTCAGCACCAGCTCGACCGCGAACGGGTCGCACGGCTGCCAGACCAGCTGCAGAACGGTCATCCGACCGCGTCCGCTGTGCCCCCCGTCGTCGATGACGACCTCGACCGCGATCCGCGCCGGGTCGCCGAGGGGAGGGTGGGGCACCTACAAAGGGTGACATCGGTCTCCCCGGCGGGCGAATCGGGGGGTCCGCACACAGGGCCCGAGACGTAGGCTGGAGGGGTGGCAGACCCGGCGTCCTACCGACCGGCGCCGGGGACGATCCCGACGTCTGCGGGCGTCTACCGGTTCCGTGACGCGACCGGCCGGGTGATCTACGTCGGCAAGGCCAAGAGCCTGCGCAGCCGGCTGTCGAGCTACTTCCAGGACCTCGGCGCGCTGCACCCGCGGACCCGCCAGATGGTCACCACCGCGGCCGCGGTCGAGTGGACCGTCGTCGGCACCGAGGTCGAGGCGCTGCAGCTGGAGTACTCCTGGATCAAGGAGTACG
>JBBRBF010000091.1:0-2192 GCA_038206105.1 Actinomycetales bacterium | reverse complement strand
CCGCGAGGACGCCGTCGAGGGCGGCAAGGAGGCGATCGCCCGGGCGGTGCGCAAGCACGGCCTGCCGCTGCAGCGGCTGCTCGCCGGCGAGGCGCTGCCGAACGTCGCCCAGGACCTGCACCTCACCGACGTGACCGCGCTCTACGTCGAGGTCGGCGAGGGCCGGGTCTCCGCACAGAGCGTCGTGCAGAAGATCATGGCCGGGCTGGGAGGCACCGAGGGCGCGGTCGAGGAACTCGCCGAGACCGCGGTCCCGAGCCCGGTCAAGCGCAAGGGCCCGGTCGGCGACCCGGGCGTGGTGGTCAAGGGCGTCTCCGACGTCTGGGTGAAGCTGGCGCGCTGCTGCACACCGGTCCCGGGCGACGACATCGTCGGCTTCGTCACCCGCGGCCGCGGCGTGTCGGTGCACCGCGGCGACTGCGTCAACGCCGGCCCCCTGCTGTCCGACGCCGAGCGCGTCGTCGACGTCGAGTGGGCCCCCACCGCCGGCTCGATGTTCCTGGTCGCCATCCAGGTCGAGGCGCTCGACCGCACCCGCCTGCTGTCCGACATCACCCGGATGCTGTCCGACGCCCACGTCAGCATCCTGTCCGCGACGGTCACCACGACCCGCGACCGCGTCGCGGTCTCGCGCTTCACCTTCGAGATGGGCGACCCCAAGCACCTGGGCCACCTGCTCGCCCAGGTCCGCAACGTCGAGGGCGTGTACGACGCCTACCGCGTCACCAGCTGACCCCTAGACCGCGCGGCGCCCACCGTGTGGAGCCCTCCGTACGGTTTCGGGCGGCCTTGGAACCGCATGGAGCCCTCCACACGGGCCCGGGCTGGACAGCGGGCCCGCGCCGGGTCAGGCCTGGGGGGTCGCTCGCAGCGTCTCGATCTGGACGGGGAGGACGGGCTTGCCGTCGCCGGAGCCGTTGGTCTCGTCGGAGCCGGCGGCGGCGACCTCCTCGAGGATCTCGAGCCCCTCGGTGATCGTGCCGAACGGCGTGTACTGCGGCGGCAGCGAGCTGTCCTCGTACACCAGGAAGAACTGGCTGCCGTTGGTGTCCGGGCCGGCGTTGGCCATCGCGACGGTGCCGCGCGGGTAGGTCGCGCCCTCGAGGTTCTCGTCGGTGAAGGTGTAGCCGGGGCCACCGGAGCCGGTGCCGGTCGGGTCACCGCACTGCAGGACGCTGATCCCGGCCGTCGTCAGGCGGTGGCACGGCGTGCCGTCGAAGTAGCCGGCGTCGGCGAGGGAGCGCAGGCTGTTCGCGGTGCAGGGCGCCTGGGCGCTGTCCATCGTGAAGACGATGTCGCCGCGGTTCGTGGCGATCGTGACGTCGTAGACCTGCTCGGTCTCCACGCCCTCGACGACCGGCAGCGCGACGTCGACGGCGGACGGCGCGCCGCCCTCGACGTACTCGCAGCCCGGGTCGCCGGGTGCCAGCGACGGCTCGGCCGAGGCGCTGGGCGTGGGCTCGAGGGTGGGCTCGGCACTGGCGACGGCCGAGGGGCTCGGCGCAGCCGCGACGTCGGTGGGCTCGTCGTCCCCGCCGTTCAGGGCGACGGTGGCCGCGACGGCGGCTCCGGCGATCAGCAGCACGGCGACGACGCTGGCGATCACGGCACGGCGCTGCTTGCTGCGCTGGGCGGCCGCCGCGCGGCGGGCCGCCTGGCGCTCGGCCCGCTGACGGGCGAGCTCCTTCTCGCGCTTGCTGCTGGCCACGCCGTGTCCTCCTGCTGGTGTCCTGGGGGCGGGCCGCAGCGGAGCGGCCGCCCGGAGTCTAGGCAATCCCGGTCGAGACGGACGGCCGTACGCGGCTAGGCTCGGTCACCGTTCGGCACCGATCCGAGGAGGCCGGCCCACCGACCGAGAGGACGTCCGTGCTGGTCCGCGGGTTCCCCGCCCAGGCGTTCGACACCAACTGCTACGTCGTGGCCCCCGGGCGGGGGGAGCAGTGCGTGGTGGTCGACCCCGGCATCGGCGTCGAGCAGCAGCTCGACGCGCTGCTGCGCGAGCACGACCTGCAGCCCGTCGCGGTGCTGCTCACGCACGGCCACCTCGACCACACCTTCTCGGTGACGCCGGTCTGCGGTGCGCGCGGCATCCCCGCGTGGATCAGCTCGGCCGACCGCGACCAGCTCGCCGACCCGGTGAAGTACCTGTCGGCCGGCAGCGCGAACCTGTTCGGCGGCCGCCTCGAGTGGAC
>JBBRBF010000090.1:0-2341 GCA_038206105.1 Actinomycetales bacterium | reverse complement strand
GTTCTGCGCGGGATCGGGCCACATGCCGGCGATGACGGCGGCGAAGGAGGCGTCCCGGTGGCCGAAGGCGGTGGCATCGGGGGCGACGTCGTGGCAGGCCCCGTTGATCGGGTAGAGGTGCATCGTCGAGTTGACGACCGGCACGCGGGGACCGTGCTCGACGTGGGCGCGGATCGCGTCGTCGGTGAGCTCGCGGACGAAGGCGGCCTTCCAGTAGTGCTGCAGGCCGGGCGGCACGAGCGGGTCGAAGGCCGCGTTGAGCGCCGCGTACGGCATCACGCCGACGTGCTCGGCCGCGGGTGCGGCGACGTCGCGGAAGCGCTGCACCAGGCGCTCGCCCTCGGCCACCGACCCGGTCCAGCAGGAGATGACGGCCAGGAACGTGTCGCCGACGCGGTCCTCCGGGACGAACGGCAGCGGTGGCGCGATCTGCCAGGCGGGGAAGCCGCCGTACTCGCGCGGGGCGTCGGCGATCAGGTCGCGGAAGCAGGCGAGGACGTCGGCCGCCGCGGACTGCTCGAAGAACATCGGACCGCCGAAGACGTCACCGACCGGGTGCAGCCGGAAGGTGAGCTCGGTGGCGACGCCGAAGTTGCCGCCGCCGCCGCGCAGCGCCCAGTACAGGTCCGGGTGGTGGTCGGCGTCCGCCGTCACGACCTCGCCGTCGGCGGTGACGACCTGCGCCGACAGGAGGTTGTCGCAGGACAGGCCGTAGCCGCGCGCGAGGTAGCCGATGCCCCCACCGAGCGTGAGGCCGCCGACCCCGGTGGTGGAGATGATGCCCCCGGTCGTCGCGAGGCCGTACGGCGCGGTGGCGTCGTTGAACTGGCCCCACGTCGCGCCACCGCCCGCATGGGCGGTGCGGGTCTCGGCGTCGACGACCACGCCGGTCATCCCGGACAGGTCGGCCACGACGGCGTCGTCGGCGGTGCCGAAGCCGGGGACGCTGTGCCCACCGCCGCGCACGGCCAGGGGGCTCCCGGTCTCGCGGGCGTAGCGCACGACCTGCACGACGTCCTCGACGCCCGCGCACCGCACGACGGCGGCGGGGCGTCGGTCGATCATGGCGTTGTAGACGCGACGGGCCTCGTCGTAGGCGGCGTCGGTCGGGGTGATGACCGGTCCGCGGACCCGGTCGCGCAGTGCTCGAGGTGCTGTCGTGGTCATGTGCCCTCCACGCGCTGGTCGCGTCCTCCGGAGGTCCCGGGGGACGTCGCTGACGCTAGGGACGGGGCCGCTCGAGCACATGACCGGAAGTGCCTGACTCCAGGCCAGGGTCGCTCGTGGGCAGATCTGATCATCGACACCCGGGGGCGTCCGGCCTAGGGTCGAGCAGGTGGCCGGGTGGGAGCCTCCTGCGATGCCGGTGCGCTGGACGCGGACGGCGCACCAGGCCTTCGTGGGCCGCCGTCGGGAGCTCGACGCCCTCGAGCAGGCGTGGGCCGCGGCCCGGGCGGGGGCGCGCCAGGTCGTCTTCCTCGGCGGTGAGCCGGGTGCCGGCAAGTCGCGGCTGCTCGCGGAGGCGGCGACGGCCCTGCACGCCCAGGGCGCCGCCGTGCTGCTCGGGACCTGCGTCCCGGAGTTCGGGATGCCGTACCAGCCCCTGGTCGAGCCGGTCGAGACGGTGCTCGGGTTGCTCGAGGGCGACGGGTCCGTCCCGGCCCGGCTCCTGGACCGGCTCGCGATCGTGGCGGGACGTGGGACCTCGCAGGGCGACGAGGTGCCTGCCGCACGCGAGCACCGCCGCGAGCTGTACGACGCGGTGGCCCGCGCCTTCTGCGCGGTCGCCGAGCGCAGCCCGCTGGTGCTGGCCCTGGAGGACCTGCACTGGGCGGGCCCGGCCGGGCTCCAGCTCCTCGCGCACGTCGTGGAGCGCACCGCGGACGCGCCGATGCTCGTCCTGGCCACCCACCGCACCACCGCGCCCGACCGGTCGGACCAGCTGGTGCACGCGATCGCCCAGCTCTACCGGCTCGACGGCGTGCGGCGCCTCGACCTGGCCGGGCTCGACACGGAGGACATCACCGACTTCCTGGTGGAGCAGGCCGGCGTGCCCGCCACCCGGGCACGCGCGTCGGCGACGGTGCTGCGCGACCAGACCGGCGGCAACCCGTTCTTCCTGCGCGAGCTCTGGCGCGACGTGCTGGCCCGGGGTGGGCTCCGGGTCCTGCAGGCCGCCGACCCCCAGGCCCCCGCGTCGGTCCGCGACACGATCCAGAACCGGCTGGACCGCCTCACCGCCCCGGAGCGCCAGACGCTCGAGCTGGCCGCCGTCATGGGCGGTGACGTCGAGGTCGCCATGCTGCTGACGGTGTCGACCTGGAGCCGCGACACGACCTCG
>JBBRBF010000089.1:0-2356 GCA_038206105.1 Actinomycetales bacterium | reverse complement strand
TGGTTGTGCAGCTGCGGGCCGGCGTCCAGGCGCAGCAGGGCCGGGTCCGTCGACAGCACCCGCGGCCCGAGCAGGTGCACGAAGCCGGGCGCGTCGTGGATCCGTGCGGCGATGTCCATGTGCCGTCCCTGCCTCGTGACCACCAGCGCGCTCGCGCCGTGGGCTGACCGTACGTGGGGGAGACTGCCCGCGTGACCGCCGCTCCCCTCCACGACGTCGCCGACCTCGCGCTCGCCGAGCAAGGACGCCGTCGGGTCGACTTCGCCGAGCGGGCGATGCCGGTCCTCGGTCTGCTGCGCGAGCGCTTCGCCCGGGACCGTCCGCTGGCAGGCGTACGCGTGGCGGCCTGCCTGCACGTCACCCCCGAGACCGGGGCGCTGGCGCGCACGCTGGTCGCCGGTGGCGCCGAGCTGCACCTGGCCGCGTCGAACCCGCTGTCGACGCAGGACGACGTGGCCGCGGCCCTGGTCGTGGGTGCCGGTGGCAGTGGCGGTGGCAGGGGCATCGGCGTGCACGCCCGTCGCGGCGTGGACCGCGCCGGCTACGCCAGACACCTTTCAGGGGTGCTCGACAGCCGGCCGCACCTGCTTCTCGACGACGGCTGCGACCTGGTCAACGTCCTGCACACGACCCGCGCCGATCTGCTGCCCGGGGTACGGGCCGGCGGGGAGCAGACCTCGACCGGGGTGCTGCGCCTTCGGCAGATGGCCGCTGACGGGGCCCTGCGGCTGCCGATGGCGGCGGTCAACGACACCCCGATGCAGCTGCTCGTCGCCAACCGCCACGGCACCGGCCAGTCGACCCTGGACGCGGTGGTGCGGGCCACCGGGACGCTGATCGCGGGCACGACCGTGGTCGTCGCGGGCTACGGCTGGTGCGGCAGCGGGATCGCCTCGCGGGCAAGGGGTCTCGGTGCCTCCGTCGTCGTCACCGAGGTCGAGCCCTCCAAGGCGCTGGAGGCCGTGCTGGACGGCCACCGGGTGCTGCCGATGGCCGAGGCGGCGGGGCTGGGCGACGTGTTCGTCACGACCACCGGCAACCGCGACGTGCTCACCGCCGCCCACTACGCGGTGATGAGGGACGGGGCGGTCCTCGCCAACGCCGGCCACTTCGACGTCGAGGTCGACGTCGGCGGGCTCGAGGGCGAGGCGGTCGCCGTGCACCGGGGCGTCCGCCCGCACGTCGACGCCTACGAGCTGACCGACGGGCGGCGCTTGCTGCTCATCGCCGAGGGCCGGCTCGCCAACCTGGCGGCCGCCGACGGCCACCCCGCCTCGGTCATGGACATCTCGTTCGCGGTGCAGGCCCTGACGGTGGAGTGGCTGGCCGGCGCGGACCTCGGCGCAGGGGTGCACGAGGTGCCGGCCGGGATCGACGACGAGGTCGCCAGGACCAAGCTCGCTGCGCTCGGCGTGCGGTTCGACGTCCTGAGCGCGGCGCAGGCCCGCTACCTGTCGAGCTGGCAGGCGTGAGGACAGGCGCCTACCTGGTCGACGGCGGGCGCGAGGTCTTCACGTGGGCGCCGGCCGCGGACGGCTGGTCGTACGCCTCCACGCGCGAGGACGAGACGGGCACGACGCGGCTCGAGCTCCACGTGGGCCGGGAGGTCCGGGTGCACGTCGAGGCGGGCGGCTGGGTGCTGCGGGCCGGGACGGTCGGCCCGGACGTGCTGTGGCGCCGAGGGGAGGACGAGCGCGAGGCGGCCGCCGGCGGCGTGACCGGCCCGAGCCCGGCGTACGCCGCCGCGCTCGTGCACCACCTCGCCCTCGCGGTGGGGGAGCAGCGGCGGGTGCGCCTGCTCGCGGTCACGGCGCCGGTGCTGGCCACCCGGATGGTGGAGCACAGCTGGACCCGGACGGGGACCGAGGACTACGACGTGGCCGACCTCGCGACCGGGGAGCGGCAGGTGGTGCGGCTCGAGGCCGGGCTCGTGATCGAGGCGACCGGGGCGACCCTGACACGATCGTGACAGGGTTGCCTGATTCGGGCTGGCCACCTTGACACGTCCTTGGTAGAGTTCGCGGCGATGACGACCCTGACGATCAACGAGGCCGCGGCGACCACCGGGTGGTCCCCGCGGATGCTGCGCTACGTCGAGCAGCTCGGCCTCGTGGACTCGCCCCGATCGGCCAAGGGCTACCGCCTCTACGGCCCGGCCCAGCTCCAGCGGCTGCGCACCCTGCGCGCGCTGCTCGAGGAGCACGACGTCGAGCTCGGTGACATCGGCTTCGCCCTGCGGCTGCGCCGTGAGCCGGAGCTGGCCGAGGCGCTCGACGGGTGGTTCGACGCCGAGCCGCGGCGCCCCGACCGCGAGATGCCCGACGGCGACTGGCTCGCCTTCGAGCAGGACAAGCAC
>JBBRBF010000088.1:0-2442 GCA_038206105.1 Actinomycetales bacterium | reverse complement strand
GAGACGTCCACGGGCGAACCCTAGCGCCGACGGCCGTACGCTCCCGCCGTGGACAGACCGCAGGCACAGGAGCTGCTCGCCGCCGTCGCGGCTGGGACCCTCGATCCGGCCGACGCGCTGGACCGGCTGGTGTCCGCGCCGTACGACGAGCTGGCGCACTCGCTCGTCGACCTCCACCGCGAGCTGCGGACCGGCGACCCCGAGGTCGTCTACGGCGCCGGGAAGTCCACCGAGCAGGTGCTGGACGTCGTCGCGGCGCTGCGCCGGGCGGGCGACCGGGCGGTGCTGGTGACCCGGGCGTCGCCCGAGACGGTCGAGGCGCTGCAGCTGGCCCACGACGAGGTGCGGGTCGAGGGAGCCGCGGTGGCGGTGGGCACGCTGCCCGTGCCGCGCGGCTGCGTGGCCGTGCTGTCCGCCGGGACCTCCGACGGGCTGGTCGCGGCGGAGGCCGCGCTGACCGCACAGGTGTTCGGGTCTGCGGTCGAGCGGGTCGACGACGTCGGCGTGGCCGGCCTGCACCGGCTGCTCGCCGCTCGCCCCGCGCTCGACCGGGCGGACTGCCTCGTCGTGGTGGCGGGCATGGAGGGCGCTCTGCCGTCCGTCGTGGGTGGGCTCGTCGGGACGCCGCTCGTCGCCGTGCCGACCAGCGTCGGGTACGGCGCGAGCTTCGGCGGGCTGGCCGCGCTGCTGGCGATGCTCAACGCCTGCGCGCCGGGCATCACCGTCGTCAACATCGACAACGGCTTCAGCGCAGGGGTCTTCGCGGCGCGGGTCGCGCGTCGGGTCTCCTCTTGATCGGCTGGCTGGACTGCTCGGCCGGCATCTCCGGGGACATGCTGCTCGGGGCGCTGGTCGACGCGGGCGTGGAGCTGTCGGTGCTGCAGGAGGCGGTCGACGCCGTCGGGGTGGAGCCGGTGCGACTGAGCGCCACCAACGTCACGCGCGGCGGGATCGGTGCGCTCAAGGTCGACGTGGCCGTGGCGGACACCGCGGCGACCCGCACCTGGCGCGACGTCCGGGCGCTGCTCGAGCAGGCCGACCTCGTCGACGCGGTGCGGTCCACCGCCCTGGACGTCTTCGCCCGCCTCGCCGCCGCCGAGGGGCGGGTGCACCGGGTCGACCCCGATCAGGTGCACTTCCACGAGGTCGGCGCCCTCGACGCGGTCGCGGACGTCGTCGGTGCGGCCGCCGGGCTGCACGCCCTGGGGCTCACCGCGCTCAGCGCCTCGCCCGTGGTCCTGGGGTCCGGCACGACCCGGGGCGCGCACGGACCGCTGCCCGTCCCCGGTCCGGCCGTCCTCGACCTGCTCACGGGGGTGCCCGTGCTGGCCGGCCCGGTGGCGAAGGAGATGACGACCCCGACCGGTGCGGCGGTGCTGGCCGCGACCGTCACGACGTACGGCCCGCTGCCGCCGATGGTGCTGTCCCGCACCGGCTACGGCGCCGGAGGGCGCGACCCCCAGGAGGTGGCCAACGTGGTGCGCCTGGTGCTGGGCGAGGCGGCGAGCAGTACCCCCGAGGTCGGTGTCCTGCTCGAGACCAACGTCGACGACCTCGACCCGCGGCTGTGGCCCGGCGTGCTGGCGGCGCTGATGGCGGCGGGGGCCAGCGACGCCTGGTTGACGCCGATCCTGATGAAGAAGGGCCGGCCGGCGCACGCCCTGTCGGTGCTCGCCCCGGAGTCGGCCGTCGCGCCGCTGCGGCGGCTGGTGTTCCGCGAGACCAGCACGCTCGGGCTGCGCGAGCAGCGCGTGGCCAAGCACGTGCTCGAGCGCGCGGAGCGGACGGTGCAGGTCGACGGGCAGCCGGTCCGGGTCAAGCTCGGGATCCTCGACGGCCAGGTCGTGAACGCCGTGCCCGAGTGGGAGGACGTCGCCGCCGCGGCGGCGGCGCTGGGTCGGCCGGCCAAGCAGGTGCTCCGCGACGCCGGGGGCGCCGACTGACCGTCAGCCGCGGGTGTCGACCAGCTGGCGCCGCTCGGCGACGAGCTCGGTGAGCCCCTCGCGCAGCGGGCGGCTCGTCCAGCCCAGCTGGTCGGCCGCCTTGTCGGCGCCGGCCCAGAACGTGACGCCGTCGGAGCAGCTGATGAGCTCGCGCAGGTTGGGCGGCAGGCCGAGCCGGGGACCGACGTAGCGGCCGAGCGGCGAGAGCGCCCTGAGCAGGGAGGTCGGGACGGTGGAGGGGGCGGAGCGTCCGCTGACCTCCGCCAGCAGCGCCAGCAGCTCGCGCGTGCGCACCGGACTCCCGCCGAGGACGTAGGACTCCCCGGGCACGCCCTTGTCGAGGGCCAGCAGCACCCCGGCGGCGGCGTCGTCGCGGTGGACCGGGGTGACGCCGAGCTCGGGGAAGGGCAGCAGCGGCAGCCGGCCGGACAGGAACCGCTCCAGCACCTGGCTGAGCGCGCTGCGGGCGCCGGGGCCGTACACCGCTCCCGGCTGCACG
>JBBRBF010000087.1:0-2607 GCA_038206105.1 Actinomycetales bacterium | reverse complement strand
ACGACCTCGCCCATCGGGCGCACCCTCAGCTCGGCGTAGTCCGACGAGCCGGCGCCGCGCGCCCCGGACAGCGCGTTGCGGGCGACGGCGACCAGGTCCCCCAGCACCGCGCTGGCGGTCGGCGAGCCTCCGGCGCCCGGGCCGTAGAACATCAACCGCCCGGCGCTGGCGGCCTCGACGAACACGGCGTTGTACGCCTCGCGGACGCTCCCGAGCGGGTGCGACCGGGGGATCATCGCCGGGTGGACGCGGACGCTGACCGCGTCGCCGTCCTTCTCCGCGATGGCGAGCAACTTGACCACGCAGTCCATCGCCTTGGCGCTCGCGACGTCGGCCGCGGTGACCTCGGTGATGCCCTCGCGGTGGACGTCACCGGCGACCACCCGGGTGTGGAAGGCCAGCCCCGCAAGGATCGCGGCCTTGGCCGCGGCGTCGAAGCCCTCGACGTCGGCGGTCGGGTCGGCCTCGGCGTAGCCCAGCGCGGTGGCCTCGTCGAGCGCCTCGGCAAAGCCGGCCCCGGTCTCGTCCATGCGGGTCAGCACGAAGTTGGTCGTGCCGTTGACGATGCCGGTGACACGGGTGATCTGATCGCCCGCGAGGGACTCGCGCAGCGGGCGCAGCAGCGGGATCGCCCCCGCGACGCTGGCCTCGTAGTAGAGGTCGGCACCGTGCTCGGCCGCGGCGGCGTGCAGGGTCACGCCGTCCTCGGCCAGCAGGGCCTTGTTGGCGGTCACGACGCTCTTGCCTGAGGTCAGCGCCGACAGGATCAGGCTTCGCGCCGGCTCGAGGCCGCCGATCACCTCGACGACGAGGTCGACGTCGTCGCGAGCAACCAGGCCCGCCGCGTCCGTGGTGAACAGGTCCGTCGACACCGGCAGGTCACGCACCCGGCCGAGGCGGCGCACGGCGATGCCGGCGAGCTCCAGCGGGGCGCCGATCCGGGCGGCCAGGTCCTCGGCCGAGGAGTGGAGCAGTCGGACCACCTCGGCGCCGACGGTGCCGCAGCCGAGCAGGGCGACGCGCAGCGGGGCGGGGGTGGCGGAAGCTGACATCAGACGATCCTGACCGGGTCGTGCTGCGAGGTGGTGCAGCAGGTGCAGGTCCGACCGGCGGGGGGCGGCGGCGGCGCAAGGCCCCGGCGGGCACGGGCGCCGCCGACGAGCAGGAGGGCCACGACGACCGCGGCGTAGGCGAGCGCGGCGACACCACCGAGTACGGACAGCACGACGAGCCCGACCGACACGGCGATGCCGACCAGCGCGAGGCACAGCAGCGCAGGCAGCAGCCGCGACCGCGCGGGCTTCACAGCACGTCCAGGGCGAGCAGGTCGGCCTCGGTCTCACGGCGTACGACCAGCCGGGCCGACCCGTCGCGGACAGCCACGACGGGCGGACGCGGCACGTGGTTGTAGTTGCTGGCCATCGAGCGGTGGTAGGCGCCGGAGGCGGGCACCGCGACGAGGTCACCGGGCGTGAGGTCGCCGGGCAGGGGCACGTCGTGCACGACGATGTCGCCGCTCTCGCAGTGCTTCCCGCACAGGGTGACGTTGGCCGGCTCGGCGGCGGACAGCCGCGAGGCGAGGACGGCGGTGTAGCGCGCGTCGTAGAGCGCAGTGCGGATGTTGTCGCTCATGCCGCCGTCGATGCTGACGTAGGTCCGCAGCCCCGGCAGCTCCTTGACGGTGCCGACCTCGTAGAGCGTGACGGTCGTGGGGCCGGAGATCGCGCGCCCCGGCTCGACGGCCAGTCGCGGGACGGGCAGATCCACCGCGGCGCACTCCTTCTCGACGATCAGGCGCAGGCCCTCGGCGTACTCGCCCACGTCCATGGGGTCGTCGGCCGCGGTGTAGGCGATGCCCTGGCCGCCGCCGAGGTCGAGCTCGGGGAGCACGACGCCGTGTTCGTCGCGGATCGCCGCCAGCAGCCCGACCATGCGGTGGGCGGCGAGCTTGAAGCCGTGCACGTCGAAGATGTGCGAGCCGATGTGGCAGTGCAGCCCGACCAGCTCGAGAGACGGCAGGGACAGCACCCTCCGGACCACCTCGGCAGCCGCGCCGCTGGCCAGCGAGAAGCCGAACTTCTGGTCCTCCTGGCCGGTCTGGACGTACTCGTGGGTGTGCGCCTCGACGCCCGGGGTGACCCGGACGTAGACCCGCTGGCGCACCCCGCCGGCCTCGGCGACCGCCGCCAGGCGGACCAGCTCGTCGAAGCTGTCGACGACGATCCGGCCGACGCCCGCCTGCACCGCCCGGACGAGCTCGTCCACGCTCTTGTTGTTGCCGTGGAACAGCAGCCGCTCGACCGGGAAGCCGGCGTTCAGGGCCACGGCCAGCTCGCCGCCGGTGCACACGTCCAGCGACAGCCCCTCCTGCGCGACCCAGCCCGCGACGGCCGTGCACAGGAACGCCTTGCCGGCGTAGTAGACATCGCCCCCGGCGAACGCCTCGTGCCACGCGCGGCAGCGGTCGCGGAAGTCCTGCTCGTCCAGGACGAACGCCGGGGTGCCGAAGTCCGCGGCCAGGTCGCGGACGTCGACGCCCCCGAGCTGCAGTGCCCCGTCGGCGGCGCGGCCGGCCGTGACCGGCCAGACCGCGGGCTCGAGGTCGGA
>JBBRBF010000086.1:0-2706 GCA_038206105.1 Actinomycetales bacterium | reverse complement strand
CGCCGAGCCGTGACCGCCGGCACCGCGGACCGTCACGTGCAGCTCGTTGGACGCCGCCATCAGCGGGCCGCCGCGGCTGGCGACCATGCCGGCCGGTGCCAGCGCCGACATCACGTGCAGCGCCCACGCGGCGTCCGGACGGCGCCCGGCGGCGTCCAGAAGGCCCTCGGAGAGCATCACGCCGGCGCCGTCGAAGCCCTCCTCCCCGGGCTGGAACATGAACAGCACGTCACCCGGCAGCTCGTCCCGGCGTCCTGCCAGTGCCCTCGCCGCACCGACGAGCATCGCGGTGTGCAGGTCGTGCCCGCACGCGTGCATGGCGCCCTCGACCCGGGATCGGAAGCCGACGTCGACCTGCTCCTGCAGCGGCAGCGCGTCCATGTCGCCGCGCAGCAGCACCAGCGGGCGCGCCTCGCCGGGGGCGCCGGCGCCGCCGCGCAGCACCGCCGTCACGGACGTGCAGCCGCTGCCGGTGGAGACCTCGAGGTCCAGGCCCGACAGGGCGTCGAGGACGGTGCCCTGGGTGACCGGCAGGTCGAGGCCGACCTCCGGGTGCCGGTGCAGGGCGTGGCGCAGCTCGGTCAGGTCGCCGGCTAGGGCGCGGGTGTCCTCGAGGTAGGTCATGCCCGGTGTCGTATCACGCGGCAGCCGGACCGACGTGCCCGTGGTGCTACCCCGATCGGCGGCGCCACCGCGTTACGGTGACGGCGCCGGTCACCCCCAGGGGCTCCGACAGGCCGGCGAGGGCGGCGGCGACGTCCGTCGGGGAGCGGTGGAAGGCGCTGGGGCCCATCAGCGCGACGTCCGCCGCCTCTGCTCGGTCCAGGTGCATCGTCCATCGCACGTCGACCCGGTCCTCCGCGACGAGACCGACGTCGGACGCGCCGGCGGACGGCTCCGGCGCGGGGCGGCCGGGAGCCAACAGGCCCAACGGTGCGACGAGCCCGCTGAGGTGGTCCGGCTGCGGCGAGGTGAGCAGCAGCACGCCGCCCGGAGCGAGCACGCGGGCGATCTCGGCGGCGTCGCGCGGCGCGAAGACCGCGAGTACGCACGCGGCCACCCCGTCCGCCAGCGGCCAGCGGCCCCACGCGTCCGCGCCGAGGGCCGCGACGCGAGGGTGGCAGCGTGCGGCCCGCCGTAGCGCCGGTACCGAGGTGTCCAGCGCGATGCCGATGCGGTCGGTGCCGCTGCGCGACGACGCATCGAGGACGGCGGCGAGATGGTGCCCGGTGCCCGCACCGACGTCGACGACACACCCCGGCGGGAGGTCCGCGGCCGCCGAGCGGAGCGCGTCGGTCAGCGGCGCCAGGCGGCCCGCGGCCAGCACCCGGTCCCGGCGCTCCACCATCGCCGCGCTGTCGCCGGGCGGTCGTCGTCCCCCGGTGAGGAGGTTGACGTAGCCCTGCCGGGCGACGTCGAAGGCGTGCCCACTGCGGCACCGGAGCACCCGGGTCTCGAGGTCCACCACGCCGCGACAGTGGGGGCAGCGCAGCAGCGGCACGGCGTCGGCGAGCACGCACGGCACCGTACGGCCGGGCGTACCCGAGGTGCATGATCACCGGTGGGGGGCCGGGGGCGCGGGACGCCAGTACGGGCAGCACCGCGAGGCCCTGGCCGGCGACCGCGACCCAGAGCGTCGGGACCACACCGAGCCCCTCCCCGAGCAGTCCCCGGCGAACGCGTCGATCGGCATGGTGCCCCAGACCACCAACCGCGCCGAGGCGTTCATGCGCCCCAGCAGCGGGCGGGGGCACAGCCGTTGCCGGAAGCACACCTGCGTGACGTTGTAGAGCACGACGCCGAGGAACGTGCCGGCCGAGCCCACCACGAGGGTCGGGACGGGGGGCAGCACCGCCGCCGGCGGTGTGAGGGCCGCGAACGGTGCCGTCGCCGCGATCGACAGCGGGATGGTGCGGCCCTCGCCGACCCGGCGCTGCACCCACGTGGCGCTCAGCGCGCCGACCAGGCCGCCCGGGAGGTCCTTGCCTGACCCGTAACCCCACGGTGATCATGCATCTCAGGTTCCCCGCTGTACCTGACGTGCATGATCACCGCAGGGGACGCGTCGCCTTACCCCGACTCTCGCGCCTCGGCGGCGCGCTCGGCGGGGGCGTGTCGACGTGCCGGATCCGCAGCGTGAAGGCGACCGAGCCGAGGAAGCTCAGGGCGTCGAGGGCGATCACGAGCGTTGCGCCGAGCGCGCGGATGCCGATACCGCCGACCGCGGGGCCGAGCACCTGGGCAACCGACTGGCTCGCCTGCAGTGTGGCGTTGCCCTCGCCGATCCGGTCGCCGGGGACGAGGTCGGGCTGGTAGGACTGGTAGGCCACGTCGAAGAACACCGTGGCCACCCCGACGACGAGGGCGACGGCGTACAGCTGCGGGATCGTCAGCGCGTCGAGCAGCCACGCGACGGGCAGGGTGAGCAGCGCGAGGCCCCGCACCACGTCGCCGGTGACGAGCACCCGCCTGCGGCGCCACCGGTCCACCCACGCTCCGGCCGGCAGCCCGACGACGAGGAACGCGAGGGCCTCGAAGGTCGCGAGCAGCCCCATCCAGCTCGCCGGCTACCATCTCGGTGACGGCGAGGACGGGCAGCGCGAGCAGCGTGAGCTGCGTGCCGAGCTGGCTGATCGTGTCGCCGACCCTCAGCTGCCGGAAGTCGTGGTGGTAGGCCAGGCTCGCCCGCCACGCAGCCAGGGCGCG
>JBBRBF010000085.1:0-2851 GCA_038206105.1 Actinomycetales bacterium | reverse complement strand
GCGCGGTCGTCCACCCTCGGTGATCCCCCGGTCGCGGCTGCCGGAGGATGGCGGTATGGACCACGCCTCGGGTGCGCCCTCGACCGACGACCTGCACGGCGTCCCTACGGCCGTGCTCGGTGACCACGACGCCGACGTGCTCGAGCTGCTCCTCGACGGCACCCTTCCCGGCGGACCGCGCTACCCCGGTCCCCCGGAGCCACGCGATGAGGGGGCACCCGTGGACTGGTCGCCCACGCTCCGCCTGGCGGCGGACCCGGGTCCGACGGTGGTCCTGGCCGACAGCGAGGCCGTCCCGATGGCCCTGCTGGCGGTGCGCCGGGCGGAGCCGGACGGCGACGGGGTGCACGTCGCCGGCGACGCCAGGCCGCTGCGCCACCGCAGCCACCGCCCGTTCGACCGGCTCCGGGCGACGCCGGGCCCCCCGCGCGCGGCGCAGGTGCTCGCCGTCCCCACCAGCCGGCCCCTGGTCACCGCCGACCTCGACGCCGTCGTCGACGCGGCCCGGTCCCACGCTGCCGCGGTGACCCTGCTCGCCCTCGTGGGCGTCGGCCGGCCCACGCCCCGGCCGGCGCTGGTGCGCAGCCTGCTCGCGGCGGCCGACGCGCTGCGCGCGGCCGCTCCCGGGCTCGACGTGGTCGTCCGGCTGGTGCCGCTGCCCGCCCTGCCCCCCGCGGGGGCCGTGACGGCCGCCGTGCGGGTCGCCGCCGCGACGGGAGCCACCCGCGTGCTCCTGCCGCACGGCGAGCCCGGTGCCGGGGACGCCACCCGGCCCCACGCCGTCCCGGTGGAGGTCGGTCCGCCCGCCCCGCTGACCGCCGGGGCGCTGCACGACCTGCTCGGCGCCGGGTCGGCGCTGCCCGCCGGCTACGCGCCCGCCGCGGTCGAGACCGAGCTACGCCGGCTGCACCCGCCGCTGGCGCAGCGGGGTCTGGTGCTGCTGTTCACGGGCCTCTCGGGCTCGGGCAAGTCGACCGTCGCGGCAGGCGTGGTCGACGCGCTCGCCGAGCGGGGCGACCGGTCGGTCACGGTGCTCGACGGCGACGTCGTGCGCACGATGCTGTCGGCCGGGCTCACGTTCTCCCGGGCGGACCGCGAGCTGAACGTGCGCCGGATCGGCTACGTCGCCGCGGAGGTGGCACGGCACGGCGGCACGGCGGTGTGCGCCCCGATCGCGCCCTACGCCTCGACCCGTGCCGAGGTGCGGGCGATGGTCGAGGCGGCCGGCGGCGTCCTCGTGCTGGTCCACGTCGCGACGCCGCTCGAGGTCTGCGAGGCCCGCGACCGCAAGGGCCTGTACGCCAAGGCGCGCGCAGGGGTGATTCCCGAGTTCACGGGGGTGTCCGACCCCTACGAGGCACCCCTCGATGCCGACCTGACCCTCGACACCTCGGTACGATCCACCGAGGTCTGCGTCGACGGCGTCATGGACCTGCTGGCGGACCGGGGTCTGGTCCGCGGCTGAGCCGCGCTGCGACGGGGAGGACGAGCGGGTCATGGACTGGGGACTCGTGGTGGGCGGCGTCGTCGTCGGCTTCGTTGTGGGGCTGACGGGGATGGGCGGCGGCGCCCTGATGACACCGATGCTCGTCTTCTTCTTCGGCGTCAACCCGCTGGCGGCGGTCTCGAGCGACCTCGTGACGTCGGCGGTGATGAAGCCGTTCGGCGGCGCTGTGCACATCCGCGCCGGCACCGTGAACTGGCGGCTGGTGCGGTGGCTCGTGGTCGGCTCGGTCCCCAGCGCCTTCGCCGGCGTCCTCGTGCTGCGGGCCCTGGGCGACTCCGGCGACGTGCAGGAGATCGTGAAGACCGCGCTCGGCGTGGCCCTGCTGGTCGCCTCGGCCTCCCTGATCCTCAAGGCGTACATCACGATGACGGAGCGGGTGCGGCGCCGGGCGGCGGGGCTGTCGGGCGACGCGGTCGTCTCCGCGGCGCCCCAGGTCGTCGTGCGGCCGCTGCCGACGGTTCTGATCGGGATCGCCGGCGGCCTCATCGTGGGGATGACGTCGGTGGGGTCGGGCTCCTTGATCATCATCGCCCTGCTGCTCGTGTACCCGGCCCTGCAGGCGTCCCAGCTCGTCGGCACCGACCTCGTGCAGGCGGTCCCCCTGGTCGCCGCTGCCGCGGTCGGGCACCTGCTCTACGGCGACTTCCAGCTCGACGTCACCACCTCGCTGCTCACGGGGAGCATCCCGGGGGTGCTGCTCGGCGCGAGGGCGTCGTCGCGGGCGCCGTCCGGCATCATCCGCCGTGCCCTCGCGCTCGTGCTGCTCGCGTCCGGGCTGAAGCTCGTCGGCGCCAGCACCGTGGTCACGGTCGCGCTCGTGCTCGCGTTCGCCGTCCTGGGGCCGCTGGTGTGGATGCAGGCACGCCGGTTGCAGGGCCTGCCGGCCCTGGCGCGCCACGACCGCCACGGCGCCCGGTGAGGTTCGGTGTCGTCGGTGTCGCGAACTCAGCGCCGGCGGCGGGAGCGGGAGGCGGCGACGACCTCGTCCACGACGGCCCCGACCCGCGCCACGGCCTCGGCGACCTGCCGGGCGTCGTCGTCGCCGTGGACCCGGCCAGCGGCCGGGTCGGCCAGACCGGCGTCGAGGGCGGCGACCAGGTCCTCGCGCTGCTCGCAGAGCCGGACCCGGCCGGCCGCGGCCATCCGGCGGGAGAACAGCTGCTGGTGGCTGTCGACGTGCTCCCCGCGGCCGGGGTCGCGCGGGACCACGACCGGCACCCGGCCCCGGCGTCGGACCTCCGCGATCGTGGCCGGCCCGCCGTGCGTCACCACGACCGTCGCCCGGGCCATCAGGTCCTGCAGCTCGGCGTGGGGCACGAGCGCGTGCCCCCGCGCCCGGACCGG
>JBBRBF010000084.1:0-3142 GCA_038206105.1 Actinomycetales bacterium | reverse complement strand
GGGGCGGTCCCCGGCCAGCCGGTGATGCTGGTCGGCCACAGCCAGGGCGGCATGGTCGCGATGCGCGCCGCGCAGGCCCTCGCGGGCCGCCTCGACGTCACGCACGTGGTCACCGCCGGGTCGCCGGTCGGCGTCATGCGCCCGCCGGGGGGCGTCCAGGTCCTGTCCCTGGAGAACCGGCGCGACCTGGTCCCGCACACCGACGGGCACGAGAACCCCGACGACGACGCGCATGTCACGGTCCTGTTCGACCGGGCCGGGAGCCAGGACAGTGGCGGTCTCGGCGACCAGCACGGACTCGACACCGCCTACGTCCCCGCTGCCCGCGCGCTGGACCGCTCGGCCGACCCGTCCGTGCGTGCCTGGTTGGAGAGCGCTGCGGCCTTCCTCGCGGGGCCTGGCGAACGGGTCACCGCGACGACCACGGTGTTCAGCGTCAGCAACGACACCGACGGCGACGGGGCGGTGGACGCGCCCGGCTGATGCGGGCGGGACACCGGCGTCGGGCAGGATCGGCGCGTGAGCCCCGACCGGTCGCCCCCACCTCGGCACTGGGAGGCCGACGTCGTGCTCACCGACGGCGGCACCGCCCACGTGCGCGCGATCGCACCGGACGACGCCGACCGGCTGCGGGGCTTCCACGCCGGGCTGTCGAAGGAGACGGTCTACAACCGCTTCTTCGCCTACCGGCCGTCACTGTCCGACGCCGACGTCGCGCGCTTCACGCAGGTCGACCACGACGACCGCGTCGCACTGGTCGCCACGCTGCAGACCGCGATCATCGGCGTGGTCCGCTACGACCGGCTGCCCGGCAGTGCCGACGCCGAGGTCGCGTTCGTCATCGACGACGCCCACCAGGGCAGGGGTCTGGGCGCGGTCCTGCTCGAGCACCTGGCCGCCGCCGCCCGGGAGCGCGGCGTCGACCGCTTCGTCGCCGACGTGCTGCCGACCAACCGGGCGATGCTCACCGTGTTCCGCAGCGCCGGCTACGAGGTCAGTCGCGAGCTGGCCGACGGCTACGTGAGCCTGGACTTCCCGATCCGGCCGACCGGCACCTCCGTCGAGGTCATGCGGGCGCGCGAGCACCGCGCCGAGGCCCGCTCGGTGCAGCGCCTGCTGTCTCCGCGGTCCGTCGCCGTCATCGGGGCCTCACGCGAGCCGGGTGCGCCTGGCCACGAGCTGCTGGACTCCCTGCTGCGCAACGGCTTCCAGGGTCCGGTTCACCCGGTGAACCCCGCCGCCACCTCCGTCGCCGGGCTCACGGCGTACGCCGACGTCCGGGACGTGCCCGGCCCCGTCGACCTCGCCGTCATCGCGGTCCCTGCCGCCGAGGTCGCCGACGTCGTCCGAGGATGCGCGGCCAAGGGGGTGCGCGGCCTGGTCGTCGTGTCCGGCGGCTTCGCCGACGCTGGGGAGGAGGGCCACGCCCGGCTCGAGGAGGTGGTCCGGCTCGCCCGCTCCGGCGGCATGCGCCTGATCGGGCCGAACGCCATGGGCGTCGTGAACACCGATCCGGACGTGCGCCTGCACGCGACCTTCGCCGGTCAGGCCCCGCCCGCGGGCAGCGTCGGGGTGCTGTCGCAGTCCGGCGCGCTGGCCGGCACCTTCCTCGCCCAGGCCGACCGGCGGGCCCTGGGCCTGTCGGAGTTCGTGTCGATCGGCGACCGCGCGGACGTGTCCGGCAACGACCTGCTCCAGCACTGGCAGGCCGATCCGCGCACCGAGGTGGTGCTGCTGCACCTGCAGGGCTTCGGCAACCCGCGCAAGTTCGCCCGGATCGCTCGGCGCCTCGGCCGCACCAAGCCCGTGGTGGCTCTCAAGAGCGGGCACGGCGCCGGCGATGTCGCGGTGGACGCGCTGTTCGCCTCGGCGGGGGTCGTCCGGGTCCGCTCGCTCGGGCAGCTCTTCACGACCGCGCAGCTGCTCGCCCTGCAGCCCCTCCCGCAGGGCAGGCGGGTCGGCATCGTCGGCAACTCCTCAGCCCTCGTGGCGATGGCCACGGACGCGTGCCGGGAGACCGGCCTGGAGGTCCCCGCGCCGGTCGACCTCGGGCCGTTCGCCGGCCCGGACGAGCTGCGGCGGGCTCTGGACGGGCTGCTCGCCGGAGGTCTGGTCGACGCGGTGCTCGCCGTCGTCGTCCCGCCGCCGCACGGCCGCGACCGCGAGCAGGTCGCCGCCGCCCTCGGTGCGGTCCTCCGCACCGCCGGCAGCGGACCGGTCCCGGTGCTGGCCAGCTTCCTCGGCCACGAGGGTGTGCCTCCCGCGCTCGCGGTGGCCGGGCCGCAGGGGGCGCCCGGTCGCGGGTCCGTCCCGTCGTACGCCTCGCCGGAGTCCGCAGCGCTCGCGCTCTCGCGAGTGGTCCGCTACGCGGAGTGGCGCCGTCGCGACGAGGGCGTCGTACCGGCGCTCGACCGGGTGGACGTGCCGGGCGCCCGCACCGCGCTGGCGGGCGTCCGGGCCGACGGGCACTGGCTCTCGCAGGCGCAGGCCGGCGACCTGCTCGCGCACGTCGGTATCGACCTGTGGCCGTCCGCGCTCGTGCACGACGTCGACGAGGCGGTCGAGGCCGCCGAGCGGCTCGGCTGGCCGGTGGCGCTCAAGGCCGCCGACGAGCGCTGGCGCAACCGGCTCGACGTCGGCGCCGTGCGGCTGGAGCTGCCGGACGCGGCGGCGCTCCGGACGGCCTGGCGCGACGTGCAGGCCGCGGCGGGGGAGGGCGCGGCGTACGTGCAGCCCATGGCGTCGCCGGGCGTCAGCACGGTGGTCCGGCTCGCGCAGGACCCGTCGGCCGGACCGCTGCTGTCGCTGCGCCTCGGCGGCGTCGCCGTCGACCTGCTCGTCGACCCGGTGACGCGCACCCTGCCGCTCACCGACCTCGACGCCCGCGACCTGGTGCGCGCGATCCGGGGCTCGTCGCTGCTCACCGCCGCGCCGGCCGACGTCGCAGCGCTCGAGGAGCTGCTGCACCGGGTGGCGGTGCTCGGCGAGGAGCTGCCTGAGGTGGCCGAGCTGGTGCTGGACCCGGTCCTGGTCCAGCGCGAGGGTGCGGTCGCGCTGCACGCGGGCGTCCGGCTGCTCCCGCCCGGCAGCGACCCGGAGCGCGGACCCCGCCGCCTGGGCAGCTCCTACGCCATCCTCTAGG
>JBBRBF010000083.1:0-3298 GCA_038206105.1 Actinomycetales bacterium | reverse complement strand
AGGCCGGGGCCGCTGACCCCGGCCTCCCGGCTGGCGCTCAACCTCACCCCGGGCGTCTCCCACCCGGGACTGCTCGGGCGGCACCTCGACCGCTACCCGGGGCTCGTCTACGTCCCGCAGAGCCAGGCCGAGCTCCGGCTGATGACGTGGGGCGTGCCCGCCCACGTCGACGACGGCGGGGACGACTATCCCCGCGACCTCTCGCACCCGGTGTTCGGCGAGGACCGGGCCCGGTACTTCGTGGACGCCTCGACCTGGATCGAGTTCCTGACCGGGGTCGACTTCACCTTCGGCTCGCGGATCCACGGCAACGTCGCCGCGCTCCTCGCCGGCGGCCGGGCGCACGTGCTGGTCCACGACTCCCGCACCCGCGAGCTGTCGGAGTACTTCGAGATCCCCCACACCGACGTGCGCCTGCTGGCCCCGGACGTCGACGCACGCGACCTGGAGTCGAGGTCGGACCCCGCAGCGGTCCACCGCGGCCACCCCGCCCGCCTCGAGCGGTTCTGCTCCTACCTCGAGGACCACGGCCTGGAGCACACCCTGCGCGGCGCGCCCGCGGCGCCCGTCGACGAGGCGCTGCGCGTGGCGGGGCTCCCCGGCCCGGTCCGCTCGCCGGTCGGGGCCGAGCAGGTGCTCGAGCGGGTGCGCTGGTCCCACCGCCGCACCTCCGAGCGCCTCGACGCGGTCGAGGGGCGCCTGCGCCGTGCGGAACGCGGCCTCGCCCGGCACCAGGAGCCCGACCCCGACCCGCCCCGGACCCACCCCCAGCCACCCGGACCCGACCCCACCCCCAGGAGCGCCATGACCTCCCCGTTGTCCCGCCTGCTCGGACCGAGGCGCGAGCGGTGAGCCGCCATCGCGACTACTGGGAGGAGTTCTACTCCCAGCGGGCGGGTGACCTCGTCCCCGCCGCCCCCTCGGACTTCGCGGGCTGGTGCGCCGAGCGCGTGCCGGCGGGGGACCGGGTCGTCGACCTCGGCTGCGGCAACGCACGGGACTCCTTGTGGTTCGCCGGGCGTGGGTACGCCGTGACGGCCTTCGACTACGCGGCCGCCGCGATCGCGCTCGGACGGCGGCGGGCCGACTCGCTCGGTGTCCAGGTGGACTTCGCCGAGCTCGACCTCTACGACCCGGGGTCGGTCGACGCCGTGGGCGAGCGTCTGCCCGGGGTCGAGGGCGGCGTGCACGTCTACGGGCGGTTCCTCCTCCACGCCCTCGAGCCGGCCGGCCAGGAGGCCGTGGTGATGATCGGGGCCTCGCTGCTGCGTGCGGGCGGCACGATGCTCCTGGAGTTCCGCACGGGCCGCGACCGCGGCGCCGCCCACGTGTTCGGGGAGCACTTCCGCAGCTACCCCGACCCCGACGAGGTGGTCGGGCTCCTCGAGCGCCACGGTGCCAGCGTCGTGGACCGGGTCGAGGGCCACGGCCTGGCGGCCTACGGCGAGGAGGACCCTCACGTGGCTCGCCTTGTGGCACAGTGGTCGCCGTGAGACGGTCCCGTGCGGCGCGCCCCTCCGGCCCCGGGTCGGATCGGCCGGAGCCGGACGTCGAGGACGCAGCGGCGGTCGCGCCGGAGGCAGTGGCGGAGCTCCGCGCCGAGCTGGAGCAGGTCCGCACCAGGCTGGCCAGGTCGGAGCGGGAGGTGCAGGAGCTCCGCGCCCTGGGCTTCCGGGTCGCCGAGCTCGCCGACCTGGTGACCGAGCTGTTGGCCGGAGCCGCCGCCGAGGGCGGTCCTGCCTTCCGGCAGGCCGTGGACCGGTACGCCGACGGTGTCTGAGGCGGGGCCGCCGCCGGCAGGCGGGGTCCGCGTCGACCGCGACGGGATCCACCTCCTCCCGGGCACGGCGCTGCCGGGGAGCCTCGACGTGCAGGTGGAGGGTCACCGGGTCTGCTCCGTGTCACCCCAGCGCGCCGCCCCCGCCGCGGACGGCCGTCGTGTCGTGCCGTGGCCGACGGGCCTCCTCGGGTTCCTCGAGGGCAGCGCCCGCGTGGTGCTGGTCGAGCACACCAGCGGGCGGGTGGTGCACGACGCCGAGGTCGCGTTCACCGGCGCGCCGAGTCGGGTCGCGGTCGTCGACCACGAGGGCCGCCCGATCGCCTTCGACAAGTGGGGCCAGCCCGGACGCGCCTTCGAGTCGGGCGACACCGAGGGTGGCGCCCGGCTGGCCACCAGCGTCGCCGCCCTGCTCGCCGACGTGACCGCCTCGACCGGGACACCCGCGTTCGTCGCCTACGGGACCCTGCTGGGCGCCGTCCGGGCGGGCCGGCTCATCGGGCACGACTTCGACGCCGACGTGGCCGTCCTCGGTCCGTCGTGGCACCCCGCCGACGTGGCCCTCGACTCCTTCCGCCTGCAGCGGCAGCTGGCGGCGCTGGGCTGGGACACGCACCGCCCCTGCGACAGCATGTACCAGGTGCGGGCGTCGGTGAGCGCCGAGCAGGGCCTGCCCTACATCGACGTCTTCCCCGCCTACCTCCACGACGGCGTCTTCGAGATCCCGCCGCTGTGCCAGGGACCCCTGGAGCAGCACCAGGTGGAGCCCGTCGGGCAGGTCACCCTCGAGGGCGTCGAGCTGCCGTCCCCGGCCGACCCCGAGGCGGTGCTCGCCCTGACCTACGGCCCGTCCTGGCGGACCCCGGACCCGGCCTTCACGTTCGAGATGGACCGCGACTACCGGCGCCGGATGCACGGCTGGATGGGCAACCACCTCGCCCGCCCGGGCCGGTGGAGCCGGTGGCACCGCGAGAGCGAGGGCGCCACCGCGGAGCCCTCCGACTTCGCCGGCTGGGTCGCCGACCGGCTCCGACCCGGCACCACCGTGCTCGACGTCTGCTGCGGCGCCGGGGCCGACACCGCAGCGCTGGCGGAACGCACCGGCTCCGCGGTCGGCATCGACTTCGCCGCGGAGGCCCTCGCCGCCGCCTCTCGCGCCGACGCCGTCGACGCGACCTTCCACGACGTCACGGTCTACGACCTGCGGGCGCTGCTCGCGCGGACGTTGACGACGGCGCAGCGCCCCGGGCCCAAGGCGCTCTACTGCCGGCTCGGGCTGGACGCGCTCGGCGACTCCGGTCGCACCAACCTCCTGCTCGCCTGCCGCACGCTCCTGCTCGGCGGAGGACGCTCCTACTTCGAGGTCCGCGCCCGACGCGGGAACCCGTTCTCGCGTGCCCGGCGCGCGCCCTGGAACGCGCTGGTCGACCTGGACGCCCTGCTGCAGGACGTCCGCGACCGTGGCGGTGTCGTGGTGGAGCAGGAGACGGTGCCCGGCCCCGACCCGCTCTGGGGCGCGCC
>JBBRBF010000082.1:0-3379 GCA_038206105.1 Actinomycetales bacterium | reverse complement strand
CCCTCCGGCGTCGCCGTCCGCGTCCTACAACGCATCCTCGCCCTGACCGCAGCGATCTGGCACAACGACCGCAACGGCAGACCCGTCCCACGTTCACTGACCGCCTACGACCACTGACCGCCCTTGGAATCGATCATCTAGGCGGAACCCAGGCCGTGTGCTGGTGGAACGCCCCGGCACGTACGGTACTGCGGTGCTCGGCGCAGGTTGCCCGCTGCGGGACGCCGCGTGGTGACGGCGGAGACACCTCCCGCGACCCCGGCGGCCCCCGACGTCGCCTTGGGTGACCTCGTGCCCGGGTCGGCGTGGGACGTCGCTCCCGAGGGCGACTGCGACGGGCTCGACCTGGCGGACCTCGACCTCAGCGGCCGGGCGGCCGAGCGGGTCCGTCTGGTCGACTGCCGGGTCACCCGCTGCCGCCTCGACGGGGCCGTGCTGCGCCGCGCCCGTGTCACCGGGTGCACGTGGGACGCGGTCACGGCGACCGACCTCGACGCCGCCCCGCTCCACGTGGCTGGACGTCGACCTCGCGGGCTGCCGGGTCGGCGCCCTGGTGCTGCCCGGGTCCGACCTGACCCGGGTTCGCCTGCGCGGTGGCAAGGTCGACTACCTGAACCTGCGGGCGGCGACGCTGACCGACGTCCACCTCGACGACGTCGTCGTGGGCGAGCTGGACCTCGGCGGCGCGAGCGCGACCCGGCTGCGCGTCGACGGCGCTCTCGGACGACTCGACGTCACCGGCGCTGACCTGCGCGACGTGGACCTGCGGGGCGCGGACCTGCGCGCCCCGACCGGGCTCGCCGGGCTCGCCGGGGCGGTGGTCTCGCCGGCCCAGCTGCTCGAGCTGGCGCCGGCCCTCGCCGACCACGTGGGCCTGCGGGTGCTCGACGCGTGAGCAGCGCCCGACGACATCGCGCGGCTCAGGCGTCGTGGGCGTCGCGGTCCCCCACCCACGCGAGCACGGCGGGGTCGGACGACTCGAGGCGCTGCACCTCCTCGCCGCCGTCGCACGTCAGCAGCGCCAGCACGAGCCGGCCACCGGCGCGCGAGCGCACGCGCCAGCCCGCCCCGGAGTCCTCCCAGCGCCGAAGCTCGTCCAACGCCGAGTCGACAGCACACCGGTGCTCCTCGGCGGTGACCCGGTAGAGCACGTGCGGCCGCACCCGGTGGCCCACAGGCACGTTCGGGTGCTCGAAGTCGCCGCTGGGGTCGCGCCGCATCCCGATCCGCTCCATCACGGCACGGGACCTGGAGTTGCCGGTCGTGGTGAAGGAGACGACCTCGCCCAGGCCGAGTCGGTCGAACGCGAACGCGAGCGCCGCGCGCCCCGCCTCGGTGGCGAAGCCGCACCCCCAGTACTCCGGAACGAGCCGCCACCCCACCTCGACCGCCGGGGTGAACGGCGTCTCGAACGTGGCCCGGGCCAGCCCGGTGAAGCCGACGAAGGCGCCGTCGTCCACCCGCTCCACCGCCCACAGGCCGTAGCCGTGCTGCCGCCAGTGGTCCTCGATCCGTGACAGCAGCGCGTCGCTCCGCTCGCGCGTGAGTGGCTCGACGAGGTGCTCGGCGACGGCGGGGTCGGCGTTCATCGCCGCGAACGGCTCCGCGTCCCGGTCGCGCCACGCCCGCAGCAGCAGCCGGTCGGTGCGCACCTCGGGGACGTCCACCGCACCGGCCATGACCGTCACGGTAGCCGCGCCCGCGGCGCCGGGACGCTCCGCCGGCCGTAGGCTCGCCGCGGCCCGGCACGGTCCGCCGACGAGAGGGGTGGGACGTGAGCACGTCCAGCTGGCCGGCCGCACAGCAGGCCGTCGACGACGGCACCGGCGTAGGCGAGTGGATCGGCGCCGCGGTCGCGCTCGCGGTGGCGCTGGCCCTGGCGTGGCTCGCACGGTGGGCGATCCGGCGGGTCGGGCACCGCGGCGACACGGTCACCTCGACGGTCCAGGTGATGGCGCGGCTCGTGTTCGTCGTCCTCGTCGCCGTCGGGGTCTACGTCGCGCTGCGCACCGTGGGGCTCGACCTGGGGCCTGTCCTCGCCGGCGCCGGCATCGTCGGCATCGCGGTCGCGTTCGCGTTGCAGGACATCGCGGAGAACTACATCTCCGGCGTGCTGATGGGCTTCCGCAACCCGTTCAGCCCGGGCGACCAGATCGTCAGCGGCGACCACGAGGGCACCGTCGAGGAGCTCAACCTCCGGTACACGACGATCAGCACCTACGACGGGGTGCGCGTCCTGCTCCCGAACGCCCAGGCGCTGAAGAGCCCGCTGACCAACCTCACCGTGAACGGCCTGCGCCGCACCGACTTCACCGTCGGGGTCGCCTACGGCACCGACCTGCCGAACGCCCAGCGAGTGCTGACCGACGCCGTCGCAGCGGTCGAGGGCGTCGACGGCGACCGCGGCGTGCAGGCCTGGGTCGAGGAGCTCGCGGCGTCGTGGGTCACGATCCGGGTCCGCTACTGGCACGCCCCGCGGATCGCGGACATGTGGCAGGTCCGCAGCGCCGCGATCGTCGCGGTCGTCGAGGCGACGACGGGTGCGGGGATCGACCTGCCGTTCGAGCGGACGGTCATCGACGTCGTGCCCCGGGACCGCACCACGCCGTGACCGCCCGGGTCCCGCGTCAGTCGTTGCGGGAGGTACGGGTGTGCAGCTCCACGAGCGTCGCGAGGCGCGTCGCGTCGGCGGTGCCGCGAGCGCCGTCCGCCTGCTGCACCGCCATCACCGCGAGGGTGTCGCCGTCCGCGAGGTCGAGCTGCGCCCACGGGCGGCCCTCGCCGAAGCGCACGGCGACCACCTCCGCCCACTCCACGTCCCGGCTCAGCAGCAGGTTGCGCACGTGCAGGCCGGTCGGGGTCGGATCGGCGACGACGCTGGCCTGCCGGTGCATGAACCACGCCACGATCAGACCCACGGACAGGAACCCGATCCGGTCCAGCGGGCCCAGCGGCATCGGCAGCGCGAAAGCCAGCACCGCCATCGTCACCAGCGCCACGACCGCGACGGTGTAGGCGACCTGCCGGGTCCGCCGCGGTCGGAAGACCCGGTGCAGGTCGGCCCAGCGGGGGTCGTCGGGCACGCTCACCTCAGATCCGGCAGGCGTGGATCGTCGTGGTGAGGATCGCGCGCGCCGGGCTCGTAGAGCTCGTCCATCACCGTGTTCGTCAGGTGCCGCGGCACCATGGCCCGCACCGCCGCCCACCTCTGGTCGTGCAGCGGGGACACCGTCGGGGACTCCAGGCCCGCGGCGCGCAGCGTGGTGCCGGTCTCGACGACGTCCGCGATCACGTCGGCCACACCGAGCCGGACGGCGGTCTCGACGGCCCCGTCGAGGCGGACCACGTCGGCCTCGACGCCGTGCCCGCGCAGGTGGTC
>JBBRBF010000081.1:0-3477 GCA_038206105.1 Actinomycetales bacterium | reverse complement strand
CGCCGTCGATCTCGGCTACAGCGACCTGGCGAACTTCTCTCACGCCTTCAGGCGCTGGACCGGGCAGTCGCCAAGCGAGTTCCGCAAAGTGGGTCGACGCGGACCGGGGTGAGGTTGCAGTTGAGTCCTCAATGGTGGGGTATCGCGGTCGACGTGATCGTTGCCCCGCATGTCGCCGGGACGTAGACGCGGCCACCGCGTGATTCTTCGGGTGAGCCGTCTACAGCACTCTGGAGAGGATCATCACGATGACCGCTCCGCCAATTCTCACCCTGCCCAGCTGCTCGACAACGGCCTGTCGGCCGCGTCGCAGGATCTGATCTGGGACCTGCTCAACACGGTGATCAACGCGTTGATGTCAGCCGAGGCCGACGCGGTCTGTGGCGCCGAGTACGTCCGTGACTCGCCGGAGCGGGTTACCTTTCCCACAGCTACCGGCACGGGGACACCCGGGCCGGCACCATCGACGTCGCGATCCCTAGACTCCGCCCGGGGACCTACTCCCCCGAGTGGCTGCTCGAGCGTCGCAAGCAGGCCGAGGCGGCGCTGATCAACGTGGTCGCGACCTGCTAACTGAACCGCCTGGAGTTTCCGGTCTCCGAACATCCCGGGGCGGTTCAAACCGAGTCGCGCCAGCGTCCTGCACGCGGTCATCGACGCCATGCTTGCCCGAAGGGACGGGCAGATCCCCACCGAGATCACGGACTTCGACACCCTCTTCGACAGTATCGACGACCTCTCGAACGCGCTACTCCTAACGTTGGTACACCCGCCTGATCGCATCGCTGGAACGCGGACCCCGCCCCGGGTCAACGCGGTCGAGGTCGTCTCTGTCCGATGACGAAGGCTGAATGCGGCAGCGGCCCATCGCCTTGGTCTGCGACTTTAAGCCTGCAGCTTCCCTTTGCGACATCATCCTTGCGCATACCGGCCGGACGCACCCGCTCGACACGTAGGCAGACGTCTCGCGAAGGACGCACGAAGCGACGCGACCACGGTGACGGCCAACCCCGCCGTCAGCCAACCCGCAAATACGTCGGCGACGTAGTGCTCGCCGGTGTAGACGAGCGTGACTGCCATCGCCAAGGCATACGCCAGCAACAGCAAACGCCACCGCGGGCCGGCCGACGGCCACAGAAACAGGGCGACGAGCATGGCGGCGCCGGCGTGCAGCGACGGCATCGCGGCGACCGGGTTGCTGCCGTCCTGGGCGGAGGCGACCAGCGTCCCGACGAGATCGAGGTGGACGGGCTCCCAGCCGAGGTTCGAGATGCGCTCGACCGGGCCGATCGCCCCCTGCTCCGACGCCATCCAGGGCGGCGCGGCGGGGTAGGCGACGTAGCCCGTCACCCCGACGGCGGTGAACGCGAGGACCGTCGCCACCCAGACGGCGAAGCGCTCGCGCAGGCGGAACCACAGGACCGCCGTGAGCAGCGGGATGGCGACGAAGTGTGTGACGTAGACCAGCGCGGCGGCGACGTCGTACCAGTGCGGCGACCCCTCGACGAGGCGCGCCTGGAGCCAGACGGTCGGGACTTCGCCGAAGACGGCCCGGTCCGCGTCGGCCGGCCCGGTGACGTGCAGGCCGAAGCCGAGCCGGTTGGTCGCGGCGCCCGCGCTGAGCGGCGCGCTGATCCACTGCGCGACCCAGTAGACGAGCAGGATCGCGCCGAGCGGCGCCCAGGCCATGAGCAGCTGGGCCACCGGCCCGTGCCGGGGGTTCGAGGGCCGCAGCAGCGACGGCGGCCGCGTTGCGGTGGCCGTGCCGCCGGAGGAGCGGGCCGACCCGGGGGCGGTGTCGCGGGACGTCATGCGTACCGCCGCTCGAGCAGCGACTGGATGCGGAACCGGTTGTAGCGCTGGATGAGGATGAACGGCAGGTTGACCAGCACGCCGTACGTGACGAGGAGGCCCGCGGCGAGCGGCGGGTTCCACAGCACGAAGAGCGGCCCGCACGCCATGCACCACCAGTGGGTGAGCTCGGCCCGTCGCGTCTCGCGCGCGAAGAGCCGCAGCCCGGGTCCGTCGTACGACGGCAGCTCGCGCTTGCTGAGGCCGCCGGTGAAGAGGGCCCCCGCCTCGGGGAGCCGGTCCTTCCAGCGGTGGATCCGCAGGCGGCGTCGGTACCAGCGGCCCCCGTCCTCGAACCCTCGCTCCCGCAGCAGCCAACCGTCGCTCTCCAGGCGCTCGTCGCGCAACCGGTGGGCGGCGTAGCCGGTCGCGGCGTGGAACGTCCCCCACGCCACGATGTCGACGAGGATCGTCACGCCCTGCGGGATCAGCAGCCTCAGCATCAGGCGCCTCCCTCGACCGAGCGGTGCCGCAGGTCGACCGCCCGGCCCCGCCACCTCACCGAGCGGCGCAGCGCCGTCTGAGCGGCCGAGCGCGCGAAGACGAGGTCGAACGCGAGCAGGGGCACGGGGAACACCGCCCACGTCCACCACCGGAACGAGCCCACCCGCGCGAGCAGGGACCGCAGCTGCCCCGCGGCCACGACCCAGGCCACGGCCCAGACGAGCGGGTGCCCGTAGGACAAGGCGGCACCCCACCCGGTGACCGCCTCGACGAGCGCGAGGAGCGCGCCGACGGCGACGGCGTGGTGGGCGCTGATCCACAGCACCGTGCCGAGGGTCGGGCCGGGCGCAGCGGCGGAGGCGCCCGAGGCGATGTTCTTGGTCCAGCCGCTGACGAGCTGGCCGAGCCCGCCCGGGTAGCTGCGCATCCGGAGCCGGTCGCCGCCGACCCAGCACCGGACGGGGAGCCCGGCGCGGTGGTAGGCCACCGCGAGCTCGACGTCGTCGAGGATCGCCGACCGGACCGAGCCGTGACCGCCGGCCCGCTCGTAGTCCGCCCGCGAGGTCAGCAGGCACGGCCCGAACGCCATCGGCCGGCGTCCCCCGTCACGCGTGAAAGCGCCGCTGGCCAGCACCGCGACCACGTTGAAGTACGCCGACACCTGCTCGTGCGGCCGCTCGACGGCGTGGAACGGCTGCACGGACACCAGGCCGCCGTGCCGGTCGTGCAGGTCCACCAACCCGGCCAGCGCGTCCGGCGCCAGCACCGTGTCCGCGTCGAGGAACAGCAGCAGGTCGGACGTCGTCGCCTCCGCACCCACGTGGCATGCCCACGCCTTGCCGGTCCACCCGGGCGGCGGCGTCCCGGCGGCCAGGACTCGCGCTCCGGCGGCTCGTGCCACCGACGCCGTGGCGTCGCGGGAGTCGTCGTCCACCACGACCACGTCCACGCCCAGCCCGTGCAAGGAATCCAGCACCGCCGGGAGCGTCGCCTCCTCGTCGCGCGCCGGCACGACGACGGCGAGCGAGGGGACCGACCGAGTGGCTCCCCCGACGATGGTCCGGAGGTCGGCGGCGAGCCACGCTGCGGCACCGCCCGCGAGCAGGAGCACGACGACGAGCACGAGGTCTGTCATGCCGGTACCCGGAGGCGGGTGACGACGAGCGGCATGCCACCGCGGGG
>JBBRBF010000080.1:0-3578 GCA_038206105.1 Actinomycetales bacterium | reverse complement strand
GTCGTCGTCGGCGTCGGTCCCGGCGTAGCCGAGCTCCTCGGCAAGGTTGCCCTGCGGGTCGAGGTCGATCAGGAGGACCCGGGCTCCTCCGGCGGCGAGCATGCCGCCGACGTTCGCGGTGATGGTCGTTTTTCCGACGCCGCCCTTGCCGTTGACGACGGCGACGACGCGGCTACCGGCGTGAGACATCCACCCTCCTCACAGACTCTGTTAGTTCGCGGCTTTGCCCACGGAGTACGTGACTCGCAGAGTTACAGACCCCCGCGTCTTGGGGGCGTAGACACGCCGTTGGGCCCGCACCCGGTTACTCACGGAGTCTGTTCCTCTCAGACTCCGTGAGTCTGTGCTCTGTGAGTTCGTCAGTCTGTAACTAACGGGGCCAGGGCCATCGTTCGAACTGGATGGCGGCGTACTCGGGGGTGGGGATACCGCTGGCTCCTCGTCCGGCGTAGGCGTGGGCGAGCAGGAGGTTCCGGGCGTCGAGGACGGCGTCGTAGTAAAGCTCCTGGTTGCCGCGGGCGTAGGCGTCGAGGACGGCGGCGATCTTGATGGCTTGTCGGGTGGTGAGGCCGGTGGTGTCGTCGTCGCCGTCTTGGGGGGTGTCGAGGAGCTGTTGACGCAGCTCGTCAGGAGTGGGCTCGCTCAAGTGGCCCTCCGAGAAGGCTCGTAGGTCGTGGTGCGTGGGTGAGCCCGCGCCCGATAGTGGTCGTCAAGGATGGCTGGCGTGGCGCGACGGCGTCGCGCTGGGATCAGCATCGCCGTAGGCGATTCCGCCGGCGCACGTGCCTGGCGCTGCTACGTGTCGGACTGAGGGCGCGTCGGACTGGGGGAGGGCCACCCGGCGCGTGGTGTGCGCCGGGTGGCGTGGGTGCGGCTCAGTCGGTCTGAGTCCAGGCGGGGGCGAGCTGTGCGGCGAGGATCTGCGCGGTGAGGGCGGCGAGTGTGTTGTTGGGGTCGGCGGTCTGGGCGGCTTCGGTGGCGAGGGCGGTGCGGGCGCCGTGGCCGGAGTACCAGGACAGCAGGGCGGTGGCGGCCCAGGCGTGGGCGGCGGGGGAGCCGGTGGCGTGGACGGCCGTGCGCATGAGCAGGTCGACGGCGACGGGCAGGTGGGTGCCGGGTCGCTGGGCGGGCTCGCCAGCGGGGGCGAGCATGGCTCGGACGGCGTCGATGCGGGCGGTGCCGGTGTGGGGGTCGATGCCGGTGCCGTCGGTGGCGGCGTGGGTGATGACGAGGTCGCGCCAGGCAGGGTGGGCCAGGACGGCCGCGAGGTGTCCGTAGGTGCTGAGGTCGACGTCCTCGGGGTGCTCGAGCGCGGTCGTCCAGACGTCCAGGGCGGCGAGGGCGTGCGCGGGGTCGATGCTCGGGTGCTCGGCGGCCCAGTCGGCTCGTGCTGCTTCGGCGAGGCGTCGGGCGGTCGGGGAGGCGGAGGCGGGGATGAGGTCGGCGCGGCTACTGACGAGGGCACGTCCGTTGGTGACATCGGTGGCGCGGATGACGGTGGCGTCGAGGTCGCCGATGGGGTGCCCGGAGGGCGGGCAGCACGCGGGGTTGGTGCAGGTCGCGGAGCCGTAGGCGGTGGGGGTGGCCCACAGGGTCTCCAGGACGGGGTGGTGGGCCTCGTCGAGCGCGGCGGTCAGGGTGCTGACGGCTCGGCGTCCGGCGTGGCGCTGGTCGGCGGGGGTGTAGGTGATGACCAAGCAGGTGCTGCTGTGGGTGGTGGCCAGGGTGACGAGGTGGGCGACGGTGGCGGGGTCCTCAAGGGCGGGCAGGTCGATGCGCACGACAGGGCCGAGGACGTTGTGGGGGCCGCGCAGGCCGAGGAGGACCAGCGCGTCGGTGGGCTGGAACCCGAGGGTGGAGGTGACGACGGCGAGGATCTCGCGGGCCTGGTCGATACGGATGGCGTTCATGGGTTCTCCCGGTGGTCGTTGGTTGGTGAGGTGGGCTGGGAGGTGATGGGTGCGGGTGGCCCCGTGTGACCATCCCCCGCCCCCTCCCGGCATGGAGATGAGCGCCGGTGGAGCGGGCGTAGGCACCCGTAGGGCGCGGCGTAGCCGCGAGCCGGGGTCTGCCCCGGAGGGCGGTGCCTCGTCGGCGGGCTCAGTGACCGAGGGACGAGGGAGCGCAGCCGGCGAGGTGGCGCCCGGAGGGGTCGAGCGCAGCGAGCCCCGGCTTGCCGAGGCCGTGGAGCCGGCGAGCATTGGAAATCGGGAGGGGAAGGGAGAAAGAGCTGCGCGGCCGCAGGCCGTTCCGAGAAGGGCCCGCAGGGCCCGACCGTTCCTCGTGGTGGGCTGCTGGAAGAGGGGCCGTGCCTGGTCGGCGTCAGCTGACGGGGTGCGGGCCTGATGGGCGTGGGTCCCGTCGTCCCCCTGTGGGCGGGTGGAGCCGTGCGAGAGCTCGGGCCGTCCCCAGGTGGGCGAGGGGTTAGGCGCCTGTCTCGTCCGCGTGCTAGTCGGCCGCGGTGCTGATCAGTGGCAGTGCTGATCAGTGGGGGGCACTGGTCGGTGAGCCTCAGGCGGCATGGGGCCGTCGGGATGGTCGGGCTGCGTCGGGGGAGTGGGCGAGGACGGTCGGTCCTTGGCCCTCGGCGGCCGCGGTGGCCACGATGGTGCGGGCGGCGCGGAAGTCGGCCCGCCCGTCGGCGCGACGGGGGTGGGCGCCGAGGGTGATGGTGCCGGGCTCGGCCAGCAGGTCCAGCTGACCGGTGCCGGCCCGGCGGCGGGCGTCGGTACGGCGGGGGGCCCGCATCCAGGTCTGCTCGGCCTGCCACCACGCCCACACCGCCCGCTCCGCCCCGTACCGCCCAGCCCGCTCCCGCAGCCGGCCCACGACGCCGCGCTGCGCTGCGACCAAGTCGCGCCGGTCGTGCTGGGGTCGGCGCCAGGTGTCGTCCACTCGCTCCAGCAGCCCGTGAGCCATCAGCCGGTGCAGGACGGGCTCAAGGTCGTCGGGGGAGTGGGCGGTGGCGCGGGCGAGCTGGAGGGTGGTCATGGACTGGACCACCCGGGCCCAGGCGTTGCCTGCCCCATGCCCGAGACCTCCTCCTGGCCTGGCGGTGAACACGTCGTGCGCGGCGTCAGCGGTGCGGGCGGTCAGGACGGTGAGCAGGGCGAGGCGTTCGGCGGCCCCGGCCCCTGCGGGGCGCGGGTCCGCTTGTGACCGATCAGGTGTGGTGCTCCTGTGGACGGCGCCTGGGGGGGTGATCGTCCACCGGGCACCGTGGGGCCCGGTGGCGGGCGCGGTCTGCGCGATCCAGCCCTGCGCCGCGAGGCGCAGCAGGCCCGTGCGGGCCGTCTCCCGCCCGACACCGGCTAGCAGGGCCACCCGCCGGACATCGGCCTCCAGATCCGCGCACAGGGCCTGCAGGGCCAGAGTGCAGAGGACGTCCAAGACCCGGCGGTCGGTGGGTCCGGTCCCCGAGCTCCACCGCCCCGCGGTCGCATCAGCCCGCGCCTGCACCTCCCGCACCTGGGCGGTGATGGCGTCGGCGCGGGCGTCGAAGGTCGGGTCAGCACCGATCTGGCGGGCGGTGGTGGCTACATGCTGCACGGCCTTGCGCCACTGCCGCCGCAGCACCA
>JBBRBF010000079.1:0-3728 GCA_038206105.1 Actinomycetales bacterium | reverse complement strand
CGGGTGAGCTCGCGGCCGACGTCGAGCTTGACGTCGGCGTCGCTCATCAGCAGCGCCTGGGCGTCGGTGTTGATGGCGATGAACTCGACGCCCTTGAGGCCCACCTCGATCATCCGGTTGACGGCGTTGACGCCGCCACCGCCGATGCCGACCACCTTGATGACGGCGAGGTAGTTCTGCGGTGCTGCCACGGTGGAGGAGCCTCTCGAGGGTGCGGGCGGGGTGGAGGTCGAGGTCGTGGGCTCAACCCTTGACCTCAACGAGACGCTTACAGTTATGTCAACCTGGGCTGACGTGGCGGGACGCTAGGGGAGCCGCCGGGACGGGTCAACAGGCACCTCGGCGTGTCGCGAGAAAGCTTCCTGCGGACTCCTCGCGGGTGATCCGCGGGGGCGGACCGGACTCCCGGTCCGGACCATCCGGGCAGACCACCCGGCCGGGCCCTCGGCGGGCCCGGAACCCCCGGAGTTCCGGTCCTTCGCGGGCCGTCAGCCCCCGGCCCGCTTGGCGTCGTACATCCTCGCGTCGGCCTGGGCGAGCACGCCCTGCGGATCGCCCTCCCCGCGCTCGGACAGCGCCACGCCGACGCTCACCCCCACCGTGAGGTCGAGGGTCCCGACGCGGACCGGGTCGGCCAGCGCGCCGTGCACGCGCGCGGCCAGTGCCTCCAGCGCCGCCGGCGAGGCACCCTCGACGAGCACGACGAACTCGTCGCCGCCCAGGCGCGCCACGGTGTCCGACGGGCGCACGAGCCGGTTCAGCCGGGAGCCCACCGTGCGCAGCACCGCGTCGCCCGCGGCGTGCCCGTGCTCGTCGTTGACCGCCTTGAAGCCGTCCAGGTCCAGGAACAGCACGCCGGTGGACTCGCCCGACCGGGCGTCGCGGGACAGCGAGCTGCGCAGCCGCTCCTCCAGCAGCGCGCGGTTCGCCAAGCCGGTGAGCGGGTCGCGCACGGCACGCTCGCTCAGCACCGCCGTCAGCTCGCGCAGGTCCTGCTCGGCGCGACGGCGCTCGGTGATGTCCTGCGCGCTGACGGCGTGCCAGGCAGGGGTCCCGTCGGGGCCGAGCACCACGGCCACGCCGTGCAGCAGCCAGCGCGCGGTGCCGTCCGGCAGGACGTACTGCTGCTCGGCCTGCGTCGAGCTCGCCGCTCCCTCCAGCAGCTGGCGGACGCCCTCGTCCTGCTGGCCCACGACCTCCCCCAGGGCCACCCCGATGAGGTCCTCGGGGGCCTGGCCCACCAGCGCGGCGTAGGTGTCGTTGACGCGCACGTAGCGGCCGTCGAGGTCGGCCAGCGCCAGACCGATGCGCGCCGCCTCGAAGAAGGTCTCGAAGACGTCCCGGTTCTCGGTCAGGGCGTCCATGGTCGCGCGGGCCGCGCGCGCCCGCTCCCCGCTCGGCACCGGTTCCGGGGCCGAGCACGGGGCGGAGGGGGAGCTCATGGCTCAGGACCGTGCCCGGTGGGGCCGGGTCTCAGCCCTGGCGTCCGGGTGACGGTGTCCACGCGGGCCACCCGAGCCCGCTCGCGCGCCCCTGCCCCCGCCGTCCGGCGGTGGCGCCGCGGGTCGTCCTAGGAGACGACGACGACGCCCTCGCCGCTCACGTCCAGGACGGTGCCGGGGCGGTCCAGCAGCGCCAGCACGGCCGCGGCCTTGGTCGCGGTGCCGCCGGGACTCCCCCAGACGACCTCACGGCCGTCGGCCAGTTCCAGCACCACGCCCGCCGGGGACGGGGCCCGCAGGGAGACCACCTGGCTGCGCAGCTCCTCGGGCAGGGCGACGTGCACGGCCAGGGCCGCCCGGGTGGCAGGGTCCTCCGGGCCGGGGTCGGCGACCTGCAGGCGCGGCAGCCCCGCCGGGAGCGCCGGCTCACCGCCGAACAGCACGCCGGCGGCGTCCACGAGCACCACGCCGCCGCGCCCGTCGACGCCGGCGACCGGGGTGCGCTCGACGACCTCGACGGTGAGCGTGCCGGGCCAGGTGCGGCGGACGGCGACCTCGGCGACGGGCGCCAGGGCGGCCACGCGCTGCTCCACCTCGCCGGTGTCGACCCGGGCCAGCGGCGTGCCCGGGTCCACGGCGGCGGCCTCGACGACCTGCGCCGCCTGCAGCCGTCCGGTGCCGGTGACCTCGACCCGGTCGACGGCCAGCCAGGTGGAGGCGAGCACCACCCAGGCCAGCGCCGCCAGCGGCAGCAGGAAGACCAGCGCGGACGCGACGTGGCGCAGGCCGCGGCGCCGACGGGAGGAGCGGGCCGCGCGCTGGCGCTCCTGCAGCCGGCCGGTCGCCGGGACGACCGCGGGGCGGCGGGCGGGGCGGGTGGGGGCGGTCACGGGGTCGCTCCTCCGGGTCGGCGGTGAGGGCCGGGTCGACGGTGAGGGCCGGGTCGGCGGCGGGTCACTCGGCGGCCCCCGCCAGCACGCGCAGCACCTCGGGGCCGATCGCGGTGACGTCGCCGGCGCCCAACGTCAGCACCAGGTCGCCCGGCGCGGCGCGGTCGGCCAGCAGCTGCGGCACCGCGGTCCACGACGGCTCGAACACGACCCGGTCGTGCGGTACGGCGGCCGCGACCGTCCCGCCGCCGGCCCCGGGCACCGGCTCCTCGCCGGCGGCGTAGACCTCCATGACGACGACCTCGTCGGCCGCGCCGAGCGCAGCGCCGAACTCCGCGGCGAAGGCCAGCGTGCGGCTGTAGCGGTGCGGCTGGAAGGCCACGACCAGGCGCCCCTCCCCCACGACCTCGCGCGCCGCGGACAGCTGGGCGACGAGCTCGGTCGGGTGGTGGGCGTAGTCGTCGTAGACCCGGACGCCGGCGACGGTCCCCTTGAGCTCCATCCGCCGGCGCACCCCGGTGAAGCCGCCGAGGCCGCTCACGAGCAGGGCCTCCGGCAGGCCCAGACCGATGCCGGTGAGCAGCGCCGCGCCGGAGTTCAGCGCCAGGTGCCGCCCCGGCACGGCCAGCGCCACGGGGGGCAGGCGCCGCCCGCGCAGCACCGGCTCGTACCGGCTGGTGGTGCCGCTGACGGTGACGCCGCTCAACCGCAGGTCGGCGTCCTCGGCGGTGCCGTAGGTGCGGACGTCGATGCCGCGCTCGCGGGCGTACGTCGCGAGCCGCCGGGCGCCGGCGTCGTCGGCGCAGGTGACGACGAAGCCTGCCGGGTCGACGGTGGCGACGAAGTCCTCGAAGGCGCGGTCGACGGCGGCGGCGTCGCCGTAGTGGTCGAGGTGGTCGGCCTCGACGTTGGTGACGATGGCCGCGTAGGGGCGGTAGGCCAGGAAGCTGCCGTCGCTCTCGTCGGCCTCGACGATGAACAGCTCGCCGCTGCCGTGGTGGGCGTTGCTCGCGGCCTCGTTGAGGTCGCCACCGATGGCGAAGGACGGATCGACGCCGCAGTGCTGGACGGCCACGGTGAGCATCGAGGTGGTCGTCGTCTTGCCGTGCGTACCGGCCACGGCGACTCCCCGCCGGCCGGCCATCAGCGCAGCCAGGGCCTCGGCGCGCAGCAGCACCCGCAGCCCTCGGTCGCGGCCGGCGACCAGCTCCGGGTTGTCCTGCCGGATGGCCGTCGACACGACGACCGTGTCGGCGTCGGCGACGTGCTCGGCGGCGTGGCCGAGGTGGACCGTCGCGCCGAGCGCGCGCAGGGCGGCGGTGGTGCGGCTGTCCTTGGCGTCGCTGCCGGAGACCGTCTGGCCGCGGGCCAGCAGCACCCGGGCGATGCCGCTCAT
>JBBRBF010000078.1:0-3757 GCA_038206105.1 Actinomycetales bacterium | reverse complement strand
GTCGAGAGCTACGACGAGGGCTACGAGACCGACGCCTACCAGGGCACCGGCGAGTTCGCCCCCGGTTACGAGCAGCAGCCCCAGTACGACGAGGGCTCCTACCAGGAGACCGAGCAGCTCTGATCCACACCGGGCGGCGGGGGAGACCCCGCCGTCCGGACGGGCTCCCGGGCCCGGCACGCTGATCAGCAACGACAGCACCACCACGGAACGCAGCCGCCCCTCGCACCGGCCGGCAGCTTGAGGAAGGACCGACATGCCCACCCCCACCAAGGGTCCCCGTCTCGGCGGATCCCCCGCGCACCAGCGGCTGATGCTGGCCAACATGGCCACGTCGCTGTTCGAGCACGGGCGGATCACCACCACCGAGGCCAAGGCCAAGCGGCTGCGTCCCCTGGCCGAGAAGCTGGTGACCTTCGCCAAGCGGGGCGACCTGCACGCCCGTCGCCAGGTGATGACGACGATCCGTGACAAGGACGTCGTGCACACCCTCTTCGCCGAGATCGGTCCGCGCTTCGCGAACCGGCCGGGTGGCTACACCCGCATCACCAAGGTCGGCCCCCGCAAGGGCGACAACGCCCCCATGGCCGTCATCGAGCTCGTCGAGGCGCTCACCGTCGGCCAGCAGGCCGTCGGCGAGGCCGAGCGGGCCCGCGGCACGCAGTTCGCCACCGGTGCCGGCTCCGCCGCCGCCGCCGGTGAGGTGACCGCGGACGCTGCCGAGGAGTCCGCCGACTCCGCGGACAGCGCGGACTCGGCCGACAGCGCCGACAGCGCCGACTCTGCGGACAGCCCGGACGAGGCCGACGACGCCTCCTCGGAGGCGGGGGCCGAATCCGACACGGACGGCGCCAAGTGACCAGCGGCGATCGCGACGAGGCGCAGGAGATCGTCACCGACGTCTTCGTGCCCGACGGCGAGCGCCAGGACGACGGTGACGTCGACCGCGAGCCCACGGCGGAGAACGGCGTCGTCGTCGACGGCGACAACGTCTCCCCGGAGCTCGCCGACGCCGCCGCGGCCGAGGTCAATGCCGCGGAGCTGGGCGACGCGGCCACCGCGGGACTGAACGCTCCCGGCGGCGAGTCGGCTCCCGACCCGCGCTGACGCTCCGAGCACGCTGAACACCGAAGATCCGGACGAGCCCGCCACCCACGACGGTGGCGGGCTCGTCCGCCTTCGTCTGGCGGTGAGCTACGACGGCACGGCGCTGCACGGTTGGGCCCGGCAACCCGACCAGCGGACCGTGCAGGGCGACCTCGAGGAGGCGCTCGGCACGGTGCTCCGCACGCCGGTCCAGCTGACCGTGGCCGGCCGCACGGACGCCGGCGTGCACGCCACCGGGCAGGTGGCGCACTGCGACGTCGCGCGGGCGCTGTGGGACCAGCAGCGAGACCGGCTGGTGCGGCGGCTGCGAGGAATCCTCCCGCCGGACATCGCCGTCCCGGCCGTGGTGGAGGCGCATCCGGATTTCGACGCCCGCTTCGGCGCACTCGGCCGGCACTACGTGTACCGGCTGACCGACGCCGACTGGGGTCCGCCGCCGCTGCGCCGGTCGGACACCGTGGCGTGGGGCCGCACGCTCGACACCGACGCGATGGCGGTGGCGGCGGCGCTGCTGCTGGGCGAGCACGACTTCGCCGCGTACTGCCGCCGTCGCGAGGGCGCCACCACGATCCGCACCCTGCTCGCCCTGCAGGTCGCCCGGAGCGGCGACCTGGTCACCCTCTCGGCGTCGGCCGACGCGTTCTGCCACTCGATGGTGCGCAGCCTCGTCGGCGCGCTGACGGCCGTGGGTGAGGGCCGGCGCACGCCGGACTGGCCGGCCGGCCTGCTCGCCCGCGACGAGCGGGCAAGCGAGGTGCCGGTCGCACCGGCCGGCGGTCTGACGCTGGTCCGCGTGGACTACCCGCCAGAGGACATGCTGGCCGACCGCGCGCTCCGCACGCGGGCCCGGCGCCGGCCCGCCGAGTAGCTCACGGAAGGGCGGTGACCGCCGCGTCGATCGGCGTCTCCCCGCTGACGAGCTCCACGACCGCGCCGTCGCGGCCGGCGTCGAGCAGCGCGACCAGGACCGCGGCCACGTCGTCCCGGGGGACGCTGCCGGAGCCGATGCCGTGGCCCAGCGTCACCCGACCGGTGCCCGGGTCGTCGGTGAGCCCACCGGGCCGCAGGATCGTGGTCGCCAGGGCCTCGCGGGGCAGGACGTCGTCCTCGGCGCGGAGCTTGGCCTGCAGGTAGACGGCCATGCCCGGGTCGCCACCCTGCGGGGTCTCCCCGCGCGCCTGCTCGACGCCCATCGAGGACACCAGCAGGTAGCGGCCGACGCCGGCCTGCTCCGCGGCGTCGGCGAGGAGGACGGCGGCGCCGTGGTCGACGGTGTGCTTGCGGGCCTCCCCGCTGCCCGGGCCGGCGCCGGCCGCGAAGACGACGGCGTCGGCGCCGCGGGCCAGCTCGGCCAGCTCGTCGACCGAGGCGGACTCGAGGTCCAGCACGGCGGGCTCGACCCCGTCGCTCCGGAGGTCGGCCGCGTGGTCGGGGTTGCGGATGAGGCCGACGACGGTGTCGCCGCGGGCGGAGAGCAGACGGCCGAGGCGTCGGGCGATCTGCCCGTGGGCCCCGGCGAGAACGATGCGCATGCCCTGCCCCTACCCGCCGAGGTCTGCGGCTACCGCCCGCGCGCGGGCGAGATCGGCCGGGGTGTCGCAGTCCAGCCAGGGAGGGGGCGTGCCGGGAGGCACGACGGGGCGGATCCGGTCCACCCGCAGGGTGGCGAGCACCCGGCGCAGCGAGGTGGCGCCGCCGTCGACGGGGAGCGCCGCGCGCAGGGCGCGGGTGCGCCACAGGCCGAGGAGGTACTGGTCCCGGCCGCCGTCGTCGACGACCAGCACGCCGTCGGCGGCGAGGGATGCGCGGAGGTCGTCGACCAGCGCGGCGGAGAGGAAGGGCAGGTCCCCGGCGAGCAGCGCGACGACGTCGGTCGCGACCTGCGGCAGGCCCGCGCGCAGCGCCGCCACGGGCCCACCGCCGGGCGGCTGCTCGCGGACGACGACGACGTCGGCCGGAACCGGCTGGGGCGGTCCGACGACGATCCGCCGCTCGGCGTCGGCGACGGCGGCGAGCACCGTGCCGAGCATCGTGCGGCCACCGACCCGCAGCTGCGGCTTGGCCTGCCCGCCGAGCCGGGCGGCGCGCCCGCCGGCCAGCACGAGGGCGGAGTAGGTCGGCGGCTGGTCCACGGCGCCACCGTAGAGGCGTGGGTACCGTCCCTGCCGTGGGACGAGTCACGAGCCGGACGCCGGTGCTGCGCATCCGGGGCGCGCAGCGCACCACCCGCCCCGACACCGTGGCCGCGGAGGAGCCGCTGGAGATCCGGCTGGCCGGCACACCCCTGGCGGTGACCATGCGCACGCCCGGTGACGACTTCGATCTGGTGCACGGCTTCCTCGCCACCGAGGGCGTCATCGCCGGTCCGGATGACGTCGCCGGCCTGCGCTACTGCGACTCGGTCGACGCTGACGGCCGCAACACCTACAACGTGGTGGACGTCGACCTCGCCCCCGGCGTCCCGATCCCCGACACCGGGCTGGAGCGGAACTTCTACACGTCCAGCTCCTGCGGGGTGTGCGGCAAGGCCAGCATCGACGCCATCCGCACGAAGACCGCGTTCGACGTCGCCGCGGACGGGGTCCGGCTGCAGCTGGCCACGCTGCTGGCGCTGCCCGACCGGCTGCGGGCGCAGCAGGAGGTCTTCGAG
>JBBRBF010000077.1:0-3966 GCA_038206105.1 Actinomycetales bacterium | reverse complement strand
CGGCGTCGGTCATGGCCGTGAAGTCGGCCTCGACGTTGTTGACCGCGTCGGCGATCGCCTTGAGCCGGCGGACCATCTTGCCCTCGCCGGCACGGAGCAGCTTCTGCAGGACCACGCTGAGCATCTCCCTCGTCGACGGGCGGCCCCTGTCACTTCGGGGCGCCGTCGGTCATCGTAGGTGCTGACACGGGTCGAAACGGTTGGCGCGCGCGTCCCGTGCCCGGGCAGAGTGGGACCGGTGGACCCCGTGGACATCACCGCCGGCCGGCTGCACCTTCGAGCGTGGCAGGCCGGCGACGAGCCGGCGCTGCTCGCTCTGGGCGTCGACCCGCTCGCGCAGCGCTGGACCTCGCTGCCGTCGCCCTACCTGGCCGAGCACGCCGCCGCGTGGGTCGCCACCACCGCTCCCGAGGGATGGCGGTCCGGCGCACGCCTGAGCTGGGCGGTCTGCGACAGCACGACGTCGGAGGTCCTCGCCGGTGTCACGCTGTCCGCGGGCGGCGCGGACGGCGTGCGGCACGTCTCCTGCTGGTGCCTGCCGGCGGCCCGAGGCCACGGCGTCGTGCCGGACGCGCTCGGTGCGGTCGCGCGGTGGGCCTTCGCGGTGCTCGACGTGCAGCGCCTCGAGGGGAGGGCGGAGGTCGGCAACTGGGCCTCCCGCCGGGCTGCGGAGAAGACCGGCTTCCGCATCGAGGGTGTCCTGCGCGGCGGCATGGCGCACCGGGGAGCGCTGGTGGACGCGTGGATCGCCGGCCTGCTCCCGCGGGACCCGCAGTCCGACACCGCGGCGCTGCCTGCCTACCCGGACCGGACCGACGGCGTGGTCACGCTGCGTCGATGGCGCTCGGCCGACGGGGCCGAAGTCGCACGCGCCTGCACCGACCGGGACACCGCCCGCTGGCTCCCGCTGCCCGTGCCCTACACGCCGCAGGACGGGCAGGCCTACGTCGACGAACTGGTGCCGGCCGAGTGGGCCGAGGGCGTACGTGCCAACGTCGCCGTCACCGACGCCGTCACCGGAGCGCTGCTCGGGGCGGTCGGCCTCGGGCTCCGGGACGGCATCGGGGAGATCGGCTACTGGACCGCCCCCTGGGCCCGGGGCCGTGGGGTGGCGGTGCGCGCCGCCCGGCTGCACGCCTCCTGGGGCTTCGAGGCGCTGCGCCTGCCGCGGGTCGAGCTGCTGGCCGACGTCGGCAACGAGCCCTCGCAGCGGGTCGCCGTGGCGGCCGGCTTCGCCCGCGAGGGGGTGCTGCGCGCGGCGCGGGCCGTCCCCCGCTCAACCGGGCGCGCCGACATGGTGCTGTTCGCGCTGACGCCAACCGGCTGACCGGCCTCGGCTGCAGCTCAGGTGATCTCGAGCAGCTTCTCGCGGACGGCGTAGACGACCGCCTCCATGCGCGAGTGCAGCTGGAGCTTCTCCAGGATGTTGCGGATGTGGTTCTTGACGGTGTTCTCGCTGATGAACAGCTGCCGGGCGATGTCACGGTTGTTCATGCCCTTGGCCACCAGCTTCAGGACCTCCATCTCGCGGTCGGTCAACCGCGGCGTGGGGACCTGCTGCCGGTCGTCGGTCTTCTTGATCATCGTGGCGAACTCGGTGAGCAGCTTGGACGCCATCGACGGGCTGATGAGCGACTGCCCACCGTGCACGGCGCGGATCGCCGAGGCGACCTCCTCGATCGAGATCTCCTTCAGCAGGTAGCCCATCGCGCCGGCCTTGATGGCGTCGTAGAGGTCAGCCTCCTCGTCGGAGATCGTCAACATGATGATCTTCGTAGACGGCACCGTCTCGTGGATGACGGTGCAGGCGTCGATACCGCCGCGCTTGGGCATCCGGACGTCCATCAAGACGATGTCGGGCAGGGTCTCGGTGGCTTGTTGCACCGCCTCCGCGCCGTCGCTGGCCTCACCGACGACCTCGATGTCGGGCTCCTGCTCGAGCACCATCTGCAGACCTCGGCGGAACAGCGCGTGGTCGTCGACGACCAGGACGCGAATCGGCTCCACGACCAGGCCCCCACCGGGTGACACAGGCCCAGCTGCGGGGACGTCGGTCACAGGTGGTCCTCCTGGATCTAGGGGGTGGCGTAGTCATCGTGCCACGCTGAGCGACGAGCCGGGCACGCCGCAGCGAAGTGCGGCGTGCCCGTCCGCTCAGCCCGCGGCGAGCCGGAGCACCCCGTAGTCATAGCCGTGGCGTCGGTAGACGACGCTCGGCAGACCGTGGTCGGCATCGGTGAACAGGTAGAAGTCGTGCCCGACGAGCTCCATCTCGTGAAGGGCGTCCGCCGTGGTCATCGGCTCCGCCGTGTGCGTCTTGTCCCGCACGATCAGCAGCTCGGTGTCGTCGGCGGGTGCCCGCCGGTCCTCCAGGACCCCAACGCCCTCGTACGCGGGCTGAACGTCGCGTCCGTTGGTCGACACCGGCGGGAGGTCGGCCGGCAGGCCGGCGGTCGCCTCCGCCACCGAGGGCGGGGTGTGGCGGCCGTGGCTCACCCGACGACGGTCGTGGGACCTGCGCAGGCGCGCCTCGAGCTTCATCACGCTCGCGTCCAGGGCGGCGTAGAAGTCCGCGGCCGCGGCCTCCGCCCGGATCACCGGACCCTTGCTGTAGCAGGTGATCTCGACACGCTGACAGCGGTCGGACTGGCGCGGGTTCTTCTCGTGGGCGAGCTCGACGTCGAAGCGGATGAGTCGGGAGTCCAGGCGTTCCGACGGAGCCAGCTTGCCCGCGACGTGTTCGCGGAAGTGGTCCGGTACCTCGACGTTGCGGCCTTTGACGACGATGTCCACGCAGGTCCTCCAGGACGTAGGGGATGGGACGACGAGCGGTCTCCCGGCACGGTCGTTGCTGTCGGGCTCCTCCTCGACTTCTGCTACGGCGCCGCGGCTCGCGGCGCCGCCCCCGACGTTAGACCTCGCGGTCCCGAACCGACAGTGCCCTCTCGTGTCACCGTGCCGTCCCTCGTGCGCTTGGCTCCCACCTCAGCGTTGCCGCGACGACCGCCGCCCCGACGACGTCGGCGCCGCCTTCGCGAAGCGCCCTGGCGGCCTCGGACAGCGTGGCGCCGGTGGTCACGACGTCGTCCACGAGCACGACGCGCAGACCTGCCACCGGCCGGCGCACACCCAGCGCCCCCGACAGGTTGGCCACCCGGGTCCCCGCGTCGAGGCCGGACTGGTCCGCGACGCGGCGCACGCCGACGAGCAGGGAGGTCGTACGCACACCGCACCGACGGGCAGCCTCGCGCGCCAGTCGCCGCGCGTGGTCGTGGCCCCGGGCCCGCACGGCGGACGGGTCGGAGGGCACCGGCACCAGGACGACCGAGGGGCCGAACACCGCGGCGGCGTCCGCGAGCGCCGCGCCCAGCGGACCGGCCAAGGTGGTCCTGCCCCGCTCCTTGTGGGCGAGCAGGGCCGCCCGCACGACCCCGCCGTAGACCGCCGCGGCGACCACCGGAGGCAGGCCGGGTGGCGACGGCGTCGGGTGGTGCTGCCACGGGCCCGCGCGCAGCTCGTCCCGGCACGCGGGGCACAGGGTGCTGCCGGGAGCGCGACAGCCCGCGCAGTCCCGCGGCAGGACCAGGTCGAGCAGAGCGGCGAGCACCCGTGGAGCGTGGGCCCGCCCGACCCCCCACGCCAGAGCCGTCGCCGGGTCTGTGGACGGTGTGCTCAGCCCGGGTAGGCCGGAGCCGACCCCTGCGCCTGTGGCCGGAACAGCACGCCGTTGTCGCGGAACAGCCGAGGCTGCTGCCCCTCCTCGACGGCCTCGACCACGAGCTGGCGCCCGGGCCCGGCGGCCACCGACACCGGGACGCCCTCGACGCCCTGGCGCTGCAGCGGCACGACGCTGGACCCGTCGACGGTGACCGTCAGCGTCAGCAGCCCGGCGGCGCTGGAGTCGGTGGCGATCACGACCAGCGACGTACCGCTCTCCCAGGCCACGTCGGTGACGTTCCGGAGCAG
>JBBRBF010000076.1:0-4354 GCA_038206105.1 Actinomycetales bacterium | reverse complement strand
AGCGGGTGCGTGGTGGAGACGTCCTGTCGCGGACGCCGGCGCAGCACCAGGCGGCGCGCGAGCGGCTGCTGCGGCCCTGGCAGGCGACGCTGATCCTGGGCGCACCGGCCCGGGGTGTCGTCGTGAGCGACCTCGAGGTCGAGGTGCCCGCCGACGAGCCCGGCGGCCGGGAGGGCGTGCCGGTCCGCGTCTACCGGCCGCGCGCGCGGCCCGACCTTCCCGCCGGGCCGCTCCCCCTGGTGCTGAACGCCCACGGGGGTGGGTGGGTGCACGGCAACCTGCAGCAGTCCGACTGGCTCTGCAGCCACGTGGCCGACCGGGTCGGCGCGGTCGTGGTGTCCGTCGACTACCGGCTCGCACCCGAGCACCCGGCGCCCGCGGCCGTCGCTGACTGCTGGGCGGTGCTGAGGGCGCTGCTGGGCCTGGCGGGGCCCGCGCCGGTCCCGGGGGTCGACCCCGACCGCGCCGCCGTGATGGGCGACAGCGCCGGCGGCAACATCGCCGCCCTGCTCGCACTGAGGCACCGCGACGCCGTCCGCGCCGGCGGCGAGGGCGGCGAGGGCGGCGAGGGCGGCGAGGGCGTGCCGACCGCCCCGCTGCGACTCCAGGTGCTCATCTACCCGGCGGTGGACCTGACGCTCGCCTCCCCCTCGATCGCCGCCCGTCCGCACGCGCCCGTGCTGCCCGCAGCCAACATCCACGGCTTCCGGCAGCTGTACCTGCAGGGTGGCGTTGCCCCCGACGACCCGTCCGTGAGTCCGCTGCTCGTCGCCGACCACACCGACGTGGCGCCGGCGCTGGTGACCACCACGGACCTCGACCCGCTGGAGGACGACGGCGCGCGGTACGCCCGGGTGCTCCGGGACGCCGGCGTCCCGGTGCGGTACACGTGCTACCACGACGTGCCGCACGGCTTCATGTCCATCCCCGGCCCGGCACCGATGGCCCGGCAGGGGCTGGCGGAGATCGTGCACGAGCTCCGGGCGGCGTTCGCCTGAGTGCTGCTCAGCCCCGCGAGACCACCGCGAGGACCGTGCGGCAGCGCTGCACGTCGTCGGCCATCTGGGTGACCAGGTCATCGAGGGCGTCGAAGCGCACCGTCGGTCGCAGCCGCTCGACCAGCTCGACGGCCACCGTCTCGCCGTAGAGGTCGAGGTCGTCCCGGTCCAGGACGTACGCCTCGACCCGTCGCTGCCTGCCGTCGAAGGTGGGGTTCGTGCCGATGGAGATCGCGGCCGGCAGCAGCCGGTCGCGGGCGTCCTCGTCGAGCTCCGTCCGCAGCAGCCACCCCGCGTAGACGCCGTCCGCGGGCACCATCCCCTCGGCGTCCTGCGCGAGGTTCGCTGTGGGGTAACCGAGCTCACGGCCGCGGTGGTCACCGTGGACGACCTCGCCGGAGACCCGGTGCGGCCGGCCGAGAACCTCGGCCGCGGCCGCCACGTCCCCCGCCGTGAGCAGCTCACGGACCCACGACGACGACCAGCGGCGGCGGGTCGCCCCGCCGGTGCCGGTGCCTGTGCCGGTGCCGGTGCCGGTGCCCGGGGCGTCGTCGGACGACCCGGTCAGGTCCTCGAGCACCTCGACGTCGAAGCCGAGCTCCTTGCCGAGGTCCTGCATCGTCGACAGGTCGCCGGAGTTGCGGACGCCGAACCGGATGTCGTGGCCAACCGCGACCGCGGTGACCCCCAGCCGCCCGACGAGCACGCCGCGGACGAACTCCCGCGGGGTCTGGGCGGCCAGCTCCCGGGTGAAGGGCAGGACCAGGGTCGCGTCGAGGCCGGTGGCGGCCATCAGCGCCAGCTTGTGCCCGGTGCCGGTGAGCAGCTCGGGTGCCCGCTCGGGGTGCAGAACGTGCAGCGGGTGCGGCTCGAACGTGATCGCCACGGCCAGCGCCGACCTCTCGCGAGCAAGCTCCACCAGACGCGTCAGCACCTTGCGGTGGCCCCGGTGCACGCCGTCGAAGTTGCCGAGGGCGACGACGGAGGGCCCGTACCCCTGCGGGACGTCGTCCAGGCTGTTCCAGCGGTCCACGGCGCTCACTCTGCCAGCCGCCGCGACCGCTCCTCACCACCGGTGCGAGCCTTCCCCGCGACCGGCCAGGGCCGCAGGCACTGCGGAAGTACCCCGCACGACGCCCCACGGCCGGGCGGGGACCACATCAGCAGGCGCTGCGGTCGCATTCTGCCGGCGGTGCGGTCGTCCATCGGGTTCTGGGTCCACCACGCGGGGAACCGGGCAGGGGTGCTCCGCAACCCGGCGACCGTCCTGGCAGCCACGGTCAGCAACCTCGTCGAGGGTCGGCGACGGCCGCCCTGCGTGGAAGCGGGCCGCCAGCGACCGACCACGGGCGACCGACTAGAACCCGCAGGCGGCCGTCAGGTCACCGTGCAGGGCGAGGACGACCGGCGGGCCGCTGCAGACGACGGAGGTGGCGGGGTCCCCGGCCTCCGGTGCGCCGGCCCGCTCGGGCGCCTGGGCGCCCAACAGCGCGCCGAACAGCCCTCCGGTCTCGACCCGGTCGACCCGGGTGTCGCCCGGGTCGAGGTCGTTCATCTCCGCGGCGAACCGGAAGGCGTCGTCCTGACCCATCACCGAGTCGACCAGGCCGTTGTCGACGGCGGTGGACGCGTCGTACAGGAAGGCCCCCAGGTCGTCCCGGATGACGGCCTCGTCGATCCCACGGTGCTGCGACACCCACCCGACGAAGTCGGCGTACTCGTTCTCGAGGCCGGCGGTCCACACGGCCCGCTCCTCCTCGGTCATGTCGCGGTAGGGGTTGCCGAAGTCCTTGCCGCGGCCCTGGGTGAGGTACTCGCTGGTGATGCCGCCCTGCGTCTCGACCCCGGGCGTGAGCAGCGAACCCTGCAGCGCCGTGACGTCGCGGTAGCGCTCGAACGGTCCGCTGATGATGCCGATGCTGCCCACGAGCGTGCCGCGGTCGGCGACGATCTGGTCGGCGCCGGCCATCGCGAACATCCCACCGGACGCCGACACGCCCCGCACGTACGCCATCACCTGGTTCCCGGTGCGCTCCTGGTAGCGCTCCACGGCGTCGGCGATCGCCCGGGAGCCGTAGATGGTGCCGCCCGGGGTGTTCATCTCGAGCACCAGGCCGTCGGCGTCCCCGGCGTCGATCGAGTCGATGACGTCGGCGAGCTCGTAGCCGTAGGTGCCGCCGCCGAACAGCGTCCCGTCGGACGCGTCCCCCAGGATCACCCCGTTGACCTGGACCGACATCAGCCGGGCCTCGGCATTGGCGTCACCCCAGACCGTGCTGGTGACCGGCGCGTCGGACGACGTCGCGACCAACGTGCCGAGCAGTCCCACACCGATGACGCCCAGCACGAGCGACGTGATGCCGCCGAGCACGCCGAGAACCAGCCACACGCCGAGGCTGGCGCCCGCGCCGAGCCCGAAGCCGCGGCGGAACCACCCCGCCGGTGCGGGCGGCGGTGCCACCGGAACCGGTGCGGGCGGCGCCGGCCACTGCGGCGGCGCCGTCCGCGGGGGCATCTCCGGGGGGCCGTGCGGGGGGCCGTGCGGGGGGCCGGTCGGCGGTGGTGGCTGCTGGTCACTCATGTGGTCCTCTGCTCCTCGTCGGCCGGCCGCGCTGACGGGTACACCGCCGGCACCTCCCACTCTCGCATCCACGACTGTGGCGTCCGCGACTGTGGCATCCGGGGCCGAGGCGACCGGAGCGGGTCCCTTCACCAGGGGGGTCAGCCGGGGGGTCAGCCGGCGGGCGCGAAGACGACGAGCGGCCTGGCGGCACCGGCGACCTCGGTGAGCAGGGCGACCAGGGTGCCGTCCGGCGACAGCGCGGCGATCGGCCCGGCACCGAGCCCGGCCGCCGCCAGGCGGCGGCCGTGGCTGAGCTGGACGGTCTCGTCGGCGTCCAGGTCCCTGACGACGAACGCGGCGCGCGCGGCCTCCGCCGCCGGCACCAGCTCGAGCGCGTCACCGGGCTCGCCGAGCGGTCGCGCCCGGTCGAGCCCGTACGGGCCGACCCGCGTGCGGCGCAGGGCCACGAGGTGACCGCCGGTGCCGAGCTGGGCGCCGAGGTCACGGGCGAGCGCGCGGATGTACGTGCCCGACGAGCACTCCACCTCGACGTCGACGTCGAGGACCGGGACGCCGGACACCTCGCCGTCGCGCACGGCGAGCACGTCGAACCGGTGCACGGTGACGGCCCTCGCCGCCAGGGCGACGTCCTCGCCCGCCCGCACCCGCGCGTAGGAGCGACGGCCGTCGACCTTGATCGCGCTGACCGAGCTGGGCACCTGCAGAAGTGCCCCGCGCAGGCCCGCGACCGCCGCGGCGACCTGCTCCGGTGTGACCCCGGCGGTCCCTGCGG
>JBBRBF010000075.1:0-4862 GCA_038206105.1 Actinomycetales bacterium | reverse complement strand
CGCGGTGTTCGGCGCCAACGACGGCCTGGTGAGCAACCTCGCGCTGGTCGTCGGCGTCGCCGCCGGCGGCGTGGGGACCAGCGTGGTCCTGCTGACCGGGCTCGCCGGGCTGCTGTCCGGGGCGCTGTCGATGGCCGCGGGCGAGTTCATCTCGGTGCGCTCTCAGCGCGAGCTGCTCGACGCGTCGACGCCGGGGACCGGGCACCGCGACGCCTACCCGCACCTGGACGTCGACGCCAACGAGCTCGCGCTGGTCTACCGCGCCCGTGGGATGCCCGCAGACCAGGCGCAGCGGCACGCCACCGCCCAGCTCAGGGCGTGGCCGGCGGTCGAGGAGCGCACCCCCGCCGCACCGAGCAGCCGCGAGATCGTCGGCAGTGGCCGCACAGCCGCGCTGGCGAGCTTCGCGTTCTTCGCCTCCGGGGCGGCGGTCCCGGTGCTGCCGTTCGTGTTCGGGCTGTCCGGTGCACCGGCCCTGCTCACCGCCTGCGTCCTGGTGGGCCTGGCGCTGCTGCTGACCGGCGCGACGGTCGGCATGCTGTCCGGCGCCCCTCCCCTGCGGCGCGCGTTGCGGCAGCTGGCCGTGGGCGCCGGCGCCGCCGGGACGACCTTCCTGCTCGGACAGGCGTTCGGCGCCACCGTCGGCTGACCGGGCCCGGACGCACGAGAGCCCCCGCAGCACGCTGCGGGGGCTCTGATCGTGCGGGGTGGTGCTCGTCGTGCGGGGTGGTGCTAGTCGCCGAGCTTGCTCACGGCCTCGGTGGCCGCCTCGGCGCCGGCCTCGACGGCCTTCTCGGCGTCGAGGACCGCGCGACGCGTGCGGGTGCCCGCGCGCTCGGCGTACTTCACGGCCTCCTGCGTGGACTCCTGGCGGCGAACGGCCTTGACAAGCTTCTGGCCGTCCTGCGCCACCTCGGTGTAGCCGCGCTGCGCGCGCTCGGCGACGTCACCAGCGGTGGCGAAGACGTCGACGATGCGGGCCCGGGTGCGGGCCGGCGCGCCGAGCACCACGGTGCTCATCGTGCTGGGGAGCTCGCGGACACCGGCGACGGTGCGGTCCGCGACACCGAGGGCGAAGTACAGCGGGCGGGTCGGCTGCGCGGCGACGGCCGAGATCTCGGCCTGCGCGGCACCGACGACGCGGCGGGTGTGCGTGGAAAGCCCGCGCTCGGTGGCCTTGGCCTCGCGGCGGGCCTTGGTGGTGGCCTTCTTGGCGGTGCTGGTGGCCTTGTCGGCGCCGCTGCGAGCGGTGGCCGACGCGGAGCGGGCCGTGGCCTTGGCGTTGGACTTGGTGGCGCGAGCCTGCGTTGCGGTGGTCATGGGGTTCCTCCCGGTCGGGTTCGTGTGTTGCTTGCATTGTGCTTGCCCGGCGCTAGCTCTTGCAAGCACCTCACCCCCGTGTGCCTGGTCACACCCCGTTTCGGGCGCTTGCTCAGCCGGCCTCGGCGGCGAGCTCGTCGAGCACCCGCTGGGTCACCGCGAAGGCACGGTTGGCGGCCGGGACCCCGGCGTAGATCGCGCTGTGCAGCAGCACCTCGCCGATCTCGTCGCGGGTCAGCCCGTTGCGCAGCGCGGCCCGGACGTGCAGGCCGAGCTCGTGCTCGTGGGCGAGCGCGGTGAGCAGCGCGAGCGTGATCATGCTGCGGCTGCGCCGGTCGAGGCCGGGTCGCGACCACACGTCGCCCCACGCGTAGCGGGTCAGGAGGTCCTGGAACGGCGCGGTGAGCTCGGTGGTTCCGGCGACGGCGCGGTCGACATGCGCGTCGCCCAGGACCTCTCGCCGCACGGCCAGGCCCTGCGTGTGGCGGTCGGCGTCGCTCACGACTGCAGGTGGCGCAGCAGCGCCGCGTTGACGGTGGCCGCCTGCTCGTAGCTCGCCAGGTGTGCGGCGTCCTCCACGACGAGCAGCTCCGCGCCGGCGACGGCCATCGCGATGTCGCGCTGGTGCTGCGGCGGTGTCGCCGGGTCGTCAGCGCCACCGATCACCAGCGTGGGGGCGGTGATGCGGGGCAGGTCCGCGCGCAGGTCCATGGCGGCGATCGCCTCGCAGCACGCGGCGTAGCCCTCGTCCGGCGTGCCGGCGACCATCTGCTCGAACCGCGCCACGAGCTCGGGGTCCGCAGCGCGTCGGCCGCCGGTGAGCCAGCGGGTCACGATGGCCGGCGCGATCGACCCGGTGCCGTCGGCCCTGACGGCCCGGGCGCGCTCCCTCCAGGGACCGGCGTCCATCAGGGGCGAGGTGCACAGCAGGGCGAGCCGGTCGACGCGGTCCGGCTCGCGGGCGGCAAGGCGCATGCCGGTCATGCCGCCGAGCGAGAGCCCCACGAACGACGCGGTCTCGACGTCGATCCGGTCGAGCAGCGCGACGGCGTCGTCCACCAGGTCGTCCATCGAGTACGGCCCCGGCGGCACGGGCGAACGGCCGTGGCCGCGGGCGTCGTAGCGCACCACGCGGAAGCCCTTGGTCAGGGCCGGGACCTGCGGGTCCCACATCTCCAGGGTGCTGCCGAGAGATCCGGCGAGCACGACGACGGGGGCGTCCTCGGGCCCCTCGGTGACGGCATGGACGGCGACGGCGGTCACGGGCTGCTCCTGGTGGGTGGGTGGGGCTGGGGCGGCAGGGTCTTCGGACGGCGGTCGTGGGCGGTGAGGGCCCGGTCGACGAGCTCGGGAGCCTGCCCGACGTGGCGCAGGGGGTCGAGCAGGTCGTCGAGGGCGGCGGGGTTCAGGTGCGCGGCGACGTCGGGCTCGTCGAGCAGCACCGCGCGCAGGTCACCCCCGGCGGCGACCGCCCGGGCGACGAGGTCGTGAGCGCGGGCGCGGCCGAGCACCCCGGTCAGCGCGCCGGCCACGGCCTCGCTGCCGAGCGCAGTGCCCGCCAGGCCCTCGCGCATGCGGGTGGGGTCGACGACCAGGTGCTCGACGGCGTCGCGGAGCCAGGCCGCGGCGCTCCCGGTGCAGCGCAACAGGTCCGAGAGCGCCTCCCACTCGGCGTGCCAGGCACCGGCGGCGCGCTCGTGCTCCTGGTGCATCCCGGCGAGCAGTCCGGCCACCAGACCGGGGGCCCGGAGCGCCCCGGCGCGGGCCGAGACGGCAGCGACGGGGTTGCGCTTGTGGGGCAGCGTCGACGAGCCGCCGCGACCGGTGACGCCCTCGTGCACCTCGCCCACCTCGGTCTGCGCCATCAGGGCGAGGTCGAGGGCCACCTTGCCGATCACGCCGGCGGTCGTCCCGAGCGCGCCGGCGAGGTCGGCCACCGGGAGCCGGAGGGTGTGCCAGGCGAGCACAGGCACCGCCAGGTCGAGCTCGGCGGCGAACGCCTCGAGGACGGCGAGCCCCTGCCCCTCGAGCGCCGACAGCGTCCCGACGGCGCCCCCGAGCTGCACCGGCAGCGAGCGGCGGACGGCCCCGAGCCGGTCGGCGGCGCCGTCGAGCGCGGTCGTCCAGCCGGCGGCCTTGAGCCCGAACGTCGTGGGCAGCGCCTGCTGCAGGAGGGTGCGGCCCGCGACGGGGTCGTCTCGGTGGAGCCGGGCCAGGCCGGCGGCGGCCTGCGAGGCGGCGTCGAGGTCGACGAGCAGTGCCTGCACGGCCCGCCCGGCCACCAGCACCATCGCGGTGTCGAGGACGTCCTGGCTGGTCGCGCCGCGGTGCACCCACGGACCGGCCTCGGGCCCGCAGGCCGCCTCCAGGGCGCGTACCAGCGGGACGACCGGGTTCCCGGAGGCGGTCGCCGCGCGTCCGAGCTCTGCGGCGTCGAAGGAGCCCCCGCACGCCTCGGTGATCCGCGCAGCGGCCTCCGGCGGGACGAGCCCCGCGGTCGCGCCGGCGCGGGCCAGGGCGGCCTCGGCGTCCAGCAGCGCCCGCAGCCAGGCGGCGTCGTCGACCTCCCGGGCGACCTGTCCGCGACCGAGCACGCCGCCGAACAGCCCGGGGGTCGCGGGCGGACCGCACGACCCCTCAGACGATGAAGAAGACGGTCTCATCACTCCCCTGCAGCACAAGGTCGAGCCGGTAGCCGTCTTCCGACGGCCGGGCCAGCAGTGTGGCCCGTGCGAGCTCGTCCGGGAGGGAGGCCAGCACGGCGTCCTGCTCGTTGGCCTGCTCCTCGTCCGCGAAGTAGAGCCGCGTGACGACCCGGTCGAGCAGGCCTCGGGCGAAGACAGACACGTCCACGTGCGGAGCCTGCAGCCCCCCGCGGCCGTCCGGGACCCGCCCCGGCTTGAGGGTGCGCACGGCCCACTCGCCGCCCGTGGTCTCGGCCCGGCCGAAGCCGCGGAAGCCCTCGATCGGGGCTCCGGCGACGCCGCGCGGGTCGTCAGGGTGCGCGAAGCGCCCGTCCGGGTCGGCCTGCCAGGTCTCGACGAGCGCGTCGACGACGACCTGGCCCTCGCCGTCGAGGACCCGGCCGCGCAGCCACACGGCTCCCGGAGTTCCGTCCGGCACCACGTCGGGCCCGTCGGGCCAGTGCAGCGCGATCGCCAGGAACGGCCCGACGGTCTGCGACGGGGTGGTCATGCGTCCTCCCCGTGCGGCTCCTCGAAGGGGGTGGAGCCGCGGCCGCGCAGGACGATGTCCCACTGGTAGGCCAGCGCCCAAGCGGGCTGGGTGTCCTCCATCGAGAAGCGGCTGACCAACCGGCCGCGCGAGGGTTCCGGCACCGAGCAGAAGATCGGGTCGAAGGCGTGCAGCGGGTCGTCCGGGAAGTACATCTGGGTGACCAGTCGCTGGGTGAACGCCCGGCCGAACAGCGAGAAGTGCAGGTGGGCCGGGCGCCACGCGTTGTGGTGGTTGCCCCACGGGTAGGCGCCGGGCCGGATGGTGGTGAAGCGGTAGCGGCCGTCGGCGTCGGTCATCGCGCGACC
>JBBRBF010000074.1:0-4920 GCA_038206105.1 Actinomycetales bacterium | reverse complement strand
GAGGGGTCCGGGCCGGTCGTGCTGCTGCTGCACGGCGAGCCGTCGTGGAGCTACCTCTACCGGACGATGATCCCGGTGCTGGTCGACGCCGGGTTCCGTGTCGTCGCGCCGGACCTGATCGGCTTCGGCCGCTCCGACAAGCCGACGTCGATGGAGGACTACACCTACGCCCGCCACGTCGAGTGGACCCGCTCGGTGCTCTTCGACGCGCTCGACCTGCGTGACGTCACGCTCGTCTGCCAGGACTGGGGCGGTCTGCTGGGGCTGCGCCTGCTGGCCGAGCACCCGGACCGGGTCGCCGGCGTGGTCGCGGCCAACACCGGCCTGCCCGACGGCCGCCACCGGCTGCCCGACGCCTGGTGGGCCTTCCGCGACTTCGTGATGCGGACCGAGGACCTGCCGATCGGCTTCCTGGTCGCGTCGGGCTGCGCGGTGCCGATGGCGCCGGAGGTGCAGGCGGCCTACGACGCGCCGTTCCCCGACGCGTCCTTCAAGGCCGGCGCGCGGGCCTTCCCCGACCTCATCCCGCAGACCGAGGACAACCCGGCGACCCCGGACAACCAGCGCGCGTGGGAGGTGCTGTCCGGGCTCGAGACCCCCTTCCTGTGCGCCTTCTCCGACAAGGACCCGATCACGGCCGGGGGCGAGCGGGTGCTGACGACCAAGATCCCCGGCGCTCAGGGCCAGCCGCACACGACGATCGAGGGCGGCGGCCACTTCGTGCAGGAGGACCGCGGTCCCGAGCTGGCGCAGGTCGTCGTGGACTGGATCCGCCACCGGTCGTGAGCCTGGTCCTCAAGGTCGTCCTGTCCGCGCTCACCCGCCCCGCCCGGCACCGCTTCGGGCCCGACCCGTCCCAGGTCGCGGACCTGCACCTGCCGCGTGGCGCCGGTCCGCACCCGGTCGTGGTGCTGCTGCACGGGGGCTACTGGCAGACCCGGTTCGGCAAGCTCGTCTGCCGGCCGCTGGCCCGCGACCTGCGGGTGAGGGGCTTCGCCGTCTGGAACCTCGAGTACCGCCGGCTCGGCGACCGCCGGGGCGGGGGCGGGGGCTGGCCGATGACCTTCGCCGACGTCGCCGACGGGATCGACGCGCTGGCCGGGCTCGATGCCCCGCTGGACCTGACCCGTGTGGCGCTGGTCGGCCACTCCGCCGGGGGGCAGCTCGCGCTCTGGGCGGCCTCGCGGCCCGCACTGCCGGCCGGTGCCGTCGGCGCGGCGCCGAGGGTGGTCGCCCAGCGGGTGGTGGCGCTGGCGCCGGTGACCGACCTGCTGCGCGCGAAGGCGCACGCCGAGGAGCTGCTCGGCGGGACGCTCGCCGAGCAGCCCGAGCGGTGGGGGCAGGCCGATCCCGTGCGCGCCGGGGCGCCCGGCGTGCCGGTGCTGATCGTGCACCCCACCGAGGACCAGACGGTGCCGGTCGCCCGGTCCAGGACCTACGCGCAGGCCACCGGGGCGGTGCTCGTGGAGTCCGGCGGCGGGCACCGCGACCTGATCGACCCGGCCAGCCAGGCGTGGGCGACGGCGGTGGCCTGGTTGGGCTGACGGGATCAGGCCGCCGCGTCGGCCCCCGACAGCGAGAGCACGCCGCTGACCGTCGTCCGGGGCCCCCCGCGAGACAGCCACGGACCGAGCAGCGGGGCCCGGAAGGCGCTGCGCAGAAGGGTATCTCGTACGCCTGCGACCAGGGGTGAGCGGGTCTCGATGACCGCCCCGAGCAGCAGCGACAGCCGGGTCATCGCCGCGACGTGCGGCGCACGCAGCTGCTGGTAGCCCGACGGGTCGCCGTCTGCCAGCAGTGCGGCCAGTGCCCAGGCGTCGCGGACGCCGGCCCCGAGCCCCTGTCCGGCGAACGGCGGCATGGTGTGGGCGGCGTCCCCGGCCAGCAGTACCCGGCCGCGCTGCCACGCGGCCGCGTGGCGGGCGCCGTAGCGGTAGGTGACCGCCCGGACGACCGTCACCGTGTCCGGGTCGACGTCGCGGGCCAGCAGGGACACGGGGTCCGGCGCCGGCTCGTCGGGACCCAGGAGCCACTCCCACCGGTGGCCGCCTGGAAGGGGCATGTCCACCTGCGGGCGCTGCGGGTCGCAGGTGTAGGTCAGGGCCGCCCGATCCACCTCGCCCTCGACGTCGACCACCAGCCACGGGCGGGCGAGGTCGCGGCCGGCCCACCCGATCCCCGCGCCGCGACGCACCGCGGAGGAGGCACCGTCGCAGCCGACCAGCCAGCGGGCCCGCACGACCGTGCCGTCGTCGAGCGCACCGGTCACGCCGGTGTCGTCCTGGTGGAAGGCGCGCAGCCCGACGCCGAGCCGCAGCTCCACCCGCGGCTCGGCCTGAAGGTGGGCCCGCAGCCGGGTCTCGAGGGTCGGCTGGTGGAACAGCGCCAGGCCGCTGCGGCCCGAGGGACCGGCAGGGAAGGTCAGGGCGCCGACCGGCCGGCGGTCCGCGCCGGCGAAGCGCACCCCGACGTCGGGCAGTGCCCCGTCGAGCAGGCCCGGCGCGACCAGGGACAGCAGCTCCTGGACCTCGTCGTCGGCCGCGACGGCGCGAGGGAGCGGATAGACCTCGGTGGCGCGCTCGGCAACCAGCGTGCGCAGCCCCAGCGCGCCGAGCCTGGCCGACAGCACCGCGCCCACGGGCCCGCACCCGGCGACGAGCACGTCGACGTGCTGCACTGCTGCCTCCTGCTGCCCGGGTGGGACGCCATCTTCGCCGCTTGCGCGACGTCCCGCCGCGCCAGGTGGTAGGGCTGTGTCATGCGCCGACGCCCCCGAGTCCTGCCCTCCCTGCTCCTGCCCGCCGTGGGCGGCCGGTCGTGACCGGCACCGAGACCGCCGGCACACCGGTCATCGCCCTGCTCGGCGTCGGCAAGCTGGGCGAGGCGCTGCTGTCCGGGCTGCTGCGTGCCGGCCGGCCGGCCGGCTCGATGCTGGCGGCGGAGCGGCACGCCGACCGCGCCGCGGAGATCGCCGAGCGCTACGGCGTGGCGACCCCGACCCCGGAGGAGGCTGTGGAGCAGGCCGACGTGGTGCTGCTCGCGGTCAAGCCCCAGGACATGCGTGCCCTGCTCGGCGAGATCCGTGGTCATGTCCGACCGGGGACGCTGGTCGTGTCGGTGGCGGCCGGCATCACGACGGCCCTCATAGAGGAGCTGCTGCCCGCGGGCACCCACGTCGTCCGGGTCATGACCAACACCCCGGTGTTCGTCGACGAGGCGATGTCGGCGGTGTCCGCCGGGTCGCACGCCGGCGCCGACCACCTGCAGCTCGTCGAGGAGCTGCTGCGCCCGGTGGGAAAGGTCGTGCGCGTTCCGGAGTCGCAGCAGGACGCCGTCACGGCCCTGTCCGGCAGCGGTCCGGCCTACTTCTTCTTCCTCGTCGAGGCGATGATCGACGCCGGGATCCTGCTCGGCCTGCCGCGCACGGTGGCGGCCGAGCTGATCGTGCAGACGGCGGTGGGCAGCGCCCGGATGCTGCGCGAGTCCGGCGAGCACCCGGTCCTGCTGCGCGAAGCGGTCACGAGCCCGGGCGGCACGACGATCTCCGCGATCAGGACGATGGAGGACCACGGCGTGCGTGCGGCGATGCTGGCGGCCATCGAGGCCGCCCGCGACCGCTCCCGGGAGCTGGCCGCCGACGCCTGAGGCAGGCTCGCGTCAGATGACGGCGAGGGCGCCTGGCCGAGATCTGCAGGACGGGTCCGGGATTCGTACGCTGGGACCGTGAAGCGTCTGGGAGTCCTGCTGCTCGTGCTGGCGCTGGCCGGCTGCAGCGGCGACGGCCCCCCGGCGGTCGCGGTGCAGCCGGTCGCGCGGGCCACCGTCGCCGAGACCGTCGACGCTCCCGGCACCGTCGCGGCGCGCGCCGTCGCGAGCGTCACGGCGCCCACCGACGCGGTCGTCGCCGAGGTGCTCGTCCAGGACCGGGCGCAGGTCGAGCAGGGTGCGGTCCTGGTCCGCCTCGCGAGCCCTGCGGCCCAGGAGCGGCTCCGCACGGCCGTCGCCTCCCGCGACCAGGCGGCCGGTGCGGCGGTGCAGGTCCCGCGCTCCGACCTCGAGCCCGTCCAGGACGCCCTCGACGCGGCGGCGGAGCAGGCCTTCACGGCCGGCCGCGCCGCGGCGGCGCAGCTGCTGGACCCGGTGGCCCGCGACCGCGCCGAGAAGGAGGTGGCGCAGTCCGAGCGGCAGTACGACACGGCGAGCAACGCCGCGCGCGCCACGCTCCGGCAGCTCGGCGACGGGGCAGAGAGCCTCGAGCGGGCGCTGGCCGCCGTCGCCGGCAGCCAGGAGCTCCAGGCCCAGGCCGCGGTCGACCTGGCGCGCGCGACCGTCGACCGCCTCACCGTCATCGCCCCGATCGCCGGCGTCGTCAGCCTCGGCGCCGGGCGCGGGTCCGAGCAGCCGGTCGCCGGGGACCTCGGTGGGCTGCTCGACCAGCTCCCGGCCGCCGTGCAGGGCCAGGCCTCCGCGGCCCTCGGCGGCGGCTCGTCGGGCGGTGCGGCGGCCGAGACGGCCGGGCTTGCGCCGGGTCAGGCCGTCCGGTCCGGCGCAGCGCTGCTGACCGTCACCGACCTCGGCGGGCTGACGGTCGTGGCCGAGGTCGACGAGACCGACGTGCTGCTGGTGGCCCCCGGGACACCGGCGGAGGTCGAGGTCGACGCCGTGCCCGGCGCCTCCTACGCCGCGACGGTCACCTCCGTCGACCTGGCCCCGACGACGTCGTCGCGCGGCGGGGTGTCGTACGCCGTGCGACTGCGGCTCGACGCCGGGCTCACCGCGGACGACGAGCCGGCTCCGCCCCCGCGGCCCGGGATGAGCGCGGTCGTCGACCTCCGGGTCCGCACGTCGCAGGACGTCCTCGCCGTGCCCGCCGCAGCGGTCGTGCGCGGTGCCGCGCGCGACGCCGTCTTCGTCGTCGAG
>JBBRBF010000073.1:0-5007 GCA_038206105.1 Actinomycetales bacterium | reverse complement strand
CAGCCGGGTGGTGATCTCCTGGGCCTTGTCGGTGTCGTCCCACAGCCCCGGCTCGCCGGCCTGCGCCTCGAGGTCGGACAGCTCGATCCGCAGCCGCGGGACGTCGAGCACCTTCTCGATGCTGGTCAGGGTGGCGTCGAGCGCGGCGAGGTCGTTGGTGCGGTCGGCGGACACGAGAGGCGAGGCTAGTCGCGGTCCGCGACCTCGCGCAGACGGACGCAACACCGGTGGCTGGCTACAGACCGCGCAGGAACGCCTCGACGACCGGCACGGCGACGCCTCCCCCGCTCGCCCCGTCCTCGACGATCACGGCGAAGGCGAGGGGGCCACGGAACCCGATCGTCCAGGCGTGCGTACGCGGCGGCTGCTCGGTGCCGTACTCCGCGGTGCCGGTCTTGGCGTGCACCGGCTCGCCGGGGACGTCGCCGAGAGCGCTGGCCGTGCCGATCAGCACGACCTGACGCATGAGGTCCCGGACGACCGCCAGCCGGGCCGGGTCCGCGGCAGGCGGAGCGGTCGACAGCGCCCCCGGGTCGGGCTCGACGACGAGCCGCGGTGGCGCCCACGAGCCTCGGGCGATCGTCGCCGCCACCTGGGCCATCGCCGCCGGGCTGACCAGCGTGCGGCCCTGGCCGATGGTCGAGGCGGCCAGATCGACCGGCGTCTCCGGCGCCGGCACGTCACCGGCGAACACGTCGACGCCGACCTGCCACGGTGCCCCGAGCCCGACGGTGGCAGCAGTGTCCGGGAGCGCCGTCGGCTCGAGCCGGTCGGACAGTCCGACGAAGGCGGTGTTGCACGACTGCGCGAAGGCGGTGCGGAACGGCACCTCGCCCAGGGCGCTGCCCTCGAAGTTGCGGAACGACCGCCCGTCGACCGTGGCAGTGGGCGGGCAGCCGACGACCTGCTCGGGGGTCAGTCCGGTGCCCAGCAGCGCGAGGGTGCTGACCGCCTTGAACGTCGAGCCGGGCGGGTAATGCCCGCTGGTCGCCCGGTCGGCCCCGCCCAGCGGCGTGTTCGCCACCGCGACGACGTCGCCCGTCGCCACATCGACGGCGACGAGCGAGGCGTTGCCTCCCACCGCCGTGGCGAGCGCCGCGTCGGCGGCCTGCTGCACGGCCGGGTCGAGCGTCACCCGCACCGGCTGCCCCGCCACCGGCGCGACGCTGAACAGCTCGGTGCGCTCCTCCCCCTGCACCTGCTCCACGAGCACGCCCGCCGTGCCGGACAGCCGCTCGTCGTAGGTCCGCTGCAGGCCTGACAGCCCGGTCACGTCGCCGGCGGCCAGGCGCCCCTCGGACTGCTCGAGGAGCTCGGCCGTGACCGGCCCCGCGGTGCCGAGCAGCGCGCGGGCGAACGCGCGGGTCGGCGACAGCGGCAGCGTGTCCTCCCGGAAGACCGTGCCTGCCAGCGGTTGCAGCTGAACACGCAGCGGCGCGTAGTCGCCGCGCCGCAGCGTGATCACCGGGACGAAGGCGTCCGGAGCGGCAGCGCCGATGCGCTGCTCGAGCCCCGCTGCGTCGACGTCGAGCAGCTCGGCCAGGCTGCGGGACAGCGCCGCCGCGTCGGTCGTCCGTGACGGCTGGACCCCCACCTCCACCACGGGCGTCCGCGACACGATCGGGGTCCCGTCGCGACCGAGGACGTCCGCCCGCTCGGCGCGCGTCCGGCTCGCCTCGAGCACGCCGTCTGTCTCCAGCTGCGGGTGCACGACAGGCGGGGCGAAGCGCACCTCCCACGGGGCGTCCTCGTCATCGGCCGCCGTCAGCGGGAGCTGGGTGTCGTAGGTCCAGGTCTGGGGTCCGGCCCTCCAGCTCCACGTCAGGTCCGCGGTGGCCTCGGCGCCGTCGCGACGCACGCCGGTCACCTCGACCTCGGGGGACCCTGCCCCGAGACCCTCGACCACGGCGGCGTACTGCTCCTGCACGGCAGCCGACTCCGCACCGACGAACGCGACCGGAGCCAGGTCGCGCGCTTGCGCGCCCCGGGCGAACTGCTCAGCGGCGGCGCTTGCGGCGGTGCCGAGCCGCTGCTCCCGAGCCCGCTGACGCTGGACCACGCCCAGCCCCACCACGAGGGCGACCAGCAGGACGCCCGCCAGCCCCACGAGCGCGCGACGGCGGACCGACCAGGTGGAGATCGACATCCGGACAACGTAGTTCGGGGTCTTGGCCCGGGCGCTGTCGCACCGGAACAGGAACCTGCCTTGACACGAGCTGGCGCGCGGACGAGTCTCCGCTGCTCAGGACGCCGGTGTGCCGAGCCGCCCGGCCGGACGAAGGGCATGTCGTGAAGGCACTGGTCATGGACCGCGTCGGCGAGATCTCCGTGGTGGACAAGCCCGTTCCCGAGCCCGGCCCTCGTGATGCCGTCGTGCGGACCACCGCATCGCTGGTCTGCACGACCGACGTGCACATCGTCCACGGCGCGATCCCCGTGGAAGCCGGTCGCACCCTGGGGCACGAGAGTGTCGGGGTGGTCTCGGCCCTCGGCAGCGACGTGCGCGGCGTGTCGATCGGCGATCGGGTGGTGGTCGCCGCGGTGACCCCCTGCGGACGGTGCGAGGACTGCCAACGGGGTGCACCCGGGCAGTGCGGCGGCATGCTCGGCGCCTACCGCTTCACCGCCCAGATGGACGGGAGCATGGCCGAGCACTTCCTGGTCAACGACGCCGAGTACAACCTCGCGATCATCCCTGACGGGGTCTCCGACGAGCAGGCGGTCTACACAGCCGACATGCTGTCCACCGGTTTCGCTGCGGCGGTCGACGCCCAGCTCCCGCTAGGTGGCACAGCGGCAGTCTTCGGTCTCGGCGCCGTCGGCTTGTCCGCCGGTATCGGCTTGCGGCTCGTCGGCGCGGGCCTGCTCATCGGTGTGGAGTCCGACCCTGTGCGCGCCGAGCTCGCACTCCGGCTCGGCTTCGACGAGGTCATCGACCACACGCAGGGTGACCCGGTGGAGCGCATCCAGGCGCTGACCCGCGGCGCGGGCGTGGATGCGGCGGTCGAGGCCGTCGGCCTCCCGGAGACGTTCAACGGTGCTCTGCGCGCGACCCGGCCGGGAGGCTCGATGGTCAACGTCGGCGTGCACGGCGAGGCCGGGGACACGCTGACGATCAACGTTGCCGACCTCGGGCTCGGTGCGGGCGACAAGCGGATCACCTCGACGCTGTGTCGAGGCGGCAAGGAGTGGCTGTCCCGCCTGCTGCGTCTGATCGAGAACGGCCGGGTCGACCCATCGGTCATGACCACGCACCGCTTCGCCTTCGCTGACGTCGAGCAGGCGTTCCGGATGATGGAGGAGAAGCGGGACGGCGTCATCAAGCCACTCGTCACCTACTGAGGCCACGAGCGACACCCGGGGAGGAACGCATGTTCAAGGTCATGTTCGTCCTGTACGAGCGCGAGGGGATCTCGCGCACGGACGCGTTGCGCTACTGGCGGGAGACCCACGGCCCGATCGCTGCCGGCATCCCGGGGTGCCGGCGCTACGTGCAGAGCCATGCGGTGGCTGCCCCGGAGGGCGAGCCGCCGTTCCTGGGCATCGCCGAGCTGCTCTTCGACGACGAGGCGAGCTTCGGGTCAGCCGCCCAGTCGGCCGAGTTCGGCGCAGCGATCGCCGACCTGCCGAACTTCTGCGACGCCGCTCGCCTCCCGACCGCCTTCGTCGAGGACCACGTCCTCGTCTGAGAGCGTCAGCTCGCCTTCGCCGCGGGCACGCGCGGCAGCGCACCTGGCCCGCCCGGCGGTGCAGCCGAGGCCGTGGGACGACATCGGGCGCCCGGGCGCCGGACCCACAACCGGCGTGCGTAGAAGTCCGCAGGGGCAGGGTGCGGGACCGTACTGAGCTGCCCCCACATCTGGGGGCAGCTCAGTACGACCGCGAAGCGTGTACCCCCGCCCCAGGGGATGTGGGCTTTGCCGGGGTCAGCGCCGGTTGGTCACCTCGGCCGGACAGCACGCGGGGCGCTCCGCGTCGGCTGACGACCCGTCAGACGCGGATGCCGTCCCAGACGGCGCGCTGCGCGCCGCGGGGGTCGGGCACGACGGAGGTGAGAGTCCCGAAGACCTGCGTCGGTCGGGTCGTCACGTCGTACGACGGCCAGCCGGGGTCGCCGGTCGTCACGAAGTCCACCCAGGCCCGGTGCATGGTGTCGGCCAGCTCCTGCGGCGGGGCCTCCCCCGCCATCGGCTGACTGCCCTCGGCGGCCAGCGTGTCGAAGGCGAAGCCGATCTCGAGGGCGTGGCAGGCACCGAGGCGGCCGCCGAACTGCGGGCTCGGCCAGGCGAACTCGTAGACGTGCGTGCTGCCCGTGGCGCCCGTGCGGGCCTCGGCCAGGCGCAGCGCCGGCAGCCGGAAGAACCAGTCGGTGGCAACCGCCATGAGCAGCTCGCCGGGCGTCGCCGACGGCAGGTCGCCGCGGTAGGCCTCGAGCGCCTCGACCGGCAGCCCGTAGCCGGCCAGGAGCATCCCGAGCGTCGCGTCGTCGATGAAGTCCACGAAGCCGTTGGGCACCAGGAACAGCGCGTACTCGTCGCTGTTGGCGCCGATCAGCAGGTCGACGTCTGCGCTGGCGCCGGCCTCGATGCCGCGCACGGGCAGCGCCGGTAGGACGTCGCCGTCGATGACCGGCTCCCAGGCCATGAGGTTCAGCGTGATCTCGCCCCACAGCGCCGGGTTGGGCGTGGTCGAGATGTCCTGCGACAGCGCCCGCTGGGCGACCACCAGCTCCTCGTGGGCGACGGCCGCGAGGGCCTCGCGGGTCAGCGGCACCCCCAGCCGCTCGGCCAGCGCGGCTGCGACGCGGCTTGCGGTGGCGGGACTCAGCGCGAAGTGCCCGGCGCCGCTCTGCGCGATCGCCCGGGTGAACAGCCCCTGCGCCCGCGGCATGCTCAGCAGCGAGGTCACGCTCATCGCCCCGGCGGACTCCCCCGCGATCGTCACGCGGTCCGGGTCACCGCCGAACGCCGCGATGTTGTCGCGGACCCAGGTCAGCGCGGCGACCTG
>JBBRBF010000072.1:0-5108 GCA_038206105.1 Actinomycetales bacterium | reverse complement strand
CCGACAATCCAACCCGGCAACGGGTACACGCTCATCAACGTGGAGACGAACGTCTTCGTCGAGGCCGAGCCCGTCGTCCTGGACACCACGCTGATCGGCTTCCCGGTGCAGGTGCGCGCGACGCCGTCCCGGTACGCCTGGGAGTTCGGCGACGGTGCGTCCCTGGGCCCGACGACCGATCCCGGCGCTCCGTACCCGGCGTTGACGACAACGCACACCTACGAGGACGCGGGGGAGTACGCGGTCACCCTGACGACCTTCTACACCGGGGAGTACTCCGTCGATGGCGGTCCGTGGCTCCCGGTGGACGGTGAGGCCGAGGTCGCCTCCGACCCGGTCGGGGTCGAGGCCCTCGCCGGACGCAACGTCCTCGTCGACGGCACCCTCCGCGACTGAGCCAGGCCGACCCGGTCACCCGGTCAGCCGCCGAACTCCCAGTGCCACGCCTCAGGCTTGCTGCCGCCCTGCCGGGCCCAGCTCGGGTGGAACCACCCGTAGGAGGGCGCGTTGCGCTGCATCCACCGGTGCTGGGCGCTGCCGAAGGTGTTGACGCTGTCGCACAGGTCGAGCGCCGTGCCCCACCCGTGGTTGCTCGTACCGGGTCGCGCGGCGAGGCTCGGCTTGCTGGCCTTCAGACGGACCTGCGAAGCGAACGTGCGGTAGGAGTCGGTCACGCAGATCGGGCGCCCGAAGTCGGCCGCGTACGCCTTGGACATCCGGTCGAACGCGAACGCGGCATCGGCGCGGAGCATGCCGCCCGACGTCCCCCACAGTCGGCACAGCGCCGACGAGGGGATCTGCCCGTTCGCGAACACCGACACGTCCGCGCCCGCACACGCGCCGGTAGCGCCGGTCACCCGGTTCGTCCCGGACGCAGGCCGTCCCGGCGATGCCGAGGCCGTCGCCGGCCCGGCCGTAGCTGCTGCCTCGGTGACGGCTGCCGCCTCCGCTGCCTCCGCTGCCTCCGCTGCTGCGGCAGCCTCCGCTGCGGCCGCCCGCTCCTCGGCGATCACGCGCGCCTTCGTCAGCCTCTCCGCCCGCTCGGTCGCGACGGCGGCCTTGTCCTGGCTCTGGGCCAACAGGGCGTCCAGCCGCGCGAGCTGGTCGCTCTGGGCTGCCGCGAGTCGCTCCGCCGCGGCCTTCGTCTGCTCGGCGAGCGCCGCGGCGTCCCGGGACTCCTGGGACGTCGTCCGCGTGCGCTCCACCGCGCCGAACTGCGCCTGCTCGACGTCCCCGGCCTCCGCGGTGTCCGCGCCGCGCAGCCGCCCGACGTGCTTGATGATCGTCAGCCGCTGGCTCAGGTCGTCGGTCGACGTGGCCTCCAGCAGCGCGACGAAGTTCTGCTGCGCGGCGAGGTCGCCGCCGTCCCGGTACACCTGCGCTGCCCAGCGGCCCAGGTCGCCGCGGCGGTCGCGCAGGTCCTGCTGCGCGTGGTCCAGCCGCTCGGTGGCCACCCAGTGGTCCGCCTCGGCCTGCGCCCAGGCCTGCTCGGCGAGGGTGTTCGCCTCCAGCGCGGCGCTGGCCGCCGCCGTCAGCTCGTCCAGGCGGTCGCGAACGGCGTCCACCTCGGTCTGCTGCGCGTCCGCCACGGCCTCGAGGCTGCTCGCCTGCTCGCGGGCGGCGATTTCGTCCGGGGACGGCGCGGCGACGGCGGTCCCGGGACCTGCGAGCAACGCCAGCGCGAGCACGCCGACGAGCGCCCCGCGGGCTGCGGGGCGTCGGGGGCGCGGCACGAACGGCATCGGCGGGACCTCGGGGCAGGGGACAGGACGCGCGGGGTCGCGACGTCCTGCTCCTGTTCCTCGGCTGCATGCGTTGCCGGGTTGACCCCCCGATCGGGTGCGACCGGCGTGACCGCGGCACCGGCCGCCGCCGACGGGTCTTTCGACCCCTCGGCAGGCGCCCGAATCGCTGCCATCCTGAACGGGCAAGGAGGTGGGGCCTCGTGGCGCTGCTGCCGGTGCTGCTGGTCGTCGCGCTGACCGTCTACGCGCTCATCGACGTCTGGGTCACACCGGAGGCCGAGGTGCTGCACCTGCCGCCGCCGACGTGGTTGGCCGTCGTCGTCGTGGTCCCCGTCCTGGGTCCGGTCGCCTGGCTGGTCGCCGGCAAGCGCGCCGGATCTCCGCACGCGAGCGCCGCCGCGCCCCCCGACCCCCCGCGGCAGGCCACGCCGTCGCCGGAGCCGTCGACCCGGCTCACGATCCCCGACTACCTGCCCGACGTCGGGCTCGACCCCGACGACCCGGAGGACCGCTGGCTGATCGACCAACGCGACCGGCAGCGCGCCGCGCGGGCCCACCGGCCCGGTCAGGGCGACGCCGTACCTGCGACGACGGACGACCCACCGCGACCGCCCACGGGGCCGACGGCGGTCCGCCCGACCGCGCCCCGGACGCGCCCACCGCACCCCCGGCGGCCGCAGTCGCCGGACGCGGGTCCCGGCACGTAGTCCCGCGACCCGAGCCCCCGACGTCCGCCACGGACGCCTGACAGGGCACCGGTGCGGCACGACTGCAGGGATCAGCCCGCCCGGCGACCGGTGTGCAACGTGCTCGCGCTGAGCACGAACAGGCCCTCCTTGCGGTCGACCCCCTCGGGGTCGTCGGGGTCGAGCAGCCGGTCGACGGCGGCGCGGTCCGCCTCGGACAGGTGCTCCCCGGCGTGGGTGAGCAGTATCTCCAGGTGGCTGCGGACGTAGTGGCGCGCGGCGTCGTCCAGGGGCGCCGGCAGGTCGAGCAGGTGCGAGCGGCTCGTGACGTCCACGAGTCCCGCAGCGCGCAGCAAGGCGGGCCAGTCCTCGTCGAAGCGGACGTCGAGCCCGGAGCCCGAGCCGCGGTGGCCGGCGATGGCGGTGCCCACGGCGGCATCGAGCCGGGCGGTCAGCCCGGGCGTGCCGAGGTCCCCGTGCCAGAACCTGGTTGGCAACCCGCCCTCCACGAGCGCGAGGACACCGCCGACCCGCAGCCGCTGGCCCAGCCCGCGGATCGTTGCTGCGGGGTCGGGGGTGTGGTGGACGGTCATGCTGGCCCAGATGACGTCCGCCCGGGGCAGGTCGCTCACGTCGTTCAGGTCACCGGGGCGGGTGCGGACGCGGTCGCCGAGGCCGAGTCGTTCGGCGCGGGCGGTTGCGCGCTCGAGCAGCGGCTCGGCGGCGTCCATCACGGTCACCTCGGCGCTGTCGAACACCTGGGCGAGGACGCAGGCGGCTACCCCCGGGCCGGCGCCGACGTCGACCACGTGCCCCACGCCGCCGTGCTCGCGCTCGTCGGCGAGCCTGGTCACCATGGCGCGCGTGAGGGGGAGCCACACCTCACCGTCGCGCTCGAGCTCGTCGCCGCGGTCGGCCCAGTCGAAGTCCTCGGGGCCATCGTGCCCGTGACCTTGCTGGCGACCTTGGCCCTGCTGGTGACCGTGGCCCTCGCCCGCTCCCGCCATGGCAGCCATGCTGTCGCACCGGCCCAGGATGGGAAGCCCCCGATCTCCGCCTGTGGACGGTGGCGTCGGGACCTCGGTGCTGCTCGTCGTCGCGCTCGCGGTGGTCGCATGGCGTGCCCGGGTGGGCCCCGGGTGGGGCAGTCGCAGTACCGGCGGATGAAGGCGGCGACCGACAGCGCCCCTCGGCAGCGCTGGTACCGGCGGTGGACGGTGGAGCCGTGGCTCGTCTTCGGGGCGGGGTCGGTGCTGCTCCTGCTCGCCGCCGGGCCTGCCACGGGGGGAGTGCTGGCCGCAGCGCGCGACGCCGTCCCGGACGGCGTCCTCGCGACGCTTCCCGAACTCGCCGCCGGCATCGGCCTCGGCGTCCTGCTCAGCGTGGTACTCCCGCTGCTGCGGCGGGGTGGTGAGACGCCGTTCGTGGGAGACATCGAGGCCCTGCTGCCGCGCAACCGTGCCGAGCTGCGCCTGGGTGCCGCACTGGCGGTGACCACCGGCGTCACCGAGAAGCTGGTCGACGGCTGACGTGGGGGCGGGGACGGCGCCCGATTCGCCCGTCCTGCCGGACACGAGACGCCGACACGCCGCGTGAGCAAACCGCAACCCTGTGCTGACCTGCGGCGACACATCCGACGCGCCGCGGCCGTCCGTAGGTGTTGCGCCGGACGTGTGCCCGGGGTTAGCGTCCACCCCAACATCTAGTAGTTACACGGCTGGGATTCCTCCACAGGTTGTGGATCACCCGGCCGAAACAGTCCACAGGCTGTGAACGACGGACACGCGACGAGGCTGAGCGGAGGTGGCCCAGGATGCACTGCCCGTTCTGCCGCCACACCGACTCCCGGGTCGTCGACAGCCGCGCCACCGAGGACGGCGCGTCGATCCGCCGCCGCCGGCAGTGCCCGCAGTGCCAGCGCCGGTTCACCACCGTCGAGGCGATCAGCCTGACCGTCACCAAGCGGTCCGGGGTCAGCGAGCCGTTCAGCCGGGAGAAGGTCCTGCTCGGCGTCCGCAAGGCCTGCCAGGGCCGCCCGGTCACCGAGGACCAGCTCGCCGTCCTCGCCCAGCAGGTCGAGGAGAGCGTCCGGCAGGTCGGCGGCGCGGAGGTCGAGGCGCACGAGGTGGGCGTCGCCGTCCTCGGGCCGCTGCGTCTGCTCGACGAGGTCGCGTACCTGCGCTTCGCGAGCGTCTACCAGGCCTTCGAGTCCCTCGCGGACTTCGAGGCCGCGATCGCGCTGCTGCGCGCCGAGCGGGAGCCGGCGGTCGAGCGCGACACCGCACCCGTCGGGCCGCCCGGCACCTCCTAGACCGCCGCCGACGGCGCCGGTGGGGAAGCCGGCGCCGTCGGCGGTCTTCAAGCCGCAGAGATCACACGTGAGCACGAGCAGACCAGGACTGTCGGACCCGTCCGGCAGTGTTGACACCAGCAGCACCGACGAGGGGACGACGATGACCGACACCGCTCCGGAGACGACCTCCAGCACCCGCTCCCGCAAGGGCGCCAAGCCGGGCAAGGGACTGGTGGTGGAGCGCGTCTTCACCACATCCGGCACCCACCCGTACGACGAGGTCACCTGGGAGCGGCGCGATGTCGTCCAGACGAACTGGAAGTCCGGCGAGACGATCTTCGAGCAGCGCGGGGTCGAGTTCCCCGACTTCTGGAGCGTCAACGC
>JBBRBF010000071.1:0-5178 GCA_038206105.1 Actinomycetales bacterium | reverse complement strand
CGCACTGTCGGCGTCCGCACTGTCGGCGTCCGCACTGTCGGCGTCCGCACTGTCGGCGTCCGCACTGTCGGCGTCCGCACTGTCGGCGTCCGCACTGTCGGCGTCCGCACTGTCGGCGTCCGCACTGTCGGCGTCCGCCGTGTCAGGTGCCTGCGTCGTGACGGTCACCCAGCCGACGTCGACCCGCCGGTCGTCACCGGTGAGCGCCGCGCGCAGCGAGCCCTCGGCGTCGGTGAGGTCGACCGCGAGGTTGCGGGCCAGCAGGTTGCCGGTGCCCGCTGGCAGCAGCCCCATCGCAGTGCCGGTGCGGGCCATCGTCTGGGCGACGCTGCGCACGGTGCCATCACCCCCCAGGGCGATGACGACGTCCGCCCCGGCGTCGAGCGCGGCGCGGGCCTGGCCGGCGCCGGGGTCCTCCGGCGTGGTCTCGAGCCACAGGGGCGCGGCCCAGCCGAGCTCGGCGCACACGCGGAAGACCAGGCCGCGCGTGGAGTCCCCGCCGGAGAGCTTGATCGGGTTGACGATCACCGCGGCGCGGGGACGGTCCTCCGGCTCGGCGGCGAACGGCTCGGGCTCCGGGCCGGCAGCGGGGGAGCCGTCGCGGCGGCCGCGGGCGGCGAGCAGCAGTGCCACCACGAGCACGACGAGGACGGCGGCGGCGGCGAGCACCACCCAGAGCGTCCCCGCATCCGGCATGGGCGGCACGGTATCTGCCGGGGGGCGGCCTGCCAGCGGGGCTACGCTCGCGCCCGTGATCGACCTGCGGCTGCTGCGCGAGGACCCGGAGGTCGTGCGGGCCAGCCAACGGGCCCGCGGCGAGGACGCGAGCCTCGTGGACGCGGTGCTGGACGCCGACGCGCGGCACCGCGCCGCGCTGGGCGAGTTCGAGGCCCTGCGCGCCGAGCAGAAGTCGTTCGGCAAGCGGGTGGCTGCGGCCTCGGGCCAGGAGAAGCAGCACCTCGTGGCCCAGGCGAAGGAGACCTCGGAGCGGGTCAAGGCGCTGCAGGCGGCCGCCGACGAGGCCTCGACCGAGCTGTTCGGCACGCTGCGGTCGATCGGCAACGTCGTCGCGGACGGCGTGCCGGTCGGCGGCGAGGACGACTACGCGGTGCTGCGCGAGGTCGGCGCTCGACGGGACTTCGCGGCCGAGGGCTTCGCGCCCCGTGACCACCTCGACCTCGGCGAGCGGCTCGCGGCGGTCGACACGGCCCGCGGTGCGAAGGTGTCGGGCGCCCGCTTCTACTTCCTCACCGGGGTGGGGGCGCGCCTCGAGCTGGCGCTGCTGAACCTCGCGGTCGACTGCGCCCTGGCGGCGGGCTTCACCCCGGTGATCACGCCGACGCTCGTGCGCCCGGAGGTGATGGCCGGCACCGGGTTCCTCGGCGCCCATGCCGAGGAGGTCTACCGGGTCGAGTCCGACGACCTGTACCTCGTCGGGACCTCCGAGGTGGCGCTCGCGGGGTACCACGCCGACGAGATCCTCGACCTGTCCGAGGGGCCGCTGCGGTACGCGGGCTGGTCGGCCTGCTACCGCCGCGAGGCCGGCAGCCACGGCAAGGACACCCGCGGCATCATCCGTGTGCACCAGTTCCACAAGGTGGAGATGTTCTCGTTCTGTCGCGTCGAGGACGCCGCCGCCGAGCACGAGCGGCTGCTCGGCTGGGAGGAGGAGATGCTCGGCCTCGCCGGGCTGCCCTACCGGGTGATCGACGTCGCCACCGGCGACCTCGGCTCCAGCGCCGCCCGCAAGTACGACTGCGAGGCCTGGCTCCCGACGCAGGAGCGGTACCTCGAGCTGACGTCGACGTCGAGCTGCACGACCTTCCAGGCACGGCGGCTGAACATCCGGGAGCGGGTGGAGGGGTCGGGGACGCGGCCGGTGGCGACCCTCAACGGGACCCTGGCGACGACGCGGTGGCTGGTGGCGCTGCTCGAGAACCACCAGCAGGCAGACGGCAGCGTCGTCGTCCCCGCGGCGCTGCGCCCGTACCTCGGCGGCCTGGAGACCCTGACCCCCCCTCGGTGATCAAGGACGTCCCGCACCCCACTCTGTGGTGATCAAGGACGCCGTGCGCCCCACTTCGTGGTGATCAAGGACGCTGTGTACCCCACTTCGTGGTGATCAAGGACGCCGTGCGCCCCGACGTGACGCCTTCCGCCTGGGCCCTGTGGACGGCGTCTGCGCCGCCGACGGCTCGTCGGACAGGGTCTCTCGATGAGCGTCGAACCGGTGCGGGTCCGCGGCCTTGCCCGAACAGCGCCCCTGCGCCGCGAGCTGCGCGCCGCTCTGGGGGACGGTTCCCTCACGCAGGTGCTGCACGGCGTCTACCTGCCGGCGTCCGAGTGCCAGGACCTCGTGGCACGCGCCAAGGCGCTCAGCCTGGTACTGCCCGACGGGGCGGCGCTGAACCGGCGCTCTGCAGCCTGGCTGCACGGGATCGACCCTCGTGCCCCGTCCGAGCGGCACGAGCCGATCGAGCTCGAGTGCGTGACCCCGGTCGGTGCCGAACCGGTCACGCGGCCGGGGGTCCGGGGCTGGTCGGCCAGCGTGCCCCCGGGGGACGTCGTGTCGCTGGCGGGGATCCCGGTGACCTCGCCGGAGCGGACGGCGCTCGACCTCGCGCGCTTCGAGCCGCCCCACATGGCGCTCGCGTGCCTGGACCGGCTGGCCGCAACGGTCCCGCTCGACCTCGAGGCACTCGGCTACCGGCTGGAGGACTTCTGCGGCGGACGGGGGGTCGCCCAGGCTCGACGGCTCGTCCGGCTGTGCGACCCGGGGGCTGAGTCGTTCGGCGAGTCCTGGACGCGGCTGCGGCTCGCGGACGCCGGGTTCCCGCGCCCGGAGACCCAGGTGTGGGTGCACGACGACCGGGGCGTCCGGCGGTTCCGCCTCGACCTGGCGTGGCGTGCTCGCCGGATCGCCGTCGAGTACGACGGCGAGGAGTTCCACTCGTCGCCGGAAGCGGTGCGTGCCGATGCGGAGCGACGCGAGTGGCTGGAGCGGGTGCGCGGCTGGCACGTCGTCGTGGTGGGCCGCGGGGAGGTGCTCGGCCGCTCGCTGGACCTCGAGCGTGGGGTCGGTGACCTGTTCGGACTCGAGCCGCGAATCCGGCGCCGGTCCTGGTGATCGCCGCGGCCACGACGACGTCCTTGATCACCGGGGGTCGGGGTGGTGCGACGTCCTTGATCACCGGGGGTCGGGGTGGCGCGACGTCCTTGATCACCGGGGTGGGGCGGCCGGGTGGGTGGCCCGTCCGGAACGGGACGCCTGGGGGGTCCTGCGTGGTTACGGTGGTGTGGTGACGTCCCCGCTGCTCGTGGCGCTCGACGTCGACGGCACGGTGGTCGACCACGACGAGCGGCTCACAGACCGCGTCCGCGAGGCGGTCCGGGGGGCCGTCGACGCCGGGCACCACGTCGTGGTCGCCACCGGCCGGTCGCTGGTCGCGACGCTGCCGGTGCTCGACCGGCTCTCGCTGACCCACGGGTACGCCGTGTGCAGCAACGGGTCGGTGACGCTGCGCCTGGACCCCGCGGCGTCCGACGGGTACCGGGTGGTCGACTCGGTGACCTTCGACCCCACGGACGCGCTGCTGCTGCTGCGCCACCACCTGCCGGGCGCCGCGTTCGCCGTGGAGGAGCTCGGTGACGGCTTCCGACTGGTCGGCCCCTTCCCGGACGGCGAGCTGCAGGGTCGGATGCGCTGGGTCGACTTCGAGGACCTGCTGCACCGCCCCGCGACGCGCGTCGTCGTCCGCAGCCCGGAGCACTCGCCGCAGGACTTCCTCGACCTGACCGAGACGATCGGCCTGCACGGGGTGAACTACGCGGTCGGCTGGACGGCATGGCTCGACCTGGCTCCCGAGGGGGTCAGCAAGGCCAGCGCGCTCGAGCAGGTCAGGGTCCGGCTCGGCGTCGCCCGCGAGGACACGATCGCGGTGGGCGACGGGCGCAACGACCTGGAGATGCTCGCCTGGGCAGGCCGGGGCGTGGCGATGGGTCAGGCGCCGGCAGAGGTCCGGGCCGCCGCGGACGAGGTCACGGGTGACGTGCTGGACGACGGCCTCGCCGACGTCCTCGAGCCGTTCGGCCGCCCCGCCCGTCGCGCCGGCTGAGCCCGCCGCGCCCTGCGGTGCGGCGTCCGGTCGGCGCCGCCGGCCGCGCGTCGGCGATGATGACGGCGTGCGAATGGTGGCGACGGACCTCGACGGCACCATCGTGCGACGAGACGGGTCGGTCTCGGCCCGCACCGCGGCCGCGTTCGCGGCCTGCCGCGAGGTCGGGGTCGACGTCGTGCTCGTCACCGGGCGCCCGCCCCGGTGGCTGGGCCCGGTACTCGACGCGACGGGGCGGATCGGGACGGCGCTGTGCGGCAACGGCGCCGTCGTCCACGACGTCGAGACCGACCGGGTGCTGCTCGCCCGGACCCTCCAGCCTGCCGCGGTGCTCGAGACCGCGACGGCGCTGCGGACCGTCCTGTCTGCGCCGGCGTTCGCCGTGGAGACCCTGGCGGGCTTCCGCCGGGAGGCGCGGTACGTCACGCGGTGGGACACCGGTGAGGAGCAGGACGTCGGCGAGCTGGCCTCGCTGCTGACCGACGACCCGGGCGTCGTGAAGATGCTCGTGCGCGACGAGGGGTCGGACCCGGACGTCATGCTCGCCGCGGCCCGGACGGTGCTCGACGGGACCGCCGTGCCGACGCACTCCAACGCCGCGGACTGCCTCGTGGAGGTGTCCGCCGCGGGTGTCAGCAAGGCGGCTGCGCTCGCGGACCTCGCCGCCGGGCGTGGCCTGTCGGCGGCCGACGTCGTCGCCTTCGGGGACATGCCGAACGACGTGGAGATGCTGCGGTGGGCCGGTCGTTCCTTCGCGGTGACCGGTGGTCATGCCGACGCCGCTGCGGCCGCCGGCGCGATGGCGCCGCCGTGCGAGGAGGACGGCGTGGCAAGGGTTCTCGAGATGCTGTTGGCTGAGACTGCTTCTGACTGAAACTGTCGCTCGTGGCTCGTGCCTCCGGTATGTCCTCGCCCCGTCCACAGTCGTTGTGCGCGAGGGGTTCTCGGTGCCGGGACTGTCGGTGGTGGGTGGGATGCTGGGGCATGGCCCGGCAGCAGGAGTCGCAGGAGTCGCCGCGTGGTGGTGGGGTTCCGGGTGCGCGGGTGCTGCGTGCGGGGGTCG
>JBBRBF010000070.1:0-5218 GCA_038206105.1 Actinomycetales bacterium | reverse complement strand
GTCGGGCTCGAGCTCGGCGCCCGCGGCGGGGTGCACTGCCCCGTCAGCGCCTGCGCGTCCGGAGCCGAGGCGATCGCCGTGGCGCTGGAACTGCTCCGGTCCGGTCGCGCGGACGTCGTCGTCGCCGGCGGCGCCGAGGCGTGCGTCCACCCGCTGCCGCTGGCCGGCTTCGCGCAGATGCGCGCGCTGTCCACCCGGCACGACGACCCCGAGGCAGCGAGCCGACCGTACGACAAGGGTCGCGACGGGTTCGTGCTCGGTGAGGGCGCCGGCGTCCTGGTGCTCGAGACCGAGGCGCACGCCGCGGGCCGTGGCGCACGCGTGCACGCCCGTCTCGCCGGGGCCGGCCTCGCCAGCGACGCCCACCACGTCACGGCGCCCGACCCCACGGGTGCCGGCGCCGCCCGCAGCATCACCGCGGCACTGCGCGACGCCGGCGTCGGCCCGCAGGAGGTCGGTCACGTCGACGCGCACGCCACCTCTACCCCGCTCGGTGACCTGGCCGAGGCCCGCGCGCTGGGCCTCGCGCTCGGGAGGCACCGCCCTCCGGTGACGGCCCCGAAGTCGTGCACCGGCCACCTGCTCGGCGCCGCCGGCGCCGTCGAGGCGATCGCGGCCGTGCTGGCGCTGAAGTCCGGTGTGGTCCCGGCGATCCGGAACCTCGACGATCCGGACGACGACGCCGATGTCGATGCCGTGCGCACCGTCAACCGCGAACACCCGCACGACGTCGCGCTGAGCACCTCCTTCGGCTTCGGCGGTCACGACGTCGCCCTGGTCCTCACCCGATGACGAGCATGCTGACCCGGCCGGTGGCCGAGCAGGCCCGACGCCGCCTCGACGCACTGCTCGACTCCCCCTCGGTCGTCGAGGACGCGGACGGCGTGGTGGTGTCCCGGGGCAGCATCGGCAGCACACCGGTGATCGCCTTCGCGACCGACGCCACCGTCCAGGGCGGCGCGCTCGGCGAGGAGAGCTGTCGGGCCATCACCGCGGCCACCGACCGCGCCGTCGCCGAGGGGGTGCCGATCATCGGCCTCTGGCACTCCGGCGGGGCCCGGCTGCGCGAGGGCGTCGGCGGGCTCGACGGCGTGGCGAGGATGTTCGCCGCGCAGGTCCGCGCCAGCGGCGTCGTCCCGCAGATCTCCGTCGTCCTGGGTCCGGCGGCGGGCGGAGCGGCGTACGGGCCGGCGCTCACCGACGTCGTCGTCATGGCGCCGGCCGGCCGGGTCCTGGTCACCGGGCCGGACGTCGTCCGCAAGGTCACCGGGCAGGACGTCGACGCCGAGCGCCTCGGCGGCCAGGAGACGCACGGGCGCAGCGGTGTCGTCCACGTCAACACCGGCAGCGAGACCGAGGCGCTGGAGAAGGCCCGCGTCCTGGTCGACCTGCTCTCCCGTCAAGGCGCGGTGGACCTGCGCCGCACCGACGGCCCGGACCCCGGTCCGCTGGTCCCTGGCGAGCACCGGCTCGCGTACGACGTCCGTCCCGTCGTCCGCGCGATCCTCGACGCGGGGACCTTCGTCGAGGTGCAGGAGGGCTGGGCCCGCAACGTCGTCACCGGGCTCGGCCGCCTGGCCGGCCGCACGGTCGGCGTGGTGGCCAACAACCCGATCCGCATGGCCGGCTGTCTCGACGCCGCCAGCGGCGACAAGTCCGGAAGGTTCGTCCAGTGGTGCAACGCCCACGGGCTGCCGCTGCTGTTCCTCGTCGACGTGCCGGGCTACCTCCCGGGTGTGGGGCAGGAGGACGCGGGCGTCGTGCGCCGGGGCGCCAAGCTGCTCCACGCCTACGCCGCGGCAGAGGTCCCCCGGCTGACGGTCGTGCTGCGCAAGAGCTTCGGCGGGGCCTTCATCGCCATGGGCAGCAAGGGCCTCGGCGCCGACGCGGTGTTCGCCTGGCCCGGTGCGCAGGTCGACGTCATGGGAGCGGTCGCTGCCATCGAGGTGCTCCACCGCCGCGAGCTCGCCGCCGAGAGCGACCCGCAGCGGCGGGACGACCTCGTCCTTCGCCTGGCCGCCGCGCACGAGGCGACGACCGGCGGCCTGGGGCGCGCCCTGTCCTGCGGCGCCGTCGACGAGGTGCTGCCGCCGCACCTCACCCGTCGCCGCCTGGTGACGGCTCTGGCCGCGCTGCCGGACCGCCGCGGCCGGCACCGGAACCCGCCGCTGTGAGCGGCCGTTCGGTCCTGGTCACCGGGGGCAACCGCGGCATCGGGCTCGCCGTCGCCCGCGACCTGCTCGCCCGCGGGAACCGCGTGGCGGTCACCAGCCGCGACGGGGAGGTCGGCGAGGGCCTGCTCTCGGTGAAGTGCGACGTCACCGACACCGCCCAGGTCGCGCTCGCGCTCGCTGCCGCCGAGGAGGCGCACGGACCGGTCGAGGTGCTGGTCGCCAACGCCGGCATCGCCGTCGACGGGCTGCTGATGCGCACCTCCGACGAGGACCTCTCGCGCGTTCTGGACACCAACCTCGGTGGCGCCTTCCGCGTCGCCCGGCAGGCCTCGCGCGCGATGCTGCGCCAGCGCTGGGGCCGACTCGTCTTCGTGTCGTCCGTGGTGGGCCTGTCCGGCAGCGCGGGACAGAGCGCCTACGCCGCCAGCAAGGCCGGCCTGGTCGGCCTGTCCCGGTCGCTGGCCCGCGAGCTCGGCGGTCGGGGCATCACCAGCAACGTCGTGGCCCCGGGCTTCATCGACACCGACATGACGGCCGGGCTGGACGGCGCCCGGCGCGAGCAGGTCCTGGGCGGCGTGCCGCTCGGCCGCAGCGGGACGGTCGACGAAGTGGCCGCCGTCATCGCCTTCCTGGCCTCCGACCAGGCGTCGTACGTCACCGGCGCCGTCCTGCCGGTCGACGGCGGCCTCGGCATGGGGCACTGATGGGCTCCCTGACGCAGCCGCGGACCAGGGTCGGCGACGTGGCCTTCACCGTGCTGGGCGAAGGGGCCCCGGTGACCGTCTTCGCCCACGGGCTGGGCGGTTCCAGTGCCGAGACGCGTCCGCTGGCCTCGCGGGTGACGGGAACCCGGGTCCTGCTCGACCTGCGCGGGCACGGCGACAGCGGTCCACTGCCCGGCGGCTGGGACTACGACCTGCTCGCCGACGACCTGGCCGCCGTCGCGGACGCCACCTGCGCGACACGGGCGGTCGGGCTGTCCGTCGGATCGGGGGCGCTGCTGCGTCTGCTGACCCGCACGCCGGACCGGTTCGAACGGCTGGCCATGGTCATGCCCGCGGCGCTGGACGCCGGGCGCGACGACGGGGCGACCGTCGCGATCCGCCGACTCGGCAGCGCCATCGACCGGCAGGACGTGACGGCCGTGACCGCCCTGCTGCTCGCCGAGCTGCCGCCGGAGGTGCGCGCACGCCGCGCGGTCCGGCTGCTCCTCGGGCGACGCGCCACGCAGCTCGTCCGCCGTCCGGCCCCGCGCCCGCGGCTGGCCGACCGGCCGGTGCACGACCGTGCCGTCCTGCGGACGATCGGCGCACCGGCCCTCGTCATCGGCCAGGCCGACGACCCGCTGCACTGCCTCGACCTGGCGGCCGACCTCGCGCAGGCCCTCGGCGACGCCGAGCTGCTGGCACTGCCGGCAGGGGGCGTCTTCTGGACGGCCGCTGCACGGACCGCCGATGCCCTTGCCCTGCACCTGTCTGGAGGGACCGCATGACCCCCGCGCTCCACGTGCACCTCACCGACCGGCTCGAGTCCGCTGTGCACCGCCACCTGGCGGTCGCCCAGGACTGGCTGCCGCACGAGTACGTCCCCTGGGCGCAGGGTCGCGACTTCGCCGACCTCCCGTGGGACGAGGCTCAGAGCCGTCTGCCGGAACCGGTGCGGGCCGCCGTCGCGCTGAACCTGCTCACCGAGGACAACCTCCCCGGCTACCACGGCGAGCTGGCCCGCATCTACGGCAGCTCCGAGCCGTGGCGGGCCTGGTTGGACCGATGGACCGCCGAGGAGGGCCGGCACGCGATCGCGCTGCGCGACTACCTGCTCGTCACCCGCGCCGTCGACCCCGTCGCGCTGGAGGAGGACCGCATGGCGACCGTCAGCGGCGGCTTCCGCGCACCCGACAAGGACATGCTCCGCACCATCGCCTACGTGAGCCTGCAGGAGCTCGCCACGCGCGTCTCGCACCGCGGCACCGGGCGGCTCTCCCAGGACCCGGGACTGGACCGGCTGCTCACCCGGGTGGCCATGGACGAGAACCTGCACATGGTCCTCTACCGGGACCTCGCGCAGGCCGCGCTCGAGGTGGACCCGGCGGCGATGCTCCGTGCGATCGTCGACGAGGTAGCCGGTTTCGCGATGCCCGGCACCGGGATCCCCCGCTTCACCCGACGCGCGGCCGTCGTGGCCCGCGCCGGCATCTACGACCTCCGCGTGCACCGCGACGAGGTCGTCGCCCCACTGCTGCGCTACTGGCGGGTGCTCGATATGGAAGGACTGCCGCCGGAGGCGGAGGCCGCCCGGGACGACCTGGTCGTCGTCCTGGCGGAGCTGGACCGCAGGGTCGTCCGGCTGCTCGATCGCCGCGAGCGGGTCGTCGCGTGAGCGGGCTGCTGCAGGGCAAGCGCCTGCTCGTCACCGGCGTGCTGACCGAGCAGTCCATCGCGTTCTCGGTCGCGCGCCTGGCCGCTGAACAGGGCGCGATCGTGGTGCTGAGCGGCTTCGGCCGCGGGTTGTCGCTCACCAGCCGGATCGCTCGACGCCTGCCCGGTGCGCCGCCGGTCGTCGAGCTCGACGTCACCTCCCCGGACGACCTTCGACTGCTGCCGAAGCGGGTCGGGGAGCACGTCGACGGCCTCGACGGCGTGCTGCACGCCATCGGGTTCGCACCCGCCGCCGCCCTCGGCAACGGCGTGCTCTCGACGGACTGGGCCGACGTGGGCACCGCGCTGCACGTGTCCACCTGGTCCTACCCCGCGTTGGCCGGCGCGTGCCTGCCGATGCTCAGTCGCGGGGCCTCCTACGTGGGTCTGGACTTCGACGCCCGGGTGGCCTGGCCGGCCTACGACTGGATGGGCGTGGCCAAGGCCGGGCTCGAATCGGCGAACCGCTATCTGGCAAGGGATCTGGGCGAGCACGGCATCCGCTCGAACCTCGTGGCCGCCGGACCTCTCAAGACGATGGCCGCCAAGAGCATCCCCGGCTTCGAGCAGTTCGAGCAGGCGTGGGCGGAGCGGGCCCCGCTGGGCTGGGACGTGCGCGACCCGGAG
>JBBRBF010000069.1:0-5350 GCA_038206105.1 Actinomycetales bacterium | reverse complement strand
GGACACGTCGGGCGACTGACCCGTCCTGACGGTGCCGCCGCACCCCGCCTCACGGCAGGGGTGCGGCGGCGCGTCGTCCCTGCGGCGGACCGGGTCGGTCCACCGGGAGGTGGGTGCGGTGGGGCCTGCCCTACCGCGACGATGGTGCGTGCCCCGTCGCGGGGCCCCGGGCCGGGCGACGAGGCTGGGGCCCGGCGGAGGAGCGGCTGGTCGGGACACGACCGGCCACCGTCCGCCATGTCGGACCTGAGCCGACGCCCACAAGGCGCCCGACACCGGGAGATCCCGTGACACCTCGCCTACCCTTCGCGCGCACCGCACCCCCGGCGCCGGACCCCCGCCCCACGGACGGGGACACCGGCACGTCGACCGCGCCGACCGCCGCCGGTCTGGCGCCCGAGGGTGCCGACGTCGTCGCCCGCGCCCGGGGTCTGACGAAGACCTACGGCAAGGGCGAGGCCGCCGTCCGCGCCCTGGACGGGGTCGACGTCGACATCCAGCGTGGCGAGCTCACGGCCGTGATGGGACCGTCGGGGTCGGGCAAGTCGACGCTGATGCACTGCATGGCGGCGCTCGACGGGCCGACGTCGGGCGACGTCGACGTGGACGGCGTCGACGTCTCCCAGCTCAAGGACCGCGCCCTGACGCGGTTGCGCCGCGACCGGATCGGGTTCGTGTTCCAGGCGTTCAACCTCGTGCCGACCCTGTCGGCGAAGGAGAACATCACGCTTCCCCTGGACATCGCCGGCGCCGACGTGGACGGCGCGTGGTTCGACACCGTCATCGACGTGATGGGCCTGCGGGACCGGCTCGGCCACCGCCCCAGCGAGCTGTCCGGTGGCCAGCAGCAGCGGGTCGCGTGTGCGCGTGCCCTCGTCAGCCGCCCGGCCCTGGTGTTCGCGGACGAGCCGACCGGCAACCTCGACTCTGTCGCCAGTGCGGAGATCCTCGGGTTCCTGCGCCGCTCGGTGGACGACTTCGGCCAGACGGTGGTCATGGTCACGCACGAGCCGTCGGCGGCTGCCTACGCCGACCGGGTTCTGTTCCTCGCAGACGGGCGGCTCGTCTCCGAGTTGCGAGACCCGACGGCGGACTCGGTGCTCGAGCGGATGAAGGAGCTCGACGGGATCCCCCCCGCCGCACGGCCGGCACCGGACGCCGGGGCGTCCCGTGGTCGCCGCAGCGGCCGCCACGTGGCGGGTGCCTGATGCTGCGCGTCGCCCTGGCCGGCATCCGCGGCCACCTGCTGCGGTTCGCGCTGACGGCCTTGTCGGTGCTGCTCGGGGTCGCCTTCGTCGCGGGGACCCTGGTGCTGACCGACAGCCTCGACCGCACCTTCACGGGCATCTTCGCCCAGGCCTCGACCGGCACCGACGTCGTCGTCCGCGGCGCCGAGGGCGCGTCCAGCGACGCCACCGGTGCGCTCCGTGAGGAGCTACCGCTGTCGCTGGCGGGCGACCTCGCCGCCGTCGACGGGGTGGCAGACGCCGACTACTCGCTCAACGGGTCCGCGGTCCTGGTGGGCGCCGACGGCACCGCCGTCCGGCGCGGAGGCGCGCCGACGCTCGGTGTGAACTGGCTGCAGGACGACCCGGCCGTCGAGCTCGTGGCGGGGGACGCGCCGACAGCGCCGGGCGAGGTGGCGGTCGAGAGCGGGACGCTCGAGCTCTCGGGGCTGGCGATCGGCGACACCACGACGATGCTGGCCGCCGGCCGCCTCACGGACGTCCGCGTCACCGGGGAGGTGGAGTTCGGCGCGCTGGCGGGCGCCACGCTCGTGTTCCTGGACGACGAGAGCGCCCGCGCGGCCTTTGCCCCGGACGGCACCGCGTCCACGTTCGCGGTCCGCGGTGAGGACGCGGTGACCCAGACCGAGCTCCGGGACCGGGTGGCCGCGGTGCTGCCCGCGGGCGCCGAGGCGATCACCGGCCAGCAGCGGTCCGACGAGGACACCGCCGACATCCGCGAGGCGCTCGGCTTCATCAGCACCTTCCTGCTCGTGTTCGCCGGGATCAGCCTCGTGGTGGGCTCCTTCATCATCGTCAACACGTTCTCGATGCTCGTGGCGCAGCGCACCCGCGAGCTCGCGCTGCTGCGCGCGGTCGGGGCGACGGGTGCGCAGGTGGTTCGCTCCGTCCTCGTCGAGGCGTTCGTGATCGGCCTCGCCGGAGGCGTGCTCGGGCTCGGAGCCGGGATCGGCCTCGCTGCCGGGCTGCGGGTCCTGGTCGGCTCCTTCGGGCTCGAGCTCTCCGGCGGTCTTCCCGTGGAGCCGCGGACCGTCGTCGTGAGCATCGCCGTCGGCGTCGTGGTCACCCTGCTGGCGGCGGTCGTCCCGGCCCTGCGGGCCGCGCGGATCGCGCCGGTCGCCGCGATGCGGGACGACGTCGCGATGCCTGAGCGCTCGCTGCGCGTGCGCACGCTCGTCGGCGTGCTGCTTCTCGTCGGCGCCGGCGCCGGGCTGTGGCTGTCCCTGGCGGCGAGCGGCGCCGCCAGCGGGATCGGTGTGGGTGTCAGCGCCCTGGCGCTGTTCCTCGGCACGGCGGTCGTCGCGCCGGTGGTGGCGCGGCCGGTGGTCGGCGTCCTGGCGGCGCCGTTCACGTGGGCGTCCCGGGTGACGGGCCGCCTCGCCGGCAACAACGCGGTCAGGAACCCCCGGCGCACCGCGACGACGGCCAGCGCGCTGATGGTCGGGCTGACGCTCGTGGTCGGCATCGGGGTGCTGTCGGCGTCGACGACGGCGAGCACGCGGGACATCGTGGAGTCGCAGGTGAAGGCGGACCTCGTGCTCAACGGCGGCTTCCAGGGCATCCCGACCGGCGTCGTGGACGACGTCCGTGCGGTCCCCGGCGTGGCGTCGCTCGCCGCCTTGACCTTCGTACCGGCGGAGGTGGACGACGAGCAGGTGCAGGCCGTCGGCGCCGACCCGGCCGCGCTCGATGACACCGTCGAGGTCTCGATGCTGTCAGGCTCGCTGTCCGACCTCGGCGGCGACACCGTCCTCGTCTCGGAGAGCTGGGCCGACGACCACGACGTCGTGGCCGGGGACTCCGTGGACGCCGTCCTGGGCTCGCGCTCGGCCGGCCCGGTGACGGTCGGCGGCGTCTACGAGGACAACCAGGTGATCGGGACGGCAGTGCTCCTCGACGCCGACCTCGCGGATGCCGTCGTGCCGGTCTCGCAGCGGTTCGACCTGATCGGGCTGCTCACCATCGCGGGCGACGCCGACGCCGCCTCGGTCCGCACGGCCGTGACCGACGTCGTCGCGCCCTACGTGGTGGTCTCGGTGCAGGACTCCGACGAGTACGTGTCGGCACAGGCGGACCAGGCGCAGCAGCTGCTGACGATCATCTACGTGCTGCTCGCGCTCTCGGTCGTGATCGCGGTGCTGGGGATCGTGAACACCCTGGCGCTGTCGGTGTTCGAGCGGACCCGGGAGATCGGCCTGCTGCGGGCCGTCGGGCTCGGCCGGCGGGCCCTCGCCGGCACGATCACCATCGAGTCGGTGCTGACGGCCCTGTTCGGTGCGGTGCTCGGCACGGCACTCGGGCTCGTGCTCGGCGTCTCGCTGCAGCGCTCGCTCGTGGACGACGGCCTCACCGAGCTCGTCGTGCCGGTCGGTCAGGTCGCGACGGTGTTCGCCCTCGCGGCAGTGATCGGCGTCGTGGCCGCGGTGCTACCTGCGGTGCGCGCGACGCGGCTGGACGTGCTGCGGGCGATCACCACCGAATAGCCATCTCCACCCTGCAGCCGGTGGACGGCGGGGACGTCAGAGCTCGACGAGGACGTCCTCGCCGTCCAGCACCACCGGGTACGTCGTCAGCGGCGCAGGCTGCCGACCCAGTGCCACGAGCCGGCGGGACCATCGCGGGATGTCGCGGCCGGCGAAACCGGTGGCCCAGTCGAGGTTCTCGCCGGAGCAGAGGGCGAACCGGGAGTTGTGCCAGGGGCACTGCACGACACCGTCGGCGAACTGCAGCCCTCCCGGTCCCTTCGTCAGCGAGAACCCGAGGTGCGGGCACCGGTTGCGGGCGGCACAGAAGGCCTCGCCGTCCCGAGCCACGACCACGGCCGTACCGTCGGCATCGACGGTGTGGAGCTCTCCGTCCGCGAAGTCGGAGACCGTGCCCACCTTGACGCGACGCGACATGCCGCACCTCCTCGCCCGCCCGCAGCGTCGCCGTACACGACGCCTGGCGGGTGAGCCTAGCCACTCCGGACGCCGCCCACCGAGGCCTTGGCACAGGGGCGCCCCGTGCCAACCTGGTTGGCACAGGGGCGCCCTGTGCCAGTCGGGGACTGGCACGGGTGCGCCCACGCCGGGGGGCGGCGCGGTCGGGGGCGGTCGAGGTCAGCCGGACGTCGTCCCGTCGGCGGCGTCGTCGTCGCCGCCGCCGGGGCATGGCGGCCGCCGCGGCCGCCGTGGGCTGCGCCGGGGTACTCGGCCAGCGCGGCGGCGGTGGCCTGCTCGGCGTCGCTGCCGGTAAGCAGCTCCTCGTCGGAGCGGACGCTCTGCGACGGGTCGACCTCGACGGCCGTCACGTCCGACGTCGTGCCGGGGGTGGTCTCGGCGTTCGCGGCCATCGTGCCGGCGAGGACGCCACCGCGGACGAGACCCACGAACGAGGGTGACGGTGTAGATCAGCAGGCCGGTGGCCCGACGCCGCGCTGGTGGCCGGCGACCGGGAGGCAGCCGGGGGCGGGACAACCGGCCAGATCGCACCCACGGTCTCGGTCACGGTGACCAACACCGGGACCCGGCCCAGTCGCGAGGTCGTCCAGGTCTACGTGCGGCCGTCCTCGCCGGACCAGCCGGTCCGGCTCGTCGGCTGGCAAGCGGTCGAGGCAGCGGCCGGGCAGAGCGTGCCGGTGCAGGTCGCCACCGACGCCCGGCTGTGGCGCCGGTGGGACGTCGCCGCGCAGGCGTGGGACGTGCTGCCCGCGGGCGGCGAGCTGCTCCTGGCTCGCGGTCTCGGGGACGTCCGGGCGACCCTGGACCTCGGTGGCAGCTGACCGCTGCGGCCGACCCGGCGGTGGTCGTGCACCCCGGTCCCGGACCCGGCGTGCATGATCACCGCTGGAGGCGGGACCCGGAGTGCATGATCATCGCCGGGCGAGGGCGGCGAGCAGGGCGAGGTCGACCTCGGTGAGGGACGCTGCCAGGTGCCGGCCCGGTGCGGGCTCCAGCGGCACCACGTGCGGGACGGCGAGCGTGGGCAACCCCGCCGCCTCGGCGGCGGCGAGCCCGGTCGGGGAGTCCTCGATCGCCACGCACTCGTGGGGGACGACACCGAGTGCCGCCGCGGCCGTCAGGTACGCCTCGGGGTGGGGCTTGCCGTGGGTCACCACGTCG
>JBBRBF010000068.1:0-5676 GCA_038206105.1 Actinomycetales bacterium | reverse complement strand
CACCATCGACGAGGTCAAGGCCGACATGGAGCGCGAGGTCCCGATGGACCGGCTCGTGTGCGGCGACGTCGGCTACGGCAAGACCGAGATCGCGGTCCGGGCCGCGTTCAAGGCGGTGCAGGACGGCAAGCAGGTCGCGGTCCTCGTGCCGACGACGCTGCTCGTGCAGCAGCACCTGGAGACCTTCTCGGAGCGGTTCGCGCCGTTCCCCGTCACCGTCCGCGCGCTCTCCCGGTTCTCCTCCGACGCCCACGCCCGCACCGTGAAGGAGGGCGTCTCCGACGGCACCGTGGACGTCGTGATCGGCACCCACCGCCTGCTCACCGGCGAGGTGCGCTTCAGGGACCTCGGCCTCGTCGTCGTCGACGAGGAGCAGCGGTTCGGCGTGGAGCACAAGGAGACGCTGAAGGCGCTGCGCACCGACGTCGACGTGCTGGCGATGAGCGCGACGCCGATCCCGCGGACGCTGGAGATGGCCGTCACCGGCATCCGTGAGATGTCCACGCTGGCGACCCCGCCGGAGGAGCGCCACCCGGTGCTGACGTACGTCGGCGCCTATGAGGAGCGCACGGTCTCGGCCGCCATCCGCCGCGAGCTGCTGCGCGAGGGCCAGGTCTTCTTCGTGCACAACAAGGTCGAGTCGATCGACCGGACGGCGGCCCGGCTGCGCGAGCTCGTACCGGAGGCCCGGATCGAGGTCGCCCACGGCAAGATGGGCGAGCACCGCCTCGAGCAGGTCATCCTCGACTTCTGGGAGAAGCGGTTCGACGTCCTCGTGTGCACCACGATCGTCGAGACCGGGCTCGACATCTCCAACGCGAACACCCTGCTGCTCGACCGCGCCGACCGGTTCGGCCTCTCCCAGCTGCACCAGCTGCGGGGGCGGGTCGGTCGGGGCCGGGAGCGCGCCTACGCCTACTTCCTGTACCCGCCCGACAAGCCGCTCACCGAGACCGCGTCGGACCGGCTGACGACCATCGCCCAGCACACCGACCTCGGCTCCGGCATCCGCGTCGCGATGAAGGACCTCGAGATCCGCGGGGCCGGCAACCTGCTCGGGGGTGAGCAGTCCGGGCACATCGCCGGGGTCGGGTTCGACCTGTACGTGCGGCTCGTGGGCGAGGCCGTGGCGGACTACCGCGGCGACGGCCAGGCCACCCAGCCCGCGGAGATGAAGATCGAGCTCCCGGTGGATGCGCACCTGCCGCACGACTACGTGCCGCACGAGCGGCTGCGCCTCGAGGCCTACCGCAAGCTCGCCGCAGCCGAGACCGACGAGTCCGTCGCCGACGTCCGCGCCGAGCTCGTCGACCGGTACGGCGAGCCGGGCGAGGCGGTCGAGAACCTGCTCGCCGTGGCCCGGTTCCGCGTGCACGCCCGTCGCGCCGGTGTCACCGAGGTGACCGGGCAGGGCAACCACATCCGGTTCGCGCCGGTGGAGCTGCGCGAGTCGCAGCAGCTGCGTCTGAAGCGGCTGTACCCGGGCGCGATGGTGAAGCCGACCGTGCGCAGCGTCCTCGTGCCGCGGCCGGCGACGGCCCGCATCGGTGGTCGCCCGCTGCGCGACCGCGAGGTGCTGGACTGGGCGGCCACGTTGCTCGAGGAGGTGCTGCTCGACCAGGTGCCGGCCGCGGCCGCCGCGGGGGCGCGGGGGTAGGGGTGTCGTCGGCGTCGGCCCCTTGACCGCCGCCGCGTCGCGGTCCCCCGGCGTGCGCACCAGCGTGGGGGTCCAACCGGACCTCGGGCGGGCGCCTGCGCTGCGAGCCGTCCGCTCGGCCGGCTCGGGCCCCCCGAAACACGTCCCTGCGGAGCGAGCGCGTTGCTATCGTCGCAGCAGCGTGGCTCGGAGCGCCACCTTATCTTAGGCGAGGGATGACGATGCGTGCAACTGTCGGGGCTGCCTGTGCTCTGTTGGTCTGTGCGAGTTCGCTGCCGGCTCAGGCGGCCGCCGGGACGACGCTCGCGTACTGGCCGATGAACGAGCCGGCAGGGTCGAGCATCATGACCGACGACGGTGGCAACCAGATCGACGGGACGATCGGCGCCGCGGTGGCGACGGGCACGGCGGTGGACGGGGCGACCGGCTACCGCTGGAGCTTCACCCGCCCGAACGAGGCGCCCGCGAAGCCAGAGCGGTTGGTCCTCGTGGACGACGCCAGGCTCAACCCCGGGACGAGTGACTACGCAGTCACGGTGACGTTCCGGACCACGCGGTCCTTCGGCAACATCATCCAGAAGGGTCAGTCGCGGGGCAAGGGCGGCTTCTTCAAGTGGCAGATCCCGAAGGGCAAGCTCGTCTGCGTCTTCCGTGGGGTCGTCGACGGGGTCCTGACGGGCAAGGCCGTGAACTCCGGGACGATGCTGCTCAACGACGGCGCTTGGCACACCGTCCGCTGTGAGCGGACGGCGGACCGCCTGACGATGACGATCGACGGGGTCAAGACACGCCGGGCGGCCGGGCAGACCGGCGACATCAACGCAGCGCTCCCGCTCGCCGTGGGTGGCAAGTCGAAGTGCGACCAGGTCAAGGTCACCTGCGACTACTTCGTCGGCGACATCGATGAGATCCGGATCGAGAAGGGCTGATCGAGGGCCGTTCGCTGCGTGACCGCGAGGTGCTGGCCGGGGCGGCCAGGCCTCTTCAGGCGGTGCTGCTCGACCAGCTGCCGGCTGCGGTCCGCGCGAGGGCGCGGGGGCAGAGGCGCCGGTCGCCGCTGCCGGGAGCGGGGTCGGGCGTCAAGCCGGCGCCCTGGGGCGCCGATGGCTGAGCGTGAGGACGGTCGCTCGGCCACCACGCCGGCGACGAGCTGCTCCGTCGGTGCGCCCCGGCGACCTCGTCGCCCGGCTCGGCGGTGACGAGTTCGCCCTGCTGCTGCCCGGCCCGATGACCGCGGCCGAGGCGGTGGCGCTGCTGTCCCGGGTCCGCGACGACGTCGCCCGCGAGATCTGCCTGGACGGCGAGATGGTCGCCGTGGAGGCGAGCATCGGCGTGGTCCTGGTTCCCGGCGCCGACCTGGAGCTCGTCCTGCGGCACGCCGACGCCGCCATGTACCAGGCGAAGCGGGACACCGACCGGGTCGTGCTGCACTGCGCCGAGGGCCCGGCCCGAGTCGCCCGCACCCGGGCGACCCCGGCACTGCTGGTGCAGTCCGCGCTGCGCCGCGCGCTGGACTCCGACGAGCGCCGGCTGCACTACCAGCCGAAGGTGCGGCTGGCATCCGGGGAGGTGGCGGGGGTCGAGGCGCTGGTGCGCTGGCAGCACCCGTCCCGAGGGCTGCTCGGCCCGGGAGAGTTCCTGCCCGCCGCGGAGCAGTGCGGGCTGATCGACCCGCTCACCGCCTGGGTGCTTCACCGCGCGCTGCGTGACCGCGGCCGGTGGTCCGCCGACGGCGTCGCATGGCCCGTGGCGGTGAACGTCTCCGCCCGCAACCTCACCTCGCCGGGCTTCGTCGCCTCGGTCGCCGAGGCGCTGGTGAGCAGCGGCACGCCCCCCAGCAACTCTCGCTGGAGGTCACCGAGACGGCGCTGGCAGGCGACGGCGAGCGGGCGGCCCGAGTGCTCTGTGACGTCGCCGGGCTCGGGGTCGGCATCGCCGTGGACGACTTCGGCACCGGCTACACCGGGCTGAGCCAGCTGCGCACGGTGCCGGTCACCGAGATCAAGGTGGCACGCGAGTTCGTCACCGGCCTTCACCGCGACACGCGGGACCGACCGATCGTGCAGGCCGTGATCGATCTCGGTCACGGCCTGGGCTGCGCCGTGGTGGCAGAGGGCGTGGAGTCCGAGGCCGTCGCCGACTGGCTGCGCCGCGCCGGCTGCGACCTCGCGCAGGGCTAACCTGTTCGCGCGGCCCGCGCCGTGGACCGACCTGCGGGCGTCGTCGCTGGCTGCAGCGCCCGGGAGCCGGTCGTGAGGCGGGTGGCGAGCCGCGGGCGCCGGGTCGCACTGCTGGTCACGCTGGTGGGCGCCGCCGCAGTGCTCGCTGGGTGCGCGCAGGCGCCACCGGCGGAACCGGTCCGCCTGTCGGTGCTCGACGCCGATCTGCATGCCCGGCTGCCCGTGGACGTGCGGGAGGTCGGCGAGCTCGTCGTCGGTACCGACCCCTCGTACGCCCCTGCGTCGTCGTACGCCCCCGACGGGCGCACCATCGTCGGGTTCGAACCGGACCTCGCGGCCGAGCTCGGCACGGTGCTCGGGGTCCGGCTGCGTCTCGTCGACACCGCCTTCCCGGACCTGCTGGGCCAGGTGGACTCCGAGCAGCTCGACCTGGCGATCAGCGCCGTCACCACCACCCCGCAGCGTGCCGAGCAGGTCGACTTCGTCACCTACTTCACCGCCGGGACGTCGATCGTGGTGCAGCGCGGCAACCCGGCCGGGATCGGCGACCTCGACGACCTGTGCGGCAACACCGTGGCGGTGGGGGAGGGCACCGTCCAGGTGGACCTGTTGGGGCGCTCGCAGCGTGCCTGCGACCGGCCGATCCAGGTGCGCGCCGTCGAGAGCAGCTCGACGGCACTGCTGCAGCTGCGCACCGGCCGCGTCGTGGCGGTGCTGGCCGACTACCCACCGGCGGTGCACCTGACGACGAGTGAGGACACCGGCCCCGACTACCAGCTGGCGTCCACCGCGCAGTACGAACCGGGGCTGTACGGCATCGCGGTCGCCCGGCACCGCGCCGAGCTGCGTGACGCCGTGCGCGCGGCGCTCGAGCTCGTGATCCGCAGCGGCGCGTATGCCGACGTGCTGCACCGCTGGGAGGTCTCCCACGGGGCCGTCGCGCGGCCGACCGTCACCAGCCGGTGAGACGGGCGGCGCGCAGGACCCCCGTGTACGCCGTCCTCGGTGACGAGGTCGCCGCTGCGGCGTCCGGGGGCGGTCGGCGCTCGCTGCCCAAGCGCGCCGCCTAGGGTGGGCTACCCGCCCGCCGTCCCCGCCTGCGACCGGAGTCATGACGCCCACCGACCCGCCCGCCGCCGCGCAGAGACCCGTCGCGGCGACCGTCGTCACCGCCTCCCCCCGGCTGCCGGGCCTGCTCTCTGCCGCCGGCTGGGACGCGTTGCGGGCCGGCCGCGTCGTGCACGTGCGGGACCCGGGCGAGGCGTGGCGGGTCGCGCTCGTCGACGCCGGCTGCGCAGTCGTCGAGGCGGGGGCCGAGGACCGGACGGCACCCGGGCAGACGTGGCTCGACCTGTCCGGTGCCGAGCCGGGCAGGCCTGCTCCCGAGGGAGCCGGCCGCGTCGTCCGCGGCGCCGTCGAGCCGCCCGGAACCCGCGTGCTCGACCTCGTCGCCGTGATGGACCGACTGCGGTCGCCGGGGGGCTGTCCCTGGGACGCGGCGCAGACGCACGAGAGCCTGCTGCGCTACCTCGTCGAGGAGGCCTACGAGGTGGTCGAGGCGGTCGAGACCGGCGGCCGCGACGACCTGCTCGAGGAGCTCGGCGACCTGCTGCTCCAGGTCGTCTTCCATGCCCGGCTCGCCGCCGAGCGCCCGCAGGAGCCGTTCGGCGTGGACGACGTCGCGGACGGAATCGCTTCCAAGCTCGTCCGCCGCCACCCGCACGTCTTCGCCGACGGGTACGCGCCCACCGCCGAGCACGTCGAGGCGACCTGGGAGCGGGCCAAGGCGGTGGAGAAGCAGCGCACCAGCGCGCTGGACGGCGTCCCGGCTGGCCTGCC
>JBBRBF010000067.1:0-5724 GCA_038206105.1 Actinomycetales bacterium | reverse complement strand
GGCGGCGACCACGAGCACCCCGTCGAGCACCAGCGAGGCCGTGCCCAGCGGGTCGTCCCAGCTCTCCAGGTACCCCTGCGGCAGACCGACGGTGCGGCTGAGCACGTAGGAGACGGCCATCCCGGCCGCCAGCGCGATGGCCAGCCCGGCTCCGGCGGGGCGGAGACGGCGCACGAGCAGCAGGCCCGAGGCGACCAGCAGCAGCACCGAGGCCACGAGGAACAGGACCCCGATGTAGAGCTTCTCCTCGAGGTGCTCCGGCACGATCACGAGGTGGATCGCAGCCAGTGCCACAGCGGCGACGACGGCGGTCACGCGGGCGGCAACGGTCATGGTGGCTCCAGTCGGAGGCGGACGGTGTCACCCCGCCTGGTGCGGGCGACGTCCGCAGGTGTGTTCGGAGCCGGACGCCGCCGGGCTCGGTGCCACGTCACACTCGCCGGGCTCACTCGGCCAGAACGGGCGGCGGCAGGCAGCAGAGGCGGTGCGGGGAGACCGGGGCGCTCAGGCCTGCAGGGCCGGGACGACGCCGGTCAGCCGGGCGCGGCGCGCCGCGAGCCGGTCGGCGACCTCGGCCTCGTCACGCCCGATCACGACGTTGTAGTTGGCGCTGCGCGTGATGGCGTCGAAGTCGGTGCCGAGGTCGGCGCAGTGGCCGCGCAGGATCTCGGACTTGTGCGTGAAGCCCTCCAGGGTGCCGTCGACGTTCGTGTACGCGGCGTGCTCGGCGGCGATCCGCAGCGTCTTGCGCTCGCCGCCGCCGGCGACCCACAGCGGCATCCCGCCGTCCTGCAGCGGCAGCGGGCGGCAGATCGCGCCGTCCGTGGTGTAGTGCTTGCCGGCGAAGGTCGAGGATCCCTGGGTCCACATCTGCCGCATGATCGCCACGCCCTCGGCGAGCCGGGCGAGCCGCTCCAGCGGGGTCGGGAAGCCGTAGCCGTACGCGCGCCACTCGTCCTCGTACCAGCCAGCGCCGATCCCCATCTCGGTGCGGCCACCGGAGACGGCGTCCACGGTCGCGGCCACCTTCGCCAGGTAGGCGGGGTCGCGGTAGCTCATGCACGTGCACATCTGGCCCAGCCGCACCCGCGAGGTGGCGGCCGCGAGCGCCGCCATCAGGGTCCACGCCTCGTGCGTGGCCTCGGCCGTCGGCTGCGGGACGGTGTGGAAGTGGTCGTACACCCACACCGACTCCCAGGGTCCGGCGTCGGCGCGCTCGGCGAGCGAGCGCATCACCGGCCAGTGCTCGGCGGGGTCGATGCCGACGAGGTCCAGCCGCCATCCCTGGGGGACGAACAGCCCGAACCGCACTGCAGCAGTAGTCATGCCGCGACCGCAGCGTTCGGCGACCCGAACTGACCGAGCGCCTCAGCCCGCCGAGCGGACCCGGTCGACGACGAGCGCGGCCACCTGCTCGGCCCGGGTCTCGGGCAGCCAGTGGCCGGCGTCGAGCACCTCGAACCGGTAGGGACCGCGCACGTACCGGGCGGTGAGGTCCGCTGCGCGGCGCCGCAGCGCGACGTCCCCGCTGCCCCAGACGTAGGTCGCCGGGGCGTGGCAGGCCGGGACCGCGTCGGCCCGTGACGGGACCATGCCCCGGTACCAGTCGATGGCACCCGTGAGCGCGCCCGGCTCGGCCATCCGCGCCGCGTACCGCTCGGCGTCCTCGCGCGGCAGGCCGGAGCGCACCAGCGACGGCACGAGGGTGCGCGCAAGCAGCAGCTCGGGCAGCACCGGCAGCTGGAACGCGGCCATGTACCACGACGCCAGGGCCTGCGTGCTCGAGCGGAACGCGGCGTTCATCGCCCGCGGGTGCGGCGTCGACAGCACCGTCACGCTGGCCACCCGGTCGCGGTGACGGCCGGCCAGACCCCAGGCGACCGCGCCGCCCCAGTCGTGGCCGACGACGTGGGCCCGGTCCAGGCCGCGGTCGTCGAGCAGGGCGACGACGTCGTCCACGAGCCGACCCAGGCGGTAGGCGTCCCGCCCGTGCGGCCGCGCCCCGGGCGAGTAGCCGCGCTGGTCCATGGCGACGGTCCGCAGTCCCGCGTCGTGCAGCCCCGGCAGCACCCGGCGCCAGCTCGTGGAGTCCTGCGGGAAGCCGTGCAGCAGCACCACCCGCTCGCCGTCGGTCGGCCCGGCCTCGTGGACGTCGAACCGCAGGCCGTCGTGAGAGAGCTGCGCACTGCTGGGGTCGGGTCCGGCCACGGCGCCGACCCTACTGACCCCCGCCCCTGGTGCGCCGGGCCCGCACCGGGGCGGGCCGTGGCGGGCCGTGGCGGGGCGGGCGGCGTGACGATGTGCCCGCCGACGTGGTCGCCGTGCACGACGAGCGCCGCGGGTCGGTGCGCCAGAGCCACGCGAGGTAGGCGCACAGCACCGCGTCGAGCTCGTCCTCGACGGCCGCGAGCTCGGCGGGCCGGTCGGCGGCGGCGACGTGGGCGCGCAGCCGGGACCAACGGGTCGACTCGTCGAGGCGGGACGGCACCGCACGTGCGCTCGAGGTGGTCGAGCAGACGCGCGTACGCGGCCTGCAGCGAGGCGAGGTCGCGACCCGGACGCCGCTTGTAGGGGATCACGCGGTCGAGCCCGAAGAGCGTGATCATCGCCGGGTGCGGGTAGATCTCGATGCAGACCGCCCGGCCCGGAGCGGGCCGGACCGCGGGGTCGGTGGTCCAGCCGAGGCGTGCCGCGAGCCGCCCGCCGCGCGGGCCGTCCCGGAAGGCCGCCAGTCCACGGTTCGCGGGGTAGGCACCGGCCTGGAAGCGTCCGAACGCCGCGCTGACCTGTGCCTCGCAGGCCCGCCTGCCGGTGGCGTTGGGGACCACGAGGGGCGCGTCCACGGCGGCCACGGGTGCCCGTGGTGTTCTCGGCCACGAACGCGGCGATCTCGTCGTCGCCGCGCACCGACCCGGAGGCCACGAGCCGCCCGGTGGCGTCGAGGGCCGCCAGGCCGGTGCGGGCGTGCTCGCCCCATGCGAGGTCGACCCCGAGGTGGCTCGGCGGGTCAAGACCGGCGCCGCGTGATGCGCCGTCCCTGGTCAGGTCGCCGATGCGGGGCCGGGCGCGGAGGCGGGACCGGCGTCCGCACGGGATGCGTCGGCCGCCTCCTCCTCGGGCCTGGGCGGAACGGTCTGGTCGACCTCGAGGGACTCGATCTCGTGGTCCGGCTGCTGCGTCATGGCACCTCCCGGCACCAGCATGCCCGCCGCGGCAGCCCTCCGCACCGCCCCGGCAGCAGCGTACCGGTCGGCCGGAGCACGATCCGGGTGATGGCCAGCCGGTCGCCGCGACGGCGCTGCTCCTCGGACGAGACCGCGCGCCTGTCGTCCGACTGCTCCGGTCGGTCGTCGCCGTCGGAGCCCATCCGCTCACCAGGCCACCCGGCGGACCCCGGGGCAGCTCCCCCCGGGCGCAACCCTTCAGCCCGCGGTTGCGCTGCCGCCGCCCGAGGCGTCGTCGCGGTGCGCGGCGAGCAGGTCGCGGACGAGCGCCACCGGGGGCCACCGGTCGCGGCCCGGTCCGGTGACGGCGTAGGCGCGGCGGACGACAGGTGGGTCGTGCAGCCCGTGCAGGCGGACGCCGGGGTGAGGCGCCGCCGTGGTCGGCAGCAGCCCGATCCCGAGGTCGGCGGCGACCATGTCCTGGACCAGCGCGAGGCTGTCGGCGAGGTGACCGATCCGGGCCCGCACGCCGGCGAGCGCGGCGAGCCGGTCGATCACCTCCTCGTCGTCCGCGCCCCGGGAGTTGGCGATCCACCGCCGGTCGGCCAGCGCCCGCACCGCCGCGAGCCCACCGGCCGCGGGCACGTCGACCCCGGCCGGCACGGCCAGGGCCCAACGGGTGGGCCACAGCGGCTGCGCCGTGACGTGCTCGGCAGGGGGCCGTGGCGCCAGGTCGAAGTCGTAGGTGACGCCGAGGTCGACCCGGTCGTCGTGCAGCAGCTCGAGCACCTCGTCGGGCTCGCGCTCCTGGAGCTCCAGGCGCAGAGCGGGATGGGTGACGGACAGCCGGCCGGTGGCGGGCACGAGCACCTCGGCGAGGGCCGAGGCGAAGGCCGCCACGCGCACGACCCCGGCGGGCTCGGCGTCCTCCGCGAGGTCTGCGCGGGCGACGTCGAGGGCCGCAAGCACGCCGCGGGCGTGGCCGACGAGGCGTCTGCCCGCGGGCGTGAGACGCACCGTGCGGCCGGTGCGCTCGAGCAGCCGGGTACCGGCCTCGGCCTCCAGCACGGCGAGCTGCTGGGACACCGCCGACGTCGCCGTCCCGGTGACGTCGGCCACCGCCCGCATCGTGCCGTGATGGGCCAGCTCCACGAGGAGACGGAGTCGGCGGGGGTGCATGGGGAAATCATCCGTGGTCGACGGATGGTCTGTCCATAACCGCTTCGTGGACGCGGACGTTCAGTGGGCTGTCTACTCGGGTCATGACGACGACGACCCGCACCACCGCCCTCGCTCCCGGCACCGGCCCCCGGCGCCGCAGCCCGCCCGCGGCGACCCTGGCCGTCGGCTCGATGCTCTGCCTGCAGGTCGGAGCGGCCGCATCCACCGCGCTCTTCGACGACCTCGGCCCCTACGGCACGACGTGGCTCCGGCTGTCGTGGGCGGCGGTGATCTTCGGCGTGCTGGCGCGGCCACGGCTGCGCGGGTTGGACCGCGCGACGCTGACGGCGGCCCTCGTGCTCGGCACCGCAACGGGTGGCATGACGCTGGCCTTCTTCGGCGCGATCGAGCGGATCCCGCTCGGCACCGCCAGCTCGATCGAGATGCTCGGGGCACTCGGCGTGGCCGCGGCCTCGGCGCCGAGGCTGCGCGCCCTGCTCTGGCCGGCCCTCGCGCTCGCCGGCGTCGTCGCGCTCACCCGGCCGTGGGCGGGTGCCACCGACCCGGTGGGCATCGCCCTGGCCCTCGCGGCGGCCGGCTGCCTCGCCGCCTACGTGCTGCTGACGCAGCGCGTGGGCGACCGCTTGGACGGTGTGCAGACGCTCGCGCTGACGATGCCCGTGGCCGCGCTGATGGCGGCTCCCGTCGGCCTGCCCCACGCGCTGCCGTGTCTCGACGCCCGCGTCCTGATGGCCGGCGCCCTGCTCGCCCTCGCCGTCCCCGTGGTCCCGTACGCCCTGGAGCTGCTGGCGCTGCGCCGGATGAGCGTGACCGCGTTCGGCACCCTGATGGGGGTCGAGCCGGCGCTCGCGCTCGGCGTCGGGGCCGTGCTGCTCGCACAGCACCCGACCTCGTGGCAGCTTGCGGGTGTCGGGGCCGTCGTCCTCGCCGGCCTGGGCGCGCAGCGCACCGGTCGTGACGCGCGGCGGCCGGCGACCGGCGTCGTCTGAGGGGCGATGCGCGGTGCCCGGCGGGGTGTGCGCGGCGGCTCCCTCCGGGGGGACGGGGGAGCCGCCGCGCCGTGGCGGCCGCAGCTGGGGGGTGCTGGCCGTCGCCCGACGCTCTCGGCCCGGCCTTGGGAAAACCTGGGGCCCTGCTGCTGGCGGACCACCGGAGGCGCCCGGACCCGGCACCGGGCCTGGCACCGGGCTCCCCGGCACCCGGCGTCCGGCGTCCGGCGTCCTCGCCGACGGGCGGGGGGGCCGCCAGCTGCAGGGCGGCCTGCCTGCCGAGGACGAGCTCCAGCTGCCACCCCGCGACACCAAGCAGCTCGACAAGAAGGCCGAGAAGGAGGAGAACGCCCGCCAAGAGGGCCGCTCCATCCGGCGCGGGCGCTGAC
>JBBRBF010000066.1:0-6020 GCA_038206105.1 Actinomycetales bacterium | reverse complement strand
AGCAGCGGCAGGACCGCCGCCGCGAACGCCGGCTCGGGCATGAGCGACAGCGCGACGTCCGGGGTGGTCAACGCGGGGTCAGCCCAGGCCGCAGGCGGGGCAGTCGTCGCCGTCGATGGGCGGGAGGACGACGGGCACCGTGTCCACGTCGTCGGGCACCTGCTCCGTCACGCCGACCGTCGGCGTCGCGGGCGTCGTGTCGCTCGCCTGCGCGTCGACGGCGGCGACCGTCAGGCCTGTCGCGGTGATTGCCACCGCCGCGACCGCCGCGCGCCGTACGGCCAGCAGCGTCCTCGTGCTCACCTTCACGGCAGGTCCTCTCGTCGGTCCGTGCACCTAGGACGCGAGTGCTCGACCTGCGGTTCCCGGCCGGTGTCCTACCGTCCCGGGATGGAGCTCGGGACGGTGCGCGCGGCCTACTCCGGCCTGGCAGAGCAGTACATCGCCGCCTTCGGTGATGCCGCCCAGGAGCACGTGGACGACCTGTCCCTCGTACGACGGCACCTGGCGGACCTGGCCGGCCCAGTGCTCGACCTCGGCTGCGGCCCCGGCCACTGGACCGCCTGGCTGAGCTCGCTCGGCGTCGACGTGACCGGCGTGGACGTGGTGCCGGAGTTCATCGACCACGCCCGGTCGAAGCATCCCCACCTGAGGTTCCTGCAGGGCGACATGGCCGAGCTGGACCCGCCCGACCATGCGGTGGCGGGCATCCTCTCCTGGTACTCCACGATCCACCTGCCGCCGGCGGACCTGCCTCGCGTCCTCACCGGGTTCCGCCGACTGCTCGCGCCGGGAGGCGCGCTCGTCCTCGGGTTCTTCGACAGCGACGACGACGTGGCGCCGTTCGACCACAAGGTCCTGACCGCCCACCGCTGGCCGGCGGACGTGCTCTCGGCGCACCTCGCCGCAGCGGGGTTCGCCGAGGTGGAGCGGCTGCAGCGGCGGGTACCGGAGCGCCCAGACCGCAGGTACGCCGCGATCGCCGCCCGCGCGGGTGCAGGATGACCCGTTCTGCCTGGTGTTCGACGCCGGAGACCTGCGGGGTCAGAGGCGCTCGACGCGGTCCGCCTGCGGGCCCTTGTCGCTCTGCCGGATGCCGTAGCGGACCCGCTCGCCCTTCTGCAGAGGCTCGGCAGCGACCAGGACCGACATGTGCACGAACAGGTCGGCGCCACCCGCGTCCGGGGTGATGAAGCCGAAGCCCCGCTCCGCGTCGTACCGCGCGACCACGCCCTCGCCGGGTCGCGCCGCCGCCGGATCCGCCTTCGCCCCAACGGGTCCCGCGGCGGGTGGTGGCGTCGCAGCCTCCCGGACGAGCTGCAGGTCGCGGGCCTGCGGACCCTTGTCCCCCTCGACCACGTCGTACGCCACGCGGTCGCCCTCGGTCAGCCAGGTCAGCCCCTCGGCGAGGGCCCGCACCTGGATGAAGACGTCCGGCCCGCCACCGTCAGGGGTGATGAAGCCGAAGCCCTTGCCCTCGTCGTACCAGGACACGGTGCCGTCGGCGCCGTCGTCCGCAGGGGGCTGACCGGCGCCGGTGCCGAGCGGGACCAGATGCTCGGCCTGGGGGCCGCGCTCGCCCTCACCGACGAGGAACGCAACGCGCTGCCCCGCCGTCACCACCCCGCCGGTCACGATGGCCGAGCTGTGCAGGAAGACCTCCGACCCGCCGCCGTCCGGTGAGGCGAAGCCGTAGCCCTTCGCGGGCTCGTACCACTTGACGGTGCCCAGGACACCCAGCACGGCGTCCGCAGCCACAGCCCCGGTGACCCGCACCCCACGGGCCTGGGGACCGCGATCACCCTCGCCGACCTCGAACTCGACGGCCTGGCCCTCGCGCAGCAGCCTGGTCGCACCGTCACCGGCGATCTCGGAGGCGTGCACGAACAGGTCCGCGCTGCCGTCCTCCGGCGCCAGGAACCCGAAGCCCCGCTCGGGGTCGAACCAGCGGACGGTCCCCTGTGGCACGGGAGGCTCCAAGTCGGGAGAGGGGTGCGGCGTCCAGTCTCGCCCACCGCAAGTCGCGCCCGCGACCAGCCTCGTTCCTCGGCGTGCGCACACGTCCTGATCGGTCGCACGTCTACGGACTGGTTCGCGCCGTCTCCGCCCGCATCCGCAGTCCCAGCAGCAGCAGCTCACTGGCCAGGACTGCCCCCACGCCCTCCCCGCAGCGCAGGCGCAGGTCCAGCAGCGGCTCGAGACCGAGCCGCTCCAGCACCGCTGCGTGCGCCCGCTCCCGGCTGCGCTGCCCCGCCACCAGGTGGGCGGCGACAGCGGGCTCCCGCAGCGTCGCGAGCAGCGCGCAGACGCTGGTGGCGAGCCCGTCGAGCACGATGACGCCCCCGCCCCGGGCGGCCCCCAGCACCACCCCCGTCAGCAGGGCGAACTCCGGCCCCCCGAGGGCGGCGAGCCGCTCGGCCGGGTCCTGGCCGAGGACTCCCACGCGCTCCAGGGCCGCGGCCACGACGTCGCGCTTGCGCTCCAGCACGTCGCTGTCGGCGCTCGACCCCAGCCCCACGACGTCCTCAGCCGGCACGCCCAGGATGCTCGCCGCCAGGGCGGCGGCGACCGTGGTGTTGGCGACGCCCACCTCTCCGAGGACGACGAGTCCGCCGGCGGCAGCGGCCCCCAGCGCCTCCCCCTGCGCGATCAGCCGGTCGACCTCCTCGCGGGTGAGGGGGTCCTGGTCGCGGAGGTTCCCGGTACTGCTTCCGGCGTCGACGATCTCGACGTCCAGCCCGACGGCCAGCGCGGCCACCACGCCCAGTGCGCGCCCGGCACGCGCGGCGTCCAGCACGTCCTCGGTCACGGAGCCGTCGAACGCGGTGACACCGAGCCCCTGGACGGGATGCCTGCCCGCCGCCAGGACGAGGGTCCCGCCGATCCCGTCCGCGTGGCCGAGCGCCACGAGGCGGTCGAGAGCTCGGTCCAGCACCCCGAGCGAACCGGGAGCGGTGAGCAGCAGGTCGGCCTCGTCGCGCGCGGCGACGACAGCCGCCTGACCGGGCGCGCGCAACCTCGAGCGGGGCGCCGTCGGCGCGGCTCCGCCCGTCGGCCATCGGTTGCGCAGCACGACGCTGTCCAGCGGTGCACGACGCGACCACCCGGCGCGCTCCAGCCCGGGCGCCGGGGGACGTTCGTCGGGCCAGCCGAGACACAGCCAGCCGAGCGTGACCACGCCGTCCGGCAGCCCGAGCAGGTCGGCCAGGTCATCGGGCTGGAAGAGGGTGACCCAGCCGAGGCCGAGGCCCTCGGCCCGCGCAGCGAGCCACAGGTTCTGGATGGCGCAGGCGCACGACCACAGGTCGGCGTCGGGGAAGGTGGCGCGGCCGAGGACGCCGGCCGCCGCGGTACGGCGGTCGCAGCAGACGACGACGCCCAACGGCGCTTCGCGGATCCCCTCCAGCTGCAGGTCCAGCAGGTGCCGGGCCGCGTCGGGGTCGAGCTGCGCCGCCTGCGCCAGGCGCTCGGCGTCGGCCATGACCGAGGCTCGCTCACGCAGCGCCGGGTCGTCCACGACCACGAAGCGCCACGGCTGCGAGTGGCCCACGGAGGGGGCGGCGTGCGCGGCGGAGAGGACCCTCTGCAGCACGTCCTCCGGCACCGGATCGGGCCGGAAGCGGCGGACGTCGCGCCGTGCCTGCACGACGTCGTACAGCGCGGCCCGGGCGTCGAGCGGGAAGCGCCAGCCGTCCGGCTCGGCACGGCGCTGCGCCGCAGAGGAACGGTCCCCGACCAGCGGGACCGGGCGCGGCCACGTCACCGCGGCGGGTAGCTCACTCCGACACCAGCGGCGGGACGATGCCGCTGTAGCCGGTGAGGATGAGCAGGCCGAGCACCAGGGAGGCGACGCCGGTGACCGCGCCGAGCCCGAGCTGCACACGAGGGCTGCGTCGAGCGCCGAGCAGGCCAGACACCCATGTACCGGCGATGATGAGGTCGGCGACCACGAGCCCGACGACGAAGGCGCCGAGGACGATCGCTGCCGTGGTGGCCGAGCCACTGGCGCCGGCACTGGCGAAGAGCACGACCTGCGTGGGGGTCTCGGCGCCGGTGCCGTGCAGCAGCCCGACCGTGAAGGCGCCCCGCCTGTCGACGTCGGACAGGACGGCGGGCGCTTCCCGGCGGCGGGCGCGCGCCCACCCGCGGCGCAGTGCGCCGACGACCAGGGTGATCCGCCCGGCGTACCGGTAGTCGCCGCGGTCGCGGCCGAGCTGGTAGAGCACGACGCTGCCGAGCGTGACCAGGGTCAGGCCCACGACGTACTCGAAGGCGACGTCGAGCCCGGCCGGGAGCCCCAACCCGAGCGCCAGCACCAGCATGCCGAGGACCGCCAGCACGAGCCCGTGCCCTACGCAGTAGTAGAACGACAGCCCCATTCCGCGACGGGCGTGCTCATGCGGTCGTTGCTGGTCGCCCGGGCGCGGACTGGTCAGGTCCGTGATGGCCGCGACGTGGTCCCAGTCGAGGCCGTGCCGGGCGCCGAGCGCGAAGCTCGTCCCGGCGAGCGCGAAGGGAAGTGCAGCGAGCAGCTCGGTCATCTGTTCCTCGTGGGCGGAGGGGGATGGATCGTCACCGCTCCGTCAGCGATCTGGCTCGCCGTCATGGGACGGACGTCAGTAGCGCACCTGCACCGGACTCGCACCGGACTTCCCCGACGGAGGGAGTTGGCGGAACCGTACCGGAGCATCACGGGGCCGCGAGGAGCACTGCCGCCACCGCGTCCAGAAGCCGTGCGCCCGCCTGTCGGTCGCGCACCGCCGTCCGCCAGTGCTCGCCCGTGAGACCGGGGAAGGTGTCACCCCGTCGGACCGCGATGCCGCGCGTGCGCAGCGCTTCCCGCACGTCGGGACGGCCCGGCACACGGCAGAGCAGGAACGGTGCACGGGACCCGAGCGTCACCTGCACGCCGATGGACCGGAGCTCCTCGGTGAGGCGTCGGCGCTCCTCGGCCAGGACGCGTGCCTCCGCTTCCGCCGTACGGACCGCCTCCGGGTCCAGGCACGCCTCCACCGCGACCAGGCCCAGCGTGGACACCGCCCACAGGGGTTGCGCCTCCCGCAGCCGGGAGACGAGGTCCGCCTCGCCCAGCAGGTACCCCACGCGAAGACCGGCGAGGGCCCACGTCTTGGTCAGGCTGCGCACCACGACCAGTCCCGGCAGGTCAACCCGACCGGCCAGGGTGTGCGGCTCGCCCGGCACGGCATCGGCGAACGCCTCGTCGACGACGACGATGCGCCCGGGGCGGCACAGCTCGGCGAGTCGTTCGTGCACGACGCCTGTGGGGTTGGTCGGGTTCCCGACGACGACGAGATCCGCCTCGTCCGGCACGTCCGTCGGGTCCAGGACGTACGGCGGGGCGAGCACGACGCGGTGCACGTCATGGCCGGCTGCACGCAGCGCCGCCTCGGGCTCGGTGAACGACGGGTGGATGCACACGGCGAAGCGCGGGCGCAATGCCCTGGCCAGCAGGACGAACGCCTCCGCCCCCCCGGCGGTGAGCAGCACCTGCTCGGTCGGGCGACCGTGACGCCGTGCGACGGCGCGGACCGCGGCGCCGGGATCGGGGTAGGCGCCGAGGCCGTCGAGGGCCGCTGCCAGCCGGTCGCGCAGCCACGCGGGCGGCCCGACGGCGCGGACGTTCACCGCGAGGTCGAGCAGCCCGGGTGTGAGCTCGGCGTCGCCGTGGTGGCGCAGGTCGTACGCCGTCACACGTGCTCGTGGTCGTGCGCGTGGGACCCGTGCGGGTGCGCCGGGTCGTCGGGATGGTCGTGCGGCGTCTGCGGCGCCCCGACCTTCGCCTCGAAGCCGGGCATCGCCGTCCGGTACACGCAGGTGTCGCAGTTCATGCGGAGGTCTCCGGCCTCCAGCTCGGTCCAGCGCTCGAGCACGACGGCGGCGAGTGCGTCGGTCGGTCCGAGCAGGCCTGCGACGAGCACGTCGACCGCAGGGTGCCGTGCCGCCCACTCCTGCGCCTGGGAGCTGATCCGGTTCGGCAGGACGCCGGCGAACAGGAACCA
>JBBRBF010000065.1:0-6135 GCA_038206105.1 Actinomycetales bacterium | reverse complement strand
ACCGCGACCTGCTTGCCGTCCTGCACCGCCTTGAACGCGGCCCGGACCGCGATCTCGGTCTTGCCGTAGCCGACGTCGCCGCACACGAGCCGGTCCATCGGGACCTCGCGCTCCATGTCGGCCTTGACCTCGTCGATGGTGACGAGCTGGTCGGGCGTCTCGATGTAGGCGAAGGCGTCCTCGAGCTCGCGCTGCCAGGGGGTGTCGGGCCCGAACGCGTACCCCCGCGAGGCCATCCGCGCGGAGTACAGCCGCACGAGCTCGCCGGCGATCTGCTTGACCGCCTTGCGCGCCCGGCCCTTGGTCTTCGCCCAGTCCGAGCCGCCCATCTTGTTCAGCGTGGGGGCCTCGCCTCCCACGTAGCGGGTGACCTGGTCGAGGGTGTCGGTGGGCACGAAGAGCCGATCGCCCGGCTGGCCGCGCTTGCCCGGGGCGTACTCGATCACGAGGTACTCGCGCTGCGCGCCACCGACGGTGCGCTGCACCATCTCGACGTAGCGGCCCACGCCGTGCTGCTCGTGCACCACGTGGTCACCGGGGCTGAGCTGCAGCGGGTCGACGGTGTTGCGCCGGGCGCGGCTCGGCATCCGGCGCATGTCCTTCGTGGCGCCCGCGCGACCCAGGATGTCGGCCTCGGTGAGCAGTGCGAGCCGCAGCGGCTCGGCCACGAACCCGGGGCCGACGCTCGCGGTCGTGACGTGCACCACCGCGGGGTCGGGGGTGTCGGGCAGCGACTCGACGAGTCGGGCCGGCACGTCGGCGTCCGAGAGGACCTCGACGAGCCGCTGCGCCGGGCCGTGCCCCTCCGTGGCCGTGACGAGGCGCCACCCGGCGCGGACCAGCGCCCGCAGGTCGTCCATCGCCTTCGGCACGTCGCCGGCGTACCCCTCGACGTCCCGTGCACCGAGGGCGAGGTCGACGGCATGGCCCTCGTCGGCGGGCCCGAGGTCCAGCGTGGTGTCCGTGGCGAAGGGGGTCAGCGACCACCAGGGCACCCGCCGGGCGAGTGCGTGCGCCCGCGTCTGCGCGAGGGAGTGGAAGCTCGCCTCGGAGAGGTCGACGGGCGTCTGCGCCCCGGACGCGGCGTTGGCCCACGCCGCGGCGAGGAACTCCTCGGTGGTGGCGACGAGGTCGTGCGCCCTGGACCTCACCCGCTCGGGGTCGACGAGGACGACGTGCGCGCCCGCCGGCAGCACGTCGACCAGGGTCTCCATCCCGTCGACGAGCGCGGGCGTCAGCGACTCCATCCCCTCGGTCGCGACGCCGGCCGCGATCCGGTCGAGCATGTCGACGGCGGCGGGCAGGTCGGCCTTGAGCCGCTCGGCCCGCTCGCGCACCTGCGGCGTCAGCAGCAGCTCGCGGCACGGCGGTGCCCACAGCCCGGAAGGCTCCACCTCCAGCGACCGCTGGTCGGCGACGGCGAACGACCGGATCTCCTCGACCGTGTCGCCGAAGAACTCGACCCGCAACGGGTGGTCGACCGTCGGCGGGAACACGTCGAGGATGCCGCCGCGCACCGCGAACTCCCCGCGGCGCTCGACCATGTCGGTGCGCGTGTACGCAGCCCCGGCCAGCGCCGCGACGACGTCCTCGAGGTCCCGCTCGTCGCCCGGCTGGAGGGCGACCGGCTCGAGGTCGCCCAGGCCGCGCACGAGCGGCTGCAGCAGCGCGCGAACCGGGGACACGACGACCCGCACGGGTCCGCCGGTCACGGCGTCCGGGTGGGCGAGGCGGCGGAGCACCGCGAGCCGCCGCCCGACGGTGTCGCTACGGGGCGAGAGCCGCTCGTGCGGCAGCGTCTCCCACGCGGGGAACTCGACGACGGACTCCGGGTCGAGGTAGCAGCGCAGGGCCGCCGCCGTCTCCTCGGCGGCGCGACCCGTGGCGGTGACCGCGAGCACGGGACGGTCGGCACCGGACGGGCCGGGACCGGCCAGGGCGGCGATCGCGGCGGGACGGGCACCGGCCGGCGCGGCGAGGTCGAGCAGCGGCTCGTCCCCGCTGCGGGCCGCGTCGACGGCGCGCACCAGCGCGGGGTCGTCGCGCAGCGCGGCAAGCACACCGGTCAGGGACATCGGGGCGGTCTCCAGGGGTGCCGGGTTCGCGGGCAGCGCCTCACGCCGGTGCGGGAGGTCGGCGGGGCGGCAGCGCCAGGGTACGCCGGGCGGGAGTCCGCCGCGGCCCGTGCCTGGGCGGCGCCGGCCGTCGCAGCGGCGCCCGGATCGTCACGATCGTGCAACCGACCCCCGGACGGCGGCTGACACCTCGCGACGTCCACCTAGCATCGCCCTATGACGGATGGCGACGCAGCGGAGACAGCGGGTGGGCAGCACGGCCGGGGACGTCGGCGGGCCCTCGTGATCGGGGCGGTGGCCGTCGCGCTGCTGGTGGCCGTCGTCCTGGCGGCCATCGCGTTGCGCTCGGGCGGCGACGAGCCGGCGTCGACCGCGACGCCCACGGCCACGGCGCCGGCCACCGAGGGCACGACCAGGAGCCCGACCCCCGGCGACACGGCCGCCGGCGACGCCACGGGCGGCACCGCGACCGGCACCGGGGGTGACGACGCGGGCGCGGACGCCGGCACCGGTGGCGACGACGCGGGGGCGGACGCCGACGCCGGAGCGGGCGCCGGATCCGGTTACGGTGGGGCCCCGGCGGTGGACGACGAGCAGGCTGCCGCGGCCGTCTGCTCCCTGGCGGGACCCGAGCTGGCCGAGCTGACGCGAATCGCGGGCAGCGGGGCGACCGTGGAGTCGCTGCGCGACGGCATCGGCGTGCTCGACTCCCGGCTTCAGGACCTGTCGGCGGCGGCGCAGGGCCGCCCCGAGCTCGATGAGGTCGTCGACGTCGGCCAGGAGCTCGAGGACGCGTGGCGTGACGCGGTGGCGGCCGACGACGCCGGCGACGGCGGCGCCCGCGCCGCCGCACTGGGTCGCGCCGCCGCCCTGCAGGCTCGCGTCGGGGCGCTGGCCTCGGGCGCCGCTGCCTGCGGCTGACGCCGGGGACCCGCGAGCCGAGCGACATCACACTGCCTGCCCGTCGACCAAACATCACGCTGCGTAGAGCGGCGTCCCGAATGTCGACTTTCTCATGAACGATCTCACGATCCGCGCTTACAGTGAGCGCGGCCGAGGCGCGAGCCGAAGCCACCCACACCCGTCGTCACGCCCAGGGGGCACCATGAGGCACGTCCGCGAGTCCGGTTCCACGACGGTCCGTCCGTCGTGGCGGAGGGGCCGGGCCCTGGCCCTGCTGGTGGCGCTGGCCACCGCCGTCGGTACCGCGGTGGCGGCGCCGGCGAGCGCCGTCAACGTCGCGCACGACGCGGTCGTGTCCGACGACCCGGCGAACTTCACGCCGCACGTCGAGGACGGCGCTGTGAAGGCGATCACGCGGGTCGGCGACACCATGTTCGCCGCGGGCAACTTCACCACCGTGCGCAACCAGGGCAGCGGCGCGACGATCACGCGTCGGTCGATCTTCGCGTTCGACGCGACGACGGGGAACATCATCACGTCGTTCGCCCCCACGTTCGACGGCGACATCAACTCCCTCGACACCGACGGCACGTTCGTCTACGCCGGCGGCGGGTTCAACACGGTCAACGGACAGACCCGTCGCAAGGTCGTCAAGCTCACGACCTCCGGGGCGCTCGCGAGCGGGCAGCCGCCGGCGGTCAACTCCTACGTCAACGAGGTCGTCGTCCGCGGCGACCGCCTGTACCTCGGTGGGCTGTTCTCGCGGGTCGGCAACCAGGACCGCGCCGCGTTCGCGGCGGTCGACAAGAACACCGGGACGCTGCTCGCGGACGTCGACGTGCCCTTCACCGGGCTCTTCAACGGCGGCAGCACGAACATCAAGCGGTTCGACGTCACCGCCGACGGCCGCACGATGGTCGCGGTCGGCAACTTCACCACCGTCGGCGGCCAGCCGCGCGAGCAGGTCGCCAAGGTGAACCTGCCCGCGACCGGGCCGGCCGCCGTCGACAGTTGGGCCACCGACCGTTACAGCCAGGCGCGCAACAACTGCGCCAACGTGTTCGACACGTTCGTCCGCGACGTGGACTTCTCCCCGCAGGGCGAGTACTTCGTCGTCACGACCACCGGCGCGTTCGCGGGCGGCGCGAACAGCGGGACCCTCTGCGACGCCAACGCGCGCTGGGAGACGGCCGCCAGCAGCAGCGGGCAGCAGCCGACCTGGGTCTCATACACCGGCGGCGACACGAGTTACGGCGTCGCCGTCACCGGTACCGCGGTCTACGTCGGCGGCCACATGCGGTGGGTGAACAACCCCTACCAGGGCGACCAGGCCGGCCCGGGCGCTGTGCCCCGCGAGGGCATCGTGGCGCTCGACCCGGTCAACGGCCTGCCGTTCACCTGGAACCCCGGGCGCACCCGGGGGGTCGGCGCGCAGGCGCTGTTCTCCACGCCCCAGGGCCTGTGGGTGGGCAGCGACACCGACCGGTTCGCGGGGGAGCTGCGATCGCGGATCGCGTTCCTGCCGCTGGCCGGCGGGACCACGCCGCCGACGGTCGCCCCGGCGACGCTGCCGAACCACCTCTACCAGGTGCAGCGCAGCGCGCAGAGCGCCCGCGTGCTCTACCGCGTCAACTCCGGCGGGGCCGTGCAGCTGAGCCAGGACGACGGCCCGGACTGGGCCGCCGACACCGCCGCCACGTCCACGCTGCGCAACTCCGGCAGCAACTCGGCGACGTCGACCATCGCCTCGCTCGACGGGACCGTGCCGTCCGGCACGCCCCGCGACCTGTTCACCACCGAGCGCTGGGACCCTTCCGGTGCGCCCGAGATGCAGTGGGCGTTCCCGGTCGACGCCGGCCGGCAGGTGCAGGTGCGGCTGTACCTCGCCAACACGTGCGACTGCACCAGCGCGCCCGGCTCCCGCGTCTTCGACGTCTCCATCGACGGCTCGGTGGTGCTCGACGACCTCGACCTGTCCGGCACCGTCGGGCACAAGGTCGGCACCATGCGCGACTTCGCGGTCACCAGCGACGGCACCGTGAACATCGACTTCGGTCACGTCACCGAGAACCCTCTGGTGAACGCGATCGAGATCGTCGACCCGTCAGTCGACGCGACGCCGGGCGAGGCCCCGCTGACCCGCCGGCCCGTCGACGCCACCGGCGCCCCGACCGGCGCGGTGGCGCAGGTGTCCTCCTCCGCCGTGTGGGCGGGGGCCCGGGCGGCCTTCCTCGTGAACGACACGCTGTACTACGGCACCTCCACCGGCCTGTTCGCGCGGTCGTTCGACGAGGGCACCGCAGGCGCCGTCCGCGAGGTCGACCTCTACGACGACCCGGACGACGGCGGCCGCATCCCCTTCCCGACCGGCAGCCTCACCGGCGCCTTCTACGACACCGACCTGCACCGGATCTACTACACGGTGGCCGGCGACGGGCGGCTGTTCTACCGCTACTTCACGCCCGAGAGCGAGGTCGTGGGCGCCCAGACGTTCGTCGGCGACAGCGGTGGCATCGACCTGTCGAGCGTGGCCGGCATGACCCTGGCGGACGGCCGCATGTTCTTCGGCTCCACCGCGGACGGGTCGCTGCGCTCGGCGCCGTTCTCGGCCGGACGCGTCTCCGGTGCCGCCACGGTGGTCTCCTCCGACGGCAGCTGGAACGCCCGCGGCATGTTCGTGGACGGGCCGGTCCCCTCGGCGGCCAACTCGGCCCCGACGGCCCGGATCACGAGCACCTGCGCCGACCTGACGTGCACGTTCGACGGCGGCGGGTCCACCGACGCCGACGGGACGATCCAGTCCCACGCCTGGGACTTCGGCGACGGCCAGACGGCCACCGGCTCCAGCGTCGAGCACACGTTCGGCTCGGCGGGCGACAAGACGGTCACCCTCACAGTGACCGACGACCAGGGCGCCACCGGTACGGCGACCGCCACGGTCACCGCCGCAGCGCCGCCGCAGAACGCCGCTCCGACGGCGTCCTTCACGCAGTCGTGCACCGAGCTCGTCTGCTCGTTCGACGCCTCGGCCTCCGAGGACACCGACGGCACGATCGCGGCGTACGACTGGGACTTCGGGGACGGCGAGACCGGCTCCGGCGTCACAGTCGAGCACCCCTACGCCACCGCCGGGGACAAGTCGGTGACCCTGACGGTG
>JBBRBF010000064.1:0-6149 GCA_038206105.1 Actinomycetales bacterium | reverse complement strand
CCCGGAGCGGGTCGACGAGAAGGTCCTCGCGCGCTACCTCGACGAGCCCGACATGCCTGACGTCGACCTGTTCCTGCGCACCTCCGGTGAGCAGCGCACGTCCAACTTCCTGCTGTGGCAGTCGGCCTACGCCGAGATGGTCTTCCTGGACACGCTGTGGCCCGACGTCGACCGGCGCCACCTCTGGCACGCCGTCGAGCTGTACGCCTCACGCGACCGTCGCTACGGCGGCGCCCTGCCGAACCCACAGCCGGACCTCGGTGCGCCGTCGTGAGCGGGCAGCCGCCCGTGGCCGTCCTGACGCACGCGCTGCGTGCGCTCGTGTGGGGCATCGACAGCGAGGTGGCGGTCATCTCCAACCTCAGTCAGCTGGTCGACGTACACGTCGTCGCGCTCAACGCGCTGCGGGCCGAGCTCGCGGTGCGGCTCGAGCGGCTGGACGTCCTGCGCGCCGAGGCCGGCGACGCCGACCTCGCGGGGTTCCTCGACGACGTCATCCAGATCGAGCTCCCGACCGTCGCCGAGCACTTCCCGGGCCGGATCTACACCTGACGACGAGGGGGTGGGGAGCTCGCGCTCCCCACCCCCTCGTCCTGCTGCTGCTGCTCAGCCGCCGTAGATGCGGTCGGGGAAGTCTTCCTCGACCTGCGGGAGCTGCGGCTGGATCGAGGTGTCGAGGAAGGCGCTGAGGTTGACGTCCTCGGCCGCGGCGCGCAGCTCGTCCAGGTGCAGCAGACGACGGGTCGCCTCGGCGCGCAGGTCGTTGAGAGCCGTGACGTGGCGGTCGATCTCGGCCGACAGGCCGGTGATGGCCGCGACCTCGGTCTCGATGCCACCGACCAGTCCGCGGAGCGCGGAAGCCAGGCTGCCGGCGGTGTCCTTGCTCGACGCGCTCGCGGCGCGCGACGCAGCGGGGGCCTTGCGGGCAGGGCGCGTGGTGCGCCGGTTGCCCTTGGTCGCGGCCGGGGTGCGCCGACGGGCCGGGGTGCTCTTGGCGGGCTTCCTGGCCTCCACCTGCACGGGCTCGACCGGAGTCGTCTCGATGGTGGCGGGCGTGCTGTCCGCGATGTCGCTCACTGTGTCCTCCGTGTCGTCGTCGGCGTCTGCCGGCGCGTGTGTCCCGGGAGATCCTGGCACGTCTGCACCTTCGCCTACCGGCGTACGCGTATCAGAACGGTCACGTGATGCTCAGCCGCCGAAGCGGCCGAGCAGCGCCACGACGAGCAGCCCGACCACGGCGACGCGGAGCAGCCGCTGCACACCGCGCACCGCCGGCCAGGACAGGTAGGACAGCCAGGCGATGATGGCGATGAGCAGCAGCAGGACGGGTACGCCGATGACCGGCGGAGCAGCCAGACCGGCGACGAGCAGCACGACGCTGAGCACCGGCAGCACGAACGTAGGCAGTGTCGAGAGCCGCACCAGGGCAGGGGCACTCGCGCGCTCGACCTTGCCTCGCAGGCCCGGGGCGGGCTGCGCGACGAGCGGTTGCCGCGCAGCCCGGGTGCGACCGGACGGACGTGAGGTGGCACGCGAGTTCGACGCGGACCGTCGGCGGTTGCGCGACTTCGGCACGGGCTCTCCTGAGGCGTTCTGCGGCGGGGGCGGTTCGCGTCTAGCGTGTCACCCATGCTGGTCGTGACGAGGTTCGACGTCCCGGCGGAAGGGGCCGACTCCTTCCTGCCCCGCGCCCAGGCCGCGCTCGCCGCCTTCGCCGCGTGCGCGGGCTACCTCCGGGGGCGCATCGGCCGCGCCGCCGACGACCCGTCGCAGTGGGTGCTCACGACCGAGTGGGTCGGCGTCGGCGCCTACCGCCGGAGCCTCGGGTCCTACGACGTCAAGGTCGAGGCGGCGCCGCTGCTTGCACAGGGTCGCGACGAGCCGTCGGCGTTCGAGGTGCTGCACGCCGACGAGGGCGCGGCTCCGTCCGTCGTCAGCCCGAGCCGTCGGGCGCGGGACGCGGACGAGGTCGGCATCGGCTCCGCCGCGGGGCCGTCCAGCAGCGACGTCTGAGCGTGCCGGAGCAGGTGACCTGGGCGCCGTCGGGCGCACCGGTAGCCTGCGAGCCCAACCCGCCGACCGCCAGCCGGACCGGAGCAGCCCTGTGAAGAACGACCGCATGGACACGATCGTCAGCCTCGCCAAGAGGCGCGGCCTGGTCTTCCCGAGCAGTGAGATCTACGGCGGCCTGCGCGCGTCGTGGGACTACGGCCCCCTCGGCGTCGAGCTGAAGAACAACGTCAAGCGCCAGTGGTGGAAGGCCGTCGTGCAGGGCCGCGACGACGTCGTCGGACTCGACTCGTGCGTCATCCTGGCCCGCGAGGTCTGGGAGACCTCCGGTCACGTGCAGGCCTTCGTCGACCCGCTGGTGGAGTGCACGTCCTGCCACAAGCGCTACCGCGCCGACCACCTCGAGGAGGGTGCCGGCAAGGAGCTCAAGGACATCGCGTGCCCGAGCTGCGGCAACCGCGACGTCTGGACCGAGCCGAAGATGTTCAACGGCCTGCTCAAGACCCACCTCGGGCCGGTGGAGGACGAGAGCGGCCTGGCCTACCTGCGCCCCGAGACCGCCCAGGGCATCTTCATCAACTACGCCAACGTGCAGCAGAGCTCGCGCAAGAAGCCGCCGTTCGGCATCGGCCAGATCGGCAAGAGCTTCCGCAACGAGATCACCCCCGGCAACTTCATCTTCCGCACCCGCGAGTTCGAGCAGATGGAGATGGAGTTCTTCGTCAAGCCTGGTGAGGACGAGGCGTGGCACCAGAAGTGGATCGACGAGCGCTTCGCCTGGTACGTCGACCTCGGCATCGACCCGGCCAAGCTGCGCCAGTTCGAGCACCCGGCCGAGAAGCTCTCGCACTACTCCACGCGCACCGTCGACATCGAGTACGAGTTCGGCTTCACCGGCTCGCCGTGGGGCGAGCTCGAGGGCATCGCCAACCGCGGTGACTACGACCTCACGGTGCACAGCAAGGCCTCCGGCGCCAAGCTGGAGTACTTCGACCAGGAGTCGGGGGAGCGCTGGACGCCGTACGTCATCGAGCCGGCGGCCGGTGTCGACCGCTGCGCGCTGACGTTCCTGCTGGACGCCTACACCGAGGACGAGGCCCCCAACGCCAAGGGCGGCGTCGACAAGCGCGTCGTGCTCAAGCTCGACCCGCGGCTCGCGCCGCTCAAGGCCGCGGTGCTGCCGCTGTCGCGCAACGCCGACCTGTCGCCCGTCGCGCGCACCCTGGCGGCCGACCTGCGCAGGCTCTGGAACGTCGACTTCGACGACGCGGGCGCGATCGGTCGCCGCTACCGCCGCCAGGACGAGGTCGGCACGCCGTTCTGCGTGACCGTGGACTTCGACACCCTCGAGGACCAGAGCGTGACGATCCGCGAGCGCGACGCGATGACCCAGGAGCGGGTGTCGCTCGACCAGGTCACCCGCTACCTGAACGACAAGCTGGGCCCCCTGTAGGGGAGGGCCCGGCTTCCACAGGCCCGAGCGCGGGCCGACTCACGCGGTGCGGGCCGACTTCCCCTGCGTTCGCAGACGTCTGGGTGGGCTTTCGCGTACGAGAGCTCAGGGGAGGTGGTTGGCGGTCCGCGTGCGGGGGCCTCGTCGGCGGCCGCGGCGGCTCGGCCTGCCTTGCGCGCGCCGAGCAGCAGCAGCCCGGTGCCGACCACGACCCCGCCGATCGAGGCGGCCGCCACCACGGGGCAGCTCGCGACGCGCGCGCCAGGAGCCCGCCGGCCGCGAAGGCCATGCCCGCCAGGTCGCTGAGTCCCACGGCTGCGTCGTGACCCTGGCGCCATGCAGCGTCGCTGCGCAGCGTGGCCCCGGTACGGACACCAGCGAGGTGGTTCCGGCCGAGGCGCCCGTCGGCGGCGCGGCGCGTCACGATCGCCACCAGCGCACCGCACCCGAACTGCAGTGCGGCAAGGGCCACGACAGCAAGCAGCGGCACTTCCTCGTCCATGCTTCTACCGTGGGGCGCGGTCGGGGCAGCGCCCGCGAGATGTCCACAGGCATGGAGTCATCCACACGCCAGGAGTTCGGGCGGCGAGTCGGCCGCGGGCAGCCCATGCTGCGACGATGGATCTCCAGAGGCTGCTCGACGAGCAGGGTGGCGTCGTCACACGAGCGCAGGCGCTCGGCACCGGGCTCTCCGCGCGGCAGCTGCGCGGGTCAGGCCGGCAGGTCGTCCGGCTGCGGCAGGGCGTCTACGCCGACGCTGCCCTGCTGAGCGAAGACGACGGCGACCAGGCCCTGGCGGTGCGGACGGCGCTGCGCGTCGCGGGGCAGCGGCTGGTCACCGGAGTGAACCTCGTCGCCGTGGGGGAGACGGCGGCCCTGATCCATGGCTTGCCGCTGCTCGGACGGCCGTCCGTGCGGCTCAAGCTGGCGGAGCGCAAGGACCAGCGACCACGGCACCACGGGGCGAGCCGGACCATGACGGAGGACGACGTCGTCCGGGTGCTCGGCGTGCCGGTCGCCAGCCTGAGGGTGACCGCGGTGGACGTCGCTCGTGCACGGGGTTTCCGTGCAGGCGTCGTGACGTGCGACGGCGTGCTTGCGCGCGGCGTCCCGCGGGAGCAGCTCGAGGCCGCGGCTGCTGCCTGCGAGCGATGGCCAGGTGCCCGGCGGGCACAGCGTGCCGTCGAGTTCGCCGACGGGCGGTCGGAGTCGGCGCTCGAGAGCATCGGGCGCGTCGGGTTCTCCGAGGAAGGACTGCCCGCGCCGGAGCTCCAGACGTTGCTCGGTGACGAGAGCGGGATCGTCGGGCGGGTCGACCACTACTGGGCCGAGCACCGGACGATCGCCGAGGCGGACGGTGAGCTGAAGTACAAGGAGCCAGCCGACCTGTTCGCCGAGAAGCGGCGCGAGGACCGGTTCCGTGACGTGGGCTTCCAGGTCGTCCGCTACACCTGGGACGAGGCCTACTGGCGACCGGACCTCCTCGCGGCCCGAGCTCGTCGGGCGTTCGCCCGCAACGACCGCCGGCGAGCGGCCTGACAACTTTCCCAGAGCCCTCGTAAGAGAGGGGGCGTCTGGGGGTACGAGGACACAGGGGAAGTGCCGGTCGGGCGGTGGGGAGTGCCCGGGCCTGAGGGCTCCCCTGGCGTCTCGTACGCGAGGGGGTGCCTTGGTGTCCGGGAACGCAGGGGAAGTGCCGCCGGGAGTACGAGGACGCAGGGGAAGTGCCCCCGGGCGTACGGGAGCGCGGGGGACGTGCCGAAAGGGGCGGACTCGGTAGCCTTGAGGCGTGCGCACCCTCGTCGTCGACCACCCGCTGGTCGCTCACAAGCTGACCACCCTGCGCGATGAGCGCACTGACAGCCCGACCTTCCGGCGGCTGGCCGACGAGCTGGTGACGCTGCTGGCCTACGAGGCGACCCGCGACGTCCGCGTCTCCCCGGTCGAGGTGACCACCCCGGTCGCCCGCGCGAAGGGCGTGCGGCTGGACCGCCCGGTCCCGCTGGTCGTGCCCGTCCTGCGGGCAGGGCTCGGGATGCTCGACGGGATGACCCGGCTGCTGCCCACCGCCGAGGTCGGCTTCCTGGGCATGGTGCGCGACGAGGAGAGCCTGATGGCGACGGCCTACGCCAACCGGCTCCCTGACGACCTCACCGGTCGCGAGGTCTTCGTGCTGGACCCGATGCTGGCGACCGGCGGCACCCTCGTGGCGACCTTCGAGCTCCTGGTCGCCCGCGGCGCCACCCGCATCACCGCCATCTGCCTGCTGGCCGCTCCGGAGGGGCTGGCCCGTGTCGACGAGGCGTTCCGCGACGACAGCGCCTGCCCGGTCACCGTCGTGACGGCGGGTGTCGACGAGCGGCTCGACGAGCGCGGCTACATCACGCCCGGCCTCGGCGACGCAGGAGACCGGCTCTACGGCGTCGTCTGACGTGCTGGCGCTCCTGCTCGCCGTTGCACTCGTCCTGCCGCCCTACGGCGACCCTGTCGTCGCGTTCTCCTTCGCCGACCCGCGCATCGGCGAGTCCTCCGGGATGGTGGCGAGCTCCACGTCCGACGGCGTCGTGTTCACCCACAACGACAGCGGCGACGAGGCACGGTTCTTCGCGGTCGACGCCACGGGGGCGACGGTCACGACGTACGACCTGCCGGACGTGCAGGCGCGCGACTGGGAGGACCTGGCCCG
>JBBRBF010000063.1:0-6228 GCA_038206105.1 Actinomycetales bacterium | reverse complement strand
AACAGGTCGTCGCCGTCCATCGCACCGCTCGCGCCGGCGAACGGACCGTCGAAGGCCACCACCTGGTTGTGGTTGGCCTCGGGCAGCACGCCCCAGACGGCCGGCACCTTGGCGTTCTCGTTCAGTTGGCAGGCGAAGCGGTAAGCGACCGCACCGGCGAGCGGGCTGGTCCCCCACAGCACCGGCAGCCGGCCCTGCAGGTCGAGCGCCAGCCGCTTGGCGGGGTTGACCAGCGACACGGCGTCGGGGCGGCAGCGGTCGGCGACCTCCTCGAGCGTGCGGGCGGCGTCCTCGACGACGTCCGGCGGCGCCTGCAGCAGGCCGAGCTCGTGACCGGCGACCACCAGCGGGGTGGACAGCGCCCACATGCTGGCCCGCGGCTGACGGCCCTGGGTCACGGGGACGAAGACGGCGCGGCCGCGCTGACCGAGGTCGTCCACGGGCGAGCCGGACGCCCCGACCACGAGCAGGCGGCAGCCGCGGCGGACGGCCTCCTCGAGCGCGCTCAGCGTCTCCTCGGTGGACCCGGAGCAGGACACCACGACGACGAGGTCGACCGGGCCGACCCACGCGGGCAGGCCGTAGCCGCGGTGCGTGACGACCGGGACCGGGCAGCTGGGACCGGCGACGGCGGCCAGGACGTCCCCGGCGATGCCGGACCCGCCCATCCCGCAGACGACGACGGCCCGTGGGCGACCGTCCTCACGCAGGCGGTCGACGCCCGCCTCCGCCGCCAGGACCGCGGCCTCGCGCACCTGCGCCGCCGCCGAGGCGACCGCGGGCAGCATGCCGCCCGGGTCACCGGACTCGAGCTGCGCAGCGTCGTCGAGCCGGTCCTCGGGAGAGGTCACGAAGGCTTGCGCGCCTCGTCGACGAGCAGCACCGGGATGTCGTCGCGCACGGGGTAGGCCAGGCCGCAGCCGGTGCAGACCAGCTCCTCCGCGGCGTCGTCGGCGCGCAGCGGCGCGTGGTCGACCGGGCAGGCCAGGATGTCCAGCAGGGCGGTGTCCAGCTTCATGAGCGCACTCTAGCCAGCGTGCTGGTCAGACCCGGACGAGCAGCACGTCCACGGCCCGCGGCACGGCCACCGCCGGCGAGCGGGCCAGCGCGTCGTACCGCGCCGGCACACCCTCGTCGCCGTACAGGAACACGGCCAGCCGGTTCGCGTCGTCGACCGGTTCGGTCGTGCCTACGAGGACCGCCGAGGTGCCCTGCCCGGCCGAGCAGTCGGCGGCGCCGGGCTCCACGAAGCAGACCTCCGGCGTGCTGGCGACGTGGGCGGTGCTCCGGGCGTGCAGCACCCCGACCAGCGCCCCGCCCCGGCGCAGCGACACCGGCCGGCGCACGTGCTCGTCGGCCGGGACCTCGCGCAGGTCGACCAGGTCGGCAGCAGCGGACACCCGGTGCGTGGCGTGGACCGTCCGGGCGAGGGAGCCGGTGGCGGGGACGCGCACCCGTACCTCTGCCGGTCCGTCGGTGACGACGACCAGCCGGTAGCGGCCCTTCTGCAAGCGGAGCGGGCCCGGGCTCGTCGACACCGGACCGGGCGGCTGCGCGGCGCCCTCGACCCAGCGTCGGACGTTGACCGTCATGCCGACGAGCTCGCCGCGCTGGTCCATGACGGCGAGCCCGACCACCTGGCCGGTCGTGCGGAACGTCATCGCGCGCAGGTCCAGCTCGGCCGGGGCGCGCAGGCTGATCTCGACCCCGGCGGTGCCGCGGGAGGTCACCAGCAGGTCGCGCTCGGCGGCGGGCGCCGGGGCAGCCAGCAGCGCCGACCCGAGAGCCGCCAGCAGTGCCGCGCGTCGCACACCATAGGAGTTCGCCGCCGTGCGGCCGTCTCCTGCTAGCCGCGGATGAGGCCGAGCACCTCGTCGCGCACCTGCTCCATCGTGGCGACGTCCGGCGCCTCGACGTTGAGGCGGAGCAGCGGCTCGGTGTTGCTGGCCCGCACGTTGAACCACCAGCCGTCCGGGCTGGTGACGGTAAGGCCGTCGAGCTCGTCCAGCTCGAGGCCGGCGTACTGGTCCTTGATGGCCGCGACGCGGGCCTGCTGGTCGTCGACGGTCGAGTTGACCTCGCCGCTGGCGGCGTAGCGGTCGTAGCTCGTGAGCAGCTGCGAGAGCGTCCCGTCCTGGCCGCCGAGGGCCGCGAGGGCGTGCAACGCGGCGAGCATGCCGGAGTCGGCGTTCCAGAACTCGCTGAAGTAGAAGTGGCCGGAGTGCTCGCCGCCGAACACCGCTCCCGTACGGGCCATCTCGGCCTTGATGAAGGAGTGGCCGACGCGGGTGCGGACCGGGGTGCCGCCGTTCTCGGTCACGACCTCCGGCACCGCCTTGCTGGTGATCAGGTTGTGGATGATCGTGGCGCCGGGGTGCTTGCCGAGCTCGCGGTGCGCGATGAGGGCCGTCAGCACCGACGGGCTGACGATCTCGCCGCGCTCGTCGATGACGAAGCAGCGGTCGGCGTCACCGTCGAAGGCCAGCCCGAGGTCGGCACCCTCGGCCAGGACGCGCGCCTGCAGGTCGGCGGTGTTCGCCGGGTCGATCGGGTTGGCCTCGTGGTTGGGGAAGCTGCCGTCGAGCTCGAAGTACATGCTCGTGCTCTCGAGCGGCAGGCCCTCGAAGACCGCCGGCACCGTGTAGCCGCCCATGCCGTTACCCGCGTCGACGACGACCTTCAGCGGCCGGATCGTCTCGATGCCGGGGACGAGCTCCTTCATGTACGACGCGTAGCCCGCCAGCAGGTCCTGCTGCGTGACGGTGCCGGGGGTGCCGTCGAACGCCGGCAGCCCCTCGTCGAGGTAGCGCTCGGCGTCGGCGCGCAGCTGCGCGAGACCGGAGTCCTGGCCGACCGGCTTGGCACCGGCCAGGCAGAGCTTGATGCCGTTGTAGCGGGCCGGGTTGTGGCTGGCCGTGAACATCGCGCCGGGGACGTCGAGAGTCCCGGCGGCGTAGTACAGGAGGTCGGTGGACCCGAGGCCGGCCTCGACGACGTCGACGCCCTGGCTGGTGACGCCCTCGGCGAACGCCCGGCTGAGCTCGATGCCCGTCTCGCGCATGTCCCTCGCGGTGACGATGCGGGGGGCGCCGGCGAAGCGGGCGAAGGCCGCCCCCAGTGCGCGGGCGATGTCGGCATCCAGCTCGCCGGGGCACAGGCCCCGTACGTCGTAGGCCTTGATGATGTTCGAGAGGTCGCGGGTCACCCGCGGAAGGCTAGGGCTTGTGCTTCTGCGCCTTGCCGAGCACGGTCGTGATGTCGAGCTCGCGACCGCCCTGCTTCCAGGACTTGGTCTCGCACGAGTGGCACGAGGTGAAGTCGACGGCGGAGCCGTCGGTCAGCGTCATCGTGATCGAGGTGACCCGGTTGCCGGTGCACGTCGCGCAGGTGACGAGCGTGCGGGTGGGGGTGGTGACGAGCGACATCGGGTTCTCCAGTGAGCGGCTGGGAGGAACGTGCGTTGCTGCTCCATCGCCCGATCGGGCTGATCCCTTGAGAACCGGGCGTGTCGGGGATGAACCGGACATCTACCCCGGGGTCGGCAGGGCCCGCAGGTGGCCCCGGCGACCGGTGCCGCCGTCGGGTCCGACCTGAGCGCCGCCGGCGGCCGGGCGGGCGGCCTCCCGGACGGCGTCGGCGAGCGCCTCGAGGTCGTCGCTGCTGCGCGCCCGGACCACGTCGGCATGCTCGGGGGCGTGCCGCACGACCTCCCAGCCGAGCGGGGCGGTGAGGCGGTTGGCGTGCTGGTCGCACAGGTCGTAGCAGTGCGGTTCGGCGTGCACGGCCAGCGGTCCGACGACGGCGGCCCGGTCGGCGTAGACGTAGGTGAGCGTCGCGACAGCAGGTTGGGCGCACGCGGTGCGCGAGCAGCGCCGGACAGGGCTCACGCGGCAGGACGCTAGCCGACCAGGACTCGCCTGCGGAGCGACGCGCCGCACCTGGGCTCCCTCGCCTACCCTCGCCGCGTGGACGCCGTCCCCGCCCCCGCCGCACCGCCGGACGTGCTGCGCCGTCTGCGTCGGCGGGACCGGCACGGACGCGGCCTGCGCGGACCGCTCGTCCCGAGCACCGTCGAGCTGGGCGGGCGGGTGGTCCGGGTGCCGGCCTCGCAGACGCGCGGTGAGCGGTTCGACGACCTGGTCCTCGACGCCGTCGAGGACCTCGAGCAGCGCTGGGCGACCGAGCTCCAGGGCGTGGAGTTCGCGGTCGAGGACGTGCCGGCGGTGCCGTTGGACGGCGAGATCGGCTACGACGAGGACGTCGTGGCGGATGAGACCGCCGGCGGCGCGGTTCCCCTCGGGCGGCTGCTGCCCGCCGCACTGGACAGCCGTGGCCGGCGCACCGCCGCCCGGATCGTCGTCTACCGCCGCCCGCTCGAGGCCCGCGCCTCCGACCGTGCGGACCTCGCCGACCTCGTGCACGACGTCGTGGTCGACCAGGTCGCGCGGCTGCTGCAGATCGACCCGGACGAGGTCGACCCGCCGCCTGCCTAGGGCTCGGCCACCACCCGCGGCCGGTCGACGGTCCTGACCTGCGGGATGACCGTCAGGATCGTCGTCAGCGGTCCTGTCCGTCCGCGTTCGCGGGAGTAGCGCGCGGCGTGCACCCGACCGCCGAGCGGCCGGACCTCCAGCGTCAGCGATCCGTCCGATCCCGGGGGCAGGAAGCGGGACAGCCGGGTGGCGACCGTGGTCGACGCCGGCACCTCGACGCGCACCGGCGGCAGGTCGGCCGATGCGCCGACGGGGACGACCTCGACGACGGCGTCGCCGTCCACGGCCGTGAGCAGCAGCGTCACCTCGGTCGGCGCGGACAGCCGGACGTCGGCGAGCAGGGCGGTGTCGCCGATCGCCTGCGTCGCTGCGGTGTAGGCGATCTCGCGGACGGGGCCCTGCTGCCGGTCCACCACCAGCGCGCCGGCCAGCAGCGGCACGTCCGCCTCGACCCGCAGCCCCGCAGCGGTGCGGGCCAGCTGCTCGGACAGGTCCACGCTCGTGGACGTGCCCGCGGGGACGGTCACCTCGTCGAGGGCGACCTCACCGTCGGCGGTCACCAGGGTCAACGCCGCGGTCGCGTCGTTGGGGCCCGGGTTGGTGAGCAAGGCGGTACGACGGCCCGGTCCGTCGGGCAGGCCGGGCACGACGAGCAGCCGCGCCGGGGACAGGGTCGGCGGCACCCAGTCGGTGCCGAGCGGCGTGCGCCCGTCGCTGCGGACCACCCGGAGGGCGGGCGCCACCTGCCCGCGGGTGGTGACGACGTGCAGCGCGAGCAGGTCCCGGTCGGGGGCGAGCTGGTCGAGCGGGACGACCGCGCGGGTCCGGGGCGGGACCGGGATGCCCCGGCCCGGGCGCGGATCGGCGGGGCCCTCCCCCGTCCAGGTCGTGACGTCGACGAGCGCCGGGACGGGGCCGGTGTTGACCAGGACGAGCTCGGTGAACGAGCCGAGAGTCGTTGCTCCGCCGACGAACCAGGCGCTCGTCGTCGGCGCAGCGCAGGACACCGAGGCGGTGCCGCGGCGGCTGCCCGACGTCGCGCGGGTGGTCTGCTCGACCGCGAGACCGGCGCCGGAGGCCTGCACGAGGAACGGGCCCGAGAGCGCGGCGGGCAGCGGAGCCCCGTCGAGCAGCGGGCCGGCGAGCGGGCCGCCCTGGCTGCTGCCGGCGCCGGCGGCGAGCACGGCGGTCGCGCCGCGCTCCCGCTCCTGCCGCACGTCGGGGCAGGCGACCGTCGCGGCGAGCACCGGGACCCGCTCGGGCCGTGGGTCCTGCGGAGCCGGACCGGCGGTCACCTGACCGACAGCAAGCCCAGCGGCGAGCAGGACGCCGACAGCACCGAGACGCGCACCGGCGCTCACGGTGCTCTCCTCGCGCCGGGGCCGGCCAGCACAGCGGCGACGACGAGGAAGACGGCCTGGAGCCAGAGCGGAAGACCGGCGGGCTCCTCGCCCTTCTCGGGGCGGGGCTCTGCTGCCACCCGCCACAGGGGGGTGTCCCCGGGCTGGCGCGCCAGGCCCGGCTGGGTGTCGAGGGCGGGGAGGTCCCCGTCCGCCAGGACGAACGTGATGCCCTGCGCTGCAGCGGCTTCCGCGGCCGCGGCGCCCCGAGGTGTCAACAGGTCGGCCACCAGGTCGTCCATCCGGACCGGCCGGTCGCCCAGCCGGGGCCCGTCGGAGCCGACGACGCGGTAGGCGACGGCGCCGTCCGGGCGGGTGTCGAGCAGCAGCGCCCG
>JBBRBF010000062.1:0-8474 GCA_038206105.1 Actinomycetales bacterium | reverse complement strand
GCGTCGACCAGCACGAGCACGACGACGAGCAGCGAAGAGATCGCCAGCCGTGCCCAGAAGAAGCGTCCGTGGGGGTCGCGGAACCAGATGCCGACCTGCAGCGCACGCGCCACGGCCACCAGGGCGAAGGCGGCGACCAGGATCCAGACCCCCACCAGCCACCGGAGACTTCCGGGCAGGGCGTCCACCGTCCTCAGGTCGATCGGATATAGTTGGACATCCTACTATCTCGCCAGAGCCGATGACCGGAGGCCCAGATGAGCGACTCGACGGCACGTGACCGGTGGCAGCAGCGCTACGAGGCGTCGCGGGTCCGTGAGGCAGACTTCACCACACTCTCGGGAGTGGAGGTCGAGCCCGCCTACGGCACCGACGACAGCGAGTGGCCCGGGGAGTTCCCGTTCACCCGTGGGCTCTACGCCACCGGCTACCGCGGCCGCGCCTGGACGATCCGCCAGTTCGCGGGCTTCGGCAACGCCCAGCAGACCAACGAGCGCTACAAGATGATCCTCAACCGTGGTGGTGGCGGTCTCTCGGTCGCGTTCGACATGCCCACGCTGATGGGCCGTGACTCCGACGACCCGCAGAGCCTCGGCGAGGTGGGCCACTGCGGGGTGGCCGTGGACACCGCGGCCGACATGGACGTCCTGTTCGGCGACATCCCGCTCGGTGACGTGACCACCTCGATGACGATCTCGGGTCCCGCCGTCCCGGTGTTCTGCATGATGCTGGTCAGCGCCGAGCGGCAGGGCATCGACACCGGGACGCTCAACGGCACGTTGCAGACCGACATCTTCAAGGAGTACATCGCGCAGAAGGAGTGGCTCTTCCCGCCGGAGCCGCACCTGCGCCTCATCGGCGACCTGATGGAGCACTGCGCGAAGGGGATCCCTGCGTACAAGCCGCTCAGCGTCTCCGGCTACCACATCCGCGAGGCCGGCTCGACGGCCGCGCAGGAGCTGGCGTACACCCTTGCCGACGGCTTCGCCTACGTCGAGCTGGGACTGGCCCGCGGCCTGGACGTCGAGACGTTCGCGCCGGGGCTCAGCTTCTTCTTCGACAGCCACCTCGACTTCTTCGAGGAGGTCGCCAAGTTCCGCGCCGCGCGCCGCATCTGGGCGCGGTGGATGCGTGAGGTCTACGGCGCCGAGACCGAGCGCGCGCAGTGGATGCGCTTCCACACCCAGACCGCGGGCGTCTCCCTCACCGCGCAGCAGCCGGTCAACAACGTCGTGCGCACCGCGGTCGAGGCCCTCGCCGCCGTCCTGGGCGGGACGAACTCCCTGCACACGAACGCCCTGGACGAGACGCTGGCGCTGCCCTCGGAGGAGTCCGCGGAGATCGCGCTGCGGACCCAGCAGGTGCTGATGGAGGAGACCGGCGTCGCGAACGTGGCCGACCCGCTCGGGGGGTCGTGGTACGTCGAGGCGCTCACCGACCGGATCGAGGCCGAGTGCGAGGAGGTATTCGACGCGATCCGCCGCCTCGGCGAGCTCGGCCGCGAACCCGGTGCCGACGGCGAGATCGCGCACGAGACCGGCCCGATGACGTCCGGGATCCTGCGCGGCATCGAGGAGGGCTGGTTCACGGGCGCCATCGCGGACGCCGCGTTCACGTACCAGACCGCGCTGGAGAAGGGCGACAAGAAGGTCGTCGGCGTCAACTGCCACACCGCGACGACGGCACGCGAGCTGGAGATCCTGCGGGTCGGCCACGAGGTCGAGCGCGAGCAGGTGCAGGTTCTCGCCGATCGGAAGCAGGCCCGGGACGACGCCGCGGTGCAGTCGGCGCTGCGGGCGATGACCGACGTCGCCGCGGGCACCGGCAACCTCGTGGAGCCGATGCTCGACGCAGTCCGGCACGAGGCCACCCTCGGCGAGATCTGCGGCGCCCTGCGCGAGGTCTGGGGGGGCTACCGGGAGCCCGCCCGGTTCTGACCCGGGTGCTGTCGTTCCGGCTGGCGCCCCTGCCCTCGCCGGGCGGGGGGCCGGGGCCTGCGGCGGACCTGGGATGATGCGGGGCATGACCCAGCAGCCCGGCCCCAGCACCGCTTCGCTCCACCTGCGGGGCGCCGTCGACCTCTCCGGCCTCGGCCAGCGTGCCGCCGCCCCGCCCGCGGCGGGGGCAGGCGGCGGCAGCGCCCAGCCCGGCGCCTTCGTCGTCGACGCCACGGAGGCGACGTTCGGTGACGTCGTCGAGCAGTCGATGACCGTGCCCGTCGTCGTGGACCTGTGGGCCACGTGGTGCGGGCCGTGCAAGCAGCTGTCGCCGGTGCTGGAGAAGCTCGCCGCCGAGTACGGCGGCCGCCTGCTGCTTGCCAAGGTCGACGTCGACGCGAACCCGCAGATCTCGCAGGCGTTCCAGGTGCAGTCGATCCCCAGCGTGGTCGCGATCGTCAAGGGCCAGCCGGTGCCGCTGTTCCAGGGCGCCGTCCCCGAGGCCCAGGTGCGGCAGTTCTTCGACGAGCTGCTCCGTGTCGCCGCGGAGCACGGGGTGCAGGGGCGGCTGGACGGCGGCGAGCCCGAGGACGAGGCGGACGAGCCCGAGGAGGAGCCGCTGCCGCCGCTGCACGCCGAGGCCTACGACGCCATCGAGGCCGGCGACCTGGACCGTGCCGCGGACGCCTACCGCCGGGCCCTGGCCGAGAACCCCGCCGACGCCGACGCGACCGCCGGGCTGGCGCAGGTCGAGCTGCTGCGCCGGACGCAGGACGCGGACCCCCAGGCCGCGCGGGACGCTGCTGCCGCCGCTGCCGACGACGTCGAGGCCCACCTGCTCGTCGCCGACATCGACGTCCTCGGCGGCCACGTCGAGGACGCGTTCTCCGGGCTCGTCGACCTCGTCCGCCGCACCTCCGCGGACGAGCGCGAGCGGGTCCGGCTGCGGCTGGTGGAGCTGTTCGAGGTCGTGGGAACGAGCGACCCACGGGTGCAGCGGGCGCGCGGTGCCCTCGCCAGCGCCCTGTACTGACGGCCGGCTGCTGCTGCGCCTGCCCGACCCGGGGCGCCGCCTCCAGCGGGTGAGGCTCGCCCCCGAGGCGGACCTGCAGCGCGTGCTCGGGGTCGGCCCCGACGCGCTCGTCGCCCGACAGCAGGACGGCGGGTGGCTGGTCGACCTGCCGCGCCCGCCCCTGGCCCGGCTGGAGTACCGCTTCGCGGTGACCGGCGTCGACGGCGGCGAGGAGCTGGTCTGCGACCCCGCCGCACCGCGCGTTCGGACCGCGTTCGGTGACAGGTCGGTCGTCGAGCTGCCGGGGTACTCGGCGCCGGCGTGGCTGGAGTATCCCGCGGTGCGGGGCCGCCGTACCCGGGCGGCCACGGTGCACGGTGAGGTCGGCTCCCCGGTCCGGGTCTCCCTGTGGGCACCGGCGGACGCCTCCCGCGGCGAGGTGCTGCCCGTGCTCGTCGTCCACGACGGACCCGAGTACGACGAGCTCGCCTCGCTCACCCGCTACTGCGCCGCGATGATCGCGGCCGGCCGGCTGCCCCGCCACCGGGTCGCCCTGCTCAACCCCGGCGACCGGGACGCCTGGTACTCGGCGTCGCCGGCATGGTCCCGCACGCTCGCCGGCCCGGTGATGGCCTCCCTGCGCTCGCGGGTGGGGGTGGCGCCTGCGCCCGTCGTCGTGGGGGCGAGCCTCGGCGGCCTCGCCGCGCTCACGACGGCCGTCGCGAGCCCCGGCGTGTTCGCCGGCGTCCTGAGCCAGTCCGGGTCGTTCTTCACCCCCGAGCTCGACCCCCAGGAGAGCGGCTACCGGTACTACTGGCGCATCACCGACGCCGTGCGCACGGTGCACGAGAGCACACCCGCACGTGGACCCCACGCGCCGCTGCGCGTGGGCCTGACGTGCGGTGCGGCGGAGGAGAACGCCGGCAACAACCGGGCGATGGCGGCGGCGCTTCGGCAGGCGGGGCACCGCGTCACCCACGCCGAGGTGGCCGACGTCCACACGTGGACCGCGTGGCGCGACGCGCTGGACCCCCACCTCACGGCCGTCCTGCTCGACGTCTGGGGCTGACCCGCGGGGCCCGGCGACCCGACCCGGGAGGCGCGCAGAGTCTGCCGCCGGGCGGCCCGCGCAGGCATGATGTGCCGATGAGCCGCCGGGGTCGGGACCGCGCGCTGCTGCGCGTGCCCGGCTGGGACCGCGACGTCGAGCTGCTCGCGTACGGCCACTACGGCCGTCCGCTGCTGTGGTTCCCGACCGAGAACGGGTCGGCCGTCGACGCCGAGCGCAACGGCGTCGTCGACGCCGTGGGCGGGCTGCTCGAGGCGGGCCGCCTCAAGCTGTACTGCGTCGGGTCGTTGGACGACGCCACCTGGTCCGACCGCGGCGCGTCGACCGAGGACCGCGCCCGCCGCTACGGGGCCTACGAGGCGCTCGTCACCGAGCGCGTCGTGCCGTGGGTGCGCGGTGACTGCGGCGGTGACGTGGAGGTCCTCACCGCCGGAGCGAGCCTCGGCGCCTATCACGCGGTGCACCTCGCGCTGCGACGCGCCGACCTGTTCCCGCTCGCGATCGGCCTGTCCGGCAACTACGACCCCGCGTCGATGCACGGCTGGGGCGAGCGGGGCGAGGCGACCTACTTCGCCGACCCGCTCGACTACGTGCCGAACCTGCACGGCGGCCACCTCGACTGGCTGCGCTCCCGGCTGACGGTGCTGCTCGTCGTGGGCCAGGGTGCCTGGGAGACCCACCCCACCCGCTCTCTGCCCTCGACGCGCGCGATGGCGGAGGCGCTGCGCGACAAGGGGATCCGGTGCGAGCTCGACGTCTGGGGTGAGGACGTCGCCCATGACTGGCCCTGGTGGTGCGCCCAGGTCGCACACCACCTCCCGAGGTTCTGCTGACGCGATGACGAGAGGACGGCGATGACGGACACCCGCCACCACCTGGTCGGCCTGCTGCTGGGCACCGAGGACGACTGGCCGCGGGCCTTCGAGGCCCTGGTCCGCCGGCTCGGGCCCTTCGCGGGGCCGGACGGCGTGCAGCACGAGCTCGAGACCGAGCGTGTCAGCATCGAGCCGTTCGACCTACGTGACAGGCCGCGCCACGACCTCGTCATCGACCGGCTCGCGTACTGGTACTACCACCCGCGGGAGTGGCTGAAGAAGGCCGCGCTGGTCGACGACGTCTACCTGCTGAACAGCCCGTTCACGTTCCAGTCGATGGAGAAGCACGCGGCGTACTGCGCGATGATCCGGCTGGGGCTCAAGGTGCCCGGCACGGTGCTCGTGCCCTACAAGAACCCGGTCGACCACGCGAAGTGGGCCTACACCGCCGAGCGCTACAACCGGGACTTCGAGCTGGAGCGGATCGCGGAGGAGATGGGCTACCCGCTGTTCATGAAGCCGTTCGACGGCGGTGGGTGGCGGGGCGTCTCGATGGTGCGCTCGCCCGAGGAGCTGCGCGCGGCCTACGACGCGTCCGGCGAGATGCTCATGCACCTGCAGCAGAGCGTGCCGGACTACGACGTGTTCGCGCGGGCTCTGACCATCGGCGCGGAGACCACCGTGATGCGCTTCCGCCCCGACCTGCCGATGCACGACCGCTACGCCGTCGACCACGACTTCCTCTCGCCCGAGGTCGGCGAGGAGGCGGAGACGATCAGCCGGGTCGTCAACGCCTTCTTCCGCTGGGAGTTCAACTCCTGCGAGATGCTCGTGAAGTCAGGCGAGGTCTACCCGATCGACTACGCCAACGCCTGTCCCGACGTCGCCGTGACGTCGCTGCACTACTACTTCCCCTGGGCGATGACCGCGTTGCTGCGCTGGTCGGCGTTCTGCCTCGCCACGGGCCGCACGGCCCGGATTCAGGTCGACCCCGCGCCCTGGTTCGCCGTCGCCGACTCGGAGATGTCCTACCCGGAGAAGCTGGCCGCCTACCGTCGACTCGCCGACGCCGACGTCGACGTCGAGCGCTACCGGCAGTTCGTCAGCGACCAGCTGGCCCACCTCGACGACGTGGCGCTGGAGTGGTTCGCCGGGGCGGACTTCGACCGGCTGCTCGTCGACACCGTCACGAGCACGTACCCGGCCCACGAGCACCAGCGATTCCTCGCGCACTTCCGCGGCCTCGTGGGCCTGTGGGTGGACGAGCGGGCCGCGGCCGCAGGCGCCTGACGCACCGGCCAGGTGCAGGCGGCCGCGTCAGGCGGACGTGCCGCCCGTCGCGCTCCTGTTGCGGCGCAGCCACAGGGCGCCCAACGGCGGGACCCGCAGCACGGCCGATGCGGGCAGCCCGTGGAAGGGCACCGCCTCCGCCTCCACGCCTCCGAGGTTGCCGACCCCCGAGCCGGCGTAGGCCTCGGAGTCGGTGTTGAGCACCTCGTCCCACCGGCCGGTGCCGGGCAGCCCGACCCGGTAGTCCTCGTGCGGTGACCCCGCGAAGTTGACGATGCAGGCGAGCTCGTCGCCCTTGCCGTCGCGGCGCACGAAGGAGAACGTGTTGTGCGACGTGTCGTTCGCGTCGATCCACTCGAAGCCCGCGGGGTCGGAGTCCAGCGTCCACAGCGCCGGGGTGTCGCGGTAGACGCGGTTCATGTCGCGCACCGCGGCGTGCACGCCCGCGTGCCACGGCTGGTCGAGCAGCCACCAGTCGAGGCTGCGCGACTCGGCCCACTCCGCCTCCTGGCCGAGCTCCTGGCCCATGAAGAGCAGCTGCTTGCCCGGGTGGGCCCACATGAAGGCGAAGTACGCGCGCAGGTTGGCGAGCTGCTGCCACCGGTCCCCGGGCATCTTGCGAAGCAGCGACCCCTTGCCGTGGACGACCTCGTCGTGGCTGATGGGCAGCACGAAGTTCTCGGTGAAGGCGTACATCAGCGAGAAGGTCAGCCGGTGGTGGTGGTACTGCCGGTGGACCGGGTCCTCCTGCACGTAGCCCAGGGAGTCGTGCATCCAGCCCATGTTCCACTTCATGCCGAAGCCCAGGCCGCCGAGGTGCGTCGGGCGCGTGACGCCCGGCCAGGCGGTCGACTCCTCGGCGATGGTGACGACGCCGGGGACGCGCCGGTAGCAGGTGGCGTTCATCTCCTGGAGCATCTCGATCGCCTCGAGGTGCTCGCGGCCGCCGTAGCGGTTCGGCACCCACTCGCCGGCCTCGCGGGAGTAGTCGAGGTAGAGCATCGAGGCGACGGCGTCGACGCGCAGGCCGTCGACGTGGAACTCCTCGAGCCAGTACACGGCGTTGGCGACGAGGAAGTTGCGCACCTCCTTGCGCCCGTAGTCGAAGACGAGCGTGCCCCAGTCGGGGTGCTCGCCCTTGCGCGGGTCGGGGTACTCGTACAGCGGCTCGCCGTCGAACCGCGCGAGGGCGAACGTGTCCTTGGGGAAGTGCGCGGGGACCCAGTCGACGATGACACCGACCCCCGCCTGGTGCAGCCGGTCGACGAGGTAGCGGAAGTCGTCGGGGTGCCCGAACCGCGAGCTCGGAGCGTAGAAGCCGGTGACCTGGTAGCCCCACGACCCACCGAAGGGGTGCTCCGCGACCGGCATGAACTCGACGTGGGTGAACCCGGCGTCCACGACGTAGTCGGTGAGCTGGTCCGCGAGCTCGCGGTACCCCAGCCCCTGCTTCCACGAGCCGACGTGCACCTCGTAGGTGCTCATCGGGCCCGCGTGCGGGTCGGTCTCGGCGCGCTGCTGCATCCAGTCCGCGTCGTCCCAGGTGTAGGAGGACTCGACGACCATGGACGCTGTCGACGGCGGCTGCTCGGTGCCGCGCGCCATCGGGTCGGCCTTCTGGCGCCAGTGGCCGTCCTGGCCCTGCAGCTCGAACTTGTACCGCGTGCCCGCACCGGCTTCCGGGACGAAGAGCTCCCACACCCCGGCTCCCCCCAGGGACCGCATCGCGTGGCCGCGCCCGTCCCAGTGGTTGAAGTCGGCGACGACCCGGACCGCCCGCGCGTGTGGTGCCCAGACGGCGAACGACGTGCCCGTGACCTTCCCCATCGTCCCGCTGTAGCGCCGCACGTGCGCGCCGAGCACGTCCCACAGCTGCTCGTGGCGGCCCTCGCCCACGAGGTGCAGGTCCACCTCGCCGAGCGTCGGCAGGAAGCGGTAGGGGTCGTCGACCGTTGCCGGCTCGTGGTCGGGGTAGGCCACCTCGAGCCGGTAGTCGTCGACCGTCGCGGTGGGCAGCACCGCCATCCAGACGCCGTCCTGCTCGTGCTGCATCTCGGTGCGCGCGCCGTCCGCGGTCAGAACCACGACGCTCTCGGCCAGCGGTCGCAGGGCCCGCACGGTCACGGCGTCGCCGTGCACGTGGGCGCCCAGGACGTCGTGCGGGAGCGCGTCGGCTCCGGCGGCGACGCGCGCCAGGACGACGGGGTCGACGTGACGAGGTGCTGCGGCGCGACGGGGGCTGCGTGGCATGCCGTCAGTCTGTCGGGACGGGCGCGCCAGGGCAAAGCCGCGCCGCGACGCGGACCCCGGGTCGACCGGGCACCCACCCGCGCCGGGCACCCGCCCGCGCC
>JBBRBF010000061.1:0-8540 GCA_038206105.1 Actinomycetales bacterium | reverse complement strand
GGTAGAGGTTCGCGATCCCCAGGAACACCAGGCCGCCGGCGGCGAGCACCGCGAGCAGGTCGGACGCCGCACCCCGGCGGTTCTGCCGCTGCTCCCGGGTCGCCCGGCGACGGCGCGTCGTCGTCCGCGGTGGGGGCCCGGCCCGTTGCACGGCGCGTCTCCCCCGGCCCGGCTCAGGCGCCGGGCCCGGCGGGCCGGCAGGATCCCGCGCTCACCGGTGCCGACGCCGCGGTCGCCGGGGCCTCGGTGACCGCGATCAGCGCGACGCCGGCCAGCGGTGGGAGCGGCACCTCGGCCACCACCGCCACCCGATCGGCCTGCGGGGCCACCGGCACGCTCCCCCCGGGCACGGCGGTCGACGCCCCCGTGCACCGGTCGACCACCCGGTAGGACCAGCCGAGCACCTGCGGCTCCGGCGAGGGGACCAGGCGCACGAGCAGCCGCACCGTGCACGGCGCTCCGGGCGCGCAGGACGCGAGCGGGCGCAGGTCGACCGACACGACGTTCCCGGCCGAGGCGGGCGCCGGGGCGGCGACGGGCAGCCCGTCCGGCTCGGGCTCGTCGGCCGGCTCCTCCCCGGCGCGCCCGGCGTCCAGGAGCAGGTCGATGTCGGCGGTGATGTCGTCGCCCAGGAGCACCACCTCGGCGGTGACGACGGCGCCGAGCACGACGAGCGAGAGCAGCCAGGCACCGACCCGCCGCCCCCTCGGGCGGCGGCGCCGCGGCGGGCGCGGGGCGGGGCTCGGTCGCACGGCCGGAGCCCGCGGGGGCCCGCTCGCTGCCGCACCGCCCGGGAGCCCGCGCACCGCCCGGCCGAGCGCAGCGAGTTCGGCGCGGATCGCCGGGGAGTCGACCCGCGCGGCCGCCTCCGCCAGCCGGCGGGCTCCGACGGCGACCCCGTCGGAGCCCAGGGACGCCCGGACCCGGTCGAGCTCCGCGAGCAACCCGTCGGCGGGGAGCGGCGCGGACCCGGCCGGTCGCCGGGCAGCCGCCGCGATGTCGGCGAGGACTCGGTCCACGGGTTCGACGGGGGCGCCGTTCCCGCCGGGGTCGAGCACGATCCGGCCGTCGGCGGCGAGCAGCGACCGGACGCCGTCCGGAGCGGTGGCCTCGCAGGGTTCGGCCAGGGCGGCGAGGAGGTCGCTGCCGAGCACCAGCGCCTGGGGGGCGGTCAGCCGCACGAGGAACAGCAGCCGGGTCAGCGGGACGGGACCTCCGCCGGGTGGAGAGGGCTCCGTGAGGAGCACGTCGCGCGGAGCGGGCGCGGGCCGCGGCCGCTCGGGGGCGTGCGGCGTCGTCAGGTCCGTCATCGACCGTCACCCCCGCCCCACGGCCCCTTGCTGGGCACCCCCCGTGACACGTCGTCGCCGATGCTGCGCTCCTGCTGACGGGATGTCACGGGGTTCCGCTGCGGGATCGTGCGGTCACGGCGACGACACGCCCACGAAGCCCTGCGGGTCGAACCGCCAGCGGACGGTGACCGGGACGGACGGGCCGTCGGCGTGCGAGTCCCCGGGCGCGTAGGCGAGCATCTCGGCGACGATCTCGCCGTCGGCCACCGAGATCCCCGCGGGCTCGTACACGGGCGGCAGCGGTGCCGAGCCCTGCAGCGTGCGGGGACTGGGGAGCGTCCCGAGCGCCCGCCCGGACGAGGCGATGACCAGCACCTCCTGGACGATGCCGTTGGACGGCTGCGGCGAGCACTCCAGCAGGACGACGGTGTCGGTCCTGCCGTCGTCGTCGACGTCCCCCGTGGCAGTGGCCACCACCCGGACCTCGTAGACGTCGTAGTAGGGCGGCCGGCTGCCGTCGGCGGGCACGCGGGCGGTCCCGTCCACGACCCGGGCGCGGAACCCCCCGGGGACGACGCCGTCGCAGGTCAGCTCGTAGGTGGTCGAGCGCCAGTCGACCGCCGCGGCCGCCGGGATGCTGTCGGTCCCCTGCTCCGCGCCGCACCCCGCGAGCAGCAGGAGGACCGCTCCCCCGGCCACCGTCCGCCGCATGCCCGCCACGGTCCTCGGGCGCGAGCCGGGTGCCAGGGCGCAAGGTCCCGACCCCCGGGGCGTCCCCGCGGCGGGCGGCACGAGGATGGGGCCATGTGCACGGTGGTGGTGCGTCGGACGGACGCCGGGCCGACGGAGATCCTCGCCGTCCGCGACGAGATGGTCGGCCGGGAGTTCGACTCCCCCGGCCGGTGGTGGCCCGAGCTCCCCGACGTCGTCGGCGGCCGCGACCGGGTCGCGGGTGGGACGTGGTGCGCCACCGACGTGGCCACCGGCGCCACGGCCCTGGTGCTCAACCGCTACCACGAGCGGCCGGCCGCGCCGGGCGCACCGAGCCGGGGCGTGCTGCCGCTGCTCGCCGCCGTCCACGGGGCCGGCTGGGAGTCGCACGTGCGGCTGGCCGGCATGGCCGGCTTCCTGCTCGTGCTGGCAGCGCCGGACGGGCTGACGTCCTGGGAGTTCGACGGCGACCGGCTCGCCCGCACCGGGCACGGCGAGGGCACGCACGTCTTCACCTCCGGTGGCCCGGAGGACCGCAAGGGCGCCCTCTGGCGCGACCCGTTCGCGGCGGCACCCTTCCCCGGCCGGTGGCGCGAGCTGGTGCAGGAGCAGCAGCCGGCGGAGGACGCGGCCGCGCTGGTCGTCCGGCGGGAGCGGGAGGGCCGGGTCTACGGCACGGTGTTCGCCGAGACGCTCGACGCCTGCCCCGGCCGGCTCGGCCTGGAGTACAGCCGGCAACCGTGGACCGGGGTCTGGGAGAGCGCGGTCTTCGACGCCGCCGGGTGAACCGCCGGCTCAGATGTGCTGGCGGCGCTGCAACTGCACGAAGGCGATCCACCCGAGGGGCGCGGGCAGCCAGAAGGTGACCGTGCGGAAGGCCAGCACCGCGGCCAGGGCCCCGGCCACCGGGACGCCGGTCGCGGTCAGCCCACCGATCAGCGCCGCCTCCACCGCCCCGAGCCCGCCGGGGGTGGGCGCGACCGACCCCACCGCCGAGGACACCAGGTACACCCCGATCACGGTGGGCAGTGCGAGGAAGACGTCGAAGGCGCGCAGCGAGGCGTCCAGGGCCAGCACGTAGCCGGCGTTCTGCAGCAGGATGCCGCCCAGCGCTGTCGCCAGCCGCCGGGGCTCGGTCGCGACGGCGAGCAGCTGCGGCAGGGACTGCCGCAGCAGCGGCTCGAGGCGGCTGTGCAGCAGCCGGCGCACCGGCGCGATCGCGACGAGCAGGCCGACCACGGCGACCGCGCCGAGCAGCACGAGCAGCACGTCCCCGCTGGGCACCAGGGACAGCCGGGACGTCGAGACCCCGCTGGCCCACCCGACGACGAGCAGCAGCAGCACCGTGGCGGCGACCGTGGCCACCTGGCTCACCGTCACGCTGGCCGCGGCCGCGCCCACCGTCAGCCCGGCGCGCTGCAGGAAACGGATGTTGATCCCCACGTGGCCGACCGTCGGCGGCGTCACCAGGGTCAGCCACGCCGAGGAGACCTGCACCAGCGTGGTGCGACGCAGCGACAGGGCGACCGGCACGAACGGGATCAGCGCCAGCGCCGCGCCGACGTAGGTGAGCGCCGATCCGCCCAGGGCGACCAGCAGCCACGGCGCGTGGGCGCGGCCCAGCTCGTCGACGATGCTCACCTGGGACAGCTGCGAGGCCAGCAGGAACGCCGCGACCGTCGAGGCCCCGACCATGAGGATGACCCGCAGCGAGAACCGCTCGAGGCGGGGCGTGGCGGCCACCGTCCCGTCCGGTCGGGCCAGTGCCCGCCGCAACTCGGCCAGCAGCTCTGTGCCGCGCACCGCCCGCCGGACCGACGCCGGCAGGGCGACCGGCTGCAGCAGCGCGGGCACGCGGGGCGGCATCGGGCCCGGAGCGCGGGCCGCCCGGAGCGCCGCGACGGCCGCCTCCGACCCGACGACCGTCGCACCGCCGACGAGCAGGGCGACGGTGTCGAGGTCCCGCTGCAGCTCCCCGGCCGCGGGCTGCGCCGCGCGCAGATCGCGGAACCCGGCCGCACCGTCGGGGGCCAGCAGCACGCTGTCCGGGGTCAGTGCCCCGTGCGCCAGACCGACGGCGTGCAGTCGGCGCAGCGCCGTGAACGCCGCGGCCAGCCCCGCCTCGGCGGCGTCGCCCGCCTCGGTCAGCGGGGTGCCGGACAGCGGCCGCTCGACCAGCACCAGGGCCGGGCCGACGGCCAGCAGGGCGACCACCGCGGGAACCGGAACCCCGGCCGCACCGGCCAGGGCTGCGCTGGACGCCTCGCGCTCCAGGTCGCTGCGCTGGCTCAGCGCCGGCCGCCCGACCACGGCGGCGCGGAAGCGGAGCATGCGTCCGGCCCGCCGCACCAGCGGCAACCCCCGCCCGTCGGGGTCGACGACGGTGACGCCGACCGGCCCGAGGGCGTCGATCCCGGTCAGCCGCACCAGCCCCGCGTGCTGCTCCAGGACCTCCAGTCCGGTGACCACCACCCCCGCGCGGGCGAGCTCCGCCCGGAGCACGTCGTCGACCGGCCGGGCCGGCGTGACCCCGGCCGCCAGGCGCACGGCCAGCCCGGCGACGGCGCCCAGCAGCGCCGCCGCGACCGTCCCCTGCAGCGTGAGGTTGCCCAGCGCCACCGCGCAGACCAGCGCGGCCACCACCACCCACCGGCTCGGCGCCCGCCACCGTCGCCGCCGCTGGAGGTCCGCACCGACCAGGAAGGCGATCGTGGTCACCACCGGGACCAGTGCCGCGTCGTCCCGCGGACCGGTCAGCACATCGGCGACCACACCCCCGGCGGCGTCACCCACCCGCTCCCCGAGGGCACCGAGCGCCAGCCCGAGCAGGCCTGCGGCGAGCGCCTGCAGCAGCGCCGCGCGGCGGTGCCGGGCGGCGTCGACCGCGACGGTGCCGAGCACACCCAGCAGCGCCAGCGAGGCCCCCACCGAGGCGAGGGAGAACAGCGTCCGGAGCGGGTCGCGCAGGACCGTCGGTACGGTGCGGTCCAGCATGTCGACGGCGTCGGGGCTGGTGAGGGTGACCAGCACGATCAGGCCGAGCGCGGCCGCGGCCGTGAGCAGCTGGGCGACGTCGTTGGGTCGCCGGACCCGGGGGGCGGGCGTCTCCGCCTCGACCGTCCGATCCCCGTTCACCGCGCGATCATCCCCGAGCGGGGCCGCCGTGTGTGCCACCGGGACGCGGAGTCCCCCCGAACGAGCGGGCCGGGAACGGTCCCGACAAGGGCGCTCCACAGGTACGCTCCGTGAGCCACGTCACATGTTCGACCGGGGGTCCACCATGACCGCAACCGACCAGCGCCCCAGCCCGGCCGAAGCCGGTGACCGGATGCGCGTGGAGCACGTCGACGTGCTCATCGTGGGAGCCGGGGTGTCCGGCATCGGCGCCGCCCACCACCTGCAGGAGCGGTTCCCCGACCGGTCGTTCCTGCTGCTGGACGCACAGGACGACCGCGGTGGCACGTGGTGGACCCACCGGTACCCGGGCGTGCGCTCCGACAGCGACCTGTTCACCTACGGCTACCGGTTCAAGCCGTGGCGGGGACCGTCCATCGCGGCGGGGAGCGAGATCCTCGCCTACCTCGACGAGGTCATCGAGCAGGACGACCTCGCCCGGCACCTCCGCTACGACCACGGGGTCACCGCGGCCAGCTGGTCCACCGAGGACGCCCGATGGACTGTCGAGGTGACCCGTCCCGACACCGGCGAGCGGCTGCGCTGGACGACGAGCCTGCTGTGGATGTGCCAGGGCTACTACGACCACTGCGCGCCGCACCAGCCGCAGTGGGAGGGCATGGACCAGTTCGCCGGCCAGGTGGTGCACCCGCAGTCCTGGCCCCAGGACCTCGACCTCGCGGGCAAGCGCGTCGTCGTCATCGGGTCCGGGTCGACAGCCGCGACGCTCATCCCGGCGATCGCCCAGGAGGCGGCTCACGTCACGATGCTGCAGCGGTCTCCCTCCTACTACTACGCGCCGCCGCTGGTCCACGAGCTCGCGGCGACGCTGCGCGGGCTCGACGTCCCGGAGGAGTGGACGCACGAGATCATGCGCCGGGCCTACACCGCCCAGCTGAACGAGCTGGCGCGTCTGGCGCACGAGGCGCCCGACGAGCTGCACGCGTTCCTCATGGAGTCGCTGGCGCCGCTGCTGCCCGAGGGCTTCGACGTCGAGAAGCACCTCACGCCCCGCTACCGCCCGTGGCAGCAGCGGATCGCCTTCGTCCCCGACGGCGACCTGTTCTCCGCGCTGCGCGAGGGCAGGGCCTCCATGGTCACCGACACGATCGAGACGTTCACCGAGAAGGGGATCAGGACCAGCTCCGGCGAGGAGCTGGAGGCCGACGTCGTCGTGACCGCCACCGGGTTCGACCTGTCTGTCCTCGGCGGCGTCGCCTTCACCGTGGACGGCGAGCCGGTCGACGTCACCGAGCGCGTCACCTGGCGCGGCGTCATGATCAGCGGCGTCCCGAACATGGCGTACGTCTTCGGCTACTTCCGCCACTCCTGGACGCTGCGGGTCGACCTGGTCTGCGACCTGGTGCTGCGCCTGCTGTCGCACCTCGAGGACAAGGGCGCGACGACAGTGGTGCCGACGCTCCGGCCGCAGGACGAGGGCATGCCGCTGCGGCCGTGGTCGGACCCGGACGACTTCAACGCCGGCTACGTCCTGCGCTCGCAGCACGTCCTGTTCAAGCAGGGCGACCGTGAGCCGTGGACCCACATGCTCGAGCACGCCCAGGAGGCGGAGCTCCTGCCGAACGTCGATCTCGACGACGGCTCGCTCCTCTACCGCTGAACTGACCACGAGACACCACGGGGCCGGTGGTGAGGAGCTCCACGGTGCACCACGGGCGTGACGGGCGGCAATCCCGGGCGCGCCTCCCTCGGAGCAGGCGGCCGTCCCCGTACGCTCGGGCCCGAACAGGCGTTCGGACGATCCAGGAGGTGCGGCGGTGCGGGTGCTCGGCGTGGACCCCGGGCTGACCCGGTGCGGCCTAGGTGTCGTCGACGGGACGCCCGGGCGGGCGAGCCTGGTCGCGGTGGGTGTCGTACGCACGCCGGCCGGTGACGACCTCGGGCCTCGGCTCGCCGCTCTCGAGCTGGCCTTCGAGACCTGGCTCGACCTGCACGAGCCCGACGCGGTGGCCGTCGAGCGGGTCTTCGCCCAGTCCAACGTCCGGACCGTGATGGGCACGGCCCAGGCCGGCGCCGTTGCGATCCTGTGCGCGGCCCGGCGCGGTCTGCCCGTGGCGCTGCACACCCCGTCCGAGGTCAAGGCCGCGGTCACCGGCTCCGGGCGGGCCGACAAGGCCCAGGTCGGGGCGATGGTCGCGCGCCTGCTCCGGCTCGACGGCCCGCCCAAGCCCGCCGACGCCGCGGACGCGCTCGCCCTCGCGCTGTGCCACCTGTGGCGCGCACCGGCGCAGGCGCGCCTGGCCGCCGCCGTCGCGGTCGCGGGGGGCCGACGGTGATCGCCTCGGTCGAGGGGGTGGTCGCGGCCCTCACCGCCGACGGCGTGGTCCTACGGGTCGGCGGCGTCGGCCTCGCGGTGCACACCACCGTCGGGACCCGGGCGCGGCTGCGGGTGGGGGAGCAGGCCCTGCTGGCGACGACGCTGGTCGTGCGGGAGGACAGCCTGACGCTCTACGGCTTCGCCGACGACGACGAGCGGGCCCTGTTCGAGCTCCTGCAGACCTCGTCCGGGGTGGGGCCCCGACTGGCCCAGGCGGTGCTCACCGTGCACACCCCCGACGCGGTGCGTCGTGCCCTCACCACCGAGGACCTCACCGCGCTGTGCCTGGTCCCCGGCATCGGGCGCAAGGGGGCCCAGCGGATGGTCCTCGAGCTCAAGGACAAGGCCGGTCACGCCGCTCCGGGGGCCCCGCTCGCCGGGGTCGCGACCGGCTGGCGCGACACCCTCACCCAGGCCCTGGTCGGGCTCGGCTGGAGCGCCGGGCAGGTCGACGAGGTGGTCGTCCGTCTCGCCGGCGACCACCCGACCGCCGGTGACGCCGACGTGCCGGCGCTGCTCCGCGAGGCCCTGGCGCTGCTGGGCAGGGCGCGGTGAGCCCCCCGCCCTCGGAGGAGGAGCTGGTCGCCCGGGAGCTCGCGGCGCTCGGTGAGCGGGATCTTGTCGGCGCCGACGCCGGCGACCAGGAACGCGTCGTCGAGGCGGCGCTGCGCCCCCGTCGCCTCGACGAGTTCGTCGGCCAGGAGCGGGTGCGCGAGCAGGTGTCGCTCGTGCTCGAGAGCGCCCGCCGCCGCGGCCGCCCGCCGGACCACGTGCTGCTGTCCGGCGCGCCCGGCCTCGGCAAGACCTCCCTCGCGATGATCATCGCCGCCGAGCTGGGCGCCGGGCTCCGGATCACCAGCGGACCGGCGCTCGAGCGCGCCGGCGACCTCGCGGCGCTGGTCAGCAGCCTGGCCGAGGGCGAGGTGCTGTTCATCGACGAGATCCACCGCATCGCCCGGCCCGCCGAGGAGCTGCTCTACGTCGCGATGGAGGACTTCCGGGTCGACGTCGTCGTCGGCAAGGGC
>JBBRBF010000060.1:0-8618 GCA_038206105.1 Actinomycetales bacterium | reverse complement strand
GACCTCGTGGGCGGGCTGCACGTCGCGGAGGACGAGTCCTCGTGAGCGCCGTCACCGAGACCACCGGCGCGGACGTCGGCTCGCAGGTCCCCGGTCGCAGCGGGATCGAGCGGACCCGCTCGATCGTGCGGTACTCGATCGCTCCGCTGCTGGCGCTGTCGTTCATCATCTGGACCGCGACGATCTTCGCCGGCGAGTACGACACCATCACCGAGCGCTCCATCAACGGCGACGCGCTGCGCCAGGCGTTCGGGCAGCACTGGGCCATGACATGGCGCGCCACGGTGGCGATCCTGCTGCTGGCGCTGCCCGCCGGGCTGGCGCTGAGCCGCGGCTGGGCCCGGTCGTTCCGACCCGGTCTGGTCTCGGTGCTCAGCTTCGCGCAGGCGCTGCCCGCCGTCGGTGTGCTCTTCCTGCTGCCGAGCTTCATGGGCTACGGGCGCACCACCGCCGTCGTCGGCATCGTGATCGCCTCGTTCCTGCCGGTGCTGCGCAACGTGCTCGTCGGCCTCGAGCGGGTCGACACCAGTCTCGTGGAGGCGGCCCGGGGCATCGGGATGTCCTCGATGCAGACGCTGTTCAAGGTCGAGATCCCGCTCGCGGTGCCGGTGATCGTGGCCGGCATCCGGGTCTCGCTCGTGCTGGCGATCGGCACCGCCGCCCTCGGCGGCTTCATCAATGCCGGCGGACTCGGCAACTTCATCGTCACCGGCTCCAAGCTGCAGCGCGACGAGGTGCTGCTGACCGGCACGCTGATGGTGGCCGCCCTCGCCCTGCTCGTCGACTGGCTCGGCGCCATCGCCGAGCGCGTGCTGCGCCCCGCCGGGGTGTGAGCCACCCACCGACCGGCACCACCCCCCGACCGGCACCACCCGGGTCGCCCCGACGGCGCCCACGACCTGTACCTCGACGGAAGGACACACATGACCACGCTGCGACCGACGACGCGACTCGTCCGGGGGGCCGCCCTGGCCGCCGGCGTCGCCCTGACGGTGAGCGCCTGCGCCCTGGGCGACTCCTCGTCGTCCTCGGGCGACTCCGCCGAGGGTGGCACCGCGGCCGACGCCGCCGACCTGTCCGGCGTCTCGTACGCCGTCGGCGGCAAGGAGTTCGACGAGCAGCTCGTGCTCTGCGAGATCGGCGTCGCCACCCTCGAGGCGGCCCAGGCCGACGTGAGCAACTCCTGCAACATCCAGGGCACGGTCGCCACACGGCAGGCACTGGAGGAGGGTGAGATCGACCTGTACTGGGAGTACACGGGGACCGGCTGGATCACCCACCTCGGCGAGACCACCCCGATCCCGGACGAGGAGGAGCAGTACACGGCGGTCGCCGAGGGAGACCTCGCGGAGAACGACATCCGCTGGCTCGACTACGCGCCGCTCAACAACACGTACGCCATCGCCTCGAACCAGGAGATCGCGGACCAGTACGGCGTGGAGAACCTCACCCAGCTCGCCGAGCTGGCGGCATCCGACCCCGACGCCGCGTCGATCTGCGTCGAGAACGAGTTCGCGAACCGCGACGACGGCCTGCCGAGCATGGTCGAGACCTACGGGGCGGAGTTCCCGAACACCCCCAACCTCGCCACCGGCGCGATCTACCAGGCCATCGCCGAGGCCGACCCGTGCAACTACGGCGAGGTCTTCACCACCGACGGCCGGATCGCCGCGCTCGACCTGGTACTGCTCGAGGACGACCAGAGCGCCTTCCCGAACTACAACCCCGCGATCACCATCAGCGAGGAAAAGTACATGGAGAACGAGGGCATCGCGGACGTCTTCGCCCCGGTCTCCGAGGCTCTGACCACCGAGGCCATCACCGAGCTCAACCGTCGCGTCTCCGAGGACGGCGAGCCGGCCGCCGCGGTCGCCCGCGACTGGCTCACCACCGAGGGCTTCATCGGCGGCTGACGCAGAGTTGCAGCCCGGCGACGGCCGGCGTCCGACCCGAACGGGTCGGACGCCGGCCGTCGGCGCGTCCGGGTGGACTCAGAGCGAGAAGTGGATCCGCACGCTCGTGGCGCCCGGACGGCTCCGGACCTCCACGAGGTCGCACAGCTGGTGCACCATCCACAGGCCGCGGCCGCCCGGTCGAGCGGGGTGGGGATGCTCGCGGCCCGCGAGCGGGTCGCTGATGTGCCCCGAGTCCCGCACCTCGGCCACGAGCTCGCCCGGCTGCTGCCAGAGCAGCAGCGCCCCGCAGCCGCCGCCGTGCTGCAGACTGTTCGTCGTCAGCTCGTTGATCGCCAGTACCAGCACCTCGGTGCGCTCCCGGGGCAGGTGCGCGATGCCGGCCCGCCGTGAGACGAGGTCGCGCAGGCCGGCCAGGTCGCCGGTCGAGAAGACGACGTGGTCGCAGCTCAGCGGCGGCTCGGGCAGCGGGTCCTCGAGCCGGTCGAGACCGGCGTCGTGCCACGGCTCGTAGGTGCGGCTGGGCCGGTGCCGGCCCTCGCGGACCACCCACGCGTGGCTGCGGCGCGCCTCGTGGACGTGCTCCTCGGGCAGGCTCGCGGTGTCGTAGGGGCACAGCAGCCAGAAGTCGCGGTCGGTGCCGGCGAAGGCCGCGTTGAGCAGCACCTCGTGCCGTTGCGCCTCGCGTACCTCGGCGGGCGTGCGGCCCGCCCAGACCGGCTCCCCGATCCCCCGCACCGGCGCCGCGGCGGGCGCTCCGGCGAGGAACTCGCGCCATGCCGGGATGATCCGGCCAGGGTTGCGTCCCAGCTCGCCCATGTCGACGTGCTGGACGCCGTCGACCTCCCCGACCCGTTCCAGCAGCTGCCGCCACCGCGTTTCCGCGACAGCCACGAGCACGGGTTCGCCGGCCGCCACGCCATCCGTGACAAAACGGGCAGCGCCGCGCAGGAAGTCGTCGTCCCCCCGGTACAGGAAGGCTTCGTGCCGGAAGCCCCGCACGGAGAGCTCGGTCTCGGCTGTCGCCGTCATGGATCTCCCTCGCAGTCCCAACGCCGAGGATACGCCCCCTCCACGACGGGGTTTCCCTCCCCGGAGCAGGGCTACGCCGAGCGTGATGGGCCGGACACCGTGTGTTTGCCTCCACGGGACGGGACCCGTTGGGGTGGGCCCCGTGGGGATCGAACCCACAACCCGCGGATTAAAAGTCCGCTGCTCTGCCAGTTGAGCTAGAGGCCCGGAGCGCCGGGACGGCGAGCCTAGCCGTCCCCGGGGTCCGGCTCCGTCCACACCAGCGCCACGCTGCCGGCCGCAGGGCCGGAGGGGGAGAACCCGCCGTGGTCCCTGCCCACCGGCCGCGGGTGGGGCGCCGCACGCCCGTAGGGTCCGGGGGTGCCTGGACGCGTCCGCCGCCGTTTCGCCGCCGGCCTGCTGCGCCTGACCGGGTGGCGGGTGGTCGGCGAGGCCCCGCGCACCGGCGTGCTCATCGGGGCCCCCCACACCTCCAACTGGGACGCCGTGCTCGGTGCGCTCGTGATGTGGCGCGCCGGGGCCCCGGCGCGGATCTTGATCAAGCGGGAGGCGTTCATCGGCCCCCTCGGCCCGCTGCTGCGGCGCCTCGGCGCCGTCGAGATCGACCGGCGCGACCCGGGCGCCGTCGTCCGCCGGCTCAGCGCCGAGGCCGCCGTCGGCCACGGCTTCCTGCTCGCGATAGCGCCCGAGGGCACACGCCACCCCGGCGAGCACTGGAAGTCGGGGTTCTACCGGATCGCCCACAGAGCGGGGCAGCCCGTCGCGCTGGGTTTCGTCGACGGCCCGTCGCGCACGGTCGGCGTCGGCCCCTCGTTCGTCCCGACCGGGGACGTCGCCGCCGACATGGACCGGGTCCGGGCGTTCTACGCGGACAAGCGCGGCGTCCGGCCGAGCGCCCGCCACGAGCCGCGGCTGCGCGAGGAGGGCGGCGGGCCGACGTCCTGAGGACGCGGGCCGTGAGGCCGGCCCGGGCCCCGGCGGACGCACGACGCCCCCGGACCCTTCGCGGGTGCCGGGGGCGTCGTCAGCAGGCCGAGACGGCCCGCAGGTGATCAGATGCCGCGGACCTGCTGGGCCTCGAGGCCCTTCTGGCCGCGGGCGACCTCGAACTCCACGCGCTGGTTCTCGTCCAGCGAGCGGTAGCCGTCGGCCTGGATGGCGGAGAAGTGGACGAAGACGTCCTCGCCGCCACCGTCCTGGGTGATGAAGCCGTAGCCCTTCTCACCGTTGAACCACTTCACAGTGCCCTGTGCCATGTCATGCCCTCCTCGGGTCGGTTCCCGACCGCGGGTGCGGACGGGGTTGCAGCGGCGGTGGCCTCCCGCCCCTGGGTTGACCCTCAGAGACAGAACGGCGCCCGCGGTAGTCCGCGGGCGCTGAGTACAACGTTTGCGAGAACCACTGGTCGTGCAGCAAGAACGCTAGCACCCCTGGGCCGCTGCTGCCATCACGCGGCCGGCGCAGCAGGGTTCGGGACGTGCCCGGACCCCGCGGCGCCGGCGCGGACGACGGCGTGACGGGTGCTGTCAGTGCTTGACGGCGGCGTAGCCCTTGGCGCCGACCTTGGCGCCCTGCGCGCCGACCTTCGCGGCACCGCCGGCGGCCCGAGCCTCCACCGCCTTCGTGGCCCGGGAGAGCTTGCGCTGCTGGCGGCGCGCCGCGCCGCGGACCCGCCCGGCGGTGGACTGGTCGGCGCGCTGCTGCTCGCCCTGCAGGGCAGAGACGACGACGAGGGCGCCGGTGGCGGCGGGGATCCCCCACTGCAGGGCGCGGAGCTGCTGCTGAGCGGAGGCGACCTCGGCCGGGGTCTCGCCCGAGGGCACCGTGCCACCGGCGGCGGAGACCGAGCCGGCCTGGTCGAGCTTGTGGCCCTGCAGCCAGGCGTAGCCCGTCACCCCGAGGGCAGCACCGGTGAGCACCGTCTTCACCGCGGAGCTGGCGCCGACGCCCTCCTGGTTGCGCACGCGGTCGCGGTTGGCGGCGAGCATGCCGACCGCGCCGACCAGGTGGGCCGCGATGGCGCCTGCGGCGACGGGCTGCCAGCGGCCCCAGGCCTCGTTGGCGACGGGGACGCGCTCCTCGCGCACGGACATCTCGCGGGTGGCACCGTTGACGCCGACGGCGCCCATCAGGGAGCCGCCGAACCAGGCGGCGAGGCCGACGTCGTGCAGGCTGCGGACGATCGTGTTGCGGCGGGACATGGGAGCCTCCGAGAGGGCTGTCGGGTTCGCGTGCTGCGGCCACCGTGCCGGCGGCTCGCCTGCCCCCCAGGCAAGCGCGGACCGGGTCGACCGGCAACTCGGGAGCACGCCCCGGCCCGCTCCGGGTGCGGCCCGGGGTGCGCTGGCCGACGATCGACGCCATGCCCCGGCTGCGCACCGTCTCGCCCTCGGACGCCGGGTGGACCCGCCGGCGCCAGGGCCGCGGCTTCGTCTACCTCGACACCGGCGGCGCCCGGCTCGCCGGCGACGACCTGGCGCGCTGCAAGGCCCTGGTGATCCCGCCGGCGTGGCAGCAGGTGTGGATCTGCCGCTCCGAGCGCGGGCACATCCAGGCGGTCGGCACGGACGCCGCCGGGCGGCGCCAGTACCTGTACCACCCGCAGTGGCGCGAGCAGCGCGACCGGGCCAAGCACGAACGCGTGCTGACGGTCGCGTCGCGGCTGCCGAGCGCCCGAGAGCAGGTCCGCGAGCACCTCGCGCTGCCCGGGATGCCCTACGAGCGTGCGCTCGCGACCGCTTTCCGGCTTCTCGACCTCGGCTTCTTCCGGGTCGGCGGGGAGACCTACACCGAGCAGAACGGCAGCTACGGGCTGGCGACCATCCGGCGCGAGCACGTGCGGGTGCGGGGCGGGACCGTCGTGTTCTCCTACGTCGCCAAGTCGGGCAAGGAGCGCACGCTGGGCGTGGCCGACGCAGCCGTGCGTGACGCCGTCGAGTCGTTGCGACGGCGACGCGGTGGGGGCGCGGAGCTGCTGGCCTTCAAGCGGGCCGGTCGCTGGGTGGACGTCACGAGCGACGACGTCAACGAGTACGTCAAGCACGTCGTCGGCGGTGAGGTGTCCGCGAAGGACTTCCGCACGTGGCACGCGACCGTGCTGGCCGCGGTCGCCCTCGCGGTCTCGACGAACGCCGCGGGCTCGCCCACCAGCCGCAAGCGCGCGGTGGCACGGGCGATGAGCGAGGTCGCGGAGTACCTCGGCAACACCCCGGCAGTGGCGCGGGCCTCCTACGTGGACCCGCGGGTGGTGGACCTGTTCGCGGACGGTGTCACGGTCGAGCGGGCGTTGCGCACCCTCGGGGGCGGCGTCGACCTCGGGCATCCCGCGACGCACGGCGACGTGGAGCGGGCGGTGCTGCGGATGCTGCGGACGCCGCCGTCGGCCCGGCGCCGCGCCGCCCGCTGACCGTTCGCGGATGATGGCGCTCGTGGTGGAGATGTCCGAGGCGGAGTTCGAGGCCGCCGTCGCCGACGCCCTCGACGCGGTGCCCGCCGAGCTGACCCGGGTCATGGAGAACGTCGTCGTGCTCGTCGAGGCGGAGGCTCCGGACGACGACCCCGACCTTCTCGGCCTGTACGAGGGCACCCCGCTGACCGAGCGCGACGGCTGGTGGTCCGCCGGGTCGCTGCCGGACCGGATCCTGGTGTTCCGCGGCCCGACGCTGCGGTACTGCGAGAGCCGCGAGGAGGTCGTCGACGAGGTGGCGGTCACCGTCGTCCACGAGATCGCGCACCACTTCGGCATCGACGACGACCGCCTGCGCGAGCTCGGCTGGGACTGACCCCCGACCACCCGCGGCCCGGCACCCGCCCATGCCCGCCAGCCCGCCCGCCCGCCCGCCGATTGGCACGGGGCGCCCCTGTGCCAACCCGGTTGGCACAGGGGACCCCTGTGCCAACCGGGGACTGGTGCGGAACGCCCCAGCAACCCCCCTTCGGGTGACCGGGCCGCCGCGGCTGGAGCCGACTCAGGCGGCGTCGAGGCGGGCGAGCTCGTCGTCGGTGAGCACCAGGTCGGTGGCGGCGAGCGAGTCGAGGATCGACTCGGGACGGCTGGCCCCCGGGATGGGGACGACGACGGGCGAGCGTGCGAGCTCCCACGCGAGGGCCACCTGGTGCGGGCTGACCCCGTGGGACACCGCGACGTCGCCGAACGCCGCGTGCGCCGTCCCGAGGTCCGAGGCCTTCGAGATCCCGCCGAGCGGGCTCCACGGCAGGAACGCGATCCCCGTCTCGGTGCACAGGTCGAGCTCGGGCTGCGAGGTCCGGAACGCCGGTGAGAACTGGTTCTGCACGCTGGCCAGCCGGCCGCCGAGCACGTCGTTCGCCTCCCGGACCTGGTCGGGGTCGGCGTTGGAGATGCCGGCCATCGCGATCGTGCCGGCGTCCAGCAGGTCCGCCAGCGCTCCGACCGACTCGGCGTAGGGCACGGACGGATCGGGGCGGTGGAACTGGTAGAGCCCGATCGCGTCGACGCCCAGGCGCCGAGCGGACTCCCGCGCGGCGGCGACGAGGTGCTCGGGCCGGCCGTCGAGCTGCCAGGAGCCGTCGCCGGGCCGCACGTGCCCGCCCTTGGTGGCGACCAGGACGGCGGAGGCGTCGCCACCCCAGGTCCGCAGCCCCTCCGCGATCAGCACCTCGTTGTGGCCGCCGTCGTCGGCGGAGGCGTGGTAGGCGTCCGCGGTGTCGATCAGCGTCACCCCGGCGTCGAGGGCGGCGTGCAGCGTGCGCAGGGAGCGCTCGCGGTCGGGGCGGCCCTCGATGGACATCGGCATGCCGCCGAGCCCGATCGCCGAGACCTGTCGGTCGCCGATGGTGCGGGTCTGCATCTGGTGGCTCCTCCTCGCGTCGGCCCGGGCCGTCCGGTCCCGGGACGAGGTCGATCCTGCGGCCGGCCACGGCTGCGCGCACCCCCGGGGGCCGGCGCGGGGGGCGGCTTTGGCCCCCCCGCAGGCATGGCTCTATGCTGGCTCGCGTCCTCGACGGAACCCGACGTCCTGCGGTCGCTGACGAGGGGCGCGGAGCCCCCATCGTCTAGCGGCCTAGGACACCGCCCTTTCAAGGCGGCAGCGCGGGTTCGAATCCCGTTGGGGGTACGGCAGCACCCTTGCAGCCAGCAAGGCCCCGTAGCGCAGCTGGTTAGCGCGCCGCCCTGTCACGGCGGAGGTCGCGGGTTCGAGTCCCGTCGGGGTCGCTCCACCCACCGCGGTGGGCACGGCCAGGTAGCTCAGTTGGTACGAGCGTCCGACTGAAAATCGGAAGGTCGGCGGTTCGACCCCGCCCCTGGCCACCAGCGAAAACAGCCCCTGACCTGCGCGTTTACGGTTGGGATGTGATCTTGACTTGTCCGGCTGTCATCGGCGTGTCGCGGCTGACAGCGGCAATTCACGCCCATAACGCGCCCACGAGACCCCGGGGCGACGCCGCGATGCCGATCAGTCATCCCAACGCCGCGTCGATGCGTCGCAGGGCGGCGTCCTCGCCGCCGTCCAGGCACTTGGCGTAGTTGCGGAGCAGGACGTCGACGCTGTGGCCGGCCCACTCCGCCACCTGGGTGGGGGCGACTCCCCCGTTGAGCCAGGTGGAGACCGCGGCGTGCCGCAGGTCGTACGGCCGGCGAGCCAGGGGCGAGGCGACCTGCTCCGGAGACAGGGCCACCTGACGGGCCCGGCC
>JBBRBF010000059.1:0-9093 GCA_038206105.1 Actinomycetales bacterium | reverse complement strand
CTGCGGCCGCACGATCACCTGGCCGCACATGGGCGCGGGACTGGGACGAGGTCCGGTACTGCTCGGCGGCGTGCCGCGGCCGCGGGCTGTCGGACACCGACCGGCGGTTGGAGCAGGCGGTGGAGACGCTGCTGGCCGCGCTAGGACTCTGCTGAACAAGGCCGCTCGTGGGGTGGCAAAGCGGGCGGCAGGAGGCGCATGGGGCGGCGCTCTGTGCCTCTGAGCGTGTTTCTGAAAGTGGATCCTGCGACCTCGGTCTTGGTGGTGATCGTCGAACCGAAGTCGGCTGAGGGCCGCTGAGGCCCTGTGGCTGCTGGGTTTCGCCTCTCCTGACCTCTCAGCCCACCGCCCAGGCTCCGCCGTGTCGGGTCAGGCCGAGGTTGAGCAGCCGGCGAAGGTTCAGGGCGGCGCTGCGGTTGTGCAGCCAGGCGTTGTTCTTGCTGACGCCGCGGTATCGGACCTTGCGGTTTCTGCTTCCCACGAGCCAGGCGATGGATCGTTCGACCATCGGTCGGTGTTGGCGGTAGTCCGCCTGCCAGGCAGGGTCTTTCGCGCGCTTGCGGTGCTCGCTGAGCAGCCCGTGATGCTTGTGCAGGATCAGGTTCCGGCCGCCCTTGGCCTTCGTGCACTGCGCCCGCAGTGGGCATCCGCGACAGCCGGCTCCGAACGCGACGCTGCGGCTTGGGGTGATGCGGCGCGTCAGACCATTCGGGCAGGTCACCGTTCCCGCCGTCTCATCGACGGTGAAGTCGTCCAGGGTGAACCCACCGGCGACGGCCGGCTTGAGCGGGCCTGGCTTGACCAGCGGACGCCGGCCTGCCTTGGTCATCGTGTCCAAGGCCTCGCCGGTGGCATAGGCGCTGTCGCCGAGCACGTCCACCACATCACCGTCGGGGAGGTCCTGTGCGGCCGGCAAAGAGTCGTCGGCGTCCATCAGCCGGATCCCGGTCGCACCATCAGGTGCCTGTGGACCAGCGCCCTTGGTGAGCTCACACGCTGTCGTGATCCCGGTCTCGGGTTCGACCGCGATGTGCGCCTTGAACCCGTCCTGGCGGCGGTGCACGGTCTTGTGGATATGGCGGGCGTCGGGATCCACGATGCTGATGACCCGGTCCGGAGCGACCTTGCGGGCGATCTGCCAGCGGCCGTCAGTCCCGTCCGAGCCCGAGGCCGGTTCGACGTCCTGACCGGCGATGAGGGCCAGCAACGCAACTACCGCGGCGGCGGCGGGGTCCAGATCCCACTCGCGAACCACAGCGAGCAGCGCAAGCGCATCCCGGACCAGCGCATCGACCAACACAGCCCGCGCTTCGCTGTCATCCCAGGCGATCTGCGGCTTGCCGGGATCGTCGTAGTTGTGCGCCGAGCAGACCGCCGCGACGACCACATCAGCACCGGGGACCTCACGCCGGACCCTGCGGATCACCGCGATCAGCTGCGTCACGGTGTCCTGCGTCGCGACCGCATCATCGAGCGCGGTCGAGTCCAGCGCCCGCCGATGCTTGCCCTTGAGCACCCCGGTCTCGGCGACGACGGCCTTGACCGCGTCGAAGATCCGATGCGGTGAGGAACTCGCACCCAGCCGCTTACGCCAGTACGTCAACGTCGACGGATCGAACCCGCCATGCCCGATCGGCAAGCCGCACGCGACCTTCCACCGCAGGTCCGTGCGCACCGCCGCCATCGCCTCCCGATCCGACAGGCCGTGCAGTGACTGCAAAACCAACACTGACGCGGCGATGTCGACCGGTACCGACGGCCGACCCCTGCCAGAAGGGAACAGATCCGCGAACATCACCTCGGGGAACAGCACCCGCCGGTGCTCGGCCAGCAGCCCGAAGACGCTGCCCCTATCGACCAGATGACCCGCGACCGACTCGGCATCCAGAAGCTCACGTTCATCAAGCGGAGGACCCTGCATACGCATATCGTCCCGACCCCCACCATCAGGGGCCAGGATGACACGCGTTATTCAGCAGAGTCCTAGAGCTGACCGGCCCGACCGGCAGCCTGTCGAGCACCCGGCCCTTGCGGGTCGGACGCTGCCGCTCGCCCGGCGTCGACCGGTCGTGACCCCATCGTGACCACCTCGGGCAATCCACGGGGCGGTCCCGCTGCGAAGACCGCCTGACAGCACACACCCGCACCGAGGAGAAGCTCCACCATGAAGCGCAAGCTCGCCCTGCTCGCCGCCGTCGGGTCGCTGACCCTCGCGACCGCCGCCTGCGGCTCCGACGCCGCCGACACGTCGTCCAGCCAGACCGAGGACAGCGCCGCCGCCGACAGCGGCACCGAGGCCCCCACCGACGACATGACCGAGGGCATGACCGAGGACATGGACCCCGCCGCGAACCTCGTCGGCGCCGGCTGCGAGGACTACGCCGCCCAGGTGCCGGACGGTGCCGGCTCGGTCTCCGGGATGGCGCAGGACCCGGTCGCGACCGCCGCGAGCAACAACCCGCTGCTCACGACGCTGACGGCCGCCGTCAGCGGCGAGCTCAACCCCGACGTGAACCTCGTCGACACCCTCAACGGCGGCGAGTACACCGTGTTCGCGCCAGTCGACGACGCCTTCGCCAAGGTCGACCAGGCCACCCTGGACACCCTGTCCACGGACGCCGACGCTCTGACGAACGTGCTCACCTACCACGTCGTCGAGGGCCAGCTGACCCCCGAAGAGGTCGTCGGCGAGCAGACGTCGCTGCAGGGCGGCACCGTCGAGGTGACCGGCGAGGGCGACGCGCTGATGGTCAACGACGCGACCGTGATCTGCGGCGGCGTCCAGACGGCGAACGCAACCGTCTACCTGATCGACACGGTGCTGTCCCCGCCGCAGTCCTGACCAGTGACGTCCTCGCCCGCCACCGGCGCGGCGAGGACGTGAGCACGGCGTCGTCCCGGTCCCCGGGGCGGCGCCGCCGCGTCGTCGTCCGTGCAGGTGCGGGAGGCGGGACTCGAACCCGCACGCCCCGAGGGGCACGAGGACCTAAACCTCGCGCGGCTGCCAGTTACGCCACTCCCGCCGCGTCGACGAGCCTACGACGCGGCGCTCCGCAGGCATCGCGGCCGGCATCGCGGCCGGCAGACCGCGTACGGGCCCTCAGTCGAGCCCGAGCTCCGTGCGAAGCCGCGCGACGTGGCCGGTCGCCTTGACGTTGTACTGCGCCAGCGCGACCGAGCCGTCCGGCGCGACGACGACCGTCGAGCGGATCACGCCGGTCGAGGTCTTGCCGTAGGACGTCTTCTCTCCCCAGGCGCCGTAGGCGGTCAGCACCGTCTTGTCGGTGTCCGACGCCAGCGGGTAGGTCAGGTCCTCCTGCGACGTGAACTCCTCCAGCGACTCCACCGTGTCGGGCGAGACGCCGACCACCTGGTAGCCGGCGCCCTGCAGCGACGCGAGGGAGTCGCGGAAGTCGCAGGCCTCCGTGGTGCACCCGGGGGTCATCGCCGCCGGGTAGAAGTACACGACGACGCCTGCGCCGGAACGCTCCCGCAGGTCGGTCAGGGAGACCTGGCGGCCGCCGGTCGCGGGCAGGGTGAAGTCGGGGGCCTCGTTGCCCACCTCGAGTCGAGTGCTCATGCGGCGAGGCTAACCACCCCCCGTCGCCGAACCCACCCCCGCCCACCCCCTCCGCGGTGATCAAGGAACATCCGCCCGGATCCTTGCGGTGATCAAGGAACTCGCGCAGCGGAAGCACTCGCGATGCGGGCTTCTCGCTGCCTCGGGTGCGCGGATTCCTTGATCACCGGGGGGGTGAGGGGCGGCGGTGGGGCGGCGATCTGCCGCCGGGGACGGCGCACGGTAGCGTTCCGATCATGAGCACGAGCGCGACCACCTCGGCGGCGTCCGCGCCGGTCCCGACCGACCCGGCCGAGCTCGAGCGGGGGATCGCAGAGCACCAGCGGATGCTGGCGGCCACCGTTGACGAGCTCATCGACCGTGTCCGCCCGGCCAACGTCGTCGCGCGCACCCGCGCCGAGGCCACGCGCCGGGCCCACGCGGCGGTGTACGCCGAGGACGGCTCGCTGCGCACCGAGCGGCTGGCCGCCGTGGGCGCGGCCGTCGCGGCCGTGGTCGCGCTGGTGGTGTGGAGGCGGCTGCGCTGAACCGCGACTGGAGCCCCGCGACGCCGCCGCCCGCAGGGTCGGCTGCGACCCCGCCCGGCCCGGGCAAGGAGTCCGTCTGGGACTACCCGCGACCCCCGGCAGTCGTCCGCGACCGCCGCCGGGTGACCGTCGAGCTCGGCGGCGTGGTCGTGTGCGACACCACGGCGGCGCTGAGGGTGCTGGAGACCAGCCACCCGCCGACGTGGTACCTGCCGGTGGACGACTTCGCCGAGGGCTCGCTGCGTCCCGCGGCGGGCCGGTCGTTCTGCGAGTTCAAGGGCACCGCGCGCTACCTCGACGTGCTCGGCGGCCCGGCGGAGGCGCGGGGTCGCGGCGAGGGGACCGTCGCGGCGAGGTGCGCGTGGACGTACCCGTCGCCATCGCGGGGCTACGAGGCCCTCACCGGGCACGTTGCGCTGTACCCGGGAGCGGTCGACCGGTGCACCGTGGCCGACGAGGTGGTCGCCGCCCAGGAGGGCGACTTCTACGGCGGCTGGGTCACCGCCGACGTGGTCGGTCCCTTCAAGGGGCCGCAGGGCACACTCGGGTGGTGAGCCGGCGTCGCGCGCCGCGCCGAGGCTGCCGGACGGCAAGCGCCTCACGGTGGGTAGCGTCAAGGCCGTGAGCGACGCCGGGGACCGTCTGCCGATCCGGATGCTCCACGACCGCGTCCTGGTCTCCCTCGACAAGGACTCCGGCGAGCGTCGCTCGGGCTCGGGCATCGTGATCCCGGCGACCGCGTCCGTCGGCAAGCGGCTCTCGTGGGCGCAGGTCGTCGCCACCGGGCAGCACGTGCGCCAGGTCGAGGTCGGCGACCGCGTGCTGTTCGACGCCGAGGACCGCGGCGAGGTCGAGCTGCACGGCACCGACTACGTACTGTTGCGCGAACGCGACATCCACGCCGTCGCCGCCCCGCGGATCGAGGACGGCCGCACAGGGCTGTACCTCTAGGTGCGCCGGCCCGCCGGCGAGGTGCCGCGGCGTCCCTCGCGGTACACGCCGCTCGCGGCGCCCGGGCCGTCGCCGCGCGAGATGGTCGCCGCCGTCCCGGCGATCCGCCGGGACCCGCCGGCCTACCTCGCCCGGGTCGTGGCACGGCACGGCGACCTCGTCGCGTTCCCGATGCCGCGCACCCCGGTGCTGCTGGTCAACACCGTCGACGGTGCCCGCCGCGTCCTCGTCGAGGGCGGCGCTGCCTGGTCCAAGCGCACCGTGCAGTACGGAGCCCTGTCCCTGGTCACCGGCACCGGATTGCTCACCGCGGACGGCGAGCAGTGGCGCACCCGGCGCCGGGTCGACCAGCCGGCGTTCCACCACGGCCGGCTGCCGCTGGTCGCGGCCGAGGCGGTCGCCGCGGCCGACCGGCTGCGCTCGCGGTGGCCCACCGACGGCGGCGCGGTGGACGTCGACGCCGGCTTCCTGCAGGCCGGCCTCGAGGTGGTGGGGCGCACCCTCTTCGGCTCCGACGTGACCGCCGACGGCGAGCGGCTGGTGCGCGCGGTGCTGGGCGCGCTGGAGGTCGTCGTCGCCCGTGCCCGCACGCCCGTCCCGGTCCCGGGGTGGGCGCCGACGCCCGGGCAGCGGCGGCTGCGGACGGCGGTCCGGGCCCTGGACGACGCGTGTGCGGCCCTCGTCGCGCACCGCCGGGACGCAGGGGTCGCCGGCGACGACTCCGACCTGCTCGCCCTGCTGCTCCGCGCGGCCGACTCCGGACAGGTCGAGCCGTCCGCCGTCCGGGACGAGCTCGTGACGATGGTGATCGCCGGCCACGAGACGGTGGCGTCGTCCCTGACCTGGACCCTGCACCTGCTCGCGACCCACCCCGGCGAGCAGGACGCGGTGCTCGCCGAGCTCGACGCCGTCCTGTCCCGTCGTGCGCCCACGTGGGACGACCTGCCTGCTCTGGTGCGCACCCGCGCGGCCGTTGACGAGTCGCTGCGGCTGTTCCCGCCCGCGTGGGTCGTCAGCCGGCGCGCCACGAGCGCGGACGTCGTCAGCGGCCTCGACGTCCCCGCCGGCACGGTCGTGCTCGTCAGCCCGTGGCTGCTGCACCGTCGCGGCGACGTGTTCGACGACCCGCTGGCCTTCCGCCCGGGTCGGTTCGCCGGTGGCGGGGCGGACCGGGTGCCCCGGGGCGCGTACGTCCCGTTCGGGGCGGGAGCCCGGCTGTGCATCGGCCGGGACTTCGCGCTGGTGGAGCAGGTGCTGCTGCTCGCGGCGTTGCTGCGGGACCGGCGGGTCGCGCCGGACCCCGGCCACCGGGTGCGAGTCGACGCGCTGGTCACCCTGCGGCCGCGAGGCGGGCTGCCGTTGCGGCTCGCATGTCGTTGACGGCGGGTGCCGGGTCGGGTCGCGGCGGACGCCGAGCGGCCCTCGACGTGACCGACGCCACCGCGAGAACCGCGAGGGCGACACCCACCGCACCGGCCGTGAGCGGCAGGCCCTGCCAGGCGATGGCGAGCGGCAGCACGGCCGTGCCGGCCGCGGAGCCGAGTGCCCGGCCGGCGGTCGCGCGGGCGAGCGCACCGGTCACGTCGTGGGGCTGCCGCTGCGCCGCAACCGTGTCGAGCAGGCCCTCCAAGGTCGTCATCCCCAGTCCCGAGGCCAGCTGGGCCACGCACAGCCAGACCAGGTGCAGGGGCGCCAGTACCCAGCCGCACACCATGGCGACACCGCAGAGCGCCCAGGTCGGCAGCCGGTTCGCGTCGCTCAGCTGCACCCGGGATGCCACGGCCGGGGCGAGGAGCGAACCCGCCGTGAAGGCGACCGCGGCGGGTCCGACCGCGGCCCGCCCATGGAGCTCGGCGGCCAGGGCGACCGCGAGCAGGGTCGGCGCGGACGCGACCGCCATCAGGGCGACGCCGGCGACGACGGACCGGCTCGCACGCGGTACCGCGACCCGCCGTCTGCGCTCCGGTCGAAGGTCGCGGCCGTGGCCGGCTGGCGCCCCGCGCCCGACGCGTGACGTCCTGGCAACGCCGAGCGTCGGCAGCAGGGCCGCCGCGGACAGCCCCATCACCACGAGCAGCACGGCGTCGTCGCCGTTCGTCCCCCCAGTCGGGGGCAGCAGCGAGGCCAGCGCGACGCCGACCGCCTCCACCGCCGCGACCAGGGTGCCGTACCAGGTCAGCGCGGCCGGCAGGGTGGTGGTGGCCGCAGCGACCTCGGCGCGCATCCCGGCGTAACCGGTCCAGCCGGTCACGCTGAGGCCGACGACGCACGACGCGACGACCCACAGCGGCGCACCCGTCACCAGGGCGACGAAGGTCCCCACACGGGCGAGCACCTCCAGGGCTGTCGCCGTTCGCAGCAGGGTCCGCCCGTCGAGCCTCCTCGACGCCCACCCGGCCACCGGCGCCGACAGCGCCACGCCGACGAGCAGCGCCGCGCTGCACGCACCGGCGGCGGCGAGCCCGTGCACCCTCGTGACGTGCAGCAGCAGCACGGTCCACGCCACGGACAGCCCCAGGGAGTCGACCACCCCGGCACCGACGATGCCCGCGAGGCGGGCGCGACCAGGCACGGACACCCGCCTAGGAGGGCAGGAAGTAGGTCTGCGGGGGCGGGAATCCGTTGAAGTGGGACGCGTAGCTGAGGGTGTAGGCACCGGCGGATGCCACGAAGACCCGGTCACCCTCGGCGAGGGTCACGGGCAGGGACGCGCCGTAGAACATCGTGTCCGCGCTGTCGCAGGTGGGACCCGTCACGGTGAACGGCGTCCGGTGTGCGGTCGCGTGGTCCGCCCGAGAGGTCCACAGCGGGAACCGCCACTGTCCCACCGTCTGCTGCGTCTCCATCATGCCGTTGTAGGCGCCGACGTCGAGGTAGACCCACTCGTCGCCGGCGCGCTGCTCCCGGCCGAGCACCGACGCCACCATCACCGCGGTCTCGGCGACGATGTGCCGGCCCGGTTCCGCGGCGACCAGAGCAGGCCGGTACGGGAGCATCTCGTCCATCGCCCGGTCCACGACGGCGCCGACCTGCTCGATACTGGGAACCGGCTCGTCGTAGCGCGCCGGGAAGCCGCCGCCGATGTCGAGCATGCCCAGCTCGATGCCGTCCTGCTGCAGCTGCCGCATCAGCCGGGCCACCGACGCGATCGCGGCCACCCACGCCGACGTCGCGACGCACTGCGACCCGACGTGGAAGGTCAGGCCGTACGGCTGCAGACCCAGCCGCTCCGCCTGGTGCAGCAACGCCCGGGCGTGGTGGGCCTCGGCCCCGAACTTGCGGGACAGCGGGAAGACGCTGCTCGAGTCGTCGACGCGGACCCGGACGTACACCGCGCTCCCCGGCGCGACCCTCGCGATCTTCGTCAGCTCGTCCTCCGAGTCCACCGCGAAGCGCCATACACCGGCCTCGGCCGCCCCGGCGACGTGCGAGGCGGGTTTGACGGTGTTGCTGTAGAGCACGTCGGCGGCGGTGACGTCGAGCGCCTGGAGCATCCGCAGCTCCCCGAGGGAGGCCACCTCGAAGCCGGCGCCGCAGCGCGCCGCCGTCCTGAGCACCTCCGGCGCGGAGTTGCACTTCACGGCGTAGTGGGGGTGGATGCCCGGCAGTGCCCGCCTGAACCGGTCGAACCGGTCCGCGACGAGGGACAGGTCCCCCGCCAAGAAGGGTGTGGGCAGGTCGAGGGCGCTCAGCACCTGCGGTGAGAGTGACGCCGGCCACTGGCACGGCAGGTCCAGGACGGTGCCGAACTCGGCCGTCGTCGTCATCGTGGTCTCCCCGCTCCTTCGGCGCAGGCGCGCCCACGAACGCATCGGCGCGTAGACGGCGGGGGTGAAGCGGTACGTGGCGACACGATGCGACAGTTCTGGCCGCTGCTGCCGATACAGGCTCCATGCGTGTCCTCGTGGGGTCAGGAGGGCGGCCCCCGGTGGCGGCCGCCGCGGTGCTGGTCGCCGTCGTGACGTGGACGGCCGTGCTGCTGCTGTGGAGCGACGCCGCCGCCACGCAGGACCTGTCCAACCTCGGCCTGGCGGC
>JBBRBF010000058.1:0-10992 GCA_038206105.1 Actinomycetales bacterium | reverse complement strand
GCCACCGCGGCGACATCGAGGTGGTGGGCCTCGAGATCGACCCTGCGCGCGTCGCCGCGGCCCGGCCGGCGCAGGTGCCGGGGCTGCGCTTCGCGCTCGGCGGCTTCGAGCTCGGCGACCTCGACGGGCGCCGGCCGGTGGCCGTGCGGGCGGCGAACGTGCTGCGGCAGTACCCCGAGGCGGAGGTCGGTGCCGCCTGGCGTCGTACTGCCTCGGCGCTGGCTGCGGACGGGGTGCTCGTCGACGCCACCTGCGACGAGGTCGGTCGCCGCGCGGCGTGGGTGGCGGTCACGCCGCACGGCCCGGTGTCCCTGACCGTCTCGCTCCGGCTGGCGGGGCTGGTGCGCCCGTCGGACGTCGCCGAGCGGCTCCCGAAGGCGCTGATCCACCGCAACGTGCCCGGCGAGCGGGTGCACGCGTGGCTGGCCGCCCTGGACGACGCGTGGGCCCGCGCGGCGGTGCTCGCCCCCTACGGTGCGCGGCAGCGGTGGCTGGCGACGTGCCGAGCGGTCGCGGCAGGTGGCTGGCCGGTGCTCGACGGGCCGCCCCGGTGGCGCCTGGGAGAGGTGGGCGTCGCGTGGGACGCCGTCCGGCCGCTGTGAGGCCTCACGGGCCGGTGGCGACGCCGGCCGTGCCGCGGCTCAGCGAGAGCGGCGGCTCACCAGCCGCCGTAGGGCCCGCCGGAGCCCTGGCCGCGGCCGCTGATCTGCTGGACGGCGGGGCGCACGCTCGCCATGTAGACCCCTGCCGCGACGACGGCGAGCAGGTTGAAGATGTTGAGCGGGCCGCTCAGCGACACGAAGCCGATCGCGGTGGCGACGCCGAGGATGCCCAGCCAGATCGGCTTGGTCTGCTTGCCGGCGGCCGGGAAGGCGTCCGTGCGCTGGCGCGTGGCGTCCACGAGCGCGACCGCCTGCAGTGCGAGCGCGGCCAGCCCGAGCGCGAACGAGACCACACCCTGGACCGCGAAGAGACCGTCCCCGAATGGCACGACCGCGATCCTACCGTCGGCGCGCGCGGCGGCCGTCGTCAGCGGGTGTAGTCGTCCTCGAGCCGCTCGATGTCGTCCTCGTCGAAGTGGCCGAACGCGACCTCCAGCACGCGACCCCGATGGTCGCCGGAGTTGCCGAGCCGGTGCACCGCACCGACCGGCACGACCACGCGCTCCCCCCCTGGCGCCGACCATGTGCGGTCGCCGACGGTGACGTCGAGCGGACCGTCGAGCACCTGCCAGAGCTCCAGTCGGAAGCGGTGCCGCTGCAGGCTGAGGCGATGCCCCGGCTCCACCGTGAGCACCTTGACGGTCACCGGCTCACCACTCACCAGCTGCTCGAACCCGCCCCAGGGCCGCTGCGAGCAGACCACGTGCTGCAGCGGGTCGTCGTCGGTCGGTGCGGCGGCCACCTCGACGTGGTCGACCTCGAGGTCGTCCGAGCTGCGGCGGGGCGCGCCGACGCCGTCCCACGCGGTCGACGCCGCGCGGCTCACGGGCCGGCCGAGGTGCTGGGTCATCGGTCACTCCCTGGCTGGAAAGAGCCTCAGTCTGCCGCAACCGGCCGATGTGCGGGCGGTTGTCGGCTGTGCCAGCGTTACCGGATGACGAGGTTCGGCTACACCCTGATGACCGAGCAGGCGGGCCCGAAGCAGCTCGTGCGGGACGCGGTGGCTGCCGAGGCCGCGGGGTTCGACTTCGAGGTCAGCAGCGACCACTACTCGCCGTGGCTGTCGGCACAGGGCCACGCGCCCTATGCGTGGAGCGTGCTCGGCGCGGTGGCCCACGTCACCGAGCGCGTCGAGCTGATGACGTACGTCACGTGCCCGACGATCCGCTACCACCCGGTCGTGGTGGCGCAGAAGGCCGCGACCCTGCAGCTGCTGGCCGACGGCCGGTTCACGCTCGGGCTCGGCGCCGGCGAGAACCTCAACGAGCACGTCGTCGGCGAGGGGTGGCCCGGCGTCTCGGCGCGGCAGGACATGCTGGTCGAGGCGATCGAGATCATCCGGGAGCTGCACACCGGTGAGCTCGTGACCCGGGAGGGCGACCACTTCTCGGTCGACTCGGCCCGGATCTGGGACGTGCCCGACGACGGCGTCCCCATCGCCGCCGCCGTCAGCGGGGCCCGCGGCGTGGAGCGGTTCGCTCCCATCAGCGACCACCTCGTCAGCACCGAGCCGGACGCCGACCTCGTCGCGCGCTGGGGCGACGCCCGGGCGCGGGCCACCGGGATCGCCAGCGCCTCACGGAGCATCGGCCAGATCCCGGTGTGCTGGGACCCCGACGCCGACGCCGCGGTCGCCCGCGCGCACGAGCAGTTCCGCTGGTTCGCCGGGGGGTGGAGCGTGAACGCCGACCTGCCGACGACCGCCGGGTTCGCGGGGGCGACGGCGTACGTGCGCCCCGAGGACGTCGCCGCGAGCATCCCCTGCGGGCCGGACCTGGACCACCTCGTGGCCGGGATCGCGCCGTTCTGGGAGGCCGGGTTCACCGACGTCGCGCTGGTGCAGATCGGCGGCGGGCACCAGGAGCAGTTCCTCGCCGAGGTCGCCCCGGAGCTGCTGAGTCGGCTGCGTGAGGCGGCACCCGGCGACTGAGGCCGCTGCGTCACCGCCCGCCGGCGCATCACGACCCCCGCTCGACGTCCCGACGCCCGAGCACCTCGTCGACGACGTGCTCGGCGATGGCAAGACACGACGTCGCCGCCGGCGAGGGTGCGTTGCGCAGCGCGACGACGCGCCCGCGCCGGTGCACGCGGAAGTCGTCGACCAGGGCGCCGGACCTGTCGAGTGCCTGTGCCCGGTTGCCACTGGGGCCGGGCACCACGTCGGCGACCCGCAGCTCGGGGACGTAGGCCCGCGCCGCCGCCACGAACGCGCGTCGGCTGAGGGAGCCGTGCACCTCGCGCAGCCCGGTGCGCCAGTGCCGGCGCGCGAACCGCCGGAACCCGGGCCAGGCCAGCGCGTCCGCGAGGTCCCGCAGGCTGAGCGTGCGCCAGTCGTACCCCTCGCGCGCCAGCGCCAGCACCGCGTTGGGACCGACCATCACCTCCCCGTCGACGCGCGGGGTGAGGTGGACCCCGAGGAACGGGTAGCGCGGGTCGGGGACCGGGTAGACCAGGCCGCGGACGACGTCGCGGCGCTCCGGGCGCAGCAGCAGGTACTCGCCGCGGAAGGCGACCACCGCGGGGTCCGGCGAGTCACCCGCGAGCGCCGCGACCCGGTCGGCGTGCAGACCGGCGCAGACGACGACCTGGTCGGCGACGCGCTCGCACGGGCCGCCGCGGGTCGCCGTCCGCACCACCACCTCACCGGCCCGTTCGCTCAGTCCGGTGACGCGCTCTCCCAGGGCGACCGCGCCGCCGCGGCGTGTCACCTCGTCCGCCAGGGCGCGTGTCACCCCCGGGAAGTCGACGATCGCCGTGCTCGGGGAGTGCAGGCCCGCGACGCCGACGACATGGGGCTCCAGCGCGCGCAGGCCGTCGGCGTCCACGCGGCGCACGCCGGGGACGCCGTTGGCTCGGGCGCGCGCCTCGATGTCGTCGAGACGACCGGCCTCGGCGGCGTCCAGGGCGACCAGCACCTTGCCGCACTCCCGGTAGGCCACGTCGCGGTCGGAGCAGAGCTCCCGCAGCAGCCGGACGCCGCGCCGGCACAGGGTCGCCTTCAGCGACCCCGGCGCGTAGTACAGGCCGGCGTGCACGACACCGCTGTTGCGGCCGGTCTGGTGCAGCGCGAGGGCGTCCTCCTTCTCCAGCAGCGTGACCCGGCTGCCCGGCTCCACCTCCAGCAGCCGGCGCGCGACAGCCGTGCCGATGATGCCGCCACCGACCACGACGTACCGGCGAGGTGCCACCGCTCGTCCGTCCCTCGCTACTCGGAGGCGTCCGACACGGGGGTCTGCTGGTAGTGCGCGAGGCGCCACGTCTCGCCGCTGCGGACGTAGACGCTGGCCATCACGGCCACGAAGGCGGGCGCCTCGGCGTCGCGGTAGGCCCTCCCGACATACCCGAGGACGGCGGTGCCGCTGCCGGCCTCGGTGAGACGGACGTCGCTGATGGCGTACGTCCCCCAGGGCGGGGCGTGACCCAGGGAGTCGACGACCGCCGCGCGGTCCATCACCGCACCGTTCGCGAGCACCATCACCGCGTCGTCGGTCATCAGGGCGCCGTAGACCTGCGCGCCGGTGCCGTCGCACAACGAGTCCCAGCCGCGACGCTCGATCTCGAGCAGGGTGGCACGCAGGGCGGTATCGGCCATGGCGGCACGGTAGCCCCGCCGGCCCTCCTCATCCCGGGCGCGGCCGGACGACGCAGCGGGTCGCCGCGGTGCCGGCCGGCTGTCGGTGGTCGCCCGTACTCTCGAACACATGATCGACGACGAGGTGCTGCGGGCGGGGATCGCCGCACGTCGTCGGGCCCGCGAGACCGTCCGCCGCGACGCCGGGTGCGGCATGGACGACGCCGACTGGGACGCCGTGGGCGTCGGGCAGCGACCGCTGCACACCCCGACCGCGACCGACGTCCGCCATGTCGTGGACGCGGCCCGCACGGGTGGGCTGCCGCTGGCGACGGTCCTCGCCGAGCGTCCGGTCGCCGGGCGCTCCGACGCCGAGCAGCTCGACCACGTTCGCGGCTGGGCACGGCAGGTCGCCCACGCGCAGGGGATGCTCGCCCTGGAGGTCGCCGGCCTGGTCGCGCGCCGCGACGACCTGCCGGAGGCGCTGCTGGGCGACGACCCGCGACCGTTGCAGCACTTCGTCTCGTGCGAGGTCGCCGCGGCACTCGGCGTCTCCCAGCGGGTGGCGGAGACGCTCGTCGACGACGCCGTGCAGCTCACCCGGCGGCTGGCGGAGACGCACGACGCGCTGCTGGCCGGGTGGATCGACTACCCCACGGCGCGGGCGATCATCGCCGAGACCGCCTTCGTGAGTCCCGAGCACCTCGCTGCGGTCGAGGCCGAGGCCCTGGACCGTGCGCGCACCGGGACCGCGGCGCAGGTGCGGGCCACGGCTCGTCGCGCCGCGATCCGGTGGGACGCCACCGCGGCGAGGGAGCGCGAGCAGTCGGCCGTCGCGATGCGCTGCGTCCGCCGCACCGACCTGCTGGACGGCGTCGGCGAGCTCATCGCCCGGCTTCCGGCAGCTGACCTCGACGCGGTGTGGGCGGCCATCGAGGCAGCCGGGGACGCGGACCGCGACGACGGCGACGACCGGTCGACGGACGCTCGGCGGGCCGACGCTCTCGTCGCCCTGGTGACGGGTGCGCCTCGGTCCGAGTGCCGTTCCGCTGCCGGGTGCGACGGTCGGCCGGGCGGCGGCGCTCCTGGTGCAGCTCCACGGTTGGCCGACGTCGTCGTCGCTGCAGACACGCTGGCCGGCGAGGACGACCGGCCCGGCCACCTGGTCGGCTACGGGCCGGTGACCGCGCAGACGGCGCGACAGCTCGCGGCCGGTGCACGGATGCGGGTCCTGCCGGTGGACGCCGACGGCCACGCGCTCGTGGTCGCGCCCGGTACACGTCCTCCCCCGCGGGGGACCCCGGTGGCAACGGGCGACTCTGGACCACCCGGCGACACGGGACCACTGCGGACGTCGCAGGCACCTGCGGCACCGGGCAGCGCCGGCGAGACGTCGCCGCCGGCAGCTGGGTACCGGCCGCCCGCCGCGATGGCGCGCCTGGTGAGGGCGGTGCACCGCCGGTGCCGGTTCCCCGGCTGCCGCCGCCCGTCCCGGCGCTGTGACCTCGACCACGTCCACGCCTGGCGACCGGACGGCCGCGGCGGCGAGACCTGCGTCGACAACCTCGTGCCGCTCTGCCGCTTCCACCACCGTTGCAAGCACTCGCCGGGGTGGTCGGTGCGCGTCGGCCCGGACCGGGCGGTGACGTGGCGCACGCCGACGGGCCACCACTGGACCGACCCGCCGCCGACGGTGTGGGAGTGACGGTGTGGGAGTGCAACGTGCGGGTACACGGCCAGCACGAGGGTGACGGTGTGGGAGTGCGGCTACACGTCCAGCACGAGGGTGACGGGGCCGTCGTTGACGAGCTCGACCGCCATGTCGGCACCGAACGCACCCGTGGCGACCTCGACGCCGAGCCCGCGCAACGAAGCGACGACCGCGTCGACGAGGGGCTCGGCGACCGGGCCGGGCGCCGCCGCTCCCCAGGAGGGCCGGCGTCCCTTGCGGGTGTCCGCGTACAGCGTGAACTGGCTGACGACGAGGACGGGGGCGGCGTCGTCCAGCACCGATCGTTCCTCGCGCAGGATCCGCAGCCCCGCGACCTTCGCCGCCATCCGATCGGCCTGCTGCGGGCCGTCGTCGTGGGTGACGCCGACGAGCACCAGCAGGCCGGGCCGGTCGAGCGCCCCGACGGCCTCACCCCCGACGGAGACGCAGGCCCGGCTCACCCGCTGCACGACCGCTCTCACGAGACGTCCGCCAGCGGCGTTGCCTCCACGGCTCCGACCGGCAGGCCGTGGCCGAGCACAGGCAGCGTCCCGACGTCGTCCAGCACCGCGGCGTCGAGTCCCAGCCGCCGCAGCGCCGCCGCCATCACGACCGGCCGGGGGCGCTGCGAACCGTCGAGCACCTTGAGTGCCACGGCACGCCCGTCGGACAGCGCGGCGGCGTACACGCCCTCGGCGCCGTCCTTTGCGACCAGGCCGGGCACCCCGGCCATCAGGGCCGTGACGTCGCGGCCGGCGCCGCCGACGTACTCGGGGTGGCGGTTCATGGCCTCGGCGACCCGGTGCTCCGGGGTGCCGTCGGGCGCCGTCGCGACCGCCGCGAACGCCCGAGCGAGGCCGGCGACGGTGCACGAGAACAGGGGCGCGCCGCAGCCGTCGGTCGTGGCGGGGTCGGGGTCGTCCCCGGTGAGTGCCGCGAGCGTCGCCCGGATCGCCTGCTGCAGCGGGTGGCCCGGGTCGAGGTACGTGGCTGTGTCCCACCCCGCGGCGACGCAGGTCGCGAGCATCGCGGCGTGCTTGCCGGAACAGTTCTGCGCCGCCGCTGCCGGCGCCCACCCGGCGGCCCGCCACGTCGCACCCGCGGCCTCGCCGATCGGGAGGTCGGCCGTGTTGCGCAGCGAGGACTCGGCCAGGCCCGCCCCCGCGAGGATGCTGCGCACACCGTCCAGGTGGCGCTGCTCGCCGTTGTGGCTGGCGCAGGCCAGCGCCAGCAACGGGCCGTCGAGGTCCAGGCCCGAGCGCAGCATCGCGACCGCCTGCAGCGGCTTCAGCGACGACCGGGCGAAGACGACCGCTGCCGGGTCGCCGAGCGCCGCGACGGGGGCACCGTCGCCGCCGAGGGCCACGACGTGCCCGTGGTGCACGGACTCCACCACGCCGCCGCGCATCACCCGGGCGACCACCTGGGCACGGATGCTGACGTCGGCTCTGCTGGTCCCGGTGCTGTCCACGCCGGCAGAGGGTACGAGGTCACGCGCGAGGGCCCCGCCCGGCGGGTGCCGGACGGGGCCCTCGTTGGTGCGTGGTGCCGGTGTCAGTCGCCGACCTTCTCGGCCGCGGCCTCGGTGGCCTTGGCGGCCTGGGTCGCGGTCTTCTTGGCGCTGGTCGCGGCGCCCTTCGTGGCGGAGGACGTCGCGGCGGTGCGCTTGCGGGCCGTGGTGCTGGTCCGCTTCGCAGCCGACTTCGTCGCCTGCGCGCGCTTGGTGGCGGTGGACTTCGTCTCCTCCGCGGCGGCCTCGGCCTGCTTCTTGGCCGTGGTCGCGGTGCCCTTGGCCGACGTGTTGGTGTCGGAGACGGCCTTGCGCCCGACGGTCACGGCGCTCTTGGTGCGGCTGAGCGTGGAACGGCCCTGGCGCACCAGGTCCTGGGTGGCGCGCTGGTTGCGGATCCGCTCGACCAGGTCGCGGCCGCGGACGGTGAGGTCCTCGTAGCGCTCCTCGACCTTGCCTGCGGCCTCGAGGGCACCGGCGACGGCCGCGGTGGGGGCCTGCTGCACGCGGCCCTGGATCTTCTTCAGCTTGAGCTCGGCGCGAACGGCCTCGCGGCGGGCCTCGGCCCGGGCCTGCGCGGAGCGGACCCGCTCGACGGCGAGGTCGGTGAGGCCGACCACGGCGTAGCCGGTGTCGGTCGCGGTCTTGCGGATGTCGTCGGTGATCTGCGTGGTGTTTGCCATGTCAGTTCCCTCCTCGGGGGGCCCGCTTGCGGGCGGGCCGGCTGGACGTCGTGGTCGTGGCGGGCGTCTCATCGTCGGCGGACGCCGCCGTCTCGGTGGTCTTGCTGGTCTCGGTGGTCGCGACGCGGGCCGCGGCACGTGCCGCGGTGCGGGGCGACCGGGGTCGAGCCGGCGGGGCTGCCGGCTCGCCGTCCCGCGCGTGTTCGGCGCAGAACGTGGCGTAGATGTCGAGCAGGACGCGGCGCTGCCGTTCGGTCAGCTTCGGGTCCGCCAGTACGGCGGCCTCGACCGTGATCCGGTCCTCGCGCTCCTCGAGGATGCCCGCCCGTACGTACAGCGCCTCGGCAGAGATCCGCAGGCCCCTCGCGATCTGCTGCAGCACCTCGGCGCTCGGCTTGCGCAGGCCACGCTCCACCTGGCTGAGGTACGGGTTCGACACCCCCGCGACCTCGGCGAGCTGGCGCAGCGTGAGCTTGGCGCCCTGCCGCTGCTCTCGCAGGTAGTCCCCGAGCTCGGAGACCTTGTCCATCGTGGCCATGCCCCTACTATGCTTGCAGTTGCTAGCGAAATGCAAGCCAGAGGCATCCTCAAGGGGCGTGAGCGTGCTCACACCGCCGCGGTCCGAGCACGCGCGCGGCGCGTGTCAGCCGAAGTCGGCGCTCATCGCCCCCGCGGCGACCCGGTCGGCCACCTCCGTGGACAACTCGTCGACCACGTTCAGCACCTCGCGCCGGTTGTCGGACACGCGCCGCTCCAGCGCGCGCAGCCAGGCGAGCACCTCGCCGAGCGCGGCGTCGTCGAGGGAGCCGGGGTCGCTGACCCGCAGGTCGGCGACGGCGACCTCGACGTCGCGGCGGTGCTCCCCGACGCGGGAGGGCTCGCCCCGGCTGTGCCGCACCCGGGCCGCGGGGGTCTCCGGCCGGTCGTCGGCCAGGACCGCGGCCAGGGCGGCGACGATGTCGGCGTCGCTGCGGGTGCCCAGCTCCGGGCCGTGCCCGCTGTCGGCGACGCGCCGGTCCTGCTCGGCGACGAGAAGGTCGATGCGGCCCTGGAGCATCCGGCGGTTGAAGGACAGGTCCGCCTCCTCCTGCTCGGCGTCGGTCAGCCGGTCCCTCAGCTCGTCCGAGCCCAGGGACCTCAGGTCCGTGCTGAAACCCGGTGCCAGAACCCGGTCGATCCGGCGCCTGCCGCCGGCGGTGTAGCCGCTCATCGCGTCTGGTCCCCTCTCCGCCCGCTCGCGACCGTCGCCTGGCGGCGCCTGTCCTTGACGCGCAACAGCCTACGCGCCTCGGCCGTCCCCATCGGCGGCCGCTGCATCTCGTCGCAGAGCCGCGCCGCGCGTTCCACGAGCTCGACGTTGCCCCTCACAGGCCGGCCACGCGCGTACATCAGGTTGTCCTCCATGCCGACCCGCAGGTGCCCGCCCATCGCCAGCGCGGTGGCCGCGACCGGCAGGTGGGCCCGCCCGATGCCGGTCGCCGACCACGACGTGACCTCCGCGGGCAGCATGGCCACGGCGGCTACGAGGGCCTGCGGGGTGCCGGGCATGCCACCGGGGACGCCGGTGACGAAGTCGGCGTGCACCGCGCCGCCGTAGGGCAGGCCGCACGTCTCCACCAGGCGTGCCAGCGAGGCGACGTGCCCGAGGTCGAACAGCTCGAACTCCGGGACGACCTCGTGCTCCTGCGCCGCCTGGTACAGGTCGACCATGAGGTGCCACGGGTTTGCGAACACGTCGTCGCCGAAGTTCGTCGTGCCGCACGTCAGCGAGCACGAGTCCGGCTCGCTCTCCAGCACCCGCAGCCGGTCGGCGAACGCGTCGTGGACGCTGCCACCCGTCGAGAGCTGGACGACGAGGTCCGTGGCCTCCCGCAGCGCCTGCACCGTGTCGGTCAGCCGGGCCGGGTCGAGGCTGGGCCGGTGCTCGGAGTCGCGCACGTGCACGTGCAGCACGGACGCCCCCGCCTGCTCGCACCCGCGGGCCTCGGCGACCAGCTCGTCCAGCGTCGTCGGCAGCTGCGGCCAGTCGGCCTTGGCCACCTCGGCGCCGGTGGGGGCGACGGTGACGAGGGTTCCGTGCATCGGCGCGTGCATCGTCCCGGTCATCGGCGCATCGTGGCAGGCTCAGCGTGCCCGCAGGTCGCTCAGGGCCCGCAGCCGCAGGTACATCGGCCCGCCGACCACGACTCCGCGCGTGCCACGCCGGCCTCGCTCTGACGCCGCCACAGAGCGAGGCGTCCCGGTACAGGTAGGGCAGCACGTCGGCCAGGTCCTGCGGGGACTCGACCTCCACGCCGCCCATCCCGAGGTACTCCGAGAGCTACTGCTCCATGCCGCGGTACACGACCAGGGGTGCGGCTCCGCTGGAGGGAGGGTGTCGCCAAGACGATGCGGACGCTGCTGGCCGGGACCCGGCGGGACGCGGTCACCGAGCGGGTGCTGTTCGCGCTGGTCGCGAACCGGACGCTGGCACCGTCCTCGAAGCTGGCCGCCGCCGGGTGGGTCAAGCACGACATGCACATCCCGGGTCTGAGCGAGACCTCCGAGGACGCCTGCTACCGGGCGATGGATTGGCTGATCGAGGCCGAGCCGGTGCTGGCCAAGGAGGTCTACGTCTCGGTCGCCGACCTGCTCAACCTCGAGGTCGACCTGCTGTTCTCCGATTCTCCGATTCTCCGTAACCATTCATGTCCCTCGGCGCGTCGCGGCCGATTTTGTCGGCTCCGGTAGGACGATTTCTGCATGACTGTTGCGCCGGTGGTTGGCAGGGATCTTGATCGTTTCGCTCTGGTCGCGTCGGAGTGCGGATGCGGCTCGTGCGCCCCGACGTGGGCTCGGCGGCGTGGGAAATCCCG
>JBBRBF010000057.1:0-12055 GCA_038206105.1 Actinomycetales bacterium | reverse complement strand
CACCTCGCCGGTGTCACCGACGGCGGCTCGGGCCCCGGCGAGGACCTCGGCGGTCTCGACGACGGCGCTGCGGGCGCCGAGCAGCACCTCCCCGGTCTCACCGACGGCGGCGCGGGCGCCGGCGAGTACCTCGGCGGTCTCGACGACGGCGCTGCGGGCGCCGAGCAGCACCTCCCCGGTCTCACCGACCGCCGTGCGCGCCCCGGCGAGTACCTCGGCGGTCTCGACCACGGCGCCGCGGGCGCCGAGCAGCACCTCGCCGGTCTCCACTACCGCCGCTGCGGCCCCGCGCACGACGGCCCCGGCCTCGGCGACGGCTGCCTCCGCGCCGGCGACGGTCGGCTCGACCCGGTCGAGCACGCCCCCCACCCGGGCCGCGAGGGCCTCGACGTCGTCCAGCAGCGCCTCCGCTCTCACCACGAGGACGACCATCCGCGGCACGAGGTCGAGGGCGCCCTCCAGCCCGTCGACGGCCTCGCCGACTCCCTCACGGACGCCGGCCGCCGCCCGGACGAGGTCGGCCGGTTCGAGGAACGGCAGGTCGGGCAGGCCGGGGAGGGTGGGAATCCGCTTCACCCGGGCCAGCATGCCGGTGGTGCCCCGCTTCGGCGACGTGGAAGCCGACGACCCGGTACCGCGAAGCCGGACGTCAGCTCGCGGACGTCAGCTCGCGACCATCAGCTCGTGGCCGTCGGCGCCGGGGTCCCGGTCGGGGCGTCCGTCGACCCCACCGGGACGCAGCCGTCCGGGGAGTCCGTCACCGGCACGGGCGTCGTGAGGGTCGCGACCGTGTCCACCGCCGCCAGCCGGTCGCCGTAGCCCGCCCCGATCGCGAGGTCCACGTCGGACCCGTCGCGGCCGTCGTCCACGAGCACCGCCCCGGGCACCTGCGCGGCGACCGCGCGCGCCGCCGCCAGCCCCTGCGGGCCGTGCCGCACCTGGGCGGCCTGCGTCACGGTCGCCCCGATGGGGTCGTTGTCGATCTCGGGGACGCCGAAGCCCCGGGCCTGCAGCTGGGACGCCACCCGTGCCGCCAGACCGGTCCGGTCGGTGGCGTTGTAGACCCGCACCCGCACGTCGCGCGGCGGTGCTGCCGTCCGGGTCAGGGACGGGCAGGGGGCACCCGACGGGGCGGACGCGGCTGTGCCCCCGAACGGCGGCCAGGACCAGGCGCCCTGGAAGAGGCCGGCGGCGTACACGCCGGTGCCGATCACGAGCAGCACGATCAGCCCGAACACCGCAGCCCGCCGCCGGGCCCGCCGCACGCGGTCGCGTTCGCGGGCGCGGCGCGACTGGTAGCGACGCTCGTCCGCCTCGGTCCAGGGGACGTCCTCGCCCGAGGCGCCGGGTTCCTGCTCGTTCATCACCCTCCGTCCTGGCTCGTCGACGCCACGACGGGCGTGGGCGCGAGCAGAACCCTTGCAGGTCCGTCGGCTCCCGGAGGCGCCGCGTCCGGCCCGGGCCACTACGCCGGGCCGGTGACCTCAGGCGCTGCGCGCGGCCAACGGCACCAGGCCGACCACGAGCACGGTGCCGCACCCGACGCACACGCGGTCCGGGCAGTCGTCGCCGTGGCCGTCGGCGCAGCCGGGCGTCTCGAACGGCATCGCCGTGCCGCACAGCGAGCAGTCCAACGACTCGAGCGCGCTCCACGCCCCGGTGTGCGAGCTGTCCACGGTTGCCTCCTCGGTGCGACGACCCCCCACGGTGGCACCCGGCCCCGACATCGGCCCGCACGCGGCTCGGCGTGCCGCACCCGACGCGCGACGAGTCAGACCGTCGGGTCGCCGTGAGCGCGGGCGGGCTGCCCCGACGCCCCGTGCCCCGCGGACAGGTGCTCCAGGACCGCCGGCGCTCGGCGGGCGTCGTCGCAGGGCACGAAGAGGTGGCCGTGGTAGGCCGCGGCCCACCACGGTGCAGCGGAGGGCAGGTCTGGCGGAGGATGGGGGATTCGAACCCCCGAGGGTGTTAACCCAACACGCTTTCCAAGCGTGCGCCCTAGGCCACTAGGCGAATCCTCCGCGGGCGAGCCTAGCGGAGCCGACCCCGCACCCGGGCGGGCGGGATGCCGTCCGGAGGAGCGTTAGAGTTGGCCGCGACCCCTCGTGCGGCGTCACCCTGCTGAACTCCCCCAGGGCCGGAAGGCAGCAAGGGCAGGTGGGCTCTGGCGGGTGCACGGGGGGTCCTTGCGTGCCCGCCCGGCGGCCTGTCACAGGGCCTGTCTGCGGGGGCGCCCCGGGGCAGGGCGCGACCTAGCGCAGTCCCGTGGTGCGGACCCGACGCCAGCCCGGCGGCGTCCCCGCCCGGGGCTAGGGTGCGGGCGTGCCGACCGCGCTCTACCGCCGCTACCGGCCGGACTCGTTCGCCGACGTGATCGGCCAGGAGCACGTCACCGCCCCGCTCCGCCAGGCGCTGCGGACGGGCCGCGTCAGCCACGCCTACCTGTTCTCGGGCCCCCGGGGCTGCGGCAAGACGACGTCCGCACGGATCCTCGCGCGCTGCCTCAACTGCCACGGCGCCGACGGGGCGGCGACCGGACCGACCGACACGCCGTGCGGCACCTGCCCCAGCTGCACCGACCTCGCGCGGGGCGGCGCCGGCAGCCTCGACGTCGTCGAGATCGACGCCGCCAGCCACGGCGGTGTGGACGACGCCCGCGACCTGCGCGAACGCGTCACGTTCGTCCCGATCCGGGACCGCTACAAGGTCTTCGTCATCGACGAGGCCCACATGGTCTCGCCCGCCGGGTTCAACGCGCTGCTCAAGACGGTCGAGGAGCCCCCCGAGCACGTGATGTTCGTGTTCGCGACCACCGAGCCCGACAAGGTGATCGGCACCATCCGCTCGCGGACCCACCACTACCCGTTCCACCTCGTGCCGCCGGCGCGGCTGCTGACCCACCTCGAGGACATCTGCGGCCGCGAGGGCGTCACGGTCGGCAGGGGTGTGCTGCCCCTCGTGGTCCGGGCGGGGGCGGGGTCGGTGCGGGACGCGCTGTCCGTGCTCGACCAGCTGCTCGCCGGTGCCGACGCCGGCGGGCTCGACTACGAGCAGGCCATCTCGCTGCTCGGGTACACGCACGCCTCGCTGCTGGACGACGTCGTCGACGCGTTCGCCGCGCACGACGGCGCCTCGGTGTTCCGCGTGGTGGACCGGGTGGTGGAGTCGGGTCACGACCCCCGGCGGTTCGTGGAGGACCTGCTGGAGCGGCTGCGCGACCTGATCGTGGCGCGCGCGGTCGGGGACGGCGTCGGGGCGGTGCTCCGCGGACAGTCCGAGGACCAGCTCGAGCGGATCGCCGGGCAGGCCCGCCGGTTCGGTGCCGCCGAGCTGTCCCGCGCCGCCGACACCGTGAACACCGCGCTGACCGAGATGACGGGCGCCACGTCGCCGCGCCTGCTGCTCGAGCTGCTGTGCGCCCGCGTGCTGCTACCGGGCGCGGACGGGGAACGGGGTCTCGCGGCCCGCGTCGACCGGGTGGAGCGCCGCCTCGGAGTCGCCCTGCCCGGTGCCGAGCGCCCCCCGGGCGCCGCCGACGGCGCCCCGGGAGAAGCGGCCGAGCCGCGCCGGCATCCTGCCTCGGAGCGTCCTGCCTCGGAGCGTCCTACCCAGGAGCGTCCTGCCCAGGAGCGCCCGGCCCCGCAGCCGTCTGCCCCACAGCCGTCTGCCGCGCAGCGCGCTGCCCCGGAGCGCGCTGCCCCGGAGCGGCGCGTACCCGAGCAGGACGCCGACGGTGCCTCGCCACAGCAGGGCCCTTCCGGCGCGGCGCTCGCGGCGGACTCGGTCGCCGACCCCGGCCTGGACCCGCGGTCGGGCCCCACCGCCGAGGCCGCTGCCGGCGAGGAGGGGGACCAGACCGACGCCGTACGCCGGATGTGGCCCGACGTGCTCGACCGCCTCGCGGGGATGAAGCGCGTGACGTGGACCCTGGCCAGCCAGGAGGCGCAGGTGCTGCGGTGCTCCGACGGGGTGCTGCGTCTCGCGTTCCGCAGCAGCGGTATCGCGACGGCGTTCCGCGGCGGGTCGCACTCCGAGTACGTGCGCCAGGCCCTGCTCGACGTCCTCGGCCTCGACGTGCGGGTGGAGCCCGTCGTCGCGGAGGCCGGTGACGCGGGCGGAGCCGTCGCGGCGCCGGTGCCCGCTGCCGCCGGGGTCGCGGATGCTGCGGACGACGGCTGGGGGACGCCGCCGGAGTCGGCGCAGCGACCGGATCGCGGGACCGGCACCGAGTCCGGCTCGTCCGACGAGTCCGGCTCGTCCGGGGGGGCCGGCTCGTCCGGGACGGTTGCTGCCGCGGACGCGGGGGACGGAGCCGGCCGCGACGGTCCGGCCGCGTCGCAGCCGCCGGCCGACAGGCCCGCCGGGCGCACCGGCGCCGGAGCGCGCGCCGACGCCGACGGGCCTCCCGGAGCACCCCCGGCCGCCGAGGTCCCCTCCGTGCCGACGGCCGACGCGCCGGGGCCGGGAGCCGCCGCGCGCGCCGCCCGTACCGCGGCGTCGGAGCGCGGTGCGGGGAGCCGCCGGCCGGCACCCGGGACCACGACGCCACCGGGAGTGCCGCCGGGGGACGACGTCGCCAGCCGCGACGACCCGGACGCCGAGGACTCCGGCATGGTCGGCGAGCAGGTGGTCCAGCGGCTGCTCGGCGGCCGCGTGATCGACCGCGGCGATTCCTGACGATGGCGATTCCTGACGGTGGCGATTCCTGACGGTGGCGCCGAGGGTCAGACGGCCCCCACGCGGCTAGGCTCGCCTGCGTGTACGAGGGCGTGGTGCAGGACCTCATCGACGAGCTCGGGCGACTGCCCGGCGTCGGTCCCAAGAGCGCCCAGCGGATCGCGTTCCACCTGCTGCAGGCCGAGCCGGCCGACGTCCGGCGGCTCGTGGCCGCGCTCACCGAGGTCAAGGCACGGGTCCGGTTCTGCAGCGTGTGCGGCAACGTCGCCGAGGACGAGCTGTGCCGGGTGTGCCGCGACCCGCGGCGCGAGGTCGCCTCGATCTGCGTCGTCGAGGAGCCCAAGGACGTCGTCGCGATCGAGCGTACGCGCGAGTACCGCGGCCGCTACCACGTGCTCGGTGGCGCGATCAGCCCGATCGAGGGCGTCGGCCCCGACGACCTGCGGGTCAAGGAGCTCATGACGCGGCTCGCCGACGGCGAGGTCACCGAGATCATCATCGCCACGGACCCGAACCTGGAGGGCGAGGCGACGGCCACCTACCTGGCCCGGCTCGTCAAGCCGATGGGGTTGCGCGTCACCCGCCTGGCCTCCGGGCTGCCGGTGGGCGGAGACCTGGAGTACGCGGACGAGATCACGCTCGGCCGCGCGTTCGAGGGCAGGAGGCTCATCGATGTCTGATCCCGGCGCCGACCGGACCGGCCCGACCGTGTGGGACGACGACCTCGAAGCACCCACGAACGAGGTGCAGGAGTTGGCGGGGCTGGCCGCGCACACCGCCGCCGAGGTCCGCTCGTTCCTGTCCGCGGTCACCGGGGTCGCCTCCGGCTCCGACCCCGAGACCGCGCTGCCCGTACTGCTGCTCGCGACGTCGCAGGTGCTCGTCACCGGTGCCCGCCTGGGCGCGATCCGCGACGTGCTGCCGAGCGAGCGCTTCGAGCCCGACTCCGGCCCCGACCCCGACGCCGACCCGGTCCGCGACGGGCTGGCGAACCTGCTCGAGGGCCTCGACGAGTACGTCGAGGTCGTCGACCCGATGACGTCGGCGGACATCGGTACCGGCGCGGTCTCGAACGACGTCGCGGACGTCGTCGCGGCCCTCGCGCACGGTCTGCGCCACTTCGAGGCCGGCCGGGTCGACGAGGCGATGTGGTGGTGGCAGTTCTCCTACCTCTCCTCCTGGGGGGAGCGGGCCGCCAGCGCGCTGCGCGTGCTCCAGACCCTGCTCGGGCACGTGCGCCTCGACGCCGACGACGACGTCGTCGCCGACGCGGAGTTCGACGCCCTGCACAGCTGACCCGCCGCCTCGCCACGCCGCGGTGGCGACGACCCGCCCGGGCGCCGAGGTCTCGTCATCCGGACCCGGGGCGGAGGCACCGCGGCGGTGTCTAGACTCGGCGGGGCGCGGCGGCGGGGCCGCAGCGCCCCGGCCCGCCCCGGGCCGCCCGCGCCGTGCCCGACCGAGCGGCGGCGCGCCGCTGAGACAGGGAGTGCGAGCACGTGGGCCTGGTCGTGCAGAAGTACGGCGGCTCGTCGGTCGCCGATGCCGAGGGCATCAAGCGGGTCGCCAAGCGGATCAGCGAGACCCGCAAGTCCGGTGACGACGTCGTCGTGATCGTCTCGGCGATGGGTGACCACACCGACGAGCTGCGCGACCTCGCCCAGCAGGTCAGCCCGCTGCCCCCGCCGCGGGAGCTCGACATGCTGCTCACCGCGGGCGAGCGCATCTCCATGGCGCTGCTCGCGATGGCTATCGCGAACCTGGGCCTGGAGGCCCGGTCCTACACGGGCAGCCAGGCCGGGGTGATCACCGACTCCACCCACGGCAAGGCGCGGATCATCGACATCACGCCAGGGCGGATCAGCGACGCGATCGCTGCGGGCGCGGTCGCGATCGTCGCGGGCTTCCAGGGCGTCAGCCAGGACACCAAGGAGATCACCACGCTCGGCCGCGGCGCCTCGGACACCACGGCCGTCGCCCTCGCCGCCGCCCTGGACGCCCGGGTCTGCGAGATCTACACCGACGTCGACGGGGTCTTCACCGCGGACCCGCGGATCGTGCCGGCGGCCCGCCGGCTCGACACCGTCACGTACGAGGAGATGCTCGAGCTCGCCGCCTGCGGCGCGAAGGTGCTGCACCTGCGCTGCGTGGAGTACGGCCGCCGGATGGGTGTGCCGATCCACGTGCGCTCGTCGTTCTCGACCAGGCCGGGTACGTTCGTGACGGGATCGATGGAGGACATCAGCGTGGAGCAGGCGATCATCTCCGGGGTCGCGCACGACCGGAGCCAGGCGAAGATCACCGTCGTCGGCGTGCCGGACGTGCCGGGCAAGGCCGCCGAGATCTTCCAGGCCGTCGCGGCCGCGGAGATCGACATCGACATGATCGTGCAGAACGTGTCCGCGGCGGAGACCGGCCGCACCGACGTGTCGTTCACGCTGCCGGCCTCGGACGGGCAGGACGCGGCGCGCGCGCTGAAGCGGGTGCAGCCCGCGATCGGGTTCTCGTCGATGCAGTACGACGACCAGATCGGCAAGGTCTCCCTGGTCGGGGCCGGCATGCGCAGCAACCCGGGTGTATCTGCGGGCTTCTTCGCGGCCCTGTCCACCGCGGGCGTCAACATCGAGATGATCTCGACCTCGGAGATCCGCATCTCCGTGGTCACCCGCGCCGAGGACCTGGACGCCGCGGTGCGCGCCGTCCACTCGGCGTTCGGCCTGGACTCCTCGGAGGGTGAGGCCGTGGTCTACGGAGGGACGGGACGATGACGGGCACGAGCAGGCCGACGCTGGCGGTGGTCGGTGCGACCGGCGCCGTCGGCACGACGATGCTGTCGATCCTGTCGACGCGCGAGGACGTGTGGGGCGAGATCCGCCTCGTCGCGTCGGCTCGCTCGGCTGGCCGCAGGCTGACGGTGCGCGGCGAGGAGGTCGAGGTCGTGGCGCTCGCGCCCGAGGTCTTCGACGGCGTCGACGTGGCGATGTTCGACGTCCCCGACGAGGTCTCGGCGCAGTGGGCGCCGGTCGCAGTCGAGCGCGGCGCCATCGTGGTCGACAACTCCGGTGCCTTCCGGATGGACGACGAGGTGCCGCTCGTCGTGCCAGAGGTGAACCCCGCCCAGGTGCGCAACCGGCCGCGGGGCATCATCTCCAACCCGAACTGCACGACCCTGACGATGATGGACGCCCTCGGTGCCCTGAACGCCCGCTGGGGCCTGACCGAGCTCGTCGTCGCCTCCTACCAGGCGGCCTCCGGTGCCGGGCAGCCCGGCGTCGACCGGCTCTACGACGAGCTCGAGGTCGTCGTGGGACAGCAGCTCGGGCAGCGCAGCGGGGACGTGCGGGCCGCGGTGGAGCACAAGCTCGGCGACTCGCCCTCGCCGTTCCCGGCGCCGCTCGCCCTCAACGTGGTGCCGTGGGCCGGGTCGCTGCGCGACGGCGGGTGGTCCAGCGAGGAGTTGAAGGTGCGCGCGGAGTCGCGCAAGATCCTCGGTCTGCCGGACCTGAAGGTGTCCGCGACGTGCGTGCGGGTCCCGGTCGTGACGACCCACTCGCTCGCGGTGCACGCGACGTTCCAGCGACCCGTCGACGTCGCCGAGGCGCGGCAGGCGCTGGTCGAGGCCCCTTCGGTGGTCGTGCTCGACGACCCCGGCGCGGGGGACTTCCCGACGCCCGCGGACGTCGTCGGCTGCGACCCGACGTTCGTCGGCCGGATCCGTCAGGCCCTGGACTTCCCGAACACCCTCGACCTGTTCGTCTCGGGCGACAACCTGCGCAAGGGCGCCGCCCTGAACACCGCCCAGATCGCCGAGCTCGTCGCCGGGGAGCTCGGCGCCGGCTGACGCGGCACCGCCTCGCCGGGCTGCTGCCGGCCGACGAGGACGGTGGCTGACCGCGCGCCGAAGCGGCGGTACCCGCCGGCACCGGGTCGAGGCGGCTCAGGCGCTCGCCGCGGCGACGACGAGGTCCCGCACGTCCCCGGTGCTCCCCTCGGTGTTGCACAGCACCACGAGGTGGACGTCGTCCGCCGGCCACCGGTGCACGAGCACGTCGACGCCGGGGTCGCCGCCGCCGTGCCCGTAGCGCCCGTCCGGGTAGTGCAGCACGCCGTAGCCGGCGCCCATCCCGCCGCCGATCTCCGCGTGCCGCGCCAGCACGACGTCCTGAGCGGCCCCCAGCAGCGTGCCGTCGCCGTGACGCCGCAGGAAGCGGTCGAGGTCCCCGGTCGTGCTGAACGCGCCGCCGTCGGCGCCGCCGACCACGGGCACCCGGTAGATGTTGGAGCGCCAGGGTCCGCCGGCAGCGGTGCGGGGGAGGTAGCCGACGGCGACGTCGGGCCGGGCCTCGTCGAGGCGGAAGAAGCCGCTGTCGGTCATCCCCGCGCGGTCGAACACCCGCTCCTGGACGACGTCGGTGTACGCCCGCCCGGTGACCTCCTCGATCACGATGCCCAGCAGCACGTAGCCCGCGTTGCTGTACTGGCAGGCGTTGCCCGGTGGGCGGTAGGGCGGCAGGTCGCCGAACATCGGCAGGAAGTCCGCCGGTCGCAGCATCCGGTAGCAGGGCCGGTCGTCCCACAGGTCGCCGTAGTCCGGGGTGAACGCGGGTGAGCCCTCGTCCTCCTCGCAGTAGTCCGCGATGCCCGAGGTGTGCGAGAGCAGGTGGTGCACGGTCACGTCGGGCCGCAGCGTCGAGGGACGCCGGTCCGGCTGCAGCAGGTCGACGACCGACGCGTCGAACCGCAGCCGTCCGGCGGCGACCAGGTCGGCGACGACGACGGCCGTGAACATCTTCGTCACCGACGCCAGACCGAAGCGCGTGCGCGGCGTCACGCGGAGCGCCGCGCCTCGGTCCGCCAGGCCGTAGCAGCCCTCGAAGCGGGTGACCCCGTCACGCGTGAGCAGCACGGCACCGGAGAGGTCGCGGTCACGCTCCCACGCACGCAGCACCCGGTCGACGTCCGCGAGGCGCTCGTCGGCGGGGTCGTCGGCGTTCGGCACGCGTCCGACGCTGGCACGGCGGCGCGGCGGGCTACAACCCCTTTCGCCCGCTGCCCACGGTGTCACAGCGCGAACGGTGCATCAGCGCGGTCGGTGTATCAGCGCTGGCCCGGCCCGCTCCGAGCGGGCGTCAGTGCGACCGCTCGGAGGCCCCGCGATGCCGTCACCGCAGGCGATGGTGCTGTTCGTCGGACTCACCGTGACCGTGCTCGCGGTGCCGGGGCCGTCGGTCGTGTTCGCCGTCAGCCGCAGCCTGGAGCAGGGGCGGCGGGCCGGGCTCGTCGCCGTCGCCGGCCTGGAGACCGGCCTGCTCGTGCACGTCGTGGTCGCGTCGGCCGGCGTCTCGGGAGCGGTCGCCTCGTCGCCGGACGCGCTCACCGCGCTGCGCGTCGCCGGCGCCGGCTACCTGGCCGTGCTCGGGGTCCGGCAGCTCGCGCGCACGCCTCGGGCGGGTGGCCGGCACGTGCTGGTGCGGCCCGGTCCGGGGACGCTGCGCGTGTTCCGCGACGGCGTGCTCGTCGACGTCCTGAACCCCAAGACGGTGCTCTTCTTCCTGGCGCTGCTCCCGCCCTTCGTGGACCCGGAGAGCGGACACGTTGCGGCACAGACGATGGGGCTGGGCCTGGTCGTCGTGGCCATGGCGTTCCTGCTCGACGGCACCTACGCCGTGGCGGCCGGGGCGCTGCGGCACCGATTCAGCGGGCCCGCGACCGGCCGGGTCGTGTCCCGCGTGTCGGGCACCGCCCTGCTCGGCCTCGCGGGCGTCGCCCTCGTCGGGTGAGGGCCCTCGTCGGGTGGGCCCGGCGTCCCGCGGGTCTTCTGGCGGGACTCACCCCTGGTTCGCCGGCTGATCCACCACGGCGACGTGGTTGCCGTCGGGGTCGCGCAGCATGAACAGCAGCGGCGCCCCGGGGGTGCGCATCGGCTCGGGGTCGAGGTCGATGCCGCCGACGGCACTCAGGCGGGCGTGCTCGCCCAGCACGTCGGGTGTCTCGATGCCGATGCTGCCGCCACCCGGGGCACCGCCCATGGGGGGGTTCAACGCGAGCCGGGTCGCGGACCCGGGCGGGGCCACCTCGACCCAACGGTGCTCGCCCTGCTCGCCGAAGCGCGTGTCGTCCCGCAGCTCGAAGCCGAGCTTCTCGGTGTAGAACGCGATCGCCGCGTCCTGGTCGGCGACGGTGAACATCGCCACGCTGATGCTCGAGAGGGTGGTGGAGGTCGTGTTAGTCGTCATGCCCGGGTAGACGACGGTCGTCGGCAGAACTCATCGGTCGCCCGTCACGCTTCTGCGGCACCGCGCCGGGCGTGCCGGCCGGGGTGTCCGCCGGCCGGCGCGAGCGACAGCCGGCCGTCCACGCCGCCTGGAACACCGCGAGTCCAGTCGTGCCGCAGGACGTCGTCGGCGCGAGCGCCGTCGAGGCAGGGGTGCGGCGTGAGGCGCGCCTCGCCGTCGTCCACCGAGACGAGGTAGGGCACGCTGAGCGCCCCCGCCCACCCGGCGTCGGGGTCGCCGACGTCCCGGATCCAGAAGACGAGGCCCGACCGGCCGTCGAGGTCGGTGAAGGCGGTGGCGGCGTAGTGGCCGGTGCCGTAGGTGAGCCGGGTCCACCGCCGCGGCGTGAACCGGCCACCGGACCAGTCGCCCACGGCCGCGGCCACGTGGCAGGTCGTGTCGGAGTCCCACACCGACACGACGAGGACGTGATCGTCACCGACGCTGACGAGCTGCCGGCACTCCCAGGCCGAGCCGGTCCACACGGGATCCCGCTCGTCACCGCCCCGCCCGGCGGCGACACCGTCGAAAGCCCACTCCCGCAGGTCGTCCGAGGTCCAGGTGAGGACCGCCGCCCGGCCGTCCGCGTACTCGGCGCCCACGAGCATCCGCCAGCGCGACCCGTCGCGGACGACGGTGGGGTCGCGGGACACGGCGAGGTCGTGTCCGGCCGGGGGGCCCACCACGACCCGTCCCTTGTCCCACTCCAGCCAGTCGTCGTCCCGCGGTCGGGCCTCGCGCACCATGCCGAGCCCGACGTCGGGCTCGTTCACCGACGTGTAGAACAGGACGGCGCCCCCTCGTCGGTGGTGGCGAGCCCGCCCGACCAGCACCCGAGGTCCCCGTCGCCGGGGGTCAGCACCGGCGGGTGCTCGGTCCACCTCAGCAGGTCGGGGCTGGTCGCGTGTCGCGTGAACCCAGTGGCACCCGACCGCCCACTGCGTCGACGCGGGCACGTACTGTGAAGTGTTCCCGCTTTTCTGGACACCGATTTAGGCTGCCAGTTGGCTGATTTCCCGATAGCCTAGCTCGTATTCTCTGGGTGTCAAGTATCCGAGTGTGGAGTGGCGGCGTGTGTTGTTGTAGTAGTTCTCGACCCAGTC
>JBBRBF010000056.1:0-12057 GCA_038206105.1 Actinomycetales bacterium | reverse complement strand
TCCGTCGCCGCCTGGCGGAGGCCCTCGCGCGGGACGATCGACGTCGGTTCAACGGCCACATCTTGGGATGCTGGCTCGGTCAGGTGTCCGTCACCCCGGAGACGTAGTGCGCCACCGCGGCGACGAAACCGTCCAGGTCCGAGAGGTCCTGCAGGCGAACCAGGACGACGGTGTCGTCGACGGTCACGTACTCCTGCACAAGCACGTTCCGGAAGCCGACCGCCTGACGCATCGCCGTCGCCAGCGGTGGGGGGACGACGCCGTGCTCGCCGAGCAGACGCATCGCGTCACCGTTGTCGCTGGGTGGGCCCCACCCCTGCGACGAGCACAGGTGCTGGGCGCAGTCGACGCACGCCTCGATCGCGGTCACGAACGCGTACTTCACTCCGCGCAGCCAGATCGGGTCCTGGCGGCGCGACGGACCCGCCACGGCCTCCGCACGTAGCACGGACAGGTCGTCGGAGACCGCGCGCAGCAGGCGCAGGACCCGGACGTCATCGACCACGTCGAAGGCTCTCGGCGAACTCGCGGTGGGCGCGCGTGATCCGCGGCAGCTCGTCGAAGTAGATCTTGCGCGTCGTCGCGACCCACCGCACCCGCGCCGGTGGGTCGTCGTCGAAGAGCAGCACGCCGTCGACGGCGACCCGCCCGGCCAGCTCCAGCGGCGCCGTGTCGAGCACGAGCAGGTCGACTCTCGCCGGGAGCAGCACCTCGAAGGACGGCGGCGGGTGCTTGCCCCACCACGCGGCGACGTCGAGGTCGGAGTCCCGGCGGGCATCGCCGCGCGCACGACTGCCGTGTACGAGCGCGAACCGCGCCCCGGCCGTACGCAGCACGGCGACGACGTCCGCGCGCTGCCGTTCCTCGGCCCCGTCCACGGCGCCAGTCTGGCACGGTGGACCCAGGCTCACGCCTGTCGCGGGAGCCCGGAGCGGCGTCCCAGCAGCGCCCCCTGGCCTCGCAAGCGTCCCGCGTCGGGATCAGGGCCAGCGGCATGACGAGAAGGAACCCGAGATGCTGTTCGCGAGTGTCCTCGTCGCCGCGGCGCTGGGCTGCGCACTGGTGTCAGGCTTCCTGCTCGGGTTCGCCGTCGTCGTCATGCCGGGCCTGAGCACGATGGACGACCACGCCTTCATCCGGGCGTTCCAGGTGACGGACCGGGTCATCCAGAACCGCCAGCCGGTGTTCACGCTCGTCTGGGTGGGCTCGGTGCTCGCCGTCCTCGCCGCTCCCGTCCTCGGCCTGGGCGAGCTCGACGGGGGCCGAGGGGTGCTGCTCGTCGTCGCCGCGCTCGTCTACCTGCTGGGTGTCCAGGTACCCACGGCGGCGGTGAACATCTCGCTGAACAACGCGATCCAGGCCGTGGACGTCGACACCCTCAACGCGTCGCAGGCCTGGGCGGCGCGCGAGCAGTTCGAACCGCGCTGGAACCGGTGGAACGCCGTCCGGATGGCGTTCGGGACCCTCGCCACGCTGGGCCTGCTGGTCGTTCTCCTGTGGCGGTGACGCCCCAGCCGCCGGGCGAACCCTCACCTCAGGACGTGATGTCCTTGCTCGCCAGCCGCGCCCACGCCAGCGCCGAGAACACCGCGACGTAGGCCGCCTGCACCGCGAGCCCCTCGACGACCGGACCGGTGTCGACCGGCGAACGCAGCAGCCCCGCGAAGGCCAGCCAGTCGTTCGTGAAGAGCCAGTCGTGGATCGCGGACAGCTGCGGCACCGCCCCGACGATCTGCACCACGACGACCGTGATCGCGGTGGCCGACATCGCCGCCAGCGGCACCTCGGTGAGCGTGGAGATGAACAGCCCGATCGCGGCCACGGTCGTGAGCATCGCCGCGACGTACAGCGACACGAGCAGCGCGCGGACCATCGCCTCGCCGACACCGACTGTCGTCCCCGACAGCAGCGTCATGTCGCCCAGCCCGAACAGCAGCCCGCCCACGACCAACCCGACGACAGCCACCGTGAGCGTCGCCACCAGCGCGTAGAAGCAGATCGCGGACAGCTTCACCGCCAGCAGCCGCGCCCGGTGCACGGGCGTCACGAGCAGGTACCGAAGCGTCCCGGTGCTCGCCTCCCCGGCCACGGACTCGCCCGCCACCACCGCGACCGCCAGCGGCAGGAACACCGGCAGCGACGCCACCAGCGCGGTCAGCACGAGGAACAGCCCGTTCTCCGTGATGGACGTCAGGAACGGCGGCCCGTCGCCGTCGCTCGGCCGCGACAACCGGATCGCGATCCCGATCACCGTCGGCGCCAGGGCCAGCACCACGAGCATCGCGATGTTCCGACGCCGCGTCATCACGAGCCGCAGCTCCGAGCCGAGCAGCCGCAGGTCGCTGCGCCGCACCAGTCCGCCGCCGCCGGTCTCCGCCCGAGGCGGCGAGAGCACCTCAACGCTCGACATCGAAGCCCTCCCCGGTCAGCGCCACGAACAGGTCCTCCAGAGTCGGCCGCTCGACCACGAACTGCTCCACCGGGACGTCGGCCCGCACCAGCGCCGCCAGCAGCGTCGACGGGTCGGCGGTCCCGAGGTCGGCCACCGCCTGGCCGGCGTGACCGTGGTGGCCATCGACACCGTCGGACGACGACCACGCCGGTCCCGGCTCGACCGACACCCCGCCCAGCCCCAGCCGGTGCAGCACCGCCGCCGCGTCGCCCGGTGCCCGTGAGTGCACCCGCACCCGCGAGGCCGCCGTCCCCGTCACCTCGTCGATCGCGCCCTGCGCCACGAGCCGCCCGACGCTCATCACCCCGACGTGCGAGCAGATCTGCGCCACCTCGGCGAGCAGGTGCGTCGAGACGAACACCGTGGTCCCGTCCGCGGCCAGCTCGCGCACGAGCGTCCGCACCTCGCGGGTGCCCTGCGGGTCGAGGCCGTTCGTCGGCTCGTCGAGCACGAGCAGGTCCCGTGGCCGCAGCAGCGCCGCGGCCAGCCCGAGCCGCTGCCGCATCCCGAGCGAGTAGACCCGGTACCGCTTGGTCGCCGCGGCTGCCAGACCGACCCGCTCCAGCGCCTCCCCGACGCGCCGTGAGGACGTCGCCGGGTCGACGGTGCGGTCCGCCGCGTCCGCGCGCCGCAGGTTGTCGCGTCCCGACAGGTACGGGTGGAAGGCCGGGCCCTCGACCAGCGCCCCGACCCGCGGGAGCACCGACGCAGCCGCCTTCGGCATCGGCTCGCCGAGCAGCCACGAGCGCCCGGCGGTCGGCGCGACGAGCCCGAGCAGCATCCGGATCGTCGTCGTCTTGCCCGACCCGTTCGGCCCGAGGAACCCGTACACGGCCCCCGCCGGCACAGCCAGGTCGAGGTCGTCCACGGCCACCTGCCCGCCGGGGAACCGCTTCGTCAAACCCTTGGTGGCCAGGCGCAGCCCGGTGTCGACACCGGTCCCTGCGGTGGCCGTCGCGGTCAGGCTCACGGCGCCGGGGTGGGCGTCGGCGCGTCGACCGCGGCGGCCGGGTCGAGCGCCGCGCGCTCCAGCACCGGCACCGGCACCGACCCGACGAGGGTGCGGCCGTCGTCCAGCATCAGCACGCTGAGCAGGGACGACGAGAACGCCTGCCCGGTGCCGTACTCGCCGCTGACGGGCTGGAAGGCGTCGAGCAGCGCCGACGCGGCACCGCCACCCTCGGTCGAGTCCATGACCGTCGAGGCGTCGACGCCGCGGAGCACGAGCACCGACGTCCAGTCCTCGCCGACGACGGTCGGCGTCTGACCGGGCTTCGCACCCGGCATCTCCGCCATGTCGCCGGGTGAGGGCCTGGCGCCCTCGGGCAGCGCGTGCTGGCCCATGCCGCCCTCGGCGGCCATGGCGCGGGCGTCCATCTCGGTCACCTCGGCGCCCGGCGGGGGAGGGAAGGTGAACACGTCCGCGGGGGGCTCGCCGAAGGTGATCGACTCGAACCCGTTCTCGTAGGCCGGTTCCGAGGCACCGCGGGAGATCACCTGTACCCGCAGCGGGAACGACGTGACGGCGTCGACGGCCAGGCGGACCTCTCCGACGAGCGACTCGGTGTCGCGAGGCTCCAGTACGAGCTCGTACGCGTCGCGGCCGGCGACGGACGCCGTCCCGTCGAGGCTGACGGCCGTGCTGGGGTCGATCGCGGCGAGGGCGGCCTCGGCGGCGTCCGCGGGGGAGGCGGCACCGGGCACGACCGGGCCCTCGTCGTCCTCGGAGTGCTGACCCTCGGTGTGCTCTGGCAGCGTCACGTGCAGCGCGGTGTTCGGCTCGGACCGCCACGCCCACAGGTCGGTGCCGTCGCGGATCACGTCGGTCTCGGCGAACGTGCCGAGGACGGCGGCGCGCGCCTGGTCCGGGCCGCCGTACCAGAGCCGCACCGTGGTGGAGCCCGCGACGAGCGACATCAGCTCTGACTGGCCCTCACCGGTGTCGGGCAGCTCCGGCAGGCCCAGGTCCGCGGTCGCAACCACGGTGCCGGAGAACGGCTGGGCGTCCGCGGTCGCGAGGTCGGCGAGCAGCTCGGCGGCCGTCGTGGGCGGCAGGTCGGGGTCGGCACTGGCGAGCTGGGGGATCAGCACGGCCCCGCCGGCGAGGGCGGTGGCCAGCGCGGCGGGGACGGCGAAGCGGGTCACGGTGCGCATGGCGGTCAGTGTGCGCCCCAAGTGCTGAGAGCAGCCTGTGGACGGGGTGACCCCACCGGCTGGGCAGGGCCGGCCGGGCAGGGCAGGCTGGTCGGGTGCGCGTGCTCGTGGTGGATGACGAGGTGCGGCTCGCCGATGCCCTCGCCCGGGGCCTGCGCGCCGAGGGGTTCGCGGTCGACGTCGCCCACGACGGCACCGGCGGCCTGCACCTGGCCACGGAGAACGCCTACGACGCGGTCGTGCTCGACGTGATGCTGCCGGGGATGTCCGGGTACCGCGTGGTCGAGGCGCTGCGCGCGGCGGGTCGCTGGGTGCCCGTGCTCATGCTGTCGGCGAAGGACGGCGAGCACGACCAGGCCGACGGGCTCGACCTCGGCGCCGACGACTACCTCGTCAAGCCCTTCTCCTTCCTCGTCCTGCTGGCGCGGTTGCGCGCCCTGGTGCGGCGCGGCGCCCAGCCGCGGCCGACGTCCCTGGCCGCAGGCGACCTCGTGCTCGACCCGGCCTCGCGCACGGTCCGGCGCGGCGACGTGCCGGTCGTCCTGACCGCACGCGAGTTCGCGCTGCTCGAGCAGCTGATGCGCCGCGCCGGACAGGTTGTCTCGAAAGCGGACCTGCTCGCCGGGGTCTGGGACGAGCAGGCCGACAACGACCTCAACGTCGTCGAGGTCTACGTCGGGTACCTGCGCCGAAAGGTCGACGCGCCGTTCGGCCGGGCCGCGATCACGACCGTGCGCGGCGCGGGGTACCGGCTCGAGGCCGACGGTGGCTGAGCGGCGCTTGCTGCGGCTGGGAGTCCGGGGCCGCCTGGTGCTGCTGGCGACCGTGGCTCTCGCGGTCGCGCTCGCCGTCGCCGTCGTCGTGCTCGGGGTCGCAGTGCGGGCTGCCCTGCTCGGCTCGTTGGACGACGCCGGACGCCAGCGCGCGCAGGACGTCGCGGCGCTGGTCGAGGCGGGCCGCGTGCCGGACCCGCTGCCGGTGACCGGCTCCGCCGTGGTCCAGGTGGTCGACGCCGGGGGTCGGGTGCTCGCGTCATCTCCGGGCGGTGACCGGCTCGCGCCACTGGTGGACGCCGCTGCGCTGGCGGCCGTGCGGGCGGGGGAGGGGATCGGCGTGGACGGCGCCCGGCTGGGCTCCGCGGAGCCGTTCCGGGTGGTCGGCGCGACCGCCGGCGTCGACGACGGGACGACGGTGCTCGTCGCGACGTCGGCGGCCGAGGTCGACCGGGCGCTCGGGGTGCTGCGACGCGTGGCGCTGCTCGGCGTGCCGCTGGTGCTGCTGGCGACCGCGCTGCTGGCGTGGCGGGTGTCGGGGTCGGCGCTGCGACCGGTGGAGGAGCTGCGGCAGGGTGCCGAGCGGATCGCCGCCGCGCCGGCTCGCCCGCCGGGGCCGGGCCGCGGTGGTCTGCCGGTGCCGCCGTCCGGCGACGAGGTGGCACGCCTCGCCGAGACCCTCAATGCGATGCTCAGCCGCCTCGACGAGGCCGGCGACCGGCAGCGCGCGTTCCTCGCCGACGCCGCCCACGAGCTGCGAAACCCGCTGGGGAGTGTGCGGACGCAGCTCGAGGTGGCCGCCGCGAACCCCTCGGCGCAGGACTGGGCCGCGGTCTGCCGCGACGCCCTGACCGACGTCGAGCGGATGTCGGCGCTCGTCGCGGACCTGCTCGTGCTGGCACGCCTCGACAGCGGCGGTGACGCCGCACCGGGGCGCGAGCCGGTCGACCTCGTCCGTGTGGCGCGGGAGGCGCTCGGCAGCAACGGATCTGGTGCGGAGGTCGCCCTCCACGGCCGGTCGCCGGTGACCGTCGCCGGTGACGCCCGAGCCCTCTCACGGGTCGTGGCCAACCTGCTCGCCAACGCGACGCGGCATGCCCGCTCGCGGGTCGACGTCCGGGTCGGGGTCGAAGGCGGTGACGCGGTGCTCGACGTCGTGGACGACGGCCCGGGGATCCCGCCGGCCGACCGGCAGCGGGTCTTCGACCGGTTCACCCGCCTCGATGCCGCGCGGGCACGCGACGACGGCGGGACCGGGTTGGGCCTGGCCATCGTCCGCGCGGCCGTCGTGCAGCACGGTGGCACGGTGGAGGTGCTCGACGGCGACGGCGGGGTCGGCGCCACGGTGCGGGTGCGGCTTCCGGTGCTGGGTGTGCCTGCCGTGGCGCAGGTGCCGGTGCGCTAGCCCTGCACGAGCCGACGCAGGGCGTTCCGGGTCTGCGCGTCGGTGGAGTACAGCACCGTGCCGCGCATGCCACGGGTGAGGAGCACCTTGTAGACGTTGCGCACCAGGCGGTCGAAGTCGGCGTCCCCGACGCGGGTGCGGTTGCGGAAGTCGGGGTCGGAGTTGCCGGAACGGTCGCTGACGAAGCGCCCGTCGCGCCAGAGCAGGTCCGGACCGAGGATCACCCCACTCCAGTCGTACTCGAAGCCTTGGGCCGTATAGATGCAGCCGACCTGGCCGAAGCCGCCGTCCTCCGTCGCCCAGAGCGCAGACGGCGGGGCGTCCCCGACTCGCCGGTCGCCCTTGACGTTCCACGGCCTGGCCCAGTCCCCGATCCGGACGTCGGGGACGAGGGTCCGATCGGTTCGGGGGTCGCTCCACGGCCAGCAGTACCCTGCGGATATCCTGGCGGAGTAGCCGTCCTCGAGTCGCTGTGCGAGAAGGGCTTCCATCTCCTCGGGTGAGTCGACGACGTCGACCTCGAAGCGCTCGTCGCCGTGCCACGGCTCGGCTCCTTCCCCGGTCAGCCCCAGGAGCCGGAGCACCCACAGCACGTACTCCTCGCTTCCGCCGCAACGGAACTGGTCGGTCAAGTTGATCGGCACCACTTCGAGCCCCAGGGACTCGGCGTACCCGGTGATCGACCCCAGCGAGCCCATCTCGCCGGGGCGTACGACCTGGTGCTGGTCAAGGAGGAACACGGGCACCCGCGCTGCGGCGATCAGCTCGTCGAGCTGCAGCCGGCCGGTCCGGAGGTCGGCTCGCGTGTAGCGGTCCACGGACGTCTCACGGATCCGGTGTGCCTCGTCGAGCACCAGCACGTCGAGGCCGTTGCGGTCGGCGGTCATGAACTGGTTGAAGTACTTGAAGAGGGACTGCACGCGCGGGGCCCGGTGCCCGGCGACGCGTCGCAGGGTCTGGGTGAACGACCGCGACCCCGTCGCGTGCAGGACGGTTCGGCCACTGCGCGACAGCTCGCCGACGAGCGAGAGGGCTATCACGCTCTTACCGCTGCCGGGACCGCCGCTGACGACGAGGACGCGCTTGCGGTCCGACTCGCGGGCGCGTTCGACCTGGTGCAGCACGAGGTCGAAGGCGAGCTGTTGCTCGTCCAGCAGCCGGAACTGCTCGCGGTCGCGGATCTCGTCCGCTGCGACCTTCAACAGCTGCTTCGACGGCGCGACAGCCGACCGCAGCAGGTGGTCGGCGTGCACGGCGCCCCGGACCCCTGGGGCAAGACGGGTGCGCAGGAATACACCGAACGCGGCCCGGTCCGTACCGGTGAACAGCCGGCCGCGGACGTCGCCCGGAAGCAGACGCAGGTCGCGCACCGCGGCCTCGTCGGTCGCGTTGTGCAGGTACGCCACGCCGGCGACCACGTCGGGTTCGTCCTCGAGGACGCGGACGTAGTCGAGCAGGTAGTCGACGTAGCCGCGCACCTGCCGGACCGGGTGCAGCTTCGGCGGGCCGGCCATCCCCGGGACGACGACGAGCGCCGGGTCGTCCTCGAACGCGCGGGCCGCACTCCACTGCTTCAGCTCGACGACGACGTAGGACGCCTGGCCGGTCTCGGGGTGGGCACCCGCGAGGACGGCGTCCGCACGCCGGGACGTCAGCGGCAGCGGGTGCTCGGCCAGGACCTCCACGTCGCCCAGGCCGGCGTCCACGAGCAGGCCGGCGAGCTCGGGCAGGCTCGCCCGCCAGGACGCCTGTTCCGCCGGGGTCGGGCGGCGCCCGGTGCGGTGGAGCATCTGACCCATCAGGTGCTCGACCACGGAGGTCGGTTCGGCGGCGAGCAGGCTCGCCGCAGAGCGGCGGTAGAGCGACACGAGACATCCCCCGGGGTTGCACGACGAGTCGTGCGGGTGGGGGCATGTCCTGTGCCGCCGGGCGTGCCGGTGGCGGCGGAAGCCTGTCGGGCCGCGACGGGGAGGTTACGGGGCGCGCGGGCGCTCGGCGGCGAGGGGGTCAGCCGCGCAGCACTGCGATGGCCGTCCGTTCCGCTGCGTCGAGATCCTCCTCGGCGTCGTCGGCCTGGCCACGAGCGGCCGCAAACCAGGCCCGTACGTCCGGGTCGAGCAGTCCTTCATGGTGGACCTGTCCGCCTGGGTCGAGGCGGCCGGTGAGGTCGATCGGCCCGGACAGGTCGATCGTCTCGTCGGGGTCCAGCTGTCCGGACGCGTCGACCGGCCGCCCAGGCGCACCGCCGTGAGGGCTCTGCGTGGCGCTGCGGTGGAGGACGACCCGGCCGCAGTCGTCCTCCTGCACGGGCATGAAGCCGGCCCGGCGCAGCGCGTCGGTGGTCTCGGCAGCGGGCTGCGCGCTCGCGAGCACGCCGTCGACGAGCCGGCGCAGCCCCAGCGTGCGCAACGGTCGTGCGTGCAGCACCTCGGCGATCAGGGTCTCGTCGGTGGCCACCACCGCGCAGCGCAGGGACGTCACCCGGATCCGGCCGTGGCGACGTCCGACGTCTTTGACGAGGTAGACCAACGGCTGGGGGAGGTCGTGCTCCGCCACGTCGGCGAGCCGGGTGAGCAGGTCCTCCGCGGAGACGCCGGTGTCCAGCGCCCGCCGGACGCTGCTCTCGCTGAAGCGCCACCGGGTCGACCCGCCGGCGCCCTCGACGTCCGCGCAGCCGTTCAGCAGGTCGGTCACCGCGGCGGCGGCCACGCCGTGCACCAGCGCGGTGAGGTCGCCCTGCACCACCGCAGTGCGTGTCACGGGGGGCAGCGCGGCAGTGGTCGCCGCCAGCAGCACGGCGGCGCCGTCGGCCGTCTCCGGTCCGGCGTCGCACGCCAGGGCCCGGCCGAGCGGCGTCGCGCTCGAGGCCCCCACGAGACCCAGCACCCCGGCCTCCCACCACAGGGCCGCCAGGATCTCGTCCAGCTCCGGGGACGCCGGGGACGCCAGCGGACGGTCGAAGACCACCGCATCGTGGACGCCGTCGGGGCCGGTCGTCCCCCGCCCCTCCGGCAGGCCCGCGAGCGCACGCAGGACCGCGTGGCGCAGCGGCTGCTGGGGGGTGAGTCGCGCGACCCAGCTCAGCACCGCCGCCTGCTTGCCGCTGCGGTGGTCCGGCCGGTGGGTCAGGCCTCCCTCCGCCGTCCACCAGGCGGTGAGCAGTTCGGTGAGCTGGCGGGCCGGGTCCTGGTGCCGCCACGCGTGCGCCCGTTCCGTCACCGTCACCCGGTCGCCGGCCGCGTGCAGCAGACCCCGTCCGTGCAAGAGCGGCAGCAGCAGGTCGACCCGACGTGGCTCCGTGTGCGTCGCGCGCGCCAACCGCTTCACCTCCCGCACGCCCACGCCGCCGTCACTGCTGCGCAGCCTCGCCACGGGCTGGTCCCCGATGGCCGCGACGAGGCGGCTCGCGTCGTGGACCAGCGCCGACGCTGCCGCCGCGCCGTCCCCGCGCACGCCGACGGGGCTGACGTCGACCTCGACCACGGGGGGCCTCGCGCTGACCGGGGGGCGCCAGTGCGGACCGCGCAGCGCGAGCGCGACCTCACGCGGCATGTGCTCCTCCCAGCCGTCGCGCAGCAGCATCCCGCTCTCGCGCAGCCAGGTGAGGACCGGCCCGCCGTGCTGCCACGGCATGGCGGTGCCGAGCTGGTCGACCAGGTCCATCCACGTCTCGGCCTCCTCCGCGTCGACGTCGTCGAGGTCGTCGAGCGGAGGCCCGAGCAGCCCAGCGAGGCTGTCGTGCCAGACCAGGGTCGACAGCGCCGCCGCCGCCTCCTGCGGACCGCCTGCGGCAGCAGCGCGCACGTGGTCGGGGTCGCTCAAGCGGGTCTCGACGACGTGGCGCAGGTGCCGGACGGGCGCGTTGCGCGGCACGCCCATGCCGGCAGCCATCGAGCGCAGGTCCGCCTCCGGCACCTGCGCCACGAGCCGGTGCAGCGGCGGTCCCAACCCGAACGGTCGCTCGAACACGGCGCGCAGGCCGCCGGTGACATCCCAGCCGTCGGCTTCGTCCGGCCAGACCAGGGCGAGGTCCTGCAGGCGGCGAAGGGCCGCGTCGACGTCGATCGGCGCGACGTGGTCCGGCTCGCCGAGGAGCTCTGCAAGCTCGTCGCGCCGGAACGACCGGCCCAGCACGAGCGCCGCGGCCGCGACGTCCACGGTCGCGGCGTTCTCACCGAGCAGTGCGGCGTGCACAGCGTGAGGGCGCAGCAGCAGCGTCGCGAGGGCGTGCACCGTCTGGGGCCGCTGTCCCTCCCGGAGGATCTCGGGACGGCGGCGCAGCAGGGCGGCGAGACCCTCCTGCCCCAGGCCGCGCAGCCACGCCTCGTAACCCGCCACGTCACTCCTTGTCCCTTGCGTGGGACGACCCTAGGCGGAACCTGCGACGTCCCGCCACGGTGCCTGTGGACGGCGGCCGGCAATGTCGGCGGTCGAACATATGATCGATACATGTCAGCGACGGACGGCGGCCAGCACGAGGCGCAGCGCCTCGCCGCGGAGCTGTTGCGCCTGTCGCGGGAGCTCGCGGCGACGACGGTGCTGTCGCTGTCGGTGCGGGAGCGGACGGACCTGCTGGTCGGGATCGAGCGTGCCTCGCGGGGCGTCGAGGCGGCTAGGCTGGCGGTGATCCGCTCGCTGGACGGCGACGCCGTGGGTGACCTGGGCGCCACCTCGCTGGCCGGTCTGCTGCGGTCGCGGCTGCAGAGTGCGCCGGGTCGGGCGCGAGCAGACGTGGAGACCGCCCGCGCGGTCGATCCGGATGCGCCGCCCAGTGGGGTGCTGCGGGAGGAGAGAGGCAGCCTGGCGGGGATGGGGGCGGCGCTGGGCGAGGGGGCGGTGTCCCGGGAGCACGTCGATGCGGCCCGGCGGACCCTGCAGCGGGTCCCGCACGCCTTGCGGGCCGGGGCCGCGGCGACCATCGACGAGTTCTTCGTCGCGGTCTCCAGGCGGCACCCGCCGCGGGAGTGCGAGAGCCTAGCGTCGCAGCTGCTGGACCGGCTGGACCCGTCGCGGACGGAACGGTCCTACGACCCCGACGCGTTCGCGCGGCGCCGCTTCGACATGGTCACCGACGGCACGGGGATGCTGATCGTGCGTGGCCAGCTCGACCCGATGACCGGGGCGCAGCTGAAGGCGGCCGTCGAGCACTTCGCCGCACCCGACCCCGCCGCGCTCGGCGAGGACGGTCTGCCGCTCGGCCGTGATCCGCGCGCACCGACGCAGCGCCGTGCCGACGCGCTCGGCCTGGTGGCAAGGCGCGCCCTGGCGGGGGC
>JBBRBF010000055.1:0-12281 GCA_038206105.1 Actinomycetales bacterium | reverse complement strand
CGGAGGTGTGCACGTTGACGCCGACGACCTTCTTCTCGCCCTTCTCGACCGCGACCTGGTAGGTGAAGGCGGCCTCGGCGATCTCGGCCATGAACCAGCCGTCCTCGATCCCGCGCAGGATGCCCGAGGTCATCGTGCCGTCCCCACCGCTGTCGTTGCAGCCCATCGCCCGGACCTTGGCGAAGACCGCCTCGGCCTGCGCCTCGAGCTCGTCGGTGAGCTGTTCGACGTACCACGAGCCGCCGAGCGGGTCTACGACGTTGGCCACCCCCGTCTCCTCGGCGATGACCTGCTGGGTGCGCAGCGCGATCTGCGCGGCCTTCTCGCTCGGCAGCGCGAGGACCTCGTCGAGGGCGTTGGTGTGCAGGCTGTTGGTCCCGCCCAGGACGGCGGCGAGTGCCTCGACCGCCGTGCGTACGACGTTGTTGTCCGGCTGCTGGGCGGTCAGCGAGACGCCGGCGGTCTGGGTGTGGAAGCGCAGCCACTGCGCCTTCTCGGTCTTCGCGCCGTAGACGTCGCGGAGCCAGCGCGCCCAGATACGCCGAGCCGCCCGAAACTTCGCGATCTCCACGAAGAAGTCGATGTGGGCGTCGAAGAAGAACGACAGCCCGGGCGCGAAGTCGTCGACGTCCATCCCGCGCGAGAGCCCGAGCTCGACGTAGGCGAAGCCGTCGGCGAGCGTGAACGCCAGCTCCTGCGCGGCGGTCGAGCCGGCCTCGCGGATGTGGTAGCCGGACACCGAGATCGGCTTGTAGGCGGGGATCTTCTCGGCGCAGTGCTCCATCAGGTCGCCGATCAGGCGCAGGTGCGGCTCGGGCGGGAAGAGCCACTCCTTCTGCGCGATGTACTCCTTGAAGATGTCGGTCTGCAGCGTGCCGTTGAGGACCGCGTGGTCCACGCCCTGCCGCTCGGCCGCGACGAGGTACATGCAGAACACGGGCACGGCGGGACCGCTGATGGTCATGGACGTGGTGACGTCCCCGAGCGGGATGCCGTCGAAGAGCACGTCCATGTCGGCGGCGGAGTCGACGGCCACGCCGCAGTGTCCGACCTCGCCGAGGCTGCGCGGGTCGTCGGAGTCGACGCCCATCAGGGTGGGCATGTCGAACGCGACGCTGAGCCCGCCGCCCCCGCGCTCCAGGATCATCCGGTACCGCTCGTTGGTCTGGGTGGCGTTGCCGAACCCGGCGAACTGCCGGATCGTCCAGGAGCGCCCCCGGTAGCCGGTCGCGTAGAGGCCACGGGTGAAGGGGTACTCCCCCGGCCAGCCGATCCGCTCCATCCGCGGGTCGGTACCGCCCTCGGAGGGGCCGTAGACCGGCTCGGTGGGAACCCCGGACAGCGTCGTGAAGTCGGCGTCCCGCACCGCACCCGCCTCCCGGGCGGCGTCGTAGCGCTGCTGCCAGCGGCGGCGGCCCGCCTCGATCTGCTCGGCGTCCACGGCGACGGCTCCTCGGTGCTCGGCTGACCGGGTCGGGGTGCCCGGGACCACCAAGTTACGTGGACGTCCTACTATCTGTCGAGTCGCCGTCGGCCGTCGGCTCCGAGCCCTGCCAGTCCCCGGCCGCTGCGCGCACCCGGGCGAGCAGCGCGGTCAGGTCCGCCAGCGCTTCTCGGTCGAGTGCGCCGAGGCCGAAGTCCAGGGCGTGCAGGTCGGCGGTGGCCGCCTCGACGACGGCCCGGCCGGACGGCGTCACCCGCGCCAGCGCACCCCGCCCGTCGCGGGGGTTCGCCGCCCGCTCGACGTGCCCGGTGGCCACGAGGCGCTGCACGGTGTTCGTCACGCTCGTGGGATGCACCATGAGGCGCTCGCCGACGACGCGGAGCGGCAGCGCACCGCTGCGGCTGAAGCAGAGCAGCACGAGGGCCTCGTACCGGGCGAAGGTCAGCCCGTGCGGCCGCAGCGCCTCGTCGAAGCGCGCCAGCAGCAGCTGCTGCACCCGCATCACCGACGTCGCGGCCGCCATCTGGCGGTGCGGCGACCCCGGCCCCCACCGCTCGACCCACAGCTCCTCCGCGCGCCGGACCGGGTCGAACGCCGGCCGCCTCTCTGTCACGGGGTTGGACGCTACCCCCGGGTCGCGGGAGAGCACTTTGAGGTGACATGCCCTACTGTCACCGGCGTGAATCGACGACTCTGCGTGATCGGCGTGACGCCCCTGCTCGCCCTAGCCTCCGTCCTGGGCATCGCCGCGCCCGCGGCGGCGACCCACCCCGACCTGCTGGTCGACCTGCCGGGCTGGAACATCGGCACCGTGCTGAGCGGCCAGCTGAGCAGCACCGGGTCCGCCCCCGTGCGCGTCCGACCCCGGGACCGCTCCGGCTCGCTGACCTGGGGTCGCGAGGGCGACCGCGCGAACTACGCCCACCTGCCCGTGACGACCCGGGCCGTCGGCCCGCAGGGCGTGCTCGAGGTGGATGCCGACGGCCGCGACCGGCTGCTGCCGTGGCGGCGGCCGTTCACGATGTCGGTCGATGTGCGCCTGGCGGCCGGCACCCGGGGCACAGCCGCCGACCGCGGCAACAACCTGCTGCAGCGCGGCACCTGGGGTTCGGCGGGGCAGTACAAGCTGCAGGTCGACGGCGGCGTCGCCTCGTGCCGCGTCGCCGGCTCGCGGGGGGCCGTGATGGTGCAGGACACGGCTGCCGCTCCGCGCGGCAGCTGGGCGCGCGTGGCCTGCCGGGTCGACCGGCCGTCGTCCGACCGCGACCGCGCACGGCTGACCCTGACCGTGACGGACCTGCGCACCGGAGCACGCCGGGCCCGCACGTCGGGCACGGCGACGATCGGACGCGTGGCACCCCGCTCCGAGCCGCTGACCGTCGGCGGCAGGCTGCCGTCCTCCGGCGGTAACGACCAGCTCGAGGGGGACGTCGACCGCGTGGTCGTCGACATCGGCTGACGCCGCCGATCGACACCGGCGGCTGACGGGGTGACAGCGGGACGGCCGGAGCCGGCGCGAAGGCTCAGGCTTCGCCGGCGTCCCCGCGGTCAATCGCGTCCTCCAGCCGGTCCAGCTTCGCCTGCATCTCCCCGTCGCGGCCGGGCCGGATGTCCGCCTTCAGCACGAGCGACACCCGGGGGCCGTGCCGCCCGACGGCCTCACAGGCGTCGCGCACGACCGCCATGCAGGCGTCCCAGTCGCCCTCGATGGTGGTGAACATGGCGTCGGTGCGATGCGGCAGGCCCGACGCGCGGACCACGCGGACGGCGTCCGCGACGGCCTCGCTGACGGACTCACCGGTTCCGGAGGGGGCGACGGAGAAGGCGACGAGCACGGGCCCACCGTGTCACACGGCCCTCCGGAGGGCGGGTCGGCCGGGGACGCGGGTCGGCGGGGACGCCGATCAGCCGGCGACGGCGGCGACGAGCCGGTCGGAGGCGGCGTAGGGGTCCAGCTCCCCGTCGAGCACGGCGGCGGCCAGCTCCTCCAGACCGCGACCGTGGCGCAGGTCGCCGATCCTCTCCCGCAGGGCGGTGACGGCGATCGCCTCCACCTCGTCCACGGTGCGCCGCAGCCGGCGGGCGCGCAGCCGGCCGTCCTCGGCGAGCCACGCCCAGTGCTTGTCGAGAGCCTCGACGACGTCGTCGAGACCCTCGCCCTTCGAGGCCACCGTCTTCACGACCGGGGGCCGCCAGTCGCCTGGCTGGCGCGCCTCGCCGAGCGAGAGCATCTGGCGGATGTCGCGCACCGTGGCGTCCGCACCCTCTCGGTCGGCCTTGTTCACCACGAAGACGTCGCCGATCTCGAGGATGCCGGCCTTCGCCGCCTGGATCCCGTCGCCCATCCCCGGTGCGAGCAGCACGAGCGTCGTGTCGGCCATCGCGGCGACCTCGACCTCGCTCTGGCCGACGCCGACGGTCTCGACCAGGACGACGTCGCAGCCGCATGCGTCGAGCACCCGCAGCGCCTGGGGCGTCGCCCAGGACAGGCCCCCGAGGTGGCCCCGGGTCGCCATCGAGCGGATGTAGACCTCGGGGTCGCCGACGTGGTCCTGCATCCGGATCCGGTCGCCGAGCAGCGCGCCGCCGGAGAACGGCGACGAGGGGTCCACCGCGAGCACGCCGACCCGCAGGCCCCGCCGGCGCAGCGCCCCGACCACCCCGGACGTCGACGTCGACTTGCCCACGCCCGGTGATCCGGTGATCCCGAGCACGTGGGCGTTGCCGGTGTGCGGGGCCAGCAGCTCCATCACCTCGCGCAGGCTCGGCGAGGCGTCCTCCACGAGCGACACCAGCCGGGCGACGGCGCGCGGGGACCCCTCCCGAGCCCTCGCGACAAGGTCGGGTACCGAGAGGTCGCGACGCATCCGGGCGGCGTCGCTCAGCGCCGGGCCGGGACGCGGAGCACGAGGGCGTCGCCCTGACCGCCGCCGCCGCACAGGGCCGCGGCCCCGGTGCCGCCACCGCGCCGGCCGAGCTCGAGCGCCAGGTGCAGGGTGATGCGCGCCCCCGACATCCCGATCGGGTGACCGAGGGCGATCGCGCCGCCGTTGACGTTCACCTTCTCCGGGTCGACCCCGAGCGCCCGGGTGCTCGCGAGGCCGACCGCGGCGAACGCCTCGTTGATCTCCACGAGGTCGAGGTCGCCGGGATCGATGCCCTCCTTGGCGCACGCGGCGCGGATGGCGGCGGCCGGCTGGTCCTGCAGCGTGGAGTCCGGGCCCGCGACCACACCGTGGGCACCGATCTCCGCGATCCAGTCCAGCCCGTTCTCCTCGGCGTAGCGGCGGCTGGTCACCACGACGGCAGCGGCGCCGTCGCTGATCTGCGAGGCGGAGCCCGCCGTGATGGTGCCGTCGGGGCGGAACGCCGGGCGCAGCCGGCCCAGGGACTCAGCGGTCGTGTCGGCGCGGATGCCCTCGTCCTCGCGGAAGGGGACCGGGTCGCCGGACCGCTGCGGGATCGGCACCGGCACCACCTCGTCGTCGAACAGGCCGTCCTTCCAGGCGCGGGCGGCGAGCTGGTGGCTACGGGCGCTGAACGCGTCCTGCTCCTCGCGCGTGAAGGCGCCGTCTCCGTCGTTCGCGGCCTCGGTCAGGCCGCCCATCGCCTGGTCGGTGAACACGTCCCAGAGGCCGTCGAAGGCCATGTGGTCGCGCACCGTGACGTCGCCGTACTTGTACCCGGACCGGGACTTCTGCATCAGGTGCGGCGCCTGCGTCATCGACTCCTGGCCGCCGGCCACCACGACGTCGAACTCGCCGGCGCGGATCAGCTGGTCGGCCAGCGCGATGGCGTCGATGCCGGACAGGCAGACCTTGTTGATCGTCAGTGCCGGCACCGTCATCGGGATCCCGGCCTTCACCGCGGCCTGCCGGGCGGGGATCTGTCCCACCCCCGCGGTGAGCACCTGACCCATGATCACGTACTCGACGGCGTCGGGAGCCACCCCGGAGCGCTGCAGCGCCCCAGCGATCGCGGCGCCACCCAGGTCGGCGCCGGAGAGGTCCTTCAGGGAGCCGAGCAGCCGGCCCATCGGCGTCCTGGCGCCGCCGAGGATCACGGACACCGACCGGTCACCGTCATTCGTCTCGCTCGTCACGTCAGGGGCCTCCTCGCACCGGGTGGGGCGACACGACCGGGAGCCGAGCGGCCCGCCGTGAGCGCGTCGCCGGGCTCGCCCCACCAGCGTACTCACCGGTGGGGGCCGTAGCGGCGTACCCTCCGCGGTCATGACGAGCCAGGCACCGGAGCCCCTGTTCCGCGCCGTCGACCACGTCGGCGTCGCCGTCGCCGACCTCGACGCCGCCATCGCCTTCTACCGCGACACGTTCTCGATGACGCTGCTGCACACCGAGGAGAACGCCGAGCAGGGGGTCCGCGAGGCGATGATGGCGGTCGGGCCCGCCGACGCGCCGCACGCCTGCGTGCAGCTGCTCGCGCCGCTGACCCCCGAGTCGACCATCGCCACGTTCCTCGACCGCAACGGCCCGGGCGTGCAGCAGGTCGCCTACCGGGTGGACGACGTCGAGGCGGCCGCGGCCACGCTGCGTGAACGCGGGATGCGGCTGCTCTACGACGCCCCCCGTCGCGGCACGGCGGGCAGCCGCGTCAACTTCGTCCACCCCAAGGACGCCGGCGGCGTGCTCGTGGAGCTGGTGGAGCCGGCGTCCCACTGACGGTCGCGCCCCTGCAAGCGCCGCGCCCGGCGCCGCCACGCCCGGCGGCCCCGCGCCCGGCGGCCCCGCGCCCGGCAGCCCCACCGCGGCGCAGGGGGTGGCATCCGTCGCACCCGGGGGCGCGCCGGTCTGCCGACACGCCGCCCGCCCGCCCTACGCTCGTCGGGACGGGAGGGGGGCCGGATGCGACCGGTCGGACAGCTCGACACCAGGAGTCCCCGCCTGCGCCGTCTCGCCCGCGTCCTACGGCACCGTCACCCCTCGCCCCGCCGGGCGGGGCGGCGTCCGCTGCTGCGCAGCGACACGCCGACGCTCGACGCGATGCTGCGCCAGGTCAACGGCGAGCCGCCCGCCCGGTCGGGCGACGCCGCGGCCGTGCCGGCCCGGTCGGTCGACGCCGCGGCCGTGCCGGCCCGGGCGCTGGTGCCGCCGCCTGCGCGCCGCTCGGATGCCGCACCTGATGCCGCCGCTGCCCCGGACGACGAGCGGAGCGGCGCAGAGCGCCGCGGTGACCACGCTCGTGGGGTGGAGCCCGGGCGAGCCGGCGAGCGCCCCGACCGGGACGGCGGCCGTTTCGGTCCGCTAGGCCGCCCGATCAGCCGCGGCCACCCGTTCTACGTCGGCTTCGTCGGCGCCATCGGGGTGCTGGTGGCGATCGGCCTGGTCCGGCTCCTGGGCGACCTCTCCGGCCTCATCATCCTGCTCGTGGTCTCGGCGTTCCTCGCCCTCGGCCTGGCTCCCGTCGTCGACTCCCTGACCGCTCGCGGTCTGCGCCGTCCGGTGGCAGTGGGCACCGTGTACGTCGGTGTCCTGGCCGTGTTCGCCGGGTTCGTGTCGATGGTCATCCCCATCGCCGTGGCCCAGGCGACCGAGCTCGCGTCAGTGCTGCCGGGCTACGTCACCGACGCCCAGGCAGCGGTCGAACGCTCCCCCACACTCACCCGGTTCGACGCCGAGTACGGCGTCACCGAACGACTGGCGTCGCAGCTGAAGGCTCGCCTGGCCAGCGGCGAGGCCGTCTCGATGGTCTTCGGCGGCATCTTCGGGGCCGGACGGGCCGTGGTCTCCGGGGTCTTCAGCACGGTCACGGTGCTCGTGCTGACGCTGTACTTCCTGGGATCGATGAACCACATCAAGACCAGCGGCTACGCGCTCGTGCCCCGGTCACGGCGCCATCGGGTCCAGCTGCTGGGCGACGAGATCACCCGCCGGATCGGCGGCTACGTGATCGGGCAGATCACGATCGCGACCATCAACGCTCTGTGCAGCTACCTCGTGCTCTCGCTGCTGTCGATCCCCTACGCCGCCGTGCTCGCCCTCGTCGTCGGCGTGCTGGGCCTGATCCCCCTGGTCGGGGCGACGCTGGGGGCGCTCGTCGTCGTGGTCGTGGCCCTGTTCACGTCGGTCACCTCGGCGCTCGTGCTCGCCGTCTACTTCCTCGTCTACCAGCAGCTCGAGAACTACCTGCTCGCGCCGCGGGTGATGCAGCGGGCGGTGGCGGTCCCCGGCGCGGTCGCGATCGTCGCCGCGCTCGCCGGCGGCAGCCTGCTCGGGATCCTCGGCGCCCTGATCGCGATCCCGCTGGCGGCTGCCGTGCTGCTCGTGGTGCAGGAGGTCGTCGTCCCGCGACAGGACCGCAGCTAGGCCGTCGCCCTCTCAGGACGTCCGGTCGCGCCTCGCGCCGGGACCCGATGGCTCTTCCCGACGTCGCGAGTGGTCATCGTCCGCGGCGCGAGTGCGCACCCACGCGAGTCGATGCGTACCAGGGCATGCGTGCTTCTGTCAGGGGTGTGCTCAGGCCAGATCCTGCGCGACGGGCTGTTCGTCGGGCAGCCCCCAAAACGGGCCGCTCAGGCCGACCTGACGGAAGTAGCCCGCAGCTTGTGTGGGTTCGCGTCGTTCGTACGGGGTGTCCAGGCGTCCGTCGTACCAGTGCTCGGCCAGCCGCCACAGCGTGGCGAGGGTCATGACGTAGCCGCGGGTGTTGCCCATTCGGCCCAGCCAGTCGGCGACGCAGGTCTCCGAGCAGAAGATCTGCTGGTTCTCGCACGCGTGCGAGGCATCGGGCCAGATCCTGTGGGCCGGTACCAGGAAGTGCACGACCTGTTCACCCGAGGGCGGTCCCTGGTTCGTCACGGTCCAGGCGTGCGGGGTCTCGCAGGCCGGGCAGCTCGTCGCGACGAGCACAGAGGGCGCTGCGGGCACAAGATTGGGGATCGCGAACGCGTCCCACGCGCAGCCGCCCCACCACAGAGTGCTCGGCCCCATGACTGAGAACCGAAACGAGCGAGTGGCGAACGGGTGTGCGAGTTCGATGCGCCCGTCACGGAGCACCAGGTGGTGCGCGTCAGCCAGCTCGGTCATCGCGGCGTCGAGTTCCTCCGGCGATGTGCCCAACGTTGACGCGAGGACTTCTCGATCCGGTGCGGAGCCGGTCGTGGCCAGGTGCACGTAGATCACGTGGCGGATGCGCTCGGCGAGATCAGAAACCTGCATCGGGGTCCTTCGATCCGCGCGTGGTGGTTGTCGTCGTGTACGGCTCGCCGCGGATCGCCCTCTGTGGACCGACGACACGCAGCGCCCCGCACATGGCGTCACCCGGGCTACCACCCGAAGACTATCCACGTGGAAACGCTCCGACGGTGTGTCGAGCACGATCGCGACTGCAGACGCGGTCAGCCGCCCGGTCGCCGGACGTCGTCCGCGAGCTCGACAACGCAGCCTGCTCGTCATCCTCGGAGCCCTGATCGCGATCCCTCTGGCGGCCGACTTTGCTTTGCTGCTTGTCGTGCAGGAGGTCGTCGTCCCGCGGCAGGTCCGCAGCGAGGACGTCGTCAGACGACGACGTGCTGCCCCCATGGATCTCTTCTCGTGCAGGGAGAATCTCGTCGTGCGGACGTCTGTACGTCGTGACACACCCCGAGGCGACCCACCACGTCGAGAAGATGGTCGGCGGCTGGTACGACTGGGGCCTCACCCCGCGCGGCGCCGACCAGGCAGAACGGATCGCGGACTCGATCGCGGCGCGAGTGCCCGACCGGAGGATCGCTCTGTTCTCCTCGGATCTGCGCCGAACCCGTCGCACTGCTGAAGCGATTTCGGCCTGGCTCGGCATGTACCCGGTCGTGCTGGACGAGCGACTGCGCGAGCAGTCCTACGGCGTGGTGGCCGAGGGACTACCTGCGGGGACCACGGACTTCCTGCCTCGACCGGCCGTCGGTGATCGTCTGCGGCAGCACGACGGCGTGGACGGTTCCGAGACGAAGCTCGACGTCGCGACGAGGATCTACGCCGCCGTGGACCGCGTCCTCGCCCGCGGTGGCGAGCACTCGATCGTGGTGACTCACGGCGGAGCCGCGACGTTCGTCATCGCAGCCTGGATCGGAATGCCGCTCGAATCCGTCGGCTCGGTGAAGTTCACGGCGTCCCCCGGAAGCATCTGCCTCCTCCACGAGGACGACGTCTTCCACGACCGACGTGTCGTCTCGATCAACGAGGTCGGACATCTCGGGTGATGAAGCCGCTCCCGCGATGGCGCCGGTACGGCAAGGACCGGCTGTACGTCACCGGTCGCGATGGTGCGAGGCTGGGCTGGCAGGACGCCGTGAGCGGCGAGCGGCACATCGAGGACCCGGCGCGGGTACACGAGCTGCACGAAGCGCTGGACGCGCACGCCGGAGCGTCGGACTTCGCCGTTGCTGCGGGGTCGCCGGCGGGATGCGGGCACGCGGACGCATGCCATGGAGGCCGCAGCGACTCCGTCGACCGCGACCCAGAAGCCGGACCGGTGGTACCGCCGGGTCCGGTGGTCGAGACCGGAGCGGCACCGGTGCGCACGCTGCTGGCCCGGGTGCTCCGTGTCCAGGCCGGGGAGCGGGCCTGGCGGATCGGAGCGGACGGCGAGGAGAAGCTTGCGGCCCGGCTGGCGAAGCTGGGCGCGAAGGACCTGCGGTGGCGGGTGCTGCACGCCGTGCCGGTCGGTGAGCGCGGCAGCGACATCGACCACGTCGTGATCGGACCCGGCGGGGCGTTCACGCCGAATGCGATGCACCACCCGGGCGCGACGATCTGGGTCGGCGACGGCACGTTCCTCGTGAACGGGCAGCGCCAGCCGTACCTCCGCAACAGCCGGCACGAGGCAGAACGCGCCGGGCGGCTCCTGTCCGCTGCCTGCGGCTTCCAGGTAGCCGCAACGGGTGTCGTGGTGCCCGTCGGCGCCGACGACATCACCATCAAGACCCCACCGGGTGACGTCCACGTCGTCAACCGGATGTGGCTGCGGCGCTGGCTCGGCGGTCGCCCCGAGACGCTCGACCGGGCCATCATCGCCGCGGTGTACGCCGCCCGTGAGGAACGCACGTGGCTCACCGGACCCCGCCGCGTCGGCAGCGGGCGGTAGCCGAGGTTCCCGCGGCGCGGTGTCCCCTGGGACGCACCGTGGACGGCGGAGGTCGTGCCGGCGAACCCCAGCTTCGTGACACGGCGTGGCGACGGCCCCGCCGCCGGTGCTATGGAAGTGTCCGTGAGCGACGCACGAGCTGCAGGCGGGACGGCCGCCGCCCTGTCGGTGCGGCCCCTGGACGTGGACCCGTGGCTCGTGTTCGCACGGCTGGTCGAGGCCAACAACGGCGTCTGGGGCGGCTGCTGGTGCATGGCGTTCCACGTCAAGCTGGGCAAGGGACATGGACGCACCCCGGCGCAGAACCGGGCCGAGAAGGAGCAGCGCATCAGTGAGGGCCGCGCCCACGCCTGCTCGCGCTCGACGGCGACGAGTGCCTGGACTGGTGCCAGTTCGGCTCCCCGGCGGAGCTGCCGGAGATCAAGAGCCGGCGCCGGTACGAGAAGGACCTCACGACGCTGCCGGCGTGGCGCATCACGTGCTTCTTCACGAGCAAGGGCTTGCGCCGCCGGGGCGTAGCCAACGTTGCGCTCGGCGGGGCACTGGTCGAGACCCCCCGGCACGGCGGTGGCACGGTCGAGGGCTACCCCGAGGAGACCGACGACCGCACGCTGTCGGGCTCGTTGCTGCACACCGGGCCGATGGCCGCCTTCGAGTACCACGGCTTCACGCGCACGCGGCCGATCTCCCCGCACCGCTGGGTCGTCAGCCGCACCGTCGTCCCGGCATGACAACGACCCCGTCGGGGACCCTGCGGGAGCCGGGCGTCGCTCGCGGTCACGCTCGGCGAGGAGAATCACCACCGTGGCGATCCCGGGCGTCCCGGTGCCGGCAGCACGGCGGCTGACTGGTCCGCGCCTTGACCTGGAGCCGCCGCGCGTCGACCACGCCCAGGAGATGGCCCCGCTGCTGGACGACCCCGGTCTGCACGCCTTCATCGGCGGACAGCCTGCAAGCGCAGGGGAGCTGGAGGTGCGGTACCGGCGCCAGGTCGTGGGCGTCTCACCTGACGGGTCGCAGCGCTGGCTGAACTGGGTGCTGCGTTGCCGTCAGGACGGGCGCGCTGTGGGCACGGTGCAGGCCACGGTCACCGAGGAACAGGACGGTCCTGCCGCGGAGATCGCCTGGGTGGTCGCCTAGCCTTCCAGGGCCGCGGCTACGCTCACGAGGCCGCCCGAGCGATGGTGACCTCGCTACGCGACCAGGGCGTCACCACCGTCCGGGCCCTTGTGCATCCCGAGCACGAGGCGTCCCAGAACGTGGCGCGGGCGGTCGGCATGACCGAGACCGAGACCGAGACCGTTGTCGACGGTAGGGTCCGCTGGCTGGCCAGGCTCAGCCCGCCGGGCGGCGGAGGTCGACGGTGACAGCGATCGTCGCCCGGCGAGCCGCTCGGTCGCCCCGACGGCGTCCGTCGGCGCCCGTCGACGCCTGGCTCGATGACGTCGTGGGTGGAGTCGCACGGCGTCAACGCAGCCCGGCTGACCCGTCAGTCGTGCCCGAGGGCAGCGATGTCTAGGCCGAGACGCTCACCCGCGATGACCGCGAGGCCCCTCGACAGCGTCGCGTCGTTGCTGGGGTCGGTGCTGGTCTTCTCGCTGAGGGCGTAGATGTGGCGTAGCCCCAATACCGTTCAGTTAGAACTACAGACGTGTTATTCTCGGCCGCATGCCGCGGGCGGGGTGGGTGAAGCCGGACACTGATCGGCGTCTGTCGGATCATGTGGCGCTGGGGGTGCTGACCCGAACGTTCCCGCCGG
>JBBRBF010000054.1:0-14370 GCA_038206105.1 Actinomycetales bacterium | reverse complement strand
GGCGCCTCGCTGTCCGGCGCCTCGCTGTCCGGCGCCTCGCTGTCCGGCGCCTCGCTGTCCGGCGCCTCGCTGGCCGGCGCCTCGCTGTCCGGCGCCTCGCTGTCCGGCGCCTCGCTGTCCGGCGCCTCGCAGCAGTAGTCGAGGCGGGAGGGATGACGTGACCGGTCATCCCGCCCTGCGCGGTGCGACGACCCGCGCGATGGTGGAGTTCGCTCTGCTGTCGTGCGGGTCGTTCGCGGTCGGGGCCGCGGGTGTGTTCGCGACCTGGGACGCGCCCCTGTTCGAGCCCGCGCTCCCGGTCCCGCTCGGCGTCGCGGTGGTGGTCGCACTCGTCATGGTCACCGAGATGTCGAAGTACCACGTGGAGGTGCGGGGCCGCGCCTTCTCGGTGTCGCTCAGCGACCTCCCGCTCATCCTCGGCCTGTACCTGCTGCCGGTGCCGCTGCTGCTCGTGGCACGCCTGGTCCCCGCCTTCGTCGTCATGACGATGCGCCGGCCACCGACGCGCACCGTGGTCTTCAACTCGGCCCTGTACACCGGCGAGGTCGGCCTGCTCGCCATGCTGCTGCTGGTGCTGCGGCCGGACGGCGTCGCGGGGCCGTTGCTCTGGGCGGCGGTCGCCGCCGGCGTCCTGGTCGTCGACGTCGTGGGCGCCGCGGTCGTGCTGCGCGCCGTGCGGCTGCTCACCGGCGAGCGCCCGTCGACCACGGACCTCGCCCTGATGGTGGGTGGCACGACCCTCTCCGGCCTGCTCAGCGTGTGCGTCACGCTGCTCGTCGTCCCGGTGCTGCGGGTGTCCGAGGCCGGGGTCGCGCTGCTGGCGGTCCTGATCGGCGTCGTCGTCGTCGCGTTCCGCGGCTACAACCGGCTGCTGCGCCGGCACGCCGACCTCGAGCAGCTCTTCTCGTTCACCGAGACGGTCGGAGCCGCCGTCGAGTTCGACGCGGTGTCGGAGGAGCTCGTCGTCCAGGCCCGCGAGCTGCTGCGAGCGGAGTCGGCCCGCCTGCTCCCGCCCCAGGAGGCTACGCGGGCCGAGGCGCTGGTGCCCGCCGCGATCCCCCACAACACGCGCGACCCGGCGGAGCGGGCGTGGCTCACCCGCCACGGCAGGCGTGACGCGCTGCTGGTGCCCGTGCACACCGATGCGGGAGTCGTCGGGCTGCTGGAGGTCGCGGACCGGGTGGGGGCCACCTCGACCTTCACCCTGGACGACCTGCGCCTGCTGCAGACCCTGGTCGCCCACGCGGAGGTGCTCCTGCGCAACAGCCGGCTGATGGACCGGCTGCGCTACGAGGCGCAGCACGACTCGCTCACCGGGCTGGCGAACCGCGCCCTGTTCCTGACCCGGCTCGGCGAGGCGCTGGAGCGCTCCATCGCAGTGCAGGCCGTCACTGCCGGGCAGGGCGCCGACCCGGCGGAGTCCGCGGTGCCGTCGCCCGGGGCCGGGCCCGCCGTGCTGCTGCTGGACCTCGACCGGTTCAAGGAAGTGAACGACGCGCTCGGTCACCAGGTCGGCGACGCCCTGCTGGTGCAGGTCGCGAACCGGCTCAGCGCGCACGCACCACCCGACGCCCTCGTGGCCCGCCTCGGCGGCGACGAGTTCGGTGTCCTGCTTCCGAGCAGCACCGGCAACGACGAGGCCGTGGCCAGCGCCCGCGCTGCGAGGGCGGCTCTCACCGGGGCGTTCGAGATCGCCGCGACCTACCTGGAGATCGGGGCGTCCGTGGGGGTGGCCGTCAGCCCCGAGGACGGTCTCGACCCGACCGGCATGATGCGCCGCGCCGACGTCGCGATGTACGCGGCCAAGCGCACGAGCGACGGCGTGATGCGCTTCCGGCGCGAGCTGGACCGCAGCGGGGCCGACCGCCTCGCCCTGGCGACAGAGCTGCGACGGGCGGTCGAGACCGAGGAGATCGGCCTGTACTACCAGCCGAAGGCGAACCTGGGCACGGGCCGCATCGTCGGCTTCGAGGCGCTCGCCCGCTGGCCCCACCCCACCCGCGGGCTCGTGATGCCCGACGACTTCATCCCGCTGGCGGAGCACACCGGGCTCGTCGGGCCGCTCACGCAGCAGGCGCTGCGGATGGCCCTGCGCGAGTGTCGTGGCTGGTCTGCCGCGGCGGTCGGGGTCGGGGTCGCGGTGAACCTGTCGCCACGGCGGCTGCTGGAGCCCGAGCTCGCGGCGTCCGTGGGCGACCTGCTCACCTCCTCCGGTGTGCCGGCCGACCTCCTCACGCTCGAGATCACCGAGAGCACGATCATGAGCGACCCCGAGGCCGCCGGCCGCGCCCTGCAGCAGCTGCGCGACCTCGGGGTGAAGCTGTCCGTCGACGACTTCGGGACCGGGTACTCGTCGCTGGCCTACCTGCAGCGCCTGCCGGTGGCCGAGGTCAAGATCGACAAGTCCCTCATCTTCCCGATCACCGTGGACCCCGGGGCCCGGGCCATCGTGCGTGCCATCGTCGACATGGGGCACACCCTCGAGCTCACGGTCGTGGCGGAGGGCGTCGAGGACGACGCCACCCGCGACGCGCTCGCCGAGCTCGGCTGCGACGTCGTCCAGGGCTACGGGCTCGCCCGCCCCATGCCCCCGGACCGCGTGGACGCCTGGCTGCGCAGCCACCCGCGGTTCTCGGCAGCAGCCTCCTCCGGCATGCCCCGGCACGGCCACGCCGGCTGAGCGCACCGATCCGCCGGGGCTCAGCCCGGCGGTGGGGTCGCGCGCATCGCCAGCAGCGCCAGGTCGTCACCGAGGTCTCCCCCCGCGTGCTCGTGCGCTGCGCGGTCCAGCACGTCCAGCACCGCGTCCGGGCAGTCGCCGGCGTGGCCGGCCAGCAGCGTCGCCACGCGCTCGTCCCCGAACAGGTCACCGTCACGGCGCGCCTCGACGAGACCGTCGGTGAACCAGACCAGCAGCTCCCCCGGGGTGAGGGCGAGGCGGACCTCGGTGAGGTCCGGGTCCTCCAGCAGGCCGAGCGCCGTCCCGAGCTCCCCGACCGGCTCGACCGAACCGTCGGGTCGCACCAGCAGCGGCGGCGGGTGACCCGCGAGGCACAGGTCGAGCACCACCGATCCGTGGCACGGGCGAGCCACCGCGAAGGCCAGGGTGCAGAAGCGCTCGTCCGGGGTGTCGGCAAGCAGTGTCGCGTTCAGGCGCCGTAGCAGCTCCCGCGGCGAGTAGCCCTCGGCCGCCAGCGCGCGCACGGTGTAGCGGACCAGCGCCGTGACGACCGCGGCCTCCGCGCCCTTGCCGCTGACGTCCCCGACGACGACGCCCCAACGGCCCTGGCCGCAGTCGAACACGTCGACCACGTCGCCGCCGATCTCCCGGCCGTCCCCGGCGGGCTGGTAGCGCAGTGCCAGCGACAGACCAGGCACGTGGGGCAGCGAGGCCGGCGACAGCCCCGACTGCAGCGCGCTCGCGATCCGGGTCCGCTCCGCCAGCAGCCGTCGTAGCCGGGTCTCGGCGGCCCGGCGGTCGCTGACGTCCCGGAGCACCAGAACCGTGCCCGCGTACCCGCCCCGGGCGTCCTCCAGGTGTCGCGAGCTCGCCTCGTAGTGGCGACGGTGGCCCCGGACGGTGATCTCGACCTCCCCGGCGCCACCACGCATCCGAGCGGTCCTCGCGGTGCCCCCGACGGACGCGTCCGGCGCCAGGTCGGGGAGCAGCTCCGCGCCCCGCCGTCCGACGAGGTCGGGCTCCGTGCGGTCGAGGGCGGCGACGGCGGCCGGGTTCACGTCGACCACACGGCCGTACGCGTCGAGGACGAGCACCGGGTCGGCCATCTGGTCGACGACGAGCCGCCGGGCGAGAGGGGCGAGCCGCAGCAGCCGCTGGCGGAACAGCCCCCACACGAGCACGCCACCGCTGAGCGTGAAGACCCCCGGTGTCAGGTCGATCCGGGAGAACCAGCCCACCTCGAAGTTGTGCAGCGTGTTGACCAGCAGGGGCAGCAGTGCCGCCACGACGAGCAGTGCGGCGGCACGCCGGTACAGCCGCGAGACCCGCGACAGGCTGACCACGAACACACCGGTGGCCGCCACGACGACGACGTCGACGTACGCGAGGTGGGCCCAGAACACCGGCCCGGTGTTCACGACGGGGATGTCCCCGGGCTGCACACCCTGGGGGTAGGAGCGCACCAGGTCGTGGGTGGCGGGCGTGAAGAGGATCGCCATCAGCAGTAGCGGCTCCACCGCCAGCGCGACGAGCACGGGGCGCTGCAGCAGGCGGTCGTGGCCGGTGTAGCGCATCACGAAGACGAACCACGTCGGGGCGATGGTCGCGACACCCGCGTACTTCAGGTCGCCCCACAGCTGCCGGGCGCCGATGTCCGGCGCGGAGAGCTCCAGGGCGTACGTCAGGCTCCACCACGCGACGCCCACGAGCAGGCCCGCGAGGCTGAGCCCGGCCGTGCTCGCACGGCGCCGCCACACGAAGGCCGCCTGGGCAGCCAGCACCACCGCCGCCGTGACCATGGACGCCACGAGGAAGGCCAGCACCCGCCGTCCTTTCACCCGCCCGGGGCCCCTTCGGGACCGTTCCCCGATCGTGCCACGCGAGCCTGCTCCAGGTGTCGGAATCGCCCCGGAGTCCCCCGATAGCGCTCGGGCCCGCGGGATTCGCGGTCCGGCTCAGCGCAACGGCACCGGTCGCAGCCCGCGGGCGCGGACCGCGGCGACGATGCCCGACACCGCGGCGGCCGTGTGCGGGGCGTTCATGTGCATCAGGATCGAGCCGCCGGCCTCGACCGGTGCCGTCGTGCGGTCGCCGTACCGGACGCGCTCGGCCATCAGCGCCGCCGAGGTGCCCTCCCAGTCGCGGGTGTCCGTCGTCCAGCGGCACAGGCCGTACCCCTGGGACCGGGCCAGGGCTGACAGCCTGGCCGTGAACGCACCGGCCCCGTAGGGCGGTCGCAGCAGCCTCGGAGTCGCGCTCGACCTCACGCCGCCTCGCAGCTGGTCCAGGACCGCGCGGTCGCCGAGCCGGCTGAGGGCGAGGTGGCCGACGGTGTGGTTGTGCACGACGTGGCCGGCGCCGGTGATGGCGCGGACCATCGACGGGTTCGCCCTCGCCCAGGACCCGACGACGAAGAACTGGGCCCGTGCGTTCGCGGTCCGCAGGGCTGTCAGGAGCCGGTCCAGCTGCGCGCGCGTCGCGTAGCCGTCATCGAAGGTGAGCCAGACGTCCCGTCCCGTGCTGCCGCACCGCTCGATCCGCCGGACCTCGCTCAGCGGCATCGAGGGGGTGCGGGGCCCGTCGGCGACGAACCGGTGACCCGGACCCGTGACGGTCCGGCCCGCCACCGTCACGACGCCGGTGAAGGTGTGGGCGCCGGCCGTCGTGGTCGTGACGTAGCAGCGGCGGGAGACCGATCGGCGGACGGGGTTGGCCCACGTCGCGGCGTCGCACTGCACCCGCGCGCCGGTGCTCGCGCGCACCCTCAGCCCCTCCCGATGCGACGCCGGCGCGTTCCACGCGGTCACGATCACCGGCACGGTGCCGCCCGGCGCGTCGTAGCTCGGGCCGGTGACCGACACGGTGGGTGCCGGTCCCGGCGGGGGCTGGCGAGGGGGCGCCGTCGGACGGGGTGCCGCTGGCGGGGCCGGTGTCGGTGTCGGTGTCGGTGTCGGTGTCGGTGCAGGGACGACGGGTGCCGGGGCGGGCGCCGGCCGGATCGGGGGCGGCTGCCGGCGGAGCCCTGCGATGCGGTCGGGCGCCGACGCACCGGGGCGTGACACGCCGCCGGTGGCGACCCGGTTCGCGCCCCAGCGCAGCCGGGCTCGGCGGTCCGGCTGCGGCGGCTGGGTCGGCGCCGCCACCGGCGGGGGCGACGGCTCGGGATCTGTCGGGGCCGGAACCGTCGGGGCCGGATCCGTCGCGGCGACCGCCGACGTCACGGGAGGCGCGCCGCCGACCGTCCCGAGGACCAGTCCGGTGAGCAGCAGCAGCGCAGGCAGCCGCGGTCCGCGCGTGCGCCTCGGCCGCGTGCGCTCGCGGGGGACGTCGCGGACGGGCCGGTCGCGGGTCGTCGGCTGCTCGGTCACGGGTGGCCTCCCGGCGGCGCGGCGGCGCGGGCGGGTCCACGGGCTGCCACCGCCCGTGCATCGGCACGGGGGGCGACGTCCCTGAGCCCGGGCGTGCCGACGTCGTGACAGCGCGAACCCGGCGCGATCGACGAGCCGCCCCCACGACGTGTCGCGTGTCGTCAGGGCGCCCGCTCGTCAGGCAGGAGCGCGACCACGGGCGGCCCGCGCGCGCCCGCCGGCAGCGGGCGGGGACCCGTGGTCCCGCGTACCACCAGGTGCGGCGGCAGCACGACGTCCCGCGCGGCGCGGCGCCCGCCGTCGAGTCGCTCGACGAGCAGATCGACCGCCGCCGCGGCCATCCCGGCGGCGTCCTGGCCGACGCTGGTCAGGTCGACGTGGGTCATGCGCGCCAGCGAGCTGTCGTCGTAGCCGACGACGGACACCTCGGCGGGGACGTCGACACCGGCGCGCAGCAGCGCGTCGAGCAGCCCCACCGCGCTGCGGTCGTTGTACATCACCACGGCCGTCGGGAGCGGTCCCCCGGACCGCAGCGTGAGCGCGGCGCGGACGCCCGCGTCCTCGGTGCCGTCGCCGGGCAGCACGCGTGCCCGGCCGGCGAACCCGTGACGGCGCATCGCGGCGCGGTAGCCGCGGCGGCGGTCGGCGGAGCCGGGAAGGCGGGCTCCGTCGACGTGGACGACGTCGCGGTGCCCGAGCGCGACGAGGTGATCGACGGCGGCGCCGGCCCCGTCGGCGTCGGCGGTCCTGACGACGTCGGCGCCGGTGTCGCCGGCGCGGCGGCCCATCACCACCACCGGGGCCCTGTCCGCGAGGCCCGAGACGCCACCGGCCGGCATGGCCGAGCCGAGCAGGACGACCCCCTCGCAGCGGCTCTCGAGCAGATCGCCGGCGGCCCGTCCCGCGACCCGTCCCGGCGTGACCGCGCCGAGCGCGACCCGGTAGCCGGCCCGCTCGGCCGCTGCGTGCAGACCGTCCACGAGGTCCGCGTGGAAGGGGTTCCGGATGTCGAGCACGACCCCCAGCAGCCGGCTGCGACTGCTGCGGAGCAGCCGGGCGGTGGGGTCGAGCCGGTACCCGATCTCCCCCGCCACGCGCAGCACGTGCGCCCGTGTCTCGGCGCTGGGGCCGCGCGCGTCCCGGAAGACGAGCGAGACCAGGGCGCGCGAGACCCCCGCCCGAGCAGCGACGTCCGCCATCGTGGGGCGTCGGTCCCGTCCGGGACCCGGTCCGTCGGGCACGTCGCGCATCGTCCGCTGAGATCGATCCAACCGTCAAGGTCGCTCCCCTTGACAGTCCCTGTGGCGAGGACGATGCTCATCTATTAGATCGATCTAAGCGACGAGAGCGACCGTCGGGTCGCCGACCGAGGAGCCCGCATGGCGACGTCCACCGCGACGGGGTACGACCCCTTCAGCGCCGAGTTCCAGGCCGACCCGTTCGGTGTCTACCGCTGGATGCGGGACGAGGCCCCCGTCTACTACAGCTCGACGTGGGGCTGGTGGGCGCTGTCGCGCTTCGAGGACGTCCGCGGGGCGGCGACCGACCCCGAGACGTTCCTCAGCTTCGAGGGCATCGACATCGACGACACCGCGAAGGACCAGAGCGGACCTGGCTTCCTCCCCGACCTGGACAACCCCCGTCACGACCAGGTCCGGGCGCTCGTGCAGTCCCACTTCCTGCCGCGCCGGATCGCCGAGCAGGAGGACGGGATCCGACGCGTCGTCCGCGGGCTGGTCGACGCGTGGCGTGGCCGGGGCGAGGTCGACCTTGCCGCCGAGCTGGCATGGCCGATGCCGAACGAGGTCTTCTTCGACCTGCTCGGGCTCCCGAACGCCCGGGAGGACGGCCGCGACCAGCTCGTGCGGTGGGTGCACGAGCTCAAGGACCGCGAGCCGGACGACGCACGCCTCACCCCCGTGGCTCGTGCCGCGACGGACGGCATCCGGGACTACTTCGTCCGGCTGCTGCACGAGCGTCGGCACTCCCCCCGGCAGGACCTGGTCACGCACCTCGTCACCGGCGACGTCGCCGGGGCGCCGTTCGCGGACGAGCACATCGAGCCGACGTCGGAGATCCTCGGCCTGATGATGGTGCTCTTCCTCGGCGGGGTGGAGAGCACCGCCGGTCTGACGGGCACGCTGTTCAAGCTGCTGGCGGAGAACACCGACCAGCGGGCCCGGCTGCTCGCCGACCCGTCGCTCGCCGCCGCCGCCGTCGAGGAGACGATCCGCTACGCCACCCCGCTGCAGCTCGTGGGGCGCACGACCTCGCGGGAGGTCACGCTGCACGGCGTCACGATCCCCGCGGGTGGGCGCGTGGTGCTGGTCTACGGTGCCGCGAACCGCGATGAGCGGCAGTTCCCCGACCCGGACAGGTTCGACATCACCCGCGGTCGCGCCCGCCACCTCGGGTTCGGCGAAGGGCTGCACGGGTGCCTGGGCGCGCCCCTGGCGCGGCTGGAGGCGAAGGTCGCCCTCGAGGAGGCGCTGCCCGTGCTCGGGGAGTACACGCTGGCCGGCCCGGCGGTCCGCTACCGGACCACCCCCAACATGTACGTGTGGTCCGGGCTGCCGCTGTCGTTCGACGTCGCGGGGTCCGCGGACGGCGGACCGTCGAGCAGCGCGGGCCGTCAGCACCACGTCGAGACGGTCCGCCACCACAGCACCAGCCTCACCCTGTCGGCCGAGGAGCTCGAGACGGAGGTGACGGTCGCGTCCAAGCACCTGGCCGCGGACGGCGTCGCCGTGCTGGAGCTGCGAGGCGTCGACGGCCACCCGATGCCCCCGTGGGAGCCGGGCGCCCACGTCGACCTCGTGCTCGACGGCGCGGCCACCCGGCAGTACTCGCTGTGCGGTGACCCGGCCGACCCCGAGTGCTGGCGTCTCGGGGTGCTGCGCGACCCCGGCGGACGCGGCAGCTCGCTGTTCGTCCACGACCGGCTGCAGGCCGGCGACACCGTTCGGGTGCGCGGACCCCGCAACAACTTCCCCCTGGAGCCGTCACCCGCGTACCTGTTCGTCGCCGGCGGCATCGGCATCACCCCGATCCTGCCGATGGTCGCGGCGGCCGAGGCGGCCGGTGCTCGCTGGGAGCTGGTCTACGGAGGCCGGCGGTGGTCCTCGATGGCCTTCCTGGACGATCTGGCGCGCTACGGCGACCGCGTCTCGGTCCGGCCGCAGGACGCGACCGGCATGCTCGACCTCGACGCCCTGCTGGGCACGCCGCGCGAGGGCACCCTCGTCTACTGCTGCGGCCCGGAGCCGCTGCTCGCGGCCGTCGAGCAGCGATGTGCCACCTGGCCCGCGGGCTCGCTGCACGTCGAGCGCTTCAGTGCCCGGCCGCAGGGGGATCCGGTGCTCAAAGAGGCCTTCGAGGTCGAGCTGCGCGCCAGCGGGCTGCGCCTGACCGTCCCGCCGGAGCGCTCCATCCTGGACGTGGTCGAGGCGGCGGGTGTCGGTGTGCTGTCGTCGTGCGCGGAGGGCACGTGCGGCAGCTGCGAGACGCCGGTGCTGGACGGCGAGCCGGACCACCGCGACTCCGTGCTGTCCGAGTCGGAGCGCAGCAAGGGCGGCTGCATGATGATCTGCGTCTCCCGTTCGTGCACACCGCGTCTCGTGCTCGACCTGTGAGGCGCGGGAACGACCGACCCGACCGCGGGCCTGCTCGGCGTCCGGACGCGGCACACTGGGGGACGACGCGAGCCCGCCACCGAGACGCGGGTGGGTTGCGCCACCCGTCACCGCCACCCCGGGAGGCTCGAAGTGACCGCGCCCGTCGTCCTGGTCCTCAACGGACCCAACCTGAACCTGCTCGGCGAACGGGACACCACGGTCTACGGCACGACCACCCTGGCGGACGTCGAGCGGCTCTGCGCCGACACCGGCTGTGAGCTCGGGCTGGACGTGACCTGCGTCCAGAGCAACCACGAGGGGGAGCTGATCGACCGGATCCACGCGGCCCGATCGACCACCGCGGGCCTCGTGGTGAACCTCGGCGCCTACTCGCACAGCTCGATCGCGGTGATGGACGCGCTGGCAGTCCTGTCCCAACCCGTGGTCGAGGTCCACTTGTCGAACATCCACGCCCGGGAGGCGTTCCGGCGTCACTCCTACGTCTCCCTCGTGGCCACCGCCGTCATCGCCGGCGCGGGTGCGCACGGCTACGCCCTGGCCCTGCGGCACGTCGCCGACCTGCTCGACCGTCCGGACGCCTGACGAGGAGCCATGCCCGACGGGAAGGATCCTCGACGATGACGACCACCCGGACTGCTTCGTACGTCTACGACGCCGTCCGCACGCCCTTCGGCCGCTTCAACGGCGCACTGGCGTACACCCGGCCCGACGACCTCGCTGCCGTCGTGCTGCGCGCGGTGCGCGAGCGCGTCCCCGGGCTGGACCCCGCCGCGGTCGACGACGTCGTGCTCGGCAACGCCAACGGCGCCGGCGAGGAGAACCGCAACGTCGCGCGGATGGCGGCGCTGCTCGCCGGCTACCCGGTCGGGGTGCCCGGCACGACGATGAACCGGCTGTGCGGCTCGTCCCTCGACGCCGCGATGGCGGGGTCGCGGATGATCGAGACCGGTGACGCGGACGTCGTCCTCACCGGCGGCGTCGAGTCGATGACCCGCGCCCCGTGGGTGCTGCCCAAGCCGCACCGTCCGTTCCCCGCCGGCAACGTGGAGGCCGTCTCGACGGCCCTGGGCTGGCGGCTGGTGAACCCACAGATGCGCGCCGAGTGGACCGTGTCGCTCGGCGAGTCCAACGAGCAGCTGGGTGAGCTCTACGACGTCTCACGGCAACGACAGGACGAGTTCGCGACCCGCTCGCACCGGCTGACCCACGCCGCCTGGGAGGCCGGATTCTACGACGATCTCGTCACCTCCGTGCCGGGCAGCGACATCGCCCGCGACGAGTCGGTCCGACCCGACGCGACCCCGGAGTCTCTCGCCGAGCTGAAGCCGGCGTTCCGGACCGACGGCACCATCACCGCCGGCAATGCCTCCCCGCTGAGCGACGGGGCATCGGCGGTCCTGCTCGGCTCCGCCGCGGCGGGCGGGTCGCTCGGCGTCGACCCGGTCGCGAGGATCGCCGGACGCGCCGCGCACGCCCTCGAGCCGCACCGTTTCGGCTACGCCCCGGTCGAGGCAGCGAACAAGGCGCTCGCGCGGGCCGGGATCGGCTGGTCCGACGTGGGAGCCGTCGAGCTGAACGAGGCGTTCGCCGTCCAGTCGCTCGTGTGCCTGGACGCCTGGAAGGTGGACCCGGCGATCGTCAACACCCGCGGTGGCGCGATCGCCGTGGGCCACCCGCTCGGCGCCTCGGGTGGCCGGATCCTGGGCACCCTCGCGAAGGTGCTGCGCACCGGCAGGCACCGCTGGGGCGTCGCCGCCATCTGCATCGGCGTCGGCCAGGGCCTGGCGGTCGTCCTGGAGAACGAAGCCGCCTGACGTGAGCGCACACGAGCCAGCGAGACCGGCCGGTCAGGACATCACGATCCCGCCGTCGATCACGACGGACTGCACTCAGCCCTGAGAACTGCCGCAGCGTCTCGCCCTTTGGCGTTGCCGTTGCGGGCGCCCATCTGCTCGTCGATGGGCTCCCACATGTCCGTGTCGACGATGCCGGGGCAGTAGGAGTTGACGGTGATCCCGTGCGGCGCCAGCCCCTTGGCCGCGGCCTGGGTCAGCCGCGGACGGCGAACTTGGTCGCCGAGTAGTGCCCGAGCAGGTCGAAACGGAGTGGCCAGCGACAACGGACGACGCGCAGATCACGGTGTCGCCGCTGCCCTGGTCGATCATCCGCTCGGCCGCGGCCTGCAGGCAGTTAGGTGACGCCGAACACGTTCACCGCGAACATCGCCTGCAGGTCCTCGGGGGTGACCTCGAGCAACGTCTTCACCTGGGCGATCCCGGCGTTCGCGACCATGACGTCGACGCTGCCGAGCCGTCCGGCCGTCTCGGCCACCATCGCGAAGACGGCGGCGCGCGGTCGGTCGCGTCCCCCGGGACGGCGATGCTCTCCCGCCCGCCGCCTGGATCTCCTCGGCCACGGCGGTCGCACCACCGAGGACGAGTCGTTGACGGCCACGGCGTGGCCGTCCCGGGCCAGGCGCAGGGTGATCCCGCGTCCGATCCCGCGGCCGATCCCGCGGCCGGCTCCGGTGACGACTGCTGTGCTCAAGAGCGTTCTCCTCGGGATCGGCGTTCGGACGGCGGCGCCGAGCCCACCACCGAGTGGCACGCGGCGAGGGTTGCATCCGGGTTGCACGACGAAGTGTCGACCAGCACGGCAGGGCCCCCGGTGATGTCGCATACGGTTGAGCCGTGTCAGGGAACGACGATGCCCGGGCTGAGCTGCTCCGGACGTTCGAAGCCGCCGTCGCCAGCGGAGAGCTGTCGGACCTGCGCCGGCTCTCGGTCGACCTGTCGGTCATCAGCGGCAGGGTTTGCCCGTCGCCAGGCGCGTCCCGATCTGCGTCGACCGCCGCGAGCCGATGTCGCGACCTACCGGGTCCAGGTCGACCTGGATCATGCCGACCCGCCCATCTGGCGCCGGCTCGACCTGCGCTCCGACCTGACCCTGGACGTCGTGCACCGCGTGCTCCAGGTCGCGTACGGCTGGACCGAGTCCCACCTGCACCGCTTCTCCCTGGGCGGGCACCCCTTCGACCCGAGCAGCCAGCTCTTCCTGTGCCCCTACGACGTGGAGGAGGGCGAGGAAGCCGACGACGGCGGCATCCCTGCATCCGACGTCCGCCTCGACCAGACGCTGCAGGAGCCCGGCGACGTCCTCCACTACCTCTACGACTACGGCGACTCGTGGGAGCTCGACCTGCGCCTGGACGAGGTCCTTGCCGCCGAGCCGGGCGCACCCTCGGCGACCCTCGTGGACGGCCGACGTGCCGCACCTCCGGAGGACTCCGGCGGCGGCACCGACCGGGCGAGCATCTCCCTGGTGGTCGACGACCCGGATCGCTTCGACCACGAGGGGATCAGCCAAGCGCTGCGAGCGCCGTACCTCGTGCTGCACGAGCTCGGCATCCATCCGCGGCTCGTGGGTCTGGTCGACCGGCTCCGCTACACCCGCGTCGGGGAGGACCTCGCCCGGCGCACGCTCGCCCTCGTCTCCGAGCCGACCGAGCCCGACGGGGAGCAGCTCGTCGCGGCGCTGGCCGCCCACCGATGGTTCCTCGACCGCGCGCACGGCCACGGGATCGAGCTGACGTCCGCCGGCTACCTGAGACCAGCGGACGTCGAAGCCGCGTCGCAGGTCGTGCCCGCGATGGCCGGCTGGATCGGCAAGAACAACCGTGAGAACCAGGCGGCACCGCCGCTGGAGTTCCGCGAGTCGCTGCGCGCGACGGGACTCCTGCGCAAGGACAAGGGCACCCTGCTGCTGACCCGCGCGGGCACCGCGGCGCGACGCGACCCCGTGACGCTGTGGCGACATCTCGCAGCCCGCCTCGTCCCCACCAACCCCGACACGTTCGAGGGGGTCGCGAGCGTGCTCCTGCTCGCCTACGCGGGCACCTCGGCGGACGCACCGGTGCCGAGCGAGATCGTGGCAGCAGCGCTGTCGGAGCTGGGGTGGCAGCACCGAGACGGACGTCCACTCCAGGGCTATGAGTTCCACCGTCTGAGCGTCCTGACCACGCTCGTCAACGTCTCGGTCCGAGCGGCCGCGGTGGGCGACCGCATCTCCGTCAGTCCTGCGGCCGCCGCACTGGCGCGGGCCGCGCTCCGTCGCTGACACACGATCCGGCCGACAGCGATCCGCTCGCCGGCGCCGAGGTCGGGCCAACAGGTCCTGCGGATCGCCATGCTCAGGTACTTCACGAGCCACCCACAGCAAAGGCCCAGGTCAGCCGATGGGCTGACCTGGGCCTTCTTGGTAGCCCTAGCCCGGGGCTTTCATGGCGGGGCGTGGTGAAGCCGTGTTGATCAACTGAAAAGTGCTCCTGACCTGCGACGATGGTCTTGCTGAGGGACCATGTCACGCAAGATCGAGGAGCACCTTCCAGGTGAGCAATCGTAGCCGGTTCTATCCCCGCGTCCAGGTCGACACGTCCGAGGTGGCGGCGGTCGGTCAGGCCGGTGGGGTGCTGTTGACCGAGACCGTGCGGGTCAGTGGTCTGGACACCGCGTTGTCGGCGGCGTTGGCGCCGTGGCGTAAGCCATTGGCGGTGCATGACCCGGCCAAGGTTGTGGTGGATCTGGGGTTGTCGCTGGCGGTCGGCGGGGACTGCCTGGCTGACGTCGCGGTGCTGCGCGCCGAGCCGGGCGTGTTCGGGCTGGTCGCGTCGGATCCGACGGTCTCGCGC
>JBBRBF010000053.1:0-14896 GCA_038206105.1 Actinomycetales bacterium | reverse complement strand
GGGTCGACTGGTACAACAACCGCCGGCTCCACTCGACCCTCGGCAACGTCCCACCGGTCGAGTACGAGCAAGCCCACTACGCTGCCCTCAACTCCGAGCCGCAGCCCGCATGAGAGCGGCAGAGAACCTGGGGCGCTTCATACCAGCGGATCAGCGCGTACGTCTGCCAGCCCAACCGCGCGTTCCGCGAAACCCTCACCCACATCGGGTTCTACGCCGACGGCAGGATCCAGCGGCTCGTCCCTCAGATCCTGCGACACGAGGTCGCCGTCCCGTTCACCGAGCCCGAGGCAGCCAGCCGCGGGACCGAGGGGGACACCGCGGGCGCCGCGGTCATTCGCGCTCTCCTGGCCGCCGGGACCGCGTGGACGGCGACGCGTGCGACATCCTGCTCCGGACTGGCCCGGACGACCCTGCGACGGTCCGGCTCGCCCAGCTGGTCGTCAACGACACGACGACCGCGTCAGGCAAGCCGTGGGCGTGGACGCTCGGCCAGCGCTACACCCGCCTCGCGATCCTGTGCAGCACGACGTCGCCGACCGTCCCTTCGACGAGCCGCGCGGTCATGTAGGTGCAGTGCGGCTGCCGGCGTCGGTCGGTGGGTGATCCGGGGTTGAGCAGGCGCAGCCCGGCGTGCTCCGAGTCCCAGGGGATGTGGCTGTGTCCGAAGACGAGCAGGTCGACGTCGGGATGCGCGGCACGCATCCGCTCCTCACGCCGCTGCCTTGGTCCCGTCTCGTGCACGACCGCGACGCGGACGCCCTCGATCCTCGCCGTCGCGACCTCGGGCAACCGGTCGCGCAGCTCCGGCCCGTCGTTGTTGCCCCAGCACGCGAGCAGCGAGCGGCTGCGGGCCTGCAGCTCCTCCAGCAGCGGCAGGTCGACCCAGTCGCCGGCGTGCACGACGACGTCGGCCTGGTCCACCGCCTCCCACACGGGCTGCGGCAGACGCCCTGCGCGCTTCGGCACGTGGGTGTCGGCGAGCAGGACCACCCTCGTCCCCGACGTCGCCACGGACGCCAGCCTGTCACCCGGGGTGGGCACGGCACGCCCCGTACGGGTTCGAATCACACGACAAAGCACCCGCCGCGTCCGGGTCGGCCGGCGGGGCCGACCCGGACGCGAGCCTCAGGCGACGTCGAACCGGTCGAGGTTCATCACCTTGTCCCACGCGGCGACGAAGTCGTGCACGAACTTCTCCTGTGCGTCGTCGCTGGCGTAGACCTCCGCGAGTGCTCGCAGCTCGGAGTTGGAGCCGAAGACGAGGTCGACCCGGCTTCCGGTCCACCGGACCTCGCCCGTCGCCGCGTCACGACCCTCGTAGGTCTCCTGGTCGTCCGACGCCGTCCACGTGGTGCCCAGGTCGAGCAGGTTCGCGAAGAAGTCGGTGGTCAGCGACCCGGACCGGTCGGTGAGGACGCCCATCGCGGACCCGTCGTGGTTCGCGCCCAGGACGCGGAGCCCTCCGACGAGGACCGTCATCTCGGGTGCGCTCAGGGTCAGCAGGTTCGCCCGGTCGACCAGGAGGAACTCGGCCGGCAGGGCGTGCTCGCCACCGAGGTAGTTACGGAACCCGTCCGCTGTCGGTTCGAGTGCCGCGAAGGAGTCAGCGTCGGTCTGCTCCTGCGAGGCGTCCGTGCGTCCCGGCGTGAACGGGACGTCGACGTCGACACCGGCGTCCTGGGCGGCCTTCTCGACCGCCGCGCACCCGCCGAGCACGATCAGGTCGGCGAGGGAGACCCGCTTGCCGCCCGTCTGGGCGTCGTTGAACGCCTGCTGCACGCCCTCCAGCGTGCCGAGGGCCTGGGTCAGCTCAGCGGGCTCGTTCACCGCCCAGCCGTTCTGCGGCTCGAGGCGGATCCGCGCACCGTTGGCACCGCCACGCTTGTCGCTGCCACGGAACGTCGAGGCGGACGCCCACGCGGTGGAGACCAGCCGTGACGGCGACAGGCCCGAGGCGAGGATCCTGCCCTTGAGGTCCCCGACGTCGGTGGCGTCGATCAGCTCGTGCTCGACCGCGGGCACCGGGTCCTGCCAGATCAGCGTCTCCTGCGGCACCAGGGGACCGAGGTAGCGCTGGATCGGACCCATGTCGCGGTGCGTCAGCTTGAACCAGGCACGGGCGAAGGCGTCCGCGAGCTCGTCGGGGTGCTCCAGGAACCGCCGGGAGACCTGCTCGTAGGCGGGGTCCACCCGCAGCGCCAGGTCCGTGGTCAGCATCGTCGGGGGACGCGTGAGCGAGCCGTCCACGGGGTCGGGGACGGTGTTCGTCCCGGCGCCGTCCTTCGGCTGCCACTGGTGGGCGCCGGCAGGGCTGCGGACGAGCTCCCACTCGTAGCCGAAAAGATTCTCGAAGTAGGCGTTGCTCCACTGCGTCGGAGTGGCCGACCAGGTGACCTCGAGACCGCTGGTGATCGCGTCCCGGCCCTTGCCGCTGCCGTGGTCGTTCCGCCAGCCCAGCCCCATCTCCTCCAGCGGCGCGCCCTCGGGCTCGGGGCCGACGTGCTCGTCGGGGTCGGCCGCGCCGTGGGTCTTGCCGAAGGTGTGGCCTCCGGCAATCAGCGCGACGGTCTCCTCGTCGTTCATCGCCATCCGGCCGAACGTGTCGCGGATGTCCTTCGCGGAGGCGAGCGGATCGGGGTTGCCGTTCGGGCCCTCCGGGTTGACGTAGATCAGCCCCATCTGGACGGCGGCCAGGGGGTTCTCCAGTTCCCGGTCGCCGGTGTAGCGCTCGTCGCCGAGCCAGGTGTCCTCCGGGCCCCAGTAGACGTCCTCGTCGGGCTCCCAGACGTCGGCCCGGCCGCCGGCGAAGCCGAAGGTCGTGAAGCCCATCGTCTCCAGCGCGCGGTTACCGGTGAAGACGATCAGGTCGGCCCACGAGATGGCCTTGCCGTACTTCCTCTTGACCGGCCACAGCAGCCGGCGGGCCTTGTCGAGGTTGGCGTTGTCCGGCCAGCTGTTGATCGGCGCGAAGCGCTGCATCCCGGCACCGGCTCCGCCGCGACCGTCGCTGATGCGGTAGGTGCCCGCGCTGTGCCACGCCATCCGGATGAAGAGTCCGCCGTAGTGGCCGTGGTCCGCGGGCCACCAGTCCTGGGAGGTCGTCATGACCTGGTCGACGTCCCGGGTGAGGGCGTCCAGGTCGAGCGCCTGGAACGCCGCGGCGTAGTCGAAGTCCTCGCCCATCGGGTTGGCGACGGCAGGGTGCTTGCGCAGGATGGCCAGGTTGAGCCGGTTCGGCCACCAGTCGCGGTTCCCCCCGCCCTCGGTCGGGTGGTTGCGCGGCCCGACGCTGACCACCGGGCAGCGGGCCTCGCTCTCCTCCGAGTTCATGTCTCCGACGACGGCGTCGTGGTGCTGGCTCACGTGGGGGTCCTTCCCGGTTCTCGGTGGGTCTGGCGCTACCAGGGGGTGATGGGCGGCGATGCGGTGGAACAGGCGGGGCACAGACCCCGGTAGACGACCTCGGCCTCGTCGACCGTGAAGCCCCCGTCGTCGGACGGGGTCAGGCAGGGCGCGTGCCCGACGGCGCAGTCGACGTCCTCGATGCCGCCGCACGACCTGCAGACGAGGTGGTGGTGGTTGTCCCCGACCCTCGCCTCGTAGCGGGCCACGGAGTGCGGGGGGTCGATGCGCCGCACCAGACCGGCCGTCGTGAGCGCCCGCAACACGTCGTAGACGGCCTGGACGGAGACGTCACCGAGGCTCCGTCGCACGACGCGGATGATCGAGTCGGTGTCGGCGTGCGGGTTCCCGTGCACCGCGGTCAGCACCGCCACCCGGGGACGCGTCACCCGCAGGGCCGCCCCACGAAGCAGGGGTACGGCGTCGGGCACGGTGGGCACGCACGGAGTCTGGCCAGAGAACTGGAGTCGGTCAAGAGAAGGGGTTCCCGGATCCGGCGCGGCCTGGGAATCAGGCGTCCGTCACCGCGCCCCGACCATGTCGAGATCGCCTCCGTGGCTCCGATCTCGCGACCGTGACCAGCCACCCGAGCGGGTTGGTCGGCACGTCGACCGACCACTGCACCGGGACGTGGCCGCCGTGCGGCAGCACGTGGTCGACGCCCTGACCCCCGAACAGGTCAGCCAGCTGCGCGACATCGCCGACGCCATCCTGGGCGGGGTGGACCCGGACGGTCGGATGAGCGCGACCTACACGCGCTACGACCCGTGAGGACGGCGGCAGCCACCTGCGGGATCCCCGTGCGGACGGCGGCGTGACGAGTCGCCGGTAGCAGTCCCGCCCGGCCCGGCGGACTACGCTGCGGCGGTGGCCGACGGCACCTGCTCCGTGGATCGGTCGACGTCGATCGACGCTCCGCCGGGGCGACCCGTACGCCGGCTTCCACCACGGGACGCGGCGACGGAGGTGGCAGGGGTGAGCGCGCGCTTCGAGGAGCTGGCCTGGGCCGAGACGCCGATGGGCCTGATCAGCCTGCGCCGCCGTGTCGAGCCGGCGGTGGGGATCGACGTGTACGAGGTCAAGCTCGGCGACGAGTTCCTGATGTCCAGCCTGTTCACCGTGGCGGAGGTCGAGCTCGCGCGGCGCGGGCTCGCGGCGGTCGCCGGGGACTGCCTCGACGTGCTCGTCGGCGGTCTGGGCCTGGGGTACACCGCGCGGGCAGCCCTCGCCGACCCGCGCGTGTCCTCGCTGGTCGTGCTGGACGCGATCGACGAGGTGATCGACTGGCACCGGCGGGGACTGCTGCCCGCCGCGGAGGACCTCACCCAGGATCCGCGGACCCGCCTGGTGCGGGGGGACTTCTTCGCACTGGCGGGGTCCGCGGCCGGCCTCGACCCCGAAGCACCGGGCCGGCGGTTCGACGTCGTGCTGCTCGACATCGACCACTCACCGGGGCACCTGCTGCACCCGGACCACGCCGCGTTCTACACACCCGCCGGCCTTCGCGGCCTGGCCCACCACCTCCGTCCGGGCGGTGTCTTCGCGATGTGGTCGGACGGACTGCCCGACAGCGGCTTCCGCGCTGTGCTGGCCGAGGTCTTCGACTCCGTGACCGCCCACGTCGTGACGTTCCCCAACCCCCTCACCGGGGGAAAGTCCTCCAGCACGGTCTACGTCGCGGCGTGAGCCCACGCCCGGTCCTGCGCGCCGCGTTCTGGCAGCCTGGTGAGGTGACGCCCACCACCCGCCGCACGTCGGCCGCGGCGACGCGGCGGTGGCGCCGTCGGCTGGCGGACGAACGGTCCGAGGCCGAGCTCTACCGCTCGCTGGCCGCGCGTCGCGTCGGCGGGGACCGGGAGATCCTGCTGGGCATCGCCGAGGCCGAGGACCGGCACGCGGCGCACTGGGAGCAGCTGCTCGGGGAGGAGGCGGGACGGCCCCGTCGCGGCAGCCTGCGGACGCGTGTCCTCATCGCACTGGCCCGCCGCTTCGGCTCGGTGTTCGTGCTCGCGCTGGTGCAGCGCGCGGAGAGCCGGACCCCGTACGCCGACGACCGCGACGCGACCATGACGATGGCGGCGGACGAGCGGGTGCACGAGGAGGTCGTGCGGGGCCTCGCGGCCCGGGGACGCGCACGGGTCTCGGGTACGTTCCGCGCCGCGGTCTTCGGCGCCAACGACGGGTTGGTGAGCAACCTGGCGCTGGTGCTGGGCGTGACCGGAGGCGGGGTGACGGGCAGCGCCGTCGTCCTCACGGGTCTCGCGGGCCTGCTCGCGGGGGCACTGTCGATGGGCGCCGGGGAGTGGATCTCGGTGCGCTCGCAGCGCGAGCTGCTCGTCGCCTCCGCGCCCGGGCCCGGCACGGCCGAGGCGGTTCCCCACCTCGACGTCGACGCGAACGAGCTGGCCCTGGTCTACCGGGCCCGGGGGATGTCCGCGCCGGACGCGGAGCAGCGGGCAGACGCGGTGCTGCACCGCGGACACCCGGCCGCCGACGAGTCGTCGTCCACGGAGACGCTGGAGGCGGTCGGCTCGGACGTCGGCGCCGCCGCGTCGAGCTTCTGCTTCTTCGCCGTCGGTGCGGCCGTCCCCGTGCTCCCGTTCGCACTGGGGCTCAACGGCTTCGCCGCCCTGGCCACCGCGTGCCTGGTCGTCGGGCTCGCCCTCCTCGTCACCGGCGCCGTCGTCGGTGTCCTCTCTGGAGGGCCGCCGTTGGCTCGGGCGGTTCGGCAGCTGGTGATCGGGCTCGGTGCCGCCGGCATCACCTATGCGGTGGGGAGCCTCGCCGGCGCCGTGCTCGGCTGAGGCCGGCACGTCCGGCTCCCGCGAGCCGCCCGCCCGCCCGCCCGCCCGCCCCAGAGCAGTCACACGCCCTTCGCACCGCGGACCAGGAGCGCGGCCGCACCGGTGACGTCCGCCTCCGTCGTCCACCGCCCGAGGGACAGCCGGACGGCGCAGCCGGCCTCCTCGGCGGACAGGCCGAGGGCGCGCAGACCCTCGGAGGGGTGGTCGTCGCCGGCGTGGCACGCGGACCCGGTCGACGCGGCCACGCCCGGCGTGGAGGCGAGCAGCGCGCGGGCGGGGACGCCGTCGATCCGCAGGTTCAGGGTCTGCGGGAGCCGGTGCTCGGGGTGGCCGTGCGCGTGCACCCGGCCCGGCAGGCCGGCGGCGAGCAGCGCCTCGAGCCGGTTGCGCAGCTCCGCGAGCCGCTGTGCCTCACCGTCGCGGAGGGCGGCGGCGGCCAGGTCGGCGGCGGCGCCGAGGGCGACCGCGAGGGCCACGTTCTCGGTGCCCGCCCGCAGACCACCCTCCTGGCCGCCGCCCCCGACGAGCGGCTCCAACGTGACGCCCCGGCGCACGTAGAGCGCTCCGACGCCCTTGGGGGCGTACATCTTGTGCCCGACGAGGGTGAGCAGGTCGACGCCGAGTGCGTCGACGTCCACGTCGATCTTGCCGACCGACTGTGCCGCGTCGGTGTGCAGCAGCACGCCGCGGGCGCGGGTCACCTCGGCGACCTCGGCGAGCGGCTGCACCGTGCCGGTCTCGTTGTTGGCGTGCATGACCGAGACCAGGACGGTGCGCGGGGTCAGTGCCGCCTCGACGTCCGCCGGGTCGACGCGGCCACGGCCGTCGACGGGCAGGTACGTGACGTCGACGCCGTGGTAGGCCGTCAGGTACCCGCACGCCGCGAGGACGGCGGGGTGCTCGGTGACCTGGGTGACGACGTGCGGGCGGTCCACACCGGAACCGGTCGCGGCGAGGACTCCGCCGCGGACCGCGAGAGCGTCGGCCTCGGACCCGCTCCCGGTGAACACGATCTCGCTGCCCGCCGCGCCGACGAGGGCGGCGACCTGTCTGCGCGCGCACGCGAGGGCGGACCGGGGGGCACCCGCGTAGGCGTGCGCGCTGGAGGGGTTCCCGAACTCGCCGGTCAGCGCCGGCAGCATCGCCTCCACCACCCGCGGGTCGACCGGAGTGGTGGCGTTGTGGTCGAGGTAGACCGGCCGGCCGGCCAGTCCGGGGTGCGGGTCCATCGTCGCCTCCCGCCGCGTCGGAGGCAGCGCAGCTCGCGCCGGAGCGCCCTGGTCCGCGTGCTCCGTCGCCGGCGGGCCGATCACGCGGGGCCCAGGTGGGTCACTTCTTCTTCGTCGCGTGGATCCTGTCGGAGAAGGTCTCCTCGGACCCCTTGCCGCGCTTCTCGGCGCGCTTCTCCTTGATGGACTTACCGGACTTCTTCGACATGCTGTGTCGCGGCGACTTGTCGCTCATGGCTGCGATCTCCCTGAGAGGGAGCCTGCATGGCTCCGGGTCCCCGACAGTACGCCCTCGGTCGGGGGAGCCGGTCCGGTGCGATGGGCGTCCACCCCCGGGTCGGCGGCCGCCTGCCACGCACGCGAGGATCGTCGCCGTGTCCACCTCGTCCTACCCAGGCGATGTCGCGGAGGGCGCGGCCGGCGGCGGACTCGCGCGACGGCGCCCCCTCACGCTCTCACCGCGCCGGGTGTTCCGCGCCCTGGCCACGGCCGAGGCCGTGACGTGGGCGCTGCTGCTGCTCGGGATGGTCCTGAAGTACGTCACCGACACCACCGAGCTCGGGGTCAGGGTCTTCGGGTTGGCGCACGGGGTGGTCTTCATCGGCTACTGCCTGGTCGCGGTGGTGGTCGGGGTCGACCAGCGCTGGCGCGCCCGGCACGGCCTGCTGGCACTGCTCAGCGCGGTCCCGCCGTTCATGACGCTGTGGTTCGAGCGGTTCGCCGACCGGCGCGGCCTGCTCGGCCAGGACTGGCAGTCCACGCCCGACAGCCCGACCGCCTCCCAGCGGGGCGTCTGCTGGCTGCTCCGCCACCACCGGGTGGCCGTCCCGATGGGGCTGGTCGCGGTCACCGGGCTCACCGGTGTCGCGCTCGCGGTCGGTCCGCCCGTCGGCTGAGGGCGACGCGCCGACGGTGACCGCGTGAGTTCGCGTAACTCTGCGTGACCCAGCGCCTTCCCATCGGGTAGCGAGCCGCGCGATCCCGCGGTCGCCCAGGCGGAGACCGCGTAGACGAGGGGGTGATGACTCGACGGCGAGAGCGAGCGCGTGAGGTGCGGGAGACGGACCTCCCCGTCTCCGGGGGAGGCACGACCATGCACAGGGGACTGCGTGGCGCACGACCCGCGCACCGCCGGCGAGCGGTCGCCGGCGGCGTCGCCGCCGTGATGACGCTGGGGCTGCTACCGCTCACCGCGGGTCCCGCCGGGGCCGGGACAGCGTCCGTGGTGCCCTTGCACCACAGCGAGGTGTTCCCGATGCGGGATGCCGTCGGCGTGCTCGGCTGGGGTGAAGGAGCCCGGATGGGCGTCCGGGTGTTCCGGGACGGCGTCCGGACCGGCGCCGCGCAGCCGCTCACGCTCGGGCGCGACGACTCCGGCGAGCTCGACGGCTTCGGGGACGTCAACCACCCCCGTGGTGTGTGCTGGTCCGGCTCCACCCGCGCCGCGGGCTCCTACACCGTCGTGTCGCAGGACGACGCCGGCGCGCGCCACGACGGCAGCGACGGCCGCGCGCGGTCGGCCACCCTCACACCCGCCGACCCGGCCCGGGAGACGGTGCGGTTCACCACCAACGCGTCCGAGCGCACGGCCGCCGCACCGCAGGCCCCGGTCCAGCTACCCGCCACGGCCACCCACGACTGCGCACTGCCCGGGACGCCCGGCGTCCCGGTCGCCGCCGTCGGCAGCACCTCGGTGTCGCTGTCGTGGTCCCTCGCACCCGGCAACGGGTCCGCCGTCGTCGGGTACCGGGTGCAGACGCTCGAGGACGGGGACGTCGTCGCCACCGCCGACGTCGGGACGACGGCGACGGCGACCATCACGGGCCTCACCAACAGGTCCGCGTACACCTTCCGGGTGGCGGCCACCAACGCCCTGGGCGCCGGTGACTTCTCGGCGCCGTCCCGGGAGGTCACGCCGCGCAGCGAGTTCCGCCCCCCCCGCGTCGTCGGCCGGTCGCCGCACGCCGGCGCAAGGTCGGTCGACGCCCCTTCCGACCTCACGGTGCGGTTCTCCGAGCCGGTCACCGGCTGGGCCCCGGAGAACATCTCCTTCAAGCGGGTCGACAGCCGCGGCCGCGTCATGGGCACGGTGCGGGGCACGACGTCGTACGACCCCGACACGAACACCGGCACGTTCGACCCGTTCGGCGGCGCTTCCACCGTGCTGGGCCGGGACTACCGGTTCCGCGTGCAGCTGTCCTCCGCGATCACCGACGTCGCCGGCAACGCCCTGGACGCCGATGCCTGGGAGTTCACCGTCGGCCCCGGCCCACGCGTCACCGCACGCTCCCCCAGGCCGGGAGCCACCGGGGTGGGCGGCTTGGCCCACATCCGGGTCCAGCTCTCCGAGAGCACCCGGCGATGGTCCCCGGCACGCGTCGTCGTGCACCGGCTCGACAGCCGCGGCCGGGTGATCGGCACCGTGCGGGGCACCACCTCATACAGCCGGCGCCTGAACCGGGGCACCTTCTACCCGTTCGAGGACACCCGGACCGTGCTCGTTCGCGGTTCCACCTACCGGGTGACGCTCGTGGGCATCACCGACCGGATGGGCAACCGGATGCCGGCGACCAGCTGGACCTTCAGGACCGGCAGCCGGTAGCCACGGCTCAGGGTCCCGCCCCTCCCCCGGGGGTCGGGACCGGCGCCCCCGGGGGGACTGGGCGCCTCCAGGGGTGGTGCCGCTCAGGGGTTGCCGGGAGGCGGCCCGCCCGGAGCCCCGCCCCCAGACACCCCGCCGCCGGTGGGGGTGGTGGTGGTGTCGATGCCCACGGCGAGGGACACCGCGTACCCGCTCGCGACGTCCCCGGACACGGTCGCGAGCTGGCCGGCGCCACCGTCGTCCCCGAAGACGGTGTCGCTGTTGAGGCTGACCTGGGCCAGGTTCGAGACCGAGGCCTCGTAGCCGTCCTCGGCGTAGACCTGGTCGCAGACGTCCTGCGGCAGCGCGACCTCGGCCGTCCCGGTCGAGGGCCACGGCACCCGGGAGGTCGCGGTGTCGCGCGGCGGCCGCCCCGCGACGAGCCACGCGATCGGGCCGATCAGCGGCAGCAGCACGATCAGCAGCACCCACAGCGGCCTGGGCAGGTTGCGGACCCGGAACGAGTCGGTCTGGATGCAGTCGATGAGACAGAACACCAGCAGTGCGAACTCGACCAGGAACGGCAGGTACCTCAGCACGACGTTTCCCCCTTCACGGCCCACCCCTCGTGGGGCCCGGCAGACGGTACGGCCGCCTCCCGAACAGCGGGCCCTGCTGACGCCGCTGCTCACCCGGACGCGCTACGGCAGAGGGCCGTTGCGGTGGCGCTCGCGCGTCCCGCGCGCGGAGCGGCGTCCCGACCGCGAGTCTCGTCCCGTGGACGACGGCGCACCGGGGTCGCGCGCGGACCCCGCCCCAGGCCCGCTGCTGACGCGCTGGGTGCGGCGGGTGTGGGTGCAGGACGCGGGATCCGCCCTGCTCGCGTTCGGGGCCGTAGAGGTTCTGGCCCTGGCGGTCGACGCGCTCCTCGACCCGTGGTCGCTCGGCGCCAAGCTGGGCGGCGTGCTGCCGACCCTTCTGTTCCTGTGGCTGACCTGGAGGCGGCAGTGGTGGGCGCACGTGCTCCTGATCCTTCCCTATGTCGCAGGCCTGCTGCTGGTGCTGGCGCAACTCAGTGCCGAGCCGTGGTAGGCGGGCCTGCCACGGCCAGGTCGACGACCGGACCCCGGGTGACGAAGTCGCGACAGTCACGCAGCACGAGCAGGCCCCCCGAGTGATGGTGACGGACCGGATCATGCCGCCAGACGGTGAGTCACGACACGCCCCTGTCGCTGCAGCGAGCCGGGCCCGCGCACGGTGGCCCGCTCGGGCGCCCGCCTGTCAGGCTGCCCCCTGTGGACGACGACTCGGCCGGCTGGCTCGCGGCCCCGGTGCGCCGGCTGCTGCACCGCCCGCCGCTGCTCGTCGCGGCGAGCGACGCCGTCGCCGACGTCGCGGCCGCGATGCGCGACGCGGCCGCCAGCGCTGCGGTCGTCACCGGCCCCCACGGCCTGGGCCTCATCACCGACAGCGACCTGCGCTCCCGCGTCGTCGCGGAGCGGCTCCCGGCGACGACCCCGGCGGGGGCCGTGATGACCCACCCCGTGCGCACCCTCGCCGCCGACGCGCCGGCGTCCGCGGCGCTCATGCTGATGCTGGAGCTCGGTGCCCACCACGTGCCGGTGCTGGACGGCGAGACCGTCCTCGGCGTGCTCACCGACGACGCGCTGCTGCGCGACCGCGGCCACCACCCGCTGCTCGTGCTGGAGCGGGTGCGCCGGCTCGCGTCGCTCGACCAGGTGACCGGGTTCCGGGGTGAGCTCGTCGAGGCGGTGCGGCAGCTGGACGCCGACGGGGTGGACGCCGTCCGCGCGGCCCGCGTCGCCGCGACGCTGGGCGAGGCGCTCGCCGTGCGGGTGCTCGAGCTCGCGGACGAGTCCGGCGGGCAGGGCGGTGGCGAAGGCACCTGGGCCTTCTGCGTGCTGGGGTCGGCGGGGCGCCGTGAGTCCGGGGTCGGCAGCGACCTCGACTCCGTCATGGTCCACGCTGCCGACTCCGACCCCCCGACCTGCCGGACCGCTGCGTCCGCCGTCGCGGCCCTGCACGCCGCGGGTTTCCCGCCCTGCCCGGGCGGCTTCGAGGCCGACACGTGGTGCCTGCCCCTCGCCGGGCTGCGCTCGCAGGTGCAGGGCTGGCTGACCGCGCCGTCGCCCGAGGGGCTGCTGCGCAGCGAGGTGATGACCGACCTGCGACCGGTCGCCGGCGGTCTCGACGTGTCTTCCCTCGTCGCGCTGCTGCGGGGGCGCGGCGGGCAGCGGGACCAGGTGCTGTGGCACCTGGCCGCCGTCGCGACGTCGATCCACCCGCCGCTCGGTCTGTTCGCGGGCCGTCTCGGCACCGTCCGCACCGACCACGGCCGCCTCGACGTCAAGCGGGCTGTGCTGGCGCCGGTCGTGATGCTGGCGCGGTTCCACGCCGCCGCGGTCGGAGCCGACGAGCTCGGGACCCCCGAGCGGCTGACGGCGGCGGCCGAGGGCGGGTCGCTGTCCCCGGATCTCGCCCTGGAGCTGCAGGACGCGTTCGGTCTCGCCCTCGGGCTGCGTCAGCGGGTGGAGCTCGACGCGCTCGCCGCCGACCCCGCGGCGGTGGCCGCACCGGTGGTGGAGCTGAAGTCGCTGCCCGCGGTGCGACGGCGACAGCTGCACCAGGCGATGCGCGCGGTGCACCGGGCTCAGGAGGCGGTGGCGATGCGGCACCGGTCGGGTGGCTCGTGACCACCGCGGCTGCGGTGCTGCTGGCGCTCGTCGCCGCGCTCGGCGTAGTGGCGGCGCTGGCGGTGCGGCGCCGGTACGACACCTCCCTGCGCCGGCTGCGGCACCTGCTCGAAGGCCACCTGCACGAGGGCCGGGGCCCCGACCTGGCGGCCGACGGTCCCACCGAGGTGCGGGCACTGGCCGCCGTGGCCGCCGAGCTCGTCGGGCGGTCGCCGGCCCCGGGTGCGTCGGGGGCAGGCAGTGCTGATGCCGGTGTCGACTCCCGTGTCGACGCCGGTGCCGGTGCGGACGCCACGGTCGTCGTGGAGCTGCTCTCGCGCCTGCCGACTCCGTTGGTGGTGTGCGCGGACGACGGGCGGGTGGCCCTGACGAACGACGCGGCCCGCGCCCTGGTGCCCGCCGGTGCGCTCGTCGCCGGTCGCTCGGTGTTCGCGGTGCTGGAGCGCCGCGACCTCGACCCGGTCCTGGCGTCGCTGGACGAGGGTGGCGGCGCGTGGGTGCCCGCCGCGGTCCGGGTCGTCGGCACCGACCGCGTCGTGGCCCTGCGCGTGGCGGGCGTCCCCCGGGCGCCGACGGGCTTCGTGCTGCTCGGGGACCCCGCGACCGACGCCCCGTCGCTGCGGGCCGGGCCCCGTCCGCGGTTCGCGGACCTGTCGCTGCTGCACGCGCCGCCCCTTCCCCCGGCCTGGGCCGACCGACACCTCGACGAGGTCGTGGCGACGGTGCTCGACTGCGAGACCACCGGACTCGACCCCGCCGTCGACGCCGTGGTGAGCCTCGGAGCGGTGCACGTGGTGCGGGGCCGGGTCGCCGACGAGCCGCTGGGACGCCTCGTGGACCCCGGCCGCCCCGTGCCGCGCACGGCCACCGCCGTCCACGGGCTCGCCGACACCGACGTGGCCGGGCAACCCCCGCTGGCCGATGCTGTCGTCGCGCTGCGGCACTTCGCCGCCGACTCCGTCGTCGTGGGGCACGACGTCGCGTTCGACCTCGCCTTCCTGGCCGCGGCCGGCTTCGCCGCACCCGGTCCGGTGCTCGACACCCTGCTGCTGGCGGAGATCGCGCAGCCGGACGCCGAGGGCTACGGGCTGGACGCAGTCGCAGCCCGCCTCGGGGTGGCCGTGGCGGGCCGCCACTCCGCGGTGGGAGACGCCGTCACCACGGCGCACGTGCTCGTGGCGCTGCTGCCGCTGCTCTCGCGCGCGGGCGTGCGCACCGTCGGGGACGCGGCACGGGCGAGCTCCCGGTCCCGCACGGCACGGGCGATGGCGGCCCGACCGTGGACGGGCCGGAGCCCGGGCTGAGCGCGCGCGGTGCGGCGCAGAGCCTTCGAGACGGCGGTACGGTCGTATCGACCCCGCGACGGCGCGGGCCCTGCCTGCGGCGAGGAGAGACCGTGAACAAGCTGAGCCTCGACGCGGTCGCCCACTCGCAGGCGGACCAGGCCGCGGGCGCGTCCAGCGGGCGTGCCGCCACGACCGTCTTCGGTGGGCACGAGAACACGCTGCGGCAGACGGTGATCGCGCTGACCGCGGGCAGCGTGCTCGCCGAGCACGAGAACCCGGGCGAGGCCACGGTGCTCGTGCTGCGTGGCCGCGTCCGGCTGCTGGCCGGGGAGAACTCGTGGGAGGGCCGCACCGGCGACCTGCTCGCGGTGCCGCAGCAGCGGCACAGCCTGGAGGCGCTCGAGGCCGCCGCCGTCCTGCTGACCGTCGCGAAGCTGCGGTGACGCGCCCGGCCCGTCCCAGCCCGTGAACCGGTTCGTGCGTTGTGCATCACATCTGGCGTGTGGCCGGAGTCACTGATCGGCGCCTAGACGGTCGGTGACAGGCGTCGTCCGGGTGGTTGAAGGTCGAATCTGGGCAAAACCGGACACATGCCGTGATCGGGTCAGCTCCCGACTACGGAGCGTGAATTGGCGTCGTAGCCCAGACGGGCCGCAGAGTACGACCCGCATCTCGGCCCCGCTGGCCATCGGCGGCCTGCAGGAAGCACAACGTCAGCCCGCACGAGCCCGAGGGAGCCGGGGTCGCCTCCGCCCGGGGCTTCGCCCTGAACGTCTCCAACTTCCACCGCACCGCCGACGAGGTCGCCTACGGCGACCGCCTCTCCCGCCTGGTCGACGACGCGGCCTACGTCGTCGACACCAGCCGCAACGGCAAC
>JBBRBF010000052.1:0-14976 GCA_038206105.1 Actinomycetales bacterium | reverse complement strand
CGCGCCCGAGCCGGCCCGCGCCGCCGCGCCGCGCGCGCCGGCGCCGGCTCCCGTCGCGGCCCCCGCGCCCCTCGAACCGCAGGAGCCGCGCCGGCTCGTCGTCGCCGACGGCCCCGGCAAGGGCCGGGCGGTCGACCTCGGCGACGCCCCCGTGCTCATCGGGCGCGGCGCCGAGTGCACGCTCGTGCTCACCGACGACTACGCCTCCAGCCGGCACGCACGCCTGTTCCGCGACGAGCGGGGACGCTGGAACGTCGAGGACCTGGGGTCGACGAACGGCACGGCCGTCGGCGCCGGCACGAAGGTCACGTCCGCCGTCCCGGTCGAGCTGGGCAGCCGGCTGCGCATCGGGCGCACGGTGCTCGAGCTGCGGCGGTAGCCCCGGTGTCGATCGCGCTTCGCTACGCCGCCCGCTCCGACGTCGGCCTCGTGCGCTCCGACAACCAGGACTCCGCGTACGCCGGGCCGGACCTGCTCGTCGTCGCCGACGGGATGGGCGGGCACGCCGGTGGCGACGTGGCGTCGTCCATCGCGGTCGGGGAGCTCTCCGCCCTGGACGGCGGGGACGGCGGCGCAGACGCGACGGACCACCTGCGGACGCGGATCACCGCGGCGCACACCGCCCTCGTGCGCCGGGTCGCCCAGGACCCGGAGCTGGCCGGGATGGGGACCACCGTGACCGCGCTGCTGCGCGCCGGGGACCGCCTCGCCCTCGCGCACGTCGGCGACTCCAGGGGCTACCGGCTGCGCGGCGGCGACCTGACCCAGGTCACCCACGACCACACCTTCGTGCAGGGACTCGTGGACGCCGGCCGGATCACCCCGGAGGAGGCCGAGCGCCACCCGCAGCGCTCGGTGATCATGAAGGTGCTCGGGGACAGCGACACGGACACCGACCCGGACCTGTCCTGGCACGAGGCACGGCTCGGCGACCGGTGGCTGCTCTGCTCCGACGGGCTCTCCGGGGTCGTGGCGACCGACACCATCGGCGCGACGCTGCGTGACCTCGAGGACGTCGACGCGTGCGCCGACGCGCTCGTCGAGCTGGCGCTCGGGGGCGGGGCCCCCGACAACGTCACCGTCGTCGTCGCCGACGTCGTGGACGTCGACCCGGTGGCACCGGTGCCGGCACAGGTCGTCGGCGCGGCCGGCGGGCGGGGGCGGACCGGCGAGGTCGCGGCGGGCGCGGCGCCCCCGGCCGGACCTGCCGCCCCGCCGGACGGATCCGACACCCGCGCCGACACCGACGGGGCCCGGCAGGACAGCGGGGACGACGACGGGGACGAGGACGGGCGTGGCCGGGGCGGCCGCTGGTGGCGTGTCGTCGGCGTCCTCGGGGTGCTCGTGCTGCTCGTCGCCGGGGGCGCCGGCGCATGGGCCTGGGGGAGGCAGCAGTTCTTCGTCGGCGCGGACGGCGGCGACGTCGCCATCTTCCGCGGCCTGCAGCAGGACCTCGGCCCGGTCGTGCTCTCCTCCGTCTACGAGCAGCAGGGGCTCAGCACGCAGGACCTGCCCGACTACTGGCAACAGCAGGTCGAGGACCGCATCGGCGCGGACGACCTCGCCGAGGCCCGCCAGGTCGTCTCCCAGCTGCGGCTGCGCTCGGTCGAGTGCCGCCAGGCCGCTGCCCAGGCCGCCGAGCCGCGCCCCGACCCGACGGCCGGCGCGACCACCGGACCCGGGGCGAGCGGGACCGCTCCGACCGTGGCGCCGAGCCCCGCGCCGCAGGTCCCGCCCGGGTGCGAGGGGGTGGGTGGATGACGACCGTGACCGCTCGCCGGCCTCGCACCCGCCGCAACGTCGAGCTCGCGCTGCTCCTGCTCGCCCTCGTCGTGGCGATGGGTGGCTACGGCCTGGTCGGCGTCACCCAGGACGGGGCGTGGCCGCCGGGCCTGCTCGGCTACGGCGCCGGTCTGGCGGCGATCGCCCTCGCGCTGCACCTCGTGGTGAGGTTCACCGCGCCCTACGCCGACCCCGTGCTGCTGCCGATCGCCACGGCCCTCAACGGGCTGGGTCTCGCCATGATCCACCGGCTCGACACCGCCCGGTCGACCGATGCCGCGGCGTTCGCGCCCCGGCAGCTGGTGTGGAGCGCGATCGCGGTGCTGCTGGCGGCCGTCGTCCTCGTCGTGCTCCGCGACCACCGGGTGCTGCAGCGCTACACGTTCACGGCGATGGTCACCGGGCTCGTGCTGCTGCTGCTGCCGCTCGTGCCGTTCCTGGGCCGCCGGATCAACGGTGCGCAGATCTGGATCGGGCTCGGCCCGCTGAGCTTCCAGCCCGGTGAGATCGCGAAGATCGTGCTCACGGTCTTCTTCGCGGGCTACCTCGTCACCCACCGGGACAGCCTCGCCCTTGCGGGCCGCAGCCTGGTCGGGTTCAGGCTCCCCCGCGCCCGCGACCTCGGGCCGATCCTCATCGCCTGGCTCGCCAGCCTGGGCGTGCTCGTGCTCGAGCGCGACCTCGGCACGTCCCTGCTGTTCTTCGGCCTCTTCGTCGCGATGCTCTACGTCGCGACGGAGCGGATCAGCTGGATCGCCCTCGGCCTGGCACTGTTCGTCGGCGGCGCCGCCCTCGCGTGGTCCCAGTTCTCGCACGTGCAGGACCGGGTGCGTGCCTGGCTCGACCCGTACGCCACCGACGTCTACGACGCCGAGGTCGGCGGGTCGTTCCAGCTCGTGCAGGGACTGTTCGGGATGGCGGACGGCGGCCTGACCGGCACCGGCCTGGGCGCCGGCCGCCCCGACCTCGTGCCGTTCGCCGAGAGCGACTTCATCCTGGCGGCGTTCGGCGAGGAGCTCGGACTCGTCGGCCTGTTCGCGCTGCTGATGATGTACCTCGTCCTCGTGGAGCGCGGCCTGCGCACCGCGATCAGCGTCCGCGACGGGTTCGGCACGCTGCTCGCGGGGGGGCTGGCGTTCGTCGTGGCGCTGCAGTGCTTCGTCGTGGCCGGCGGCGTGCTGCGCGTCATCCCACTGACCGGCCTGACGATGCCGCTGCTCGCCTACGGCGGCTCGTCCCTGCTGGCCAACTGGGTGATCGTCGGTCTGCTGCTGCGGATCTCGGACTCAGCCCGGCGTCCGGCGCCGACTCGGCCGCGGGACGAGACCGAGCCGGACACCGCCATGACCCAGGTGGTACGGACGGCGTGAACACCCCCCTGCGGCGCCTCGCCGTCGTCGTCGCCGCCCTCTTCGCGACCCTGCTCGCCTCCAGCACGTGGGTGCAGTTCGTCGTCGCGGACGACCTGCGCGCAGACCAGCGCAACAGCCGCACCCTGCTGCGCGAGCTCGGCCGCGAGCGCGGCCCCATCCTCGTCGCGGACGAGGCCGCCGCCGTGTCCGAGCCCGTGGACGATGTGTTCCAGTACCTGCGCACGTACCCCGACGGGCCGCTGTACGCGCACGTGACCGGCGCCTACTCGGTGGTGTTCGGGGCCACCGGGCTCGAGTTGGCGATGAACGACGTGCTGACCGGCACCGCCGACCAGCTGTTCTACCGCCGGCTCTCGGACCTGCTCACCGGGCAGGAGCCCGGCGGCGCGACGGTGGAGACCACGATCGACCCGGCCGCGCAGCAGGCCGCGACCGACGCCCTCGGGGACCAGGAGGGGGCCGTCGTGGCCGTCGACCCCGGCACCGGCGACGTCCTGGCCCTCGTGTCGAGCCCCACGTACGACCCCGGCGAGCTGGCCACCCACGACCGCTCCGAGGCCGTCGCCGCCCGGCAGGCGCTGCTGGACGACGAGGACCGGCCGCTGGAGAACCGGGCGATCTCCGGCCGGCTGTACCCGCCGGGGTCGGTGTTCAAGCTCGTCACGGCCGCGGCCGCTCTGGAGTCCGGCCGCTACACCGAGGACAGCGTGGTCCCCGGGCCCGCGGTGCTCGACCTGCCGCAGACCACGTCGACGCTGCCCAACGTGACGGGGTCGGCGTGCGGGCCCGGCGACGAGGTCTCCCTCACCGACGCGCTGCGGATCTCGTGCAACACGGCGTTCGGCGCCATCGGCCTCGACCTCGGCGGCGACGCCATCGGCGCGCAGGCCCAGGACTTCGGCTTCGGCGCGGAGCTGCGGATCCCGCAGCGGGTCACGCCGAGCACCGTGCCCGGGGGTCTGAACCCGCCGCAGACGGCGCAGACCGCGATCGGCCAGTTCGACGTGCGCGTCACGCCGATGCACGTGGCGATGGTCAGCGCGGGGATCGCGAACGGCGGGGTCGTGATGCGACCGAACCTCGTGCGCGCGGTCCGCGGCGACGACCTCGAGGTGATCGACGAGCCCGAGCCGCGCGAGCTGGGCCGGGCGGTGTCCGGGGACACCGCGGCAGCCCTGACCCGGATGATGACCACCGTCGTCGAGGACGGCACCGGCACGGCGGCGCAGATCAGCGGTATCGACGTGGCCGGCAAGAGCGGCACCGCGCAGTGGGCGGAGGGCAGGGACCCGCACGCGTGGTTCACCGCCTTCGCGCCCGCCGACGCCCCGCAGGTCGCAGTCGCCGTCGTGGTCGAGGAGGGCGGGGACGCCGGGTCCGAGGGATCGGGTGGACGGACGGCGGCGCCGATCGCGCGCCAGGTGATCGAGGCGGTGGTGGACCGGTGAGACCGCAGGAGGGCGTCGAGCTCGGGGGGCGGTACCGGCTCACGTCGCGGATCGCGACCGGGGGCATGGGCGAGGTCTGGCGCGCGCAGGACGGCGTGCTGGGCCGAGAGGTCGCGGTCAAGATCCTCAAGGAGGAGTACACCGGCGACGCCGGGTTCCTCGACCGTTTCCGCGCCGAGGCGCGCCACACGGCCGCCCTGAGCCACCCGAACATCGCGGGGGTCTACGACTACGGCGAGGCCGACCACTCGGCGTACCTCGTGATGGAGCTCGTGCCCGGAGAGCCGATGTCCGACCTGCTCGCCGAGCGCGGGTCGCTGCCGCCGCGCGAGACCGCCGGGCTGCTGGCGCAGGCCGCGGACGGCATCGCCGCCGCCCACGCCGCGGGGCTCGTGCACCGGGACGTCAAGCCCGGCAACCTGCTCGTGATGCCCGACGGCCGGGTCAAGGTGACCGACTTCGGCATCGCACGTGCCGGCGGCCAGGTGCCGCTGACCGCCACCGGACAGGTGATGGGCACCGCGCAGTACCTGGCGCCGGAACAGGCCACCGGGCACGCCGCGACCCCGTCGAGCGACGTGTACGCCCTCGGCGTGGTCGCCTTCGAGTCGCTGGCCGGCGTCCGGCCGTTCACCGGCGAGTCGCAGGTCGCGGTGGCGATGGCCCACGTCAACCAGGACCCTCCGCCGCTGCCCGACGACGTCACCGGCGCGATGCGTGACCTCGTCGTGGCCGCGATGGCGAAGGACCCATCAGGCCGGCCCCCGGACGCCGCGACCTTCGCCGAGGTGGCCCGCGCCGTCGCGGCCGGCGACGAGGCCGGCGCCGCGCGGGTGCTCGCCGCGGCCGGGCTCGGGGCGGCTGCCGGCGCCGCGACCACGGCCTGGGGCACCACCGACGCGACCACGGCGATGCCGGGCGGCGGGTACGACCCGGACGCCACCCGCGTTGCCGCCGGGCCGGCCGCGGCGGCCGCCGCGGAGGGGCCGCCGACCGGCACCTCGCCGACGTCGTCCACGACGACGGGGGACGGCGAGCCCGGGCGACGAGGGCTCAGCGGCCCGCTGCTGGCGCTGCTGCTGCTGCTCGTGCTCGTCGCCGTCGGGGCTGCGCTCGTCACCGCCGGGCTGCTCGGCGGGGACGACCCGGCGACCGACCCGGCGCCGACCCAGACCTCGCAACCGAGCGCCACCGACTCGCAGCAGCCGACGTCGTCGCCCTCGACGTCGAGCGCCCCCCCGGACACCCCGGACGAGCCGACGACGATCGACCTCGACCCCGCGGACTACGTCGGCAGGGACGTCGACGTCGTCGCCTCCGAGCTCGAGGCGCTGGGACTTGCGGTCGACGAGACGTCCGAGCCCTCGTCGGCCCCCGAGAACACCGTGGTCTCGTTGTCGCCGACCAGCGGCCTCAGCGAGGGGGACACGGTGACCGTGGTCGCCGCCGCGCCGCAGGACGAGGACACGCCGACCCAGACCCCGACCGACACCTCCAGCCCGACGACGACCCAGACCGACAACAGCGGGAGCGGCTCGGACAACAGCGGGAGCGGTTCCGACGACAGCGGGAGCGGCTCCGGCAACAGCGGGGGCGGTTCCGACGACAGCGGGAGCGGCTCCGGCAGCGACACCGGGCAGGGGGCGCCCACCACCGGGGACGGCAACGCCACGGCCGACGACGGGAGCGGGACCGGCGACGGCAGCTCCACCGGCGACTCCGCAACCGGCGGCAACAACGGCAACGGGAACGGCAACGGGAGCTCGAACGACAACGCCGGGGGGAACGGCAACGGCAACGCCGCTGACGGCGCGGTGCCGGACCAGGGCTCGGTGGCCGGTGGCGCGATCGCACCCGCCCCCGGTCCGGACTCCGGGGGGGCCCCGGGGGTCGGCGGCTAGTGGCCCCGACCCCCTCCTTGCTCGCCAACCGGTACGAGGTGGGCGAGCTCCTCGGGCGCGGCGGCATGGCCGAGGTGCACCGCGGCGTCGACACGCGCCTCGGACGGACGGTCGCGGTGAAGGTGCTGCGCGCCGACCTGGCGAGCGACCCCGCCTTCCAGGCCCGCTTCCGGCGAGAGGCGCAGTCGGCGGCGTCGCTGAACCACCCGTCCGTGGTGGCGGTGTACGACACGGGGGAGGACGTCACCGACTCCGGCGACCGCGTGCCGTTCATCGTGATGGAGCACGTGGTGGGCCAGACGCTGCGGGAGGTGCTGCACGCGCGCGGCGGTGCGGACGACGACGACGCCCACCGGCGCGACGGGGGACCGGCACCGACGGCGGCCGGTCTCGACCCGACCGAGGCGGCCGAGGTCACCGCCGGGGTGCTCGACGCGCTGGAGTACAGCCACCGGGCCGGGATCGTGCACCGCGACATCAAGCCCGCGAACGTGATGGTGACCCGCAGCGGTGTCGTGAAGGTGATGGACTTCGGCATCGCCCGGGCGCTGGCCGACGCGGCCGCCACGATGACGCAGACCCAGGCCGTCGTCGGCACCGCGCAGTACCTGTCCCCGGAGCAGGCGCGCGGCGAGACCGTCGACGCCCGCAGCGACCTCTACTCCACGGGCTGCCTGCTCTACGAGCTGCTCACGGGCAGGCCGCCGTTCGTCGGCGACTCGGCCGTCTCGGTCGCCTACCAGCACGTGCGGGAGACGGCACCGCCTCCCTCGACGCTCGCGCCCGCCCTCCCGGAGGCCCTGGACCGGGTGGTGATGAAGGCGCTCGCGAAGGACCGGGAGGACCGGTACCCCGATGCCGGAGCCTTCCGCGACGACCTGCGCACCGCGGTGGCCGGTGGCCGGGTCACCGCGCCCGTGGTCGGGTTGGCCGCCGCCGGGGGGGCTGCGAGCCCGGCCACCCGGGTGGTCCCGGCGACCGGCCCCGACGCCTTCAGGGCCCGCACGTCCGACCCGACCCGCACCGTGACGATCGGGCGGGTCGAGGAGCAGGACGAGCCCCGGGGCCGCCGCGCGGGGGGGTACGTGCTGCTCGCGCTGGCCGTCGTCGCCGTGTTCGTGCTCGCGGCCCTCGGCGTCTCCCGGCTGCTCACGGAGCCGGACTCGACCGCGGTGCAGGTACAGGTACCGAGCATCGTCGACGCCGCCCGGGAGCAGGCCAAGGCGGACGTCGAGGGTGCCGGTCTCGTCTACTCCGAGCGTACCCGGCAGGACGACGCGGACGAGGGCACAGTCGTCGACCAGTCGCCGACCGGCGGCACCACGGTCGACGAGCGTGACACGGTGACCGTCACGGTGTCCGAGGGACCGGGGCAGGTCGCCGTCCCCGAGCTCCGGGGCCAGAACCAGGACCAGGCGGCGCAGTCGCTGCGGGACGTGCGGCTGCGGCTCGGCGAGGTCACGACAGAGGACGACCCCGACGTCCCCGACGGCGGCGTGATCTCCTCCGACCCAGGTGCCGGCACGGACGTCGCGCCGGGGACGGCCGTCGACCTCGTCGTCTCCAGCGGGCAGGTCGCCCTGCCCGACCTGACCGGGCAGGACTACCGGGACGCCCGCGACGAGGTGCTCGCCCTCGGGCTGGACGCGGTCGTCGAGTTCGAGGAGAGCGAGACGACGCAGGACGAGGTGATCCGCCAGGACCCGGCGGCCGGCACCGTCTCGCAGGGCACCGTGGTCACCCTCGTCGCGTCCCAGCAGGTGCAACCGGAGCCGACGGCCACCACCCCGTCCACCGAGCCGGCGCCCACGGACTCCGCGCCGACCGGTTCGCAGCCGGCCCCCACCGGGGACGGGCCCTAACCGGCTCCGTGGTGCACGAGCGGCGCCATCCCGTGGGACCGGTCCACCGCACCGGCGTCACCGCACGCGGCGAGCCAGTTCGCGAGCAGCCGGTGACCGCCCTCGGTGAGCACCGACTCGGGGTGGAACTGCACCCCGAACAGCGGCAGCTCGCGGTGCTGCAGGCCCATCACCACGCCACCCGCGGTGCGCGCCGTGACGTCGAGCTCGGCGGGGACCGTGTCGGCCACGACCGCCAGGGAGTGGTACCGCGTCGCGGTGAACGGTGTCGCCAGCCCGTCGAGGACGCCGCGGCCCTCGTGGAGCACCTGGCTGGTCTTGCCGTGCATGAGCTCGCTGGCGTGCGTGACGGTGGCACCGAAGACCTCGCCGAGCGCCTGGTGGCCCAGGCACACGCCGAGCAGCGGGCGGGACGTGGCCGCGCAGTGCTCCACCATCGCGGGGCAGACGCCTGCCTCGGCCGGCGTCCCCGGGCCCGGCGACAGCAGCACCCCGGCGACGTCGTCCGCGGCCGAGGCGTCCACCTCGTCGTTGCGGACGACGGTGCAGCGTGCCCCCAACCGGGTCAGGTACCCCACGATCGTGTAGACGAAGCTGTCGTAGTTGTCCACGACGAGGACGTCCACCGCCGAGCCGCTCCCGACAGGGTCGCCGAGCGGGCTCACGTGTCGACCTCGCGGGCCGCGGGGGCGGGGACCTGGGCGTACTGGAGCTCCAGGGTCCCCTCGAAGCCGGGCACGCGGGTGTCGTCGAGCTGGTCGACCCCGTACCCCAGCCCGACCAGGTCCGACCACGAGCGGTACGTGCCGACGTCGCCGTCGCGGGCCAGGGAGTCCTGCAGCTGGTGGGGGTCGCCGATCGCGGTGATCACGTACGGCGGGGAGTAGACGCGGCCCTGCAGCCGCAGCGTGCTGCCGACGCACCGGACCGCGCTGGTGCCGATCACCCGCTGATCCATGATCATCAGGCCCTCGGCGCCGCCCGCCCACAGGGCGTTGATCACCGCCTGGACGTCCTGCTGGTGGACGACCAGGTCGTCGGGGCCCGCCCACTCGGGAGCCGGCAGGTCGCGGGGCGCGTCGTCGAGCACGACGCGCACGCCGGGGCCCCGCAGCGGCGCGAGCCCGGCCGCGGGGGCGAGCTCGGTGGACTGGGACCGCAGCGCCTGCACCTCGGCGTCGTCGACGTCCGCGGTGAGCGCCGATACCTCGTCGCGCAAGGCGCTGACCCGCTGACCGGCGCGGTCCACGCGGCCGGTCTCGTCGCGGAGCAGGCCGACGAGGTCTGAGGTCTCGGCCCGCAGGTCGGTGCCCGCCGCGGCCCCCGCCGTCACCGTGAACAGCATCCCGGCGACGGCGAGCACGCCGCCCACGACCAGCCGCGAGCGCAGCCGCGCGCGGCGGGCCACGGGGTCGCGCGTCGCGGACCTGTGCACCGGGGACCTTCCGTCTGCTGGCGTCGGGGTGGCGCTTCTGACTGGCGGGCGCGTCAGGCTGCTCGCGGCACCCGCGCCCCGGGACCGGCTCCGGCCGGGGGGCTGCTACTAGGCTAGTTGACGTTCGGCCGTCGGTCGCGCGCCCGTCACCAGCGCCGGGACCGCTCGACGGCGTCACCGTCAGACCTGGAGGACTCAGGTGCCCGAGTCGAGGATCCGCCGCAAGAAGTCGTGGACGGCGCCGCAGTCGACGGGCTCGGGTCCCCGGCCGAACCCGCGCTGGTTCGTCCCGGTGATGCTGTCGCTGATGGTGCTCGGGATGCTCTGGATCGTCGTCTTCTACATCACGCAGACCGAGTACCCGGTCCCCGGGATCGGCTCCTGGAACCTCGTGGCCGGCTTCGGCCTCGTGCTCGCGGGCTTCGTGATGACCACCCGCTGGCGCTGACCAGCGCCGACCGGCGCCGACTGTCGGCCGCAGCCGGCGCTCACAGCCGTGGAGTTACACGGGTGTGAGTTGTCCCCAGGACCTGTCCACAGCTGTGGACGCCCCGTGGTGATCAAGGAAACCGCGCCCCCCGACCCGTCGTGATCAAGGACGTCGCGCACCAGGGTCCCGACGGGGCACGGTCACGGGGCGGGGTGGGTCAGGTCGCGGCGATCCGCGCGATGCTCGCCAGCGCGAGGACCAGCACGACCGCGGCGGTGCCGGCGACCTGCAGCGGGGTCCGTGACCGGCGGGGGGCGTAGGCCATCACCGCGGCGACGGCGGCGCCGGTCAGTAGTCCCCCGAGGTGCGCCTGCCAGGCGATGCCCGGCACCACGAAGCCGAGCACCCCGTTGAGCGCGATGAGGACGACGGCCTGACCGAACTGGCGGCCGAGCCGGCGGTTCACCACAACGAGCGCCCCGAACAGGCCGAACACGGCACCGGACGCCCCGACCGTGCTGGTGAGGAAGCCGTTCGACACCATCGGTGCGATCAGAAGGAAGCCGACGGAGCCGCCGAGGGCCGACACGAGGTACAGCGCCGCGAACCGCGCCCGCCCGAGCAGCTGCTCCAGGTACGGCCCCAGGACCCACAGCAGATACATGTTGAACGCGATGTGCAGCACGAAGCTCGGCGAGTGCAGGAAGGCTGCGGTGATGAAGCGCCACGGCTCCTGCGCCGCGAGGAACGGCACGAAGGAGAGCTGTCGCGTGACGTCGAGCCCGGGCACCTGCTGCAGGAGGAAGACCGCGACGTTGAGCCCGATCAGGGTCAGCGTGACGCGGGGCCGGCCGTCCCCGGCCCGACCCCCGAACGCCGTCCGGGTGCGCGGCGACGAGCGCGCCGCCTCGTCGACGCAGCCGACGCACTGCACCCCCACCGGGGCCTGCCGCTGGCACTCCGGGCACACCGGTCGCTCGCACCGCTGGCACCGCACGTAGGACTCGCGGTCGGGGTGGCGGGGGCACACGGGAACCCCTGCCGGCGACGGCCGGCCGACGCCGGCGCCTTCGGGTATCGGGTCGTCGGGCTGACCGCTCAGGCGTCGTCCCCCTCGATCGTGACCCGCTCGATCACGACGTCGCTCGCCGGCTTGTCGCCGGGGCCGGTGGGCTCGGCGGCGATCCGGTCGACGACCTGGCGCCCGTCGGCGTCCGCGACCTCGCCGAAGATCGTGTGCTTGCCCTGCAGCCACGTCGTCGCCGCGATGGTGACGAAGAACTGCGAGCCGTTGGTGCCGTGGCCACCCTGCTTGCCCGCGTTGGCCATCGCCAGCAGGTAGGGCTTGGTGAAGGTCAGCTCGGGGTGGATCTCGTCGTCGAAGGTGTACCCCGGCCCGCCGCGGCCGTCGCCCAGCGGGCAGCCGGCCTGGACCATGAAGCCCGGGATGATGCGGTGGAAGGTGAGGCCGTCGTAGAACGGCTCGGACTTCTCCTCGCGGCTCTTCGGGTCGGTCCACGCCTGCGTCCCGCGGGCGAGCCCCGCGAAGTTGCGGACCGTGCGCGGGGCGTGGTTCTCGAAGAGCTCGACCCGGATGTCGCCGTGGTTGGTGTGCAGCGTCGCGAACATGGCCCCGATCCTGCCACGGGGACCGGCCGTGGCGTCGTGCCGACCCCGGTGGACGGCGTGGGGCCGACGCCGCCGAACCGCGCGGCGGCGACCCCGCAGGACCTGGCCCCCCGCCCGGGTGGGCAGGCGGGGTGGGGCCACGGCAGGATGGGGCGGCCAGGACCGAGCGCGGGCCGGACGCCCGCAGGTGAGGAGGACGCGTGTTCGCACGCAAGAGTCGTCAGGAGCGGGCCTCCGAGCAGGTGCGCGAGCGGGCCCAGCTGGTCGCGGCGAAGGCCGGACCGGCCGCCGTCGCTGCCCGCGAGCAGGCGGCCGTGGCCGCGGAGGCCGCCAGGGTGTGGGCGTCGCCGCACGTCGGGCACGCCCGGGAGTGGGCCACGCCCAGGCTGGAGAAGGCACGGGAACGGGGTGCGGAGGTCGCCGCACCGCGCGTCGAGCACGCCGCCGAGGCGCTCGGACCCAAGGTGGACGCCGCCCGCGACCGGATCGTGGACGACTACCTGCCGCGCCTGGTCGAGGCGCTCACGGCCGCCGCTGCCGTTGCCGCCGCCAAGACCGAGGCCGCGCACGACGCCAGCCGCGCCGCGCTCGCCGACGTCGAGAAGAACGCGAAGCAGCAGCAGCAGAAGCAGCCCGGCCGCAAGCGCCGCGGCCTGCTCGTGCTCGTGGTGCTCGGTGGCGCCGGCGCCGCCGGCTACGCGGCGTGGAAGCGCACGCAGCCCACCGACGACCCCTGGGCGGTGTCGACCGGCACCGGCGCGGGCACGTCCCGGCTCAGCGGCGGTGACGGCGGCTCCGGGCTCGGTGCCGGCACGCTCGCGGCCGAGTCGACCGACGTCGACACCCCCCGCCCGGACGGCGCCGACGACGCCCTGTCCGGGGGCCGCGCCGCCGACGCGCTGGACTCCGGGGACCAGGCCGACGTGCCCGGTGTACCCACCGAGGGGCACGGCGACCACAAGGCCTGACGCGCTCGACGCACCGCCCGACGGCCCGGCGACCCCCCTGGGGTGCCGGGCCGTCGGCGTGGGCGTCAGCGCCCGGAGCGGGACAGGTGCTGGTAGTCCTTCAGCGTCCGCCAGCTGCCGCCCCAGCCCCAGCCCCGGGCGGTCAGCGTGCCGACGATCGGGTCACCGGCCCGGAGCACGCCCGGCCGGGCCCTGCGGTCGAGGAACGAGCGTCCCGCGGCCGGCAGCACGGTCGAGCCGGAGACGTACGGGTTCTGCACCGGGTTGACGTCGACCGCCCGGCCGTACGCGTGCTCGGACCAGCCGGCACCGGACGTGGTGCGGCGGCAGTTGTACGCCGAGGTGTTGTTCGCGGCCATCGACGCGTCGTCCGACCCGCCGAAGGCGTCGACCAGCTCCATCCGCGCGATCGAGAAGCGCGCCGCGTACGCGGCGCGGAAGGCCGCGACGACGTCCGGGGCGACGCTGCGGTGCACGACCATCTCGCCGGTGTGGGCGTCGCCGTCGAACCCCGCGTAGGTCAGCTCGAGCAGCCGCAGGTCCGAGCTCGCGACCGGGCAGCCGGCCCGGTGGCTGGACCGCATCCGTGCGAGGTCGGCCGCGCCCGGCGGCCGGCTCGAGTACGCGTAGCCGGGCAGCGCGAGGGGCCGGTCGGCGTAGCCCGCCCCCCCGCCGAGCGCCTGCCTCAGGCCGGTGACGACCGCCGAGGGCACCGCCGCGGCGGCACCGGCGACCACGACGCGCTCGGCGCCGAGCGTGCGCAGGGCGCCCGCCGTGACCCCCGGCAGCCCCGACCCGGTGAGCAGGAGCGGGGCGTCCAGACGGCGTGCCGCCGACCCGGCCACCAGCGCGTCGGGGAAGCTGCGGCCGGTGGCGACGAGGACGGTGCCGGCGCTGCCCCCGCCGCGGGTGGCGAGCGCGGCGGCCGTCGCGTACCGGTCGCGGCCGTGGACGCGGACCACGGGCGCGATCTCGCCGACGCGGGCGAGCACGGCGCCGGAGACGGCGCTCGTCCCGCCTGCGACGACGACCTGCCGCGGCCGGAGCCGGCGGAGCTCGGCGAGCGTGGCGGAGGGCACGGCGTCCCGGCGCGTGAGCAGCAACGGCCCCCCGGCCCGCCCGGCGGCGGCGGAGGCAGCGACCGCGTCGGCGAAGCCCTCGCCGCTGGCCAGGTGGACGACCGACCCGGTGGGCGCCGTCAGCGCGCTGACGGCGGCAGCGGTGGCGAAGCGGTCGCGGCCCTGCACCCGGCGCACCTCCGGCGCCAGGCCCCGCACGGCGGACAGGACCGCGTCGCCGACGGTGGGAGCGCCCCCCACGACGAGCAGCCGGTCGGGGCGCAGCCGCTGCAGCTCACGACGGACCGCGTCGGGGACGCGGTCCCGGCGCACGAGCAGCACCGGTCCCACGGGGCCGGCGGCCAGCGCGTCGGGGAACGACGCGCCGGTGGCGAGCAGGACGGTCCCCCCGGTCCCGGTGTGCAGGCGCTGCGCGAGGGCAGCACCCGTCAGGTAGCGGTCGGGTCCGTGCACGCGCTCGACGACGGGCGCGGACGCCGCGGCGTGCGCGGACGGGATCGGCGCGAGCACGCCGGCCGCGAGCCCCAGCACCGCGGAGGCGAGCAGCGCGCGGTGCGTGCGGGGACTGCGGCGCGACCTGTGGCGGGGACTGCGGGCTGCTGTCACGGAGGGGCCTCCCGGTCGAGGGTGCGGACCCCCGCCTATCGGCACCGCACCGCGGACCTTGAGCCGCCGGACGGTGGACGTCCACGGACCGGGACGACCAGCCGGACGGTCACCAGGCGGCGCGCGACCCCAGGCCGATGGCGTACTCCGGCCACCACGAGCCCGCGCGGGGCTCGCCGCGGCCGCACTCGCCGTCGCTCTGCCCGACCATCTTGATCCAGAGCAGGGCGTCCGCCCGAGCGGAACCGGTGGCGGTGCTCGGTCGCTGCCCCAGCGCCCGGCCGGTGGGGTTGCACCAGCCCAGCACGCCGCCCAGGGGGCCGTTGCCGTTGCGGCTGGTGTCGACGACGTAGGCCGCGTCGTCGACCAGGCGGGAGAGGCGGTCGCCGTAGGCGACCTCGTCGGCGGTGCGGTGGAAGTTGGAGACGTTCAGGGCGAAGCCCCGGGCGGAGGCGACCCCGGC
>JBBRBF010000051.1:0-15752 GCA_038206105.1 Actinomycetales bacterium | reverse complement strand
TGCCCGCTGAGGGGCACCTGGCCGTCGAACGGGACGACCAGCGTCCGCAGCGCGTCCGCGAGCCCCGAACGCTGTGCCGGGTCCAGGCCGCGCAGCAGGGACCGCTCCTGCGCCAGCAAGTCGGCCATGGCCGCGTCGACGACCGCCAGCCCCTCACCCGTGAGTCGGACCAGCACGCCGCGGCGGTCGCGCTCGTCCGCGTGGCGCGTCACGAGCGACCTGACCGCAAGCCGGTCGATCCGGTGGGTCATCGTGCCGCTCGTGACGAGGGTCTGAGCCAGCAGCCGGCCCGGCGACAGCTCGTGCGGGGCCCCGGCGCGCCGCAGCGCGGAGAGCACGTCGAACTCCCAGGGCTCCAGCGCGTGGGCCTCGAACGCGGCGCGGCGGGCCCGGTCCAGGTGCTGTGCGAGGCGCATGACCCGCGACAGCACCTCCAGCGGGGAGACATCGAGGTCGGGTCGTTCGCGCCGCCACGCCGCGACGATGCGGTCCACCTCGTCCTCGACCACACGCCCCACCCTAGGCAGCACCGTCAAGATTCTCGACGTCGAGACACCGTGGTGATCAAGGACGCCGCGCACCCAACGCCCCGGTGATCAAGGACGCCGCGCACCCAACACCGCGGTGATCAAGGACGCCGCGCACCGCGCCCCCGGACGCCGGACGGCGACAGGCGCGAGGATGGGCCGGTGCCGAGCTGGGACCCGTCCACGTACCTGGACTTCGCGGCGGAGCGGGCACGTCCGTTCGACGACCTGATCGCCCGCGTGGGCGCGACCCGCCCCGGACGCGTGGTGGACCTCGGCTGCGGACCGGGCACCCTCACCCGCAGGCTCGCCGAGCGCTGGCCGGGGGCCACGGTGGTCGGTGTCGACTCGTCCCCGGAGATGGTGCACCGGGCGAGGCAGGAGGGCGTGAGCGCCGTGCTCGCCGACGTCGCGGACTGGACGCCGGACGGCCCCGTCGACGTCGTCGTCGCGAACGCGCTGTTGCACTGGGTGCCCGGTCACCTCGACCTGCTGCGCCGGTGGTGCACGTGGCTGACCCCGGACGGGTGGATCGCCGTGCAGGTGCCGGGCAACGGGGCAGCACCGACCCACGCACTGCTGCGCGAGGTCGCCGCCCGACCCCGGTACGAGCGCTCGCTGCGCGGCATGCCGACCCCGCCCGGCGCGACCACCACCGCCGACTACGCCGCCGCGCTCGCAGCGGCCGACTGCGACGTCGACGCCTGGGAGACGACCTACCTGCACCTGCTCGACCCCGACGGGCGCCACGCGGACGACGCCGTGCTCGCGTGGGCCCGAGGCACGCTGCTGCGGCCGGCCCTCGACGCGCTCGACGCCGACCCCGCGACCCGCGAGGCGTTCTTGCTCGAGTACGGAGCGAGGCTTCGCTGCGCCTACCCGCGTCGCGCCTGGGGCACGCCGCTGCCCTACCGGCGCGTGTTCGCCGTCGGCCGGCGGCTCACCGCTCAGGGTCGGTGAGCCGCCGGCTTCGCCTCCAGCCCGGACAGGCCGTTCCACGCCAGGTTCACCAGGTGTGCGGCGACGTCCGCCTTCTTCGGCTTGCGCGTGTCGAGCCACCACTGCCCCGTCATTGCGACCATGCCGACGAGCATCTGGGCGTACATCGGCGCCATCTTCGCGTCGAGCCCGCGGACCTTGTACTCGGCGGCGAGGATGTGCTCCACCTGGCTGGCGGCGTCGCTCATCAGGCTGGCGAACGTCCCCGTGGACTGGGCCACGGGGGAGTCCCGCACCAATATCCGGAAGCCGTCGGTCGACGACTCGATGTAGTCCAGGAGCGCCAGCGCGGCCCGCTCCAGCAGCAGCCGCGGTGGTCCCTCGCTGAGCAGGGCACCGGTGATGGCGTCGAGCAGGGTCTGCGTCTCGCGGTCGACGACGACGGCGTACAGGCCCTCCTTGCCACCGAAGTGCTCGTAGACGACGGGCTTGGAGACCTGGGCGCGCTGCGCGATCTCCTCGACCGACGTCCCCTCGAACCCCTTGTCGGCGAACAGCTTGCGGCCGACCGTGAGCAGCTGCTCCCGGCGCTGCTTGCCCGTCATCCGCGCGCGGGCGACGGGTGGCCGGTCACGACCCCGACCCTCGCCCCGCCGCTCACCACGTTGGTCGTCGACGGGGACGCTGCCCACCTGCGCCGTGGTCGCGGTCACTGCCCGGCCGCGGCGACGCCCGCGGCCGCCTCCCGGGCCGCCTTCTTGGCGGCGGCCTCCTCGCGCTTGGTGACGAACGTCGCCGCCTGTCGGTCGAGCTGCTGCAGGAAGACCGACAGCTCCTCGCGGGCCGCCTCACCGCGCGGGCCCAGGTCGGTGCGCTCGAACACCTTCCAGAACTTCAGCACCGGCATCACGACCTCGTCGTAGTGCAGCCGCTGGTCGTAGATGCCGGCCTTGGCGATCGTCATCGCGTTGCGAGCGAAGTCGGTCATGCCCGCACCGGGCATCTCGAAGTGGACGACCTCGTCGCGGATCGCCTCCATCGTGGCGTCCGGCTCCCGGTCCATCGCCGCGGCGAGCAGGTTGCGGTAGAAGACCATGTGGAGGTTCTCGTCGACCGAGATCCGCTGCAGCAGCTGCTCGGCGACCGGGCACCCGGTGGCCTTGCCGGTGTTGCGGTGCGAGACGCGCGTCGCGAGCTCCTGGAAGGACACGTACGCCAGCGTGCGGAGCATCGACTTGTCGCCGGAGTCGTACCCGGCCTGCATGTGCTCCATCCGCAGCGCCTCGAGCTTGACGGGGTCGACGCCCCGGGTGACGACGAGGTAGTCGCGCAGCGCGATGCCGTGGCGGCCCTCCTCGGCGGTCCAGCGTCCGACCCACTCGCCCCAGCCGGCGTCCCGGGTGAAGCGCTCGGAGATCTCCCGGTGGTACGAGGGCAGGTTGTCCTCGGTGAGCAGGTTCACGATCATCGCGGTGCGCGCCACCGGGTCGAGGGGGGAGTCCTCGGGCACCCAGTCCTCGCCGCCGAGGAACGCGAAGTCGCGGCCGCGGCTCCACGGGATGAAGTCGTGCGGGTTCCAGTCCTTCGTCGCCTTCATGTGGCGTTCCAGGTTCTGCTGCACCACCGGCTCGAGCTCCAGCAGCATCCGGGACTGGATGCGCACCTGCTCGTCGTCCGCCAGGGGGGCGAAGGACCTGTCGATCGCGTCGGCGCTCATGCCGCCACCTTCCTCGTGTCGGTGCTCGTGGTGCGCCCGGCGCGCCGGGCGTCGAGCCGGGACTGCTTCGGCCAGCGGACGTCGTAGGCCCAGCCGAGCTTCTCGAACGCCCAGATGGTCCGCGCGCTCGAGTCGACCTGACCGCGCAGCACGCCGTGGCGAGCGCAGGTCGGGTCGGCGTGGTGCAGGTTGTGCCAGGACTCGCCCATGCTCAGCACCGCGAGCCACCACACGTTGCCGGAGCGGTCCCGGCTGACGAACGGCTTGTCGCCGATCGTGTGGCAGATCGAGTTGATCGACCACGTGACGTGGTGCAGCAGCGAGATGCGCACGAGCGAGCCCCAGAAGAAAGCGGTGAGCGCGCCCGTCCACGACATCGACCAGAGCCCGCCGACGACGGCCGGCAGCAGCAGCGACACCGCGACGATGGCGGGGAAGGCGCGCGAGACCCGCACGATGTCGTCGTCCTTGAGCAGGTCGGGGGTGTACCGGTGCGGGTTGGTCTGCTCGACGTCGAAGAGCCAGCCGACGTGGGCGTACCAGAAGCCCTTCACCAGCGCGGGGACGGTCTCCCCGAAGCGCCACGGCGAGTGCGGGTCGCCCTCGCGGTCGCTGAACGCGTGGTGCTTGCGGTGGTCGGCGACCCACCGGACCACCGGCCCCTCGATCGCCAGCGAGCCGGCGACCGCGAGCGCGATCCGCAGCGGCCGCTTCGCCTTGAACGACCCGTGCGTGAAGTAGCGGTGGAAGCCGACGGTGATCCCGTGACCGGCGACGAGGTACATCACGGTCGCGATGACGACGTCGTGCCACCCGAGCCCCCAGCCCCAGGCGACCGGCACCGCCGCGAGCAGCGCGAGGAACGGCACCGTGATGAACGCGAAGAGGGCGACCTGCTCGACGCGGCTCTGCCGGTCGCCCCCGATCGTGGGCTCGGCGGCACGCCGGTCGGCCTGGGCGTCGGCGGTCGGTGACGTCGCGGTGGCGGTGGGGGGAGGGGTCACGCTGTCTCCAGGCATCGGGTTCGGGGGTGGCGGTGCGGCGTCCGGTTGCGATCGGACGCGACTTCCTACGCCACCGTAACCTACGGAGGCGTAGGTCTGTCCACCCGAGAACGTCCGTGGTGCCCGCCACCCCACCCGCCCCCGCCCCCCGTGATCAAGGAATCCACGCACCCTGAACCGCCGTGATCAAGGAACTCGGACACCGGCAGCCGCCGTGATCAGGGAGCTCGCGCCGTCGGTCCCGGGGCCGATCGGGGACCTCGACGGCCCCGGGCCGCCAGCGCCCGCGTGGTGGACACGCACGAGGTCGCGAGTTCCTTGATCACCGGGGGGGACGCGCGAGTTCCTTGATCACCGCGGGGGTGGGGGTGAGGAGCGCGGGTAGCCTGCCCGCGGCGGCGAACCCGCTCCGTCCCCCGTGGTGTAAGGCAGCACGCCAGCCTTTGGAGCTGTGCAGTCGAGGTTCGAGTCCTCGCGGGGGAGCTAGCGACACGGGCGCCCGGGCGGCGGACCCGGGGCGCGCGGGGAGCCGGGTAGCATCCGGACCGTCGCCCGACCTCGACGCCGAGGAGCTCCCCCGCGTGTCCGCGCCCCGCCCGGCCGCCGTCGTCGTCCTCGCCGCCGGCGAGGGCACCCGGATGCGGTCGGCGACCCCGAAGGTCCTGCACGCCCTCGGCGGGCGCACGCTGCTCGGTCACGCCGTCGCCGCCGCTCGCGCCCTCGACCCCGAGCACCTGGCCGTCGTGGTGCGCCACGAGCGGGACCGGGTCGCCGCCCACGTCGCCGAGATCGACCCCGCCGCGCGGGTGGCCGACCAGGACGACGTGCCCGGCACCGGCAGGGCGGTGCAGTGCGGTCTGGCCGTGCTGCCCGACGACCTCGACGGCACCGTCGTCGTCACCTACGGCGACGTGCCCCTTCTGGACGCCGACACCCTGGCCGACCTCGTCGCCGCGCACTCCAGCGGTGGGAACGCCGTGACCGTCGTCACCGCCGAGCTCGCCGACCCCACCGGCTACGGCCGGGTGCTGCGCGACGAGCAGGGCCTCGTGACGGCGGTGGTGGAGCACAAGGACGCCGACGCCGGGCAGCTCGCCGTGCGCGAGATCAACTCCGGCATCTACGCGTTCGACGCGGCGGTGCTGCGCGACGCGCTGGCGCGCGTCGGGCGCGACAACGCCCAGGGGGAGCTGTACCTGACCGACGTGCTCGGCATCGCCCGGGGCGACGGCCTGCGCGTCGCAGCCCACACGACCGCGGACGTCTGGCAGACCGAGGGCGTCAACGACCGCGTGCAGCTCGCGCGAATGGCCGCCGAGCTGAACCGCCGCCTGCTGGAGCGGCACATGCGTGCCGGGGCCGCCGTAGCCGACCCGTCGACCACGTGGGTCGACGTCGACGTCGAGCTGGCGCGCGACGTGACGCTGCTGCCCGGCACGCAGCTGTTCGGCGGTACGACCGTGGCGGAGGGGGCCACGGTCGGGCCCGACACCACGCTCACCGGCTGCGTCGTCGGCGCCGGCGCCACCGTGGTCCGCAGCCACGGCACCGGTGCGGTGGTGGGTGACGGCGCCACCGTCGGGCCGTTCTCCTACCTGCGGCCCGGTACGGAGCTGGGACCCGAGGGCAAGATCGGCGCCTTCGTGGAGACCAAGAGCGCGCGGATCGGGCGGGGTTCGAAGGTGCCCCACCTGTCCTACGTCGGGGACGCCGACATCGGCGAGGGCGCGAACATCGGTGCGGCGACGGTGTTCGTCAACTACGACGGTGTCGCCAAGCACCGCACCACGGTGGGCGACCACGCCCGGGTCGGCAGCGACACGATGCTCGTGGCCCCGGTGAGCATCGGGGACGGCGCCTACACCGCGGCCGGCTCGGTCGTCACCGAGGACGTCCCCGCCGGCGCCATCGCGGTCGCGCGGGGCAAACAGCGCACGATCGCCGGCTGGGTGGAGCGCCGGCGCGCCGGCAGCCCTGCGGCACTGGCCGCCGAGCGGGCCCGCACAGCCGGCGGGACCACGGGCGGCGCGGTATCGCGTGACACGGCATCGGGTGACACGGCATCGGGTGACACGGCGGACGCACGGCACGGCCACGGCGAGGGAGCGGGCGCATGACCGGCATCACCACCACCGGCGAGAAGCGACTGGTGCTGATCGGGGGGCGGGCCCATCCCGATCTCACCGACCAGATCGCCGCCGGCCTCGGGGTCGAGGCGGTGCCGACGTCCGCCTACGACTTCGCGAACGGCGAGATCTACGTGCGGTTCGAGGAGAGCGTGCGCGGCTGCGACGCGTTCGTCGTGCAGAGCCACTGCGCGCCGATCAACCACTGGCTGATGGAGCAGCTGCTCATGGTCGACGCGCTGAAGCGGGCCTCGGCCAAGCGCGTCACCGTGATCGCACCGTTCTTCCCGTACGCCCGCCAGGACAAGAAGCACAAGGGACGCGAGCCGATCTCGGCGCGGCTCGTCGCGGACTTCTTCAAGGCCGCCGGCGCCGACCGCCTGATGAGCGTCGACCTGCACGCCGCACAGATCCAGGGCTACTTCGACGGCCCGGTGGACCACCTGTGGGCGCTGCCGCTGCTGGCCGACTACGTGCGCACCCGCGTCGACCGCTCCACGCTCACCGTCGTCTCCCCGGACGCCGGCCGCGTGCGCGTGGCGGACGTGTGGTCCGACCGGCTGGGTGCGCCCCTGGCGATCATCCACAAGCGCCGGGACCCGAACGTGCCGAACCAGGTGAAGGTGCACGAGGTGGTCGGCGAGGTCGCGGGCCGCACCTGCGTGCTCGTGGACGACATGATCGACACCGCGGGCACGATCGTGCAGGCGGCCGAGGCGCTGCGCGACAACGGCGCCGCCGACGTCATCGTGACCTCGACCCACGCCGTGCTGTCCGGACCCGCCGTGGACCGGCTGAAGAACGGGCCCATCTCCGAGGTCGTCGTGACGAACACGCTCCCGATCCCGGAGGACCGTCAGTTCCCCCAGCTGACCGTGCTCTCGATCGCGCCGCTGCTGGCCCGCGCCATCCGCGAGGTCTTCGACGACGGCTCGGTGACGTCGCTGTTCGACGGCAACGTCTGAGCGGTGAGGCTGTCGGCGCGGGTCGACTACGCCCTGCGGGCGCTGTGCGTGTTGGCGGCGGCCGACCCCGCCACCGGTGACTCGCTGACCAGCGAGCGGATCGCCGAGCGCGAGCAGGTGCCGGTCCGCTTCCTGGAGGGCATCCTGCGCGACCTGCGCCGCGCCGGCCTGGTGGCCAGCCGTCGCGGGCCCTCCGGCGGCCACACCCTGGCCACCGATGCGCGCCTGGTCAGCCTCGCCGACGTGATCCGCGGGGTCGACGGCCCCCTGGCACTGGTGCGCAACCTGCGCCCCGAGGAGCTGGAGTACGGCCCGGACTCCCAGGGGCTGCAGGACGTCTGGGTGGGGCTGCGGGCCGCCGAGCGCGAGATCCTCGAGGGCACCACCGTCGCGGACGTCGTCCACCGCCGCCTGCCCCGCGTCGTGCGCCGCCACCTGGGGGACGACGAGGGGGCCTGACCCTGCCGCCGGCGGGGCAGCGCGGTGGTCCCGCCGCCGCCCAGCATGCGGGACTGAGGGCGGGCCGACTTGAGCGGCTGCACGCCGGGCGCCATCCTCATTCTCTACTGATCCGATAGAGATAGGGAGAATGCCGTGCGCGGATGGATCGTGCTCGCCGTCGTGGGCCTGGCGGCACAGCTCGTCGACGGCTCGCTGGGGATGGCGTACGGGGTGACGTCCTCCACCCTGCTCCTTGCCGCGGGCACCGCGCCGGCGGTGGCGTCGGCCTCTGTGCACCTGGCCGAGGTGGGTACGACGCTCGCCTCCGGGTTGGCGCACTGGCGCTCGGCAACGTCGACTGGTCGGTGGTGCGGCGCATCGCCGTCCCGGGGGCCGTCGGCGCGTTCGCCGGGGCGACGCTGCTGTCGGGGCTGTCCACCGAGCAGGCCGGCCCGTGGATGGCGGCGCTGCTGCTCGCGCTCGGCACGTACCTGCTGGTGCGCTTCAGCGTCGGCGGCGTGACCCGCCGGCCCGGCCGGCTCCGGTCCCGGTTCCTGGTGCCGGTGGGCCTGGTGGCGGGCTTCGTCGACGCGACGGGCGGCGGCGGCTGGGGTCCGGTCGCCACTCCGGCGCTGCTCGCGTCCGGCCGGCTCGAGCCGCGCAGGGTGGTCGGCTCGGTCGACACGTCCGAGTTCGTCGTCGCGGTCGCCGCCAGCGCCGGGTTCCTCGCCGGTCTCGGCGCCGCCGCGATCGACCCCGTGGTCGTCACCGCGCTGCTGGCCGGCGGCCTCGTCGCGGCACCCGTGGCCGCCGCCCTGGTGCGCTTCGTCCCCCCGCGGCTGCTCGGTGCCGGGGTCGGCGGGCTGATCGTGCTCACCAACACCCGCACGCTGCTGGGCGCCGCCGGCGCCGAGTCGGGTGCGGCCGCGCCGGTGTACGCCTGCCTCGCCGCGGTGTGGGCGGCCGCGATCGCACTGGCCGTCGTCCGGCACCGCCGGGAGCGCGCCCTGGGTGCGGAGGCCAGCCCCTCGGCGGGCTCGGCTGCGGGTCCGGCTGCGGGTTCGTCGGCGGGTCCGGCGGCCAGGTAGGATCGACTGGTTGCCTCGGCGAGGGACGCAGCGCGGCCGAACCGGCCCGCCGTCCGTGATCGACGCGGTGGTCCTGGCGGGGACCTGCCGTGCCGCGCCCCACGCCGAGGCCGCCGCCGGGCGAGCGCCCGAGCGCACCGAGACCGAGCGCACCGAGACCGAGCGCACCGAGGACGACGTCCCCGACCACACCAGGAGCCGATCAGCCGTGTCCGAGATCAAGCTGAGCGCCGAGCTGCGCAACGAGTTCGGCAAGGGCGCCGCCCGCCGCATCCGCCGCGCCGACAAGATCCCCGCCGTCGTCTACGGCCAGGGCGAGCCGCCGCAGCACGTGACGCTGCCGGGCCACGCCACGATGATGGCGCTGAAGAACCCCAACGCCCTGATGTCGCTGTCGATCGACAGCGCCACGTCCGTGCTGGCGCTTGCCAAGGACGTGCAGCGCGACCCGGTCCGCTGGGAGATCGAGCACGTCGACCTCGTCGTGGTGCGCCGCGGCCAGAAGGTCGAGGTGGAGATCGGCGTGCACGTCACCGGCGAGGCCGCGCCCGAGACGGTCGTCACCGTCGACCACGCGACCCTGCTCGTCGAGGCCGAGGCGACCCACATCCCCGAGGGCGTCGAGGTCTCGGTCGAGGGTCTCGAGGCGGGCACCCAGATCCACGCCTCCGAGGTGGTGCTGCCGGCCGGCTCCACGCTGGTGACCGACCCCGAGGCGCTCGTCGTGAACGTCAGCCAGGCGCGGACCGCCGACGACGTCGACGCCGAGCTCGCCGAGGCCGAGGCCGAGATGGGCATCGAGCACGACGAGTCCGACGCCGAGCAGGCGGAGGCCACCAGCTCTGCGGGTGGTGGCGCCGAGGGCTCGGCCGGCGAGGGCGCCGGCACCGAGGGCTCTGCCGAGCAGGGGTGAGTCCGGAGCGCGACGCGGCCACCGCCGACGGGTCCGGCCCCGAGGCGGCCGGCCCGTGGTTCGTCGTGGGGCTGGGCAACCCGGGTGCGGGGTATGCCGGCAACCGCCACAACGTGGGGCAGATGGTGCTCGACGAGCTCGCCGGGCGGGCCGGGGTCACGCTGCGCGCCCACAAGGGAATCGCCCTGGTCGGCGAGGGCCGGATCGGGATCGGCCCCGGGGGTGCCCCCGGGCCGAAGGTGCTGCTCGCCCGTCCGACGTCGTACATGAACGTCTCGGGCGGACCGGTGGCGTCGGTGCTGCGCTACTACGGCCTCGCCCCCGAGCGGCTGCTCGTCGTGCACGACGAGCTCGACCTGGCGTTCGCGACCCTGCGACTCAAGCGCGGTGGTGGTGAGGGGGGTCACAACGGTCTGCGCGACGTCACCAGGGCGACCGGCACGCGGGACTACGTGCGGCTGCGGGTGGGGGTCGACCGCCCGCCGGGCCGGATGGACCCGGCGGACTACGTGCTGCGGGACTTCTCGGCCGGGGAGCGCCGCGAGCTCCCCTTCGTCCTCGGGGAGGCGGCTGATGCGGTGGAGCACGTCGTCACGGGTGGCCTGGAGGTCGCCCAGCGCGACCTTCATACTCGTTCGGTGTAAAACGCGTCACGCTGAGTGACGCATGCCGAGCACATGGGCGTACCTGCACGCTGACCTACGGTCAACTTTTGGACATCGGCATGACACCGGGTAGTCGTCCTCTAGTCTCGTGTTCTGCCGCCGGTGAGTTGTTCTGCCGCCGGTGAATCCGGCGTGAAACGGGGGCAACAGCGCGGTCGACGTCCGCGTCGTCCGCTGGCACGGCTCGACAGGGAAAAGGATCATGAGCGGTCACGAGGAGACGAGTCGGTTCGGCTCGCTGACGGGTCTGTCCGAGCAGCGGCTCCCGCTGCTGGACGGCGGCTCGGCCGCTCCGGTCGAGGAGCGGCGTCGCAGCAACACCGGTCCGCGCCTGTCCTGGGCCTCCCAGTCCCCGTTCGTGCGGCGTAGCGACGACGGCGGACCCCGCCAGCACCGGCGCCGCTGGGTGCCGGCCTACCGGCGGGCAGTGCTGAGCGCCGACGTCCTGGCCGCAGCCGGTGTGCTGGCCGTGACGTTCGCCACGCTGCCCTGGTCGGGCGCCCGCGCTGCGGTCGCCGCGGCGGTCGGGTGCGTGCTCTGGGTCGCCGTGCTCGCCCTGCTGCGCGGCTACGACCGGCGGCACCTGGGGGCCGGCCCGCAGGAGTTCCAGTCCCTGCTCCGGGGCGGTCTCACCGTGGGTGTGGTCGTGGCGATCGCCTCCTACGCCACCCAGACCGAGCTGCCGCGCCGCATCGTCGTGGTCGCGCTACCGGTGCTCGTGCTCGTCACCGCGCTGCTGCGCTACGCCCTGCGCCGCCGGCTGCACGCCGTGCGGGCCCGGGGCCGTGCCCGCCTGCGCACCCTGCTCGTCGGCGACTCCCGGTCCGCCCTCGGCGTGCAGACGGTGCTGGCCCGCTCCCGGCACGAGGGGCACGACGTGGTCGGTGTCTGCGGCCCGTCGCGCCGGTGCGCCGCCGCCGACGGCCGGAGCATCGACGTCGTGGGCGCCGTCGCCGACATCCCCCAGGTCGTGCACGACCACGACATCGACGTGGTGATCGTCGCCGGCGGCCACCTCTCCGGGGCCGGCCTGCGACGGCTGTCGTGGGCGCTGGAGCACACCGGCGCCGAGCTCGTGGTCTCACCCGGCCTCGTCGAGGTGATGGGGCCGCGGCTGACGCTGCGCCCCACGGCGGGCCTGTCCCTGCTGCACGTGGAGCCCGCGGCGTCGCGCCGCGGGCAGGCCGTGGGCAAGCGCACGCTCGACATCGCCCTCGGCGGCGCGCTCTTCGTCGCCTCCCTGCCGGTTCTCGCCCTGGCCGCGCTCGCGGTGCGGCTGACGAGCCGCGGCCCGGCGTTCTTCAGCCAGGTGCGCGTCGGGCAGGACGGGCAGCGCTTCCGGATGCACAAGCTCCGCACCATGGTCGTCGACGCCGAGGAGCGTCGCGCCGAGCTCGCGCACCTCAGCGACCGCGACGGGCTGATGTTCAAGATGCGGCGGGACCCCCGGGTGACGCCGGTGGGGGCGATCCTGCGCCGCTTCTCCCTCGACGAGCTGCCGCAGTTCTTCAACGTGGTGCGGGGCGAGATGTCCCTCGTCGGTCCCCGGCCGCCGCTGGTCGAGGAGCACGACCGGTACCACGACGAGGTCTACCGGCGGCTGCGCGTGCGGCCCGGCCTGACCGGTCTGTGGCAGGTCAGCGGCCGCGCGGACCTGTCGTGGGACGAGGCGATCCGGCTCGACCTGCGCTACGTCGACAACTGGTCCGTCACGATGGACCTGTTCATCATCTGGAAGACGCTGCGCTCCGTGGTGAAGGGGTCGGGCGCCTACTGACGCACCCTGCGGGCCGCACGGCCCGCAGGGGTGCCGGCCACCCGGCGTCCGGACGACCTGGCTCGGTGCCGCTCGCGAAGGAGTGCGACCGAGCACCTACCCTGGGCCACCGGGACGACGACGGAGGTACGACAGACGTGGACGACGTGGGGCTGGCGTGCGCGCTGGCGCAGGCGGCCGGCGACCGGCTGCTGCAGGTGCGCTCGCAGGGGCTGACCGGTCGCGCACTCAAGGACGCCGGGGACGCCGCGGCGCAGGAGGTGCTCGCGGGCATGCTCGCCGAGCACCGCCCCGGTGACGCGGTGCTCAGCGAGGAGGCCGCCGACTCCGAGGCCCGGCTGTCGGCGTCCCGGGTGTGGATCATCGACCCGCTCGACGGCACCCGCGAGTTCTCCGAGCCGCCGCGCACCGACTGGGCCGTGCACGTGGCGCTGTGGGCCGACGGCGAGCTGGCCGCGGGGGCCGTGACCCTGCCCGCGGCGGGTCTGGCCTACCGGACCGCGCCGCCCGAGCCCCGACCGACGGGTCGACCGGCGAGGATCCGCCTCGCCGTCAGCCGCTCCCGGCCACCGCAGTTCGTGACGCGGCTGGCAGCCGAGCTGGACGCCGAGCTGGTCCCGATGGGCTCGGCGGGGGTCAAGGCCACGTCGGTGCTGCGGGACGAGGCCGACGCGTACGTCCACGCCGGCGGCCAGTTCGAGTGGGACTCCGCCGCGCCCGTCGCCGTGGCACGAGCCGCCGGCCTGCACGCCAGCCGCATCGACGGCTCCCCCCTGGAGTACAACCGCTCCGACCCCTGGATGCCGGACCTCGTGGTCTGCCGACCCGAGGTCGCCGGGACCCTCCTGGACGCCATCGCCCGACTCGCCGACGAAGTGAGCACCCCCGCATGACCGACCAGCGCCACTACCAGCTGACCCAGTACGAGGCCCTCGAGTCCGAGGCGGTGTTCATCATCCGCGAGGTGGTCGCCGAGCTCGAGCGGCCGGTGCTGCTGTTCTCCGGCGGCAAGGACTCCATCGTCATGCTGCGGCTCGCGGAGAAGGCCTTCGCCCCGGCGCCGATCCCGTTCCCGGTGATGCACGTGGACACGGGCCACAACTTCGACGAGGTGCTCGAGCTGCGCGACAGCCGGGCCCGCGAGCTCGGCGTCCAGCTCATCGTCGCGAGCGTGCAGGAGGCCATCGACAACGGCACGGTCACCGAGCCCCCGGACGGCACGCGCAACCGGATCCAGACGCCGGTGCTCCTCGACGCGCTCGACAAGCACGGCTTCACCGCCATCTTCGGGGGTGCCCGGCGCGACGAGGACAAGGCCCGCGCCAAGGAGCGGATCTTCTCCTTCCGCGACGACTTCGGTCAGTGGGACCCGAAGAACCAGCGCCCGGAGCTGTGGAGCCTGTTCAACGGCCGGATCCACCCGGGAGAGAGCATCCGCGTCTTCCCGCTGTCGAACTGGACCGAGCTCGACATCTGGGAGTACATCGCCCGCGAGGGCATCGAGATCCCGAGCATCTACTACGCCCACGACCGCGAGGTGTTCGAGCGCGCCGGCATGCTCTTCGGCGTCCACGACACGTGCCGGCCGAAGGAGGGCGAGGAGGTCTTCACCGCCCGGGTCCGCTACCGCACCGTGGGCGACGCGAGCCTGACCGCCGCGGTGCGCTCCGAGGCGAGCACGGTGACCGAGGTCATCGAGGAGGTGGCCGCGACCCGGGTCACCGAGCGCGGTGCCACGCGCGGCGACGACAAGTTCAGCGAGGCCGCCATGGAGGACCGCAAGCGAGAGGGCTACTTCTGATGGACATCCTGAGGTTCGCCACCGCGGGCTCCGTGGACGACGGCAAGAGCACCCTGATCGGCCGGCTGCTCTACGACACCAAGACGGTCTTCGCCGACCAGATCGAGTCCGTCGAGCGCGCCAGCCGCGACCGCGGCGACGAGTACACCAACCTGGCCCTGCTCACCGACGGCCTGCGTGCCGAGCGCGAGCAGGGGATCACGATCGACGTGGCCTACCGGTACTTCGCCTCGCCCCGGCGCAAGTTCATCATCGCGGACACCCCCGGGCACATCCAGTACACGCGGAACATGGTCACCGGCGCCTCGACCGCGGACCTCGCGCTGATCCTCGTGGACGCGCGCAAGGGGCTGATCGAGCAGAGCCGGCGCCACGCGTTCCTGGCGACCCTGCTGCAGGTGCCCCACCTCGTGCTGTGCGTCAACAAGATGGACCTCGTCGGCTACGACCAGGGCATCTTCGAGGAGATCCGCTCCGAGTTCACCGACTTCGCCAGCAAGCTCGACGTGCCCGACCTCGAGGTGATCCCGGTGTCGGCGCTCGCCGGCGACAACGTCGTGCACCGGTCGGAGAACATGCCCTGGTACGAGGGCCCCAGCCTGCTGCACCATCTCGAGAACATCCACGTCGCCAGCGACCGCAACCTGATCGACGCGCGCTTCGCCGTGCAGTACGTGATCCGGCCGCAGTCCGGACGGCACCTCGACTACCGCGGCTACGCCGGCCAGGTCAGCGGCGGCGTGTTCAAGCCCGGTGACGAGGTGATGGTGATGCCGTCCGGCTTCACCACGCGGATCGCCGCGATCGAGACCGCGGACGGACCGGTCGACGAGGCGTTCCCGCCGATGTCGGTGACGATCCGGCTGGAGGACGAGCTCGACGTCAGCCGCGGCGACATGATCTGCCGCGCCCACAACGCCCCGACACCGAGCCAGGACATCGACGCGATGATCTGCTGGATGGACGAGCAGTCGGCGCTGCAGCCCGGTCGCAAGTACGCCATCAAGCACACCACCCGGTCCGCCCGCACCGTCGTCAAGGAGCTGCAGTACCAGCTCGACGTGAACACGCTGCACCGCATCGAGGACGCGCAGTCGTTGGGGCTCAACGAGATCGGCCGCGTGCGGCTGCGCACGACGGTGCCGCTGCTGGCCGACGAGTACCGGCGCAACCGCACCACCGGCGGGTTCGTCCTCATCGACGAGGCGAGCAACCGGACGGTGGCCGCCGGGATGATCACCAGCACGGAGTGAGCACGGCGCCGGGGGGCAGCACGGCCGACGGCTCGACGGAGCGCACCACGGACCGCGCCACGAGCGGCGAGACGGCGCGGACACGGGTGCTGCTCGTGTGCTCCAGCGGCGGCCACCTCGCCCAGCTCGTGGCCCTGCGGCCGTGGCTCGCCGGGACGGACGCGCGCTGGGTCACCTTCGCCACCGAGGACGCGCGGTCCCAGCTCGCCGGCGAGACCCTCGTGCCGGCGCACCACCCGACGACGCGCAACGTGCCGAACCTGCTGCGCAACGCCGCGCTGGCGTGGCGCGAGCTGCGCGGCCGACGCCCCGACGTGGTGGTCTCGACCGGGGCGGGCGTCGCGCTGCCCTTCTTCGTGCTGGCCCGCGCGATGGGGGTGCCGACGGTCTACATCGAGGTCTACGACCGGCTGGACGGCCCGACGCTCACCGGTCGGCTCTGCCGTCCGTTCACGACGCGGATGCTCGTGCAGTGGCAGGAGCAGCGCCGCCTGTACCGCGGCGCCGAGGTCGTGGGGACCCTGCTGTGACCGACG
>JBBRBF010000050.1:0-16435 GCA_038206105.1 Actinomycetales bacterium | reverse complement strand
CGTACTCAACACCGAACTCACCGCCTGGCAGACCACCGTCAACAGCGAACAACGGCAGGTCAACTGGCACTTCACCACCAGCGACGCCCGCACCCGACTCCGACACCTATACCCCGCCCATTAGTCGCGACGGTCTACTAGATCGACAGGCAGACCAGTTTCCTGGAGGTTGGCATGGACGACCCGACAGCTGGCGCCGCGCCGATGCGCGGCGCCACCGCCGAGGCGGACGCGAGGAGCAAGCTGGCCGAGATCGAGGCCGAGCAGGCCCGGGCTGGTCGCGAGCTCGAGCCGGACGCACGCCTGATCTACGGGGTCTGGGGCGCGGCCTGGCTGGTGGGCTCCTGCTGTTCTGGGCCGCCGCACGCCCGGCCGGACCGGTGGAGATCCCGATGGGGACTGCCGGCTTCCTGTCCGCGGGCTGTCTGGCGACGGCGATGATGACGACGGGCGTGCACATCGCACGCCGCGTCGCCGGCGTCCGCGGGGTCTCCGCGCGCGTCGGGGCGATGTACGGGTGGGCCTGGTTCCTCTTGTTCGCCACGCTCTTCGCCGCGATGAGCGGCGTAGTGCGCCAGGGCGGCGTCAGCGACGACACCATCGGGCTTCTCTGGTCGGTGCTCTCCGGTCTCGTCGTCGGTACCCTCTACCCCCGCCGGCGGGGCGCTCTGGCAGGACGGCGACAAGGTCACCTTCCCGCGGCTGCAGCGCCTGTTGGACATGACCGCCGGCAACCTGTCCACCCACCTGCGCAAGCTGGAGGACGCCGGGTACGTGCGGTTCGACAAGGCGCACCCCGGGCGGACCCCAGTGACGTTCGTCGCCCTGACACCGGACGGCCGGCGGGCGCTGGAGGAGTACACCGCCGCCCTGCGGACCCCGCTCGAACGCCCTTCGGCCACCCCGGCGGCGACCCCGGCAACGACCCCGACGACGGAGGTACCTCGTGACCGACGACGACACCGGCGACGTGCTGGCCCGCACGATCGACGCGACCCGCCGCTACGGTGACGTCATGGCGCTCGACGCCGTGACGCTGGACGTGCCGCGACGGCAGCTGTTGGGGCTGCTCGGTCCGAACGGGGCCGGCAAGACGACGCTGCTGCGGCTGCTGTGCGGGCTGCGCCACCCGACGTCCGGGCGGGTCGAGCTGTTCGGCGGCGACCCCCGCGACGCATCGAGCCGCCTGCGGCTCGGCGTGACCCCGCAGGAGACCGGCCTGCCGCCCACGCTGCGCGTCGGCGAGGTGCTGGCGCTGGCGTCCGGGCACTACCCCGACCCGCTCTCCACCCGCGAGCTGCTGGAGCGGTTCGGCCTCACCGGCCTGGAGCGTCGCCAGACCGGCGGGCTGTCGGGTGGTCAGAAGCGACGCCTCGCGGTCTCGCTCGCCTTCGTCGGCCGCCCCGACCTCGTGCTGCTCGACGAGCCCACCACGGGCCTGGACGTCGAGGCCCGGCACGCGGTGTGGGACGCCGTCCGTGACTACCACGCAGGAGGGGGCACCATGCTGCTGACGAGCCACTACCTGGAGGAGGTCGAGGCGCTGGCCGAGCGGGTCGTCGTCGTGGACCGCGGCCGCGTGCGGGCCGACGGCCCGCTGGAGGCGGTGCGGTCCGTGGTCGCCGCGCGCCGTGTGCGGCGGCGGGCAGCGAGCCTGCCGGAGCTGCCCGGCGCCGACCGCCGATCCCGCTCCGGCGACCGGCACGAGCTGTGGACGGCCGACTCCGACGCCCTGGTGCGGGCTCTCGTCGCCTCGGGTGCGGGGTTCGCCGACTGGAGGTGGCGGCCGCGTCGCTGGAGGAGGCCTTCCTGGCGTTGACCGCTGCCGACGCCGACGCCGGTGCGACGCGTGTCGGCCTGCCCGAGCAGGTGTCGCGGTGAGCGCGGCGACCGCCCCTGGCCTGGTGCGGCTGACGGCGCTGCACACCCGCTACCAGGTGCTGGAGACGGTGCGGGTCCCGATCGCCGTCGTGGGGACGTCGGTGTTCCCGGTGCTGTCGTTCCTGTTCTTCGTGGTGCCGCAGGACTTCGCACAGCAACCCGTCCCGGCGACCGCGGCCGCCGCGCAGCTCTCGCTGTTCGCGGTGATGAGCGTGTGCCTGTTCAGCTTCGGCGTCGGGGTCGCCGAGGACCGCGCGCTGCCCTGGGACGGCTACCTGCGCACCCTGCCCGCCGGCCCCGTGCCGCGCCTCACCGCGCGCCTCGGGGCGGGGCTCGTGCTCGCCATGGTCGGGTTGGTCCCGCTGGTCGTCGCGGCCTGGGTCCTCAGCGCCGCGACCCTGTCACCGGGGCGGTTGCTGCTCACCGCACTCGCACTGGCCGCTGCCGGTGTGCCCCTGCTCAGGATCGGGCTGACCATCGGGGTACTCGATGCCGAGCAAGGCGGCGATCGCCGTCGCGCAGGTGCTGCTGCTGCCGCTGGCGTTCGGCGGCGGGCTCTTCCTCCCGCCCGAGACCTTCCCGGCCTGGCTCGACGCGGTGTCGGTGTGGCTGCCGACCCGGGCCGGGCGTGAGCTCGTGGTGCCGGCCGCGATCGGAGGCGGCGTCTCGCCCCTCGCCGTGGCGGTGCTGCTCGGGTGGAGCGCGGTTGCCGGCGCGGCAGCCGTCTGGGCCTACCGGCGCGACGAGGGGCGGCGCTATCGCTGATAGACATCACCCGAGGAGGCTGGTGGGGTGGCTGACGAGGCGAGTACGCCGGCGAGCATCGAGGACGTCGACGCGCTGGCCCACGCGATGCCGCACGTGACGGTCGAGCGCGGGAGCGGTGGCAACCCGGTCTACCAGGTCGGTGGCAGGTCGTTCGTCTTCTTCCGCACCGCCCGTCCCGACGCGGTTGACCCGCAGACGGGGGAGCGCTACCGCGACGTCGTCGTCCTCTGGGTGGACTCCGAGGCGGACAAGCTCGCCCTTCTGCAGGACGTGGCGTCGCCGTTCTTCACCACCTCGCACTTCGACGGTCACCCCTCGGTGCTGCTGCGCGCCGGTCGGATCGGGGAGCTCAGCCGCCGGCGGCTCCGCGAGCTCGTCGAGGACGCCTGGCTGTCGCAGGCGTCGGCCAGCCGGGCCGCGGCCTGGCTGGCCGAGCACCCGCCCGGCTGAGCTCCGCCGTGGGGCTGCGCGGCCCGGGCCCTGCCGTGTCGGACGCGGCCCGGCGCTGCGGGGCCGGCCCTGCGAGACCGGTGCACCGGGGGGAGGATGACCGCGATGACCGGGGCCGCCCGCGACCGCGGGGTCGACGTCGACGTCGCCCTCGTCGGCGGGGGCGGCGCGGCCGTCGCGCTGCTGCACCAGCTCGCGCTGCGTGGCCCGGCCGGGCTCCGGGTTGCCGTGGTCGACCCCGTGGACCGGCTCGCCGGCACCCCGGCGGACCGCACCTGGTGCTTCTGGGACGCGCCGGGCGACGCCACCCGCGGCGACCTCGGGGCCCCGGGCCAGCCGGGCGGGGCGGTGCACCGGCAGTGGGAATCCGTCCGGGTGGTCGGGCCGGGCGGCGGCCGTCTCGACCTCGACCTGGCACCGATGCGGTACGCGATGGTCCGCTCCCAGGACTACTACGCGCGCGTCGCCGCGGCGGTCGCGGCCGCGGGCCTGGACGTCGTCCACGTGCCGGCGACGGCAGACCGGGTGGACGACGCTCCGGATGCGGCCATCGTGGGGACCCTCGCCGGCGACGTGCGGACGCGGTGGGTGTTCGACTCCCGGCCGGCACCCCCGTTGCGGCCCGCGAGGACGGCTCTGCTGCAGCACTTCCGCGGGCAGGTGGTGCGCACGGACCGGCCCGCGTTCGATCCCGGCGTCCCCGTGCTGATGGACTTCACCACCGGGCAGCCGGCCGACGGACTGTCGTTCGGATACTGCCTGCCCAGCGACGAGCGGACCGCGCTGCTGGAGTACACCGAGTTCTCACCCGCGGTGCTCGACGACGCCGGGTACACCGCGGCGCTCGGCGCGTACCTGCGGCGGGTGACCGGCGGCGCGGACGTGGAGGTGCTGCACACCGAGCAGGGAGCCATCCCGATGAGCGACGCGGTGCCGCAGCGGCGCCCCGGCGTCCGGGTGGTGCGGATCGGCACGGCCGGCGGGGCGACCCGTGCGTCCACCGGGTACACCTTCACGGCGATGCAGCGACAGGCCCGGTGGCTGGCCGGCACCCTGGCCCGGCACGGACCGGGCGCGGACCCCGCCGGCCCCGGGGCGCCGGTGCCTCCGTCGGCGTACCCGCGCCGACACTCCTGGATGGACGCCCTCGTGCTGCGGGCCCTGGCCGACGGGACGCTCGCCGGGCCGGCGTTCTTCACGGACCTGTTCGTCCGTAACCCGGCCGCGAGGGTGCTGCGGTTCCTCGACGGTGCCACGACGCGTGCGGAGGAGGTCGCGCTGATGGCGACGGCGCCGCGCGTCCCGATGCTGCGGGCGGCGCTGCTCGATGCGGCGCACCGGCGCCCGATCGCCTGAGCCGCACCGCCGAGCCGCGATCCCTGAGCCGCCACCCCGGCGCGCCGCCACCCCGGCGCGCCGCCACCCCGGGACCGCAATGTCTGAACGACGTGTCTCGACGTGCGACGCGTCGACAGCCCCAGCACGCTGGTCGCGGCGGTCGCCGTCCGCATCGGGGTAGACGGCAGCGGGATCCCGGCGACGTCGCGGACGTGCAGCACTGCTGGGACTCCTCGCACGCGCCGCAGCAGAGTTCGGGCGCGTCGACGTGCTCGTGAACAACGCCGCGTCCCAGATGAGCCGAGAGTCGCAGGAGGAGTCTCCGACGAGGAGTGGGACCGCACCTTCGACACGAACGTCCGGGCGGTGTTCCACCTGTGCACAGCGGTGCTGCCGCACATGGGCGAGGGCGGGTCGATCGTCGCGGGCGTCGGCGATCCTCAGTCCTGGCACGCTTCCGTCCCTCGTGGCACGCTACAGACATGCATGCCACACTCGTTCTGGGTCAGCAGGGTCGCCTCGTGATCCCGGCTGACGTGCGAGCGGCCCTCGGCCTCGCGCCCGGCGACCGACTGCATCTGTCCCTGAACGGAACCAGTCTGGTGCTCGAACGACCCGGTGACGCCGGGGCAGAGCTCCGCGGCCTGGCTGCGACAGTGCCCCGCGGTCGGTCACTGGTCGAAGAGCTCCTCGCCGAGCGTCGAGCCGCGGCCGAGGCGGAGGCCGGGTGACCGTGCTCGACGCCTCCGCAGTGCTGGCGCTCGTGCACGACGAGCCGGGGGCACAGGAGGTGGGGTCCCGCCTCCCCGGGGCGCGTCTGGGGACGGCCAACCTCGCCGAGGTCGTCGGCAAGCTTGTCGACGTCTCCGTCGACGTCGCCAGGGTCCGCCGGCTGCTCGCCGCCGCTGGGGTCACCATCGAGCCGCTGACCGAAGCCGACGCCGAGCTCGCCGGTGCCCTCCGTGCCGTTGCCGGCGGACGAGCGCTCTCGCTCGGCGACCGTTGCTGCCTGGCGCTGACCCTCCGCAGCCGGCCGGCCCTGGTGCTCACGTCGGATCGTGCGTGGGTCGACCTCGATCTCCCGCTGCACGTGCACCTGCTGCGCTGACCTGAGGGTGAACGACCGGGCCCGCTGCCTCGTGGCCGCCACACCAAGGACACCCGGTCCCTGACCCCCATCGCCGCGTCGCGGTCCAGGCCAGCCACGCCCGGAACCCGCCGGTCGCGCGGTTGTGCCACGTCACGTCACGTCACGTCGCGCTCGCGGACGCGCAGCGTGATCCAGCCGGCACCGATCCGCGTCGCCCGCCCCGAGAAGCGGGCGACCGGGTCGAGCGCCGGCGTGCCCGGGGCGCTGCCGTCCAGCAGCGCCGCGGTGAGCCCGGCCAGCGTCGTGACCGGTGCCCGCAGCCCGCCCGCCGGCGCCACGGCCTCCCCGGTCCACGGCGCCCGCAGCCGGCCGCGCCGGCTGCGGCCCGGCAGCGCGGTCGCCCGCAGCTCGCCGGGGGTCCCCGGCGCGTAGAGCCCGGTCAGTCTCAGGGGCGTGGCCAGCCGCTCGTGCACCAGGTCGGGGTAGCGGGTGCCGGCGGCCCGCGCGACGGCGTGCCCGAGCAGCTGGAACCCGATGTTCGAGTACCGCGGGCGGGGCCGGCCGAGGCGGACGGTGCGGACCTGGCCGAGGAGCTGCTTCCAGGCTCTGCCCGTACGGGTTCGTCCCCCGCGTCCACAGCCGCAGGGTGCGGCGCAGCGGCTGTGCGGCCGGCGGCAGGGAGGGCAGCCCGGAGCGGGGCGTACTCAGCGACGCCAGCGTCACGAGGGACGCAGGGGCACGCCCCCAGCGGCAGGTGCTCACCGAGGCGCTGCTGCGGTGACACCCACCGCGCGCCACCGCGTCGGCGTAGAGCAGGCCGGTGACCCCCTTGGACACCGACCCGATCTCGTAGTCGGCGTCCAGGTCGGCGCCCAGGCTCGCGACAGCCACTCCCCGCGGCCCGACGCTCGCCGCCGCGGCCACCGGGCGCCGAGGGCCGAGCAGGTCGCGCAGCCGCGCGACCAGCTCCGGGTCGCCGTCGGTTGATCGCACCGGCCGATGATCGGTGCTGCCCGCCGGTCGCGTCCACATCGGGGTGCGGCGCGGATCACCCCGGGCGAGGCTGTCCCCGACGGTGGCGGCGACGAACAGCGAAGGAGCACGGGCGTGGACATCTCGGTCGGGGACAGGGTCAGCTGGAACACCCCGCCCGACAGGTCTGCTGCCAGGGGCAGCGACGCCGGACGCCGCGCCCCGCGACCCTGGAGCCCATGACCGGTGGCCTCGAGGTGGCGCACGCCCTGCTCGACCCGGTGGCGCTCGCCGCGGCCCTCGCGCTGTGGCTGCCGGCGGCGCTGCTCGTCGGGAACGTGCAGGACGACCCGGCCGGGCCCGCACCACGGGTGAGCCGAGCGGTCGCAGCCCGGGTGGCCGTCCCTGCTGGCCGCCGCGGGCTCGCTCATGGCCTTGCAGGGGGTCGCCGCCGCACTCGTCCTGGCGGCGGGGACCGGTCACCGCGTGCCCGACCGGTCCTGGCCAGCACTCGCGGCCATGCTCACCGCCGGCGCCGGCGCGGCACTGCGCGCCGCCCCGGCGCTCGTGCGCGCGCCCCGTCGTGTCGCTGCCGGGAGCACGGGGGCGCAGCGCCGAGTCCCGTGGCCCCGAGACGCCGTCGCGGCACCCCGGCCACCCCGCGCGGCTCTCCCGACGGGCGGCGGGCCTGCCGCGAGCCGTGTGCCACCATCACCGGCATGCGCCTGGACCACGTCTCCTACGCCGCCGAGGCCGACGGGCTGATGGCGACGGCCGAGCGTCTGGGCGCGACGCTGGGCGTCGAGCCCGTCGACGGCGGCTACCACCCACGCTTCGGCACCCGGAACGTGCTGCTGCCCGTGGCCGGCGGCCGCTACGTCGAGGTGGTCGAGGCCATGGAGCACCCGTCCGCCGAGAAGGAGCCCTTCGGCCAGGTCGTGCGGGCGCGGTCGCTGACCGGGGGCGGCTGGATCGGCTGGGTCGTCGCCGTCGACGACATCGAGCCCGTCGAGCAGCGGCTCGGTCGCCTGTCCGTGCCCGGCAACCGGCACCGACCGGACGGCGTGGAGCTGCGCTGGCGCCAGATCGGCGTCGCCGGGATGCAGGCGGACCCGCAGCTGCCCTTCCTGGTCTGCTGGGAGTCCGGGCCGCAGTACCACCCGAGCACGGGTGGCAGCGACGACGTCGCGATCGAGACCCTGCAGATCGCCGGCGACCCGCACCGGGTCCGCGAGTGGCTCGGTCTCGACCCGGCGTACGAGGCGCGCACGGTCGACTTCACCTTCGTGGCCCCCCACGGGACCCCCGGTCTGATGACGGTGTCGTTCTCCACCCGTCGCGGCCCCGTCGTCGTGTGACGACGCACGGTCGGGTTCCACCATGGACCGGCTCCCCCCGCCCCACGGCCCGCGCACGCGGCAGGATGGGCAGGTGACGACCCCCGAGCCGCCCTCGCGCCGCGTGCCGCGGGCCGCGGGCCACCTCGTGCGGGCACTGACCGTCCTCGCCGTGCTCGCGCCCGCGGCGCTGCTCGGGGCGGGGCCCGCCGCCGCGGAGGCGCCCTTGCGGCTCGACGCGCAGGTGACCGACTCGGCCGGCGTGCTCGACGGCACCGGCGAGGTGCAGGCGGCGCTCGACGACCTGCGCGACGAGGACCAGGTGCAGCTCTTCGTCGCCTTCGTCGACTCCTATGACGGTCTGGACCGGCAGGACTGGACCGACGAGACCGCCGCGCTGAGCGGTCTGGGGACCGAGGACTACCTGCTCACCGTCGCCGTGGAGGACGGCGAGTACTCCTGGTGGGTCGCCGACGACGCCCGGATCACCGACGAGCAGCTCGCGGAGGTGGCCCGCGACGACATCGAGCCCCGCCTCGCCGACAGTGACTGGGCCGGCGCCGCCGTGGCCGCCGCCGACGGCTACGCCGGCGCCCTCGGTTCGTCCGGGGGGTTCGGCGGGGGGCTGCCCGTGCTCGCGCTGCTCGGCGTGCTCCTGCTGGGTGTGGCGGCCTGGCTCGTCGTGCGGGCGGTGCGCCGTCGTCGCGCGGAGGCCCGGCGCCAGGCCGAGGTCGCCGCGTCCACGGAGAACCTGCGGGTGGAGGCCAACCGGCTGCTCGTCGCCACCGACGACGCCGTGCGCCGCAGCGAGCAGGAGCTCGGCTTCGCCCAGGCCGAGTTCTCGCCGGAGCGCACGGCCTCCTTCTCGCGCGCGCTGGAGCAGGCCCGAGCCTCGCTGGCCCGTGCCTTCGCGCTGCGGCAGCAGGTCGACGACGCCGAACCGGAGACCGACGTCGAGCGCCGTGCGCTGCTGGACAAGCTGATCGCCGAGTGCCGCACCGCCGACGAGGCGCTGGACGCGGAGTCGGCCCGCTTCGACGCGCTGCGTGACCTCGTGGCGACCGCGCCCGACCGGCTGACCGCCGTGTCCGCCGACGCCGACGTGCAGGGGGCCCGCGTCCCCGAGGCGGAGGCGACGCTGGCGGACCTGCGCCGCGACTACGAGCCGTCGGCGCTGGCGAGCATCGAGGGCAACCCGGCGGAGGCCGGTGCCCGGCTCGCGTTCGCGCGGCAGGCCGTGGAGCAGGGCCGGGCGGCGCTGGCCCGGCGCTCGCGTCGCGGCGAGGCCGCGGACGCCGTCCGGGCCGCCGAGGAGGCCGTCGGCCAGGCCCGTCAGCTGCTGGACGCCATCGCGCGCGCCGGCCGTGACCTCGCGGACGCCGTCGCCCGGCTGCCGGAGGTCCTCGCCGACGCCCGCGCGGACCTGGAGGCTGCGCGCGCGGAGACCGAGCGTGACCCCGCGCTCGCCGGGCCGGTCGCCCGTGCCCAGACGACCCTGGACGACGCCGGCCGGCGCGCCGCGTCCGACCCGCTCGGCAGCCTGCACCGGGTGGTCGAGGCCGACGCCACGCTCGACACGGCGCTGGAGGACTCGCGGCAGGAGCGCGCCGGGCGCCACCGCGCCGAGCAGGCGCTGCAGCAGGCCCTCACGCAGGCGCTCGCGGCCGCCCACGCCGAGGTCGACGCCGCGGAGGACTTCGTCGCGACCCGCCGCGGCGCGGTCGGCGGGGAGGCCCGCACCCGCCTCGCGGAGGCGCGCCGCCACCTGGCAACCGCCGAGACCGCGAGGGCGACCGACCCGGCCGCGGCGCTGGAGGAGGCGCGCGCCGCCGACCGGCTCGCCGAGCAGGCCGCCCGGCGGGCGCAGTCCGACGTGCAGGGCTGGGACGGCGGGCCGACCTGGGGTGGCGGGCACCGCCGTGGCTCGGACACCGCGGCGATGCTCGGTGGCATCCTCATCGGCCAGGTGCTCGGCGGTGGCTCACGGCGCCGCGGCGGCAGGGGCGGTGGCGGGTTCGGCGGTGGGGGCTTCGGCGGCGGCGGCCTCGGCGGGCGCGGCGGTGGCGGCGGCTTCGGTGGTGGCTTCGGCGGTGGGGGCCGTGGTGGTGGCGGCCGGTTCTAGGCCACAATCACCTGTCATGGCGAAGAAGCAGACAATCCTCGGTCGCGTCGGTCAGCTCGCACGCGCGAACATCAACGCGCTGATCGACCAGGCAGAGGACCCGGAGAAGATGCTCGACCAGATGATCCGGGACTACCGCGACAGCATCTCCGAGGCCGAGGACGCCGTCGCGCAGACGATCGGCAACCTGCGCCTCGCCGAGGCCGACTACGCCGAGGACGTCCGCGCCGCGGCCGACTGGGGCCGCAAGGCCGCCGCCGCCTCCGGCAAGGCCGACGCGCTGCGCGGCGAGGGCAAGACCAGCGAGGCCGACAAGTTCGACTCGCTCGCCCGGATCGCCCTGGAGCGGCAGATCTCCTTCGAGGGCGAGGCGAAGCGCGCCGAGCCGCAGATCGCGTCGCAGACCGAGGTCGTCGACAAGCTCAAGACCGGACTGGTGCAGATGCGCGGCAAGCTCGACGAGCTGCAGCGCAAGCGCGACGAGCTCGTGGCCCGCGCCAAGAGCGCGCAGGCCCAGACCCAGGTGCACGACTCGCTGCGCTCGATCGACATCCTCGACCCCACCTCGGAGGTCTCGCGCTTCGAGGAGAAGGTGCGCCGCGAGGAGGCCCGCGTCGCCGGCCGCAACGAGCTCGCGGCGTCGTCCCTGGACGCACAGTTCGAGTCCCTCGAGGACACCGCTACCGGCGCCGACGTGGAGGCACGGCTCGCGACGCTGAAGTCGCAGGGCTGAGCCTCAGGGACTCGAGCCGCAGGGGCTCGAGCCTCAGGAGCCGAGCCTGCGGGGCCTGAGCCTTCAGAGCCCCAGCTCGTCGCCGAACTGGTCGTAGCCGACGAACGCGACGACGTCCAGCAGGGTGTGCGCCACGACGAGCGGCATCACGCGGCGTGTCCGCAGGTACACGAGCGTGAAGACCACGCCCATCACGACGTTGCCCGCGAACGGCCCGAAGCCCTGGTAGAGGTGGTAGCTGCCGCGCAGCAGCGCCGTGCCCACGACGATGACCGGCACCCCCCAGCGCAGCTGCTCCAGACGCTCGACGAGGTAGCCGACGACGACAACCTCCTCCAGGACGGCGTTCTTCACCGCCGAGAGCACGAGCACCGGGACGGTCCACCAGAACGCGTCCAGGGCGGCGGGCACGACCGTCGCGGTCACGCCCAGCGCCCGGCCGGCCGCGTACAGTCCGAGACCGGGCAGCCCGATGAGCGCCGCCAGCCCGGCGCCGACGAGCAGGTCGCGACCGGGACGGCGCAGGTCGAACCCGATCCGGTGTACCGCCCGCCGCCCCGGCTCCGACAGCAGGAACAGGGCCAGGGCCACCGGCACCAGGCCGAAGCCCACGGCGAGCACCTGGTACGTCAGGTCGAGGTACGGGCGGGGGCTGCGGGAGGCGTTGAGCGTCGCCGTCGCCTCCGACAGCGGCCCGCGGGTGAGCGTCGCGGTGAGGCTGACCAGCGCGTACACCGCCGACTGCCCGAGTGAGAGCCCGAGCACGAGGAGGACCTCGACACCGGTGCGGCGCCCGCCGGCCCCGCCGGCCCCCGCAGCGTCAGCCTCCTCGGCGGCTGCCGGTGCGCGAGGGCCGGGGTCGGCGACAGGGTCCACGTCGCCAGTGTCGCAACCCGGTGTCACCGGGTCGGGGTGAAGCCCCGCAGCCGCAGCGAGTTGGTCACCACGAACACGCTCGACAGCGCCATCGCCGCGCCCGCCACCAGCGGGTTGAGCAGCCCGGCGGCCGCCAGCGGGACCGCGGCGACGTTGTAGGCGAACGCCCAGAACAGGTTGCCGCGGATGGTCCGCAGCGTCCTGCGGGACAGTCGCACCGCGTCCGCGGCGGACCGCAGGTCGCCGCGCACGAGGGTGATGTCGCTGGCCTCGATCGCGACGTCCGTGCCGGTGCCCATCGCCAGGCCGAGGTCCGCGGTGGCGAGCGCGGCGGCGTCGTTGACGCCGTCCCCGACCATCGCCACGACCCGGCCCTCGCGCTGCAGCCGCGCGACGACGTCCACCTTGTCCTGCGGCAGCACCTCGGCGACCACGTGCTCGGCGTCGGCGTCGATGCCGACCTCGGCCGCCACGGTGCGGGCCGCGCGGGCGTTGTCGCCGGTGAGCAGCACCGGGTCCAGGCCCAGGTCGCGGAGCAGGCGGATGGCCTGGGCGCTGGTGTCCTTGACCGTGTCGGCGACGGCGACGGCGCCCCGCGCCCGGCCCTCCCAGGCGACGAGGACGACGGTGGCGCCGCGGTCCTGCGCCACGGCGACCGCGGCGTCGAGGTCGGCGGGCACGGCCAAGCCCTCGTCAGCGAGCCACGAACGACGGCCGACGAGGACGTCGATGCCGCCCACCGTGCCGCGCACCCCGAGGCCGGCGGTGCTTACGAACCGCTCCACGGGTGCCACGTCGTGACCCGCCTCGCGGGCGCCCGCCACGATCGCGTGCGCGACCGGGTGCTCGCTGGCGGCCTCGACGGCGGCGGCCCGGCCCAGCACCAGCCCGGGGTCCTCGCCGGCCGCGGCGGTCACGCCGTCCAGCCGCATCCGGCCCTCGGTCACGGTGCCGGTCTTGTCGAGCACGACGGTGTCGACGGCGCGGGTGCTCTCCAGCACCTCGGGTCCCTTGATCAGGATGCCGAGCTGCGCGCCGCGTCCGGTGCCGACGAGCAGCGCCGTCGGCGTCGCGAGCCCCAGTGCGCAGGGGCAGGCGATGATGAGGACGGCGACCGCCGCCGTGAAGGCCGCCTGGACGTCGCCGGAGATCAGCAGCCAGCCGGCGAGCGTGGCGACGGCGATCACGAGGACCACGGGCACGAACACCGCGGAGACGCTGTCCGCGAGCCGCTGCACCGGGGCCTTGCCGCCCTGCGCGGCGGTCACCATGCGCCCGATCTGCGCGAGGCGGGTGTCCGAGCCGACGCGGGTGGCGCGCACCACGAGGCGGCCCGAGGTGTTGACGGTGGCACCGGTGACGGCGTCGCCCGGGGCGACCTCGACCGGGACGGGCTCACCGGTGAGCAGGGAGGCGTCGATCGCGCTGGTGCCGTCGACCACCTCGCCGTCGGTGGCGACCTTCTCGCCGGGGCGGACCACGAACTCGTCGCCGACGGCCAGCTCGCCGACCGGCAGTCGCCGCTCGGTGCGCTCGCCGGGGGGGCCGGTGAGCACCGCGACGTCCTTCGCGCCGAGGTCGAGCAGGGCGCGCAGCGCGGCGCCCGAGCGGCGCTTGGCCCGGGCCTCGGCGTAGCGGCCGGCGAGCAGGAAGACCGTCACCGCGGCCGCGACCTCGAGGTAGAGCTCGGGGTGCATCGCGGCGTCGGAGCCCGACGCCGGCAGCAGCGTCATCTCCATCCGCATCGACGGGTCACCGGACCCGCCGAGCACGAGGGCCCACAGCGACCACAGGTACGCCGCGGTGATGCCGATCGACACGAGGGTGTCCATCGTGGACGCACCGTGCCGGGCGTTGACGGCGGCGGCGCGGTGGAAGGGCCAGGCGCCCCACGTGGCGACCGGGGTGGCCAGCGCGAGCACGACCCAGTTCCACCAGTCGAACTGCAGCGCCGGCACCATGCTCAGCAGCGCGACCGGGGTCGCCAGCGTCGCCGAGACGACGAGGCGGCGCCGCAGGTCGCGGGCATCGTGCTCGGCCGCGCCGTCGGCGGCGTCGTCATCCAGGCGCGGCAGCTGCGCGGTGTAGCCGGTGCGCTCGACGGTGGCCACGAGGTCGTCGTCCGCGACCGGCCCGTCGACCTGCACGTGCGCGGTCTGGGTGGCGTAGTTCACGGTGGCGGCGACGCCGTCCATCCGGTTGAGCTTCCGCTCGACCCGAGCGGCGCACGATGCGCAGGTCATGCCGCCGATGGCGAGGTCGAGCTCGCGGGCCGTGCTGCCGCCGGCCCCGGCGGGGGGCGTCGTGGTGTCGCGGGTGGCGGTCATCAGCGCAGGGTGTAGCCGGCCTCGTCGACGGCCGCGCGGACGTCGTCGTCGGCCAGGGGGCTCTCACTGTCGACCCGCACGCTCGATACGCCGTCGGGGGCCAGGTCGACCTCGACGCCGGTGACGCCGTCGAGCTCGCCGATCTCCTCGGTGACGGCGGCGACGCAGTGGCCGCAGGTCATGCCCTCGACGCGGTAGGTGGCGGAGGTGCTCATCGTTCGTCTCCTTCGAAGGTCGTGCGGCGGTGTGCTGGCAGGTGGTTGCTGGTCTGGTGGCTGCCGGTCTGGTGGTGGGCGGGCAGGGTCAGGACCGCACGAGCCGGGCGATCGCGTCCGAGGCCTCGCGGACCTTGGCCTGTGCCTCGGCGTCCGAGGTGCGGGCGGCGTCGACGACGCAGTGCGCGACATGGTCCTCCAGGAGGCCGAGGCTGACGGCCTGCAGGGCCTTCGTCACCGCCGAGACCTGCGTGAGGACGTCGATGCAGTACGTGTCCTCGTCGACCATCCGGTGCAGCCCGCGGACCTGGCCCTCGATCCGGCGCAGTCGCTTGAGGTAGGCCTGCTTGGAGTCGCCGTAGCCCGGGGGACGCGTCGTCGGTCCCCGATCGGCCGCTCCTGCCACGCCGAGGCCGTCGGCCTCGGCGTCCGTCGACGTCGTGCTGCTCTCGGTCATCGGACCTCCCGCTGTCATCGTCGACAGCGACGATACCCCCCCGAGGTATTCCCGGCGTGACCCGGCCGTCAGGGCGCGGGAGGTAGGCCTCAGGTCGCGGCAGGGAGGTGGTCGCGCACGAGGTCGGCGGCGAGCCCGGTGTACCCGGCGGGGGTCAGCGCCAGCAGCCGGTCGCGCCCGGCGTCGGGCAGGCCCAACCCGGTGACGAACTCCCGCATCGCGGCGGCGTCGACGCGCCGTCCGCGGGTGAGCTCCTTCACGCGCTCGTAGGGATCGGCCATGCCCGGGGTCCCGGCGATGCCGGCCGCTCGCATCACGGACTGCACGGCCTCGCCGAGCACCTCCCAGTTCGCGTCGAGGTCGCGGGCCAGGGCGCCGGTGTCGACGTCGAGTCCGGCGAGGCCACGGCGCACGTTGTCGAGGGCAAGCAGAGCGTGGCCGAGGGCGCTGCCGATGTTGCGCTGCATCGAGGAGTCGGTGAGGTCGCGCTGCTGGCGGGAGGTGACCAGCGTCGAGGCCAGCACGTCGAGCAGGGCGCACGAGACCTCGAGGTTCGCCTCGGCGTTCTCGAAGCGGATCGGGTTCACCTTGTGCGGCATCGTGCTCGACCCCACGCTGCCCTGGCCGCGGACCTGGGTGAAGTAGCCCAGCGACACGTAGGACCACACGTCCGTCGCGAGGTTGTGCAGCACGCGGTTGAAGCGCGCCATGTCGGCGTACAGCTCGGCCTGCCAGTCGTGCGACTCGATCTGCGTGGTCAGCGGGTTCCACGACAGGCCGAGGTGCTCGACGAAGGTGCGCGAGACCTCGGGCCAGTCCGCGCCCGGGACGGCGAGGACGTGGGCCGAGTAGGTGCCGGTGGCCCCGTTGATCTTGCCGAGGAACTCGGCGCCCGCGACCCGGTGCAGCTGCCGGCGGAGCCGGTGGGCGTGTACGGCGAGCTCCTTGCCGACCGTCGTCGGGGTGGCGGCCTGGCCGTGCGTGCGCGCCAGCATCGGGACGGCGGCGTGCTCGTGGGCCATCGCGGTGAGCTGTTCCACCAGCCCGGTCGCGGCAGGGAGCCACACCTGGCGGACGGCGCCGCGGACCATCAGGGCGTAGGCGAGGTTGTTGACGTCCTCGCTGGTGCAGCAGAAGTGCACGAGCTCGGTGACGTCGGCCAGGGACGTCCTGGCCATCCTGCGCTTCAGGAAGTACTCGACCGCCTTGACGTCGTGGACGGTCTCTCGCTCGATCTCGGCGATCTCGGCCACGTCGGCGGGTCCGAACCCGTCGATGACGTCACGGAGACGCTGGGTCTCCTGCGGGCCGAGCGGACGGGCCCCGGGGACGACGCCGGTGCTCGTCAGGTGCAGCAGCCACTCGATCTCGACGCGCACCCGCTCGCGGTGCAGCGCGGCCTCGGACAGGTGCTCGACGAGCGGGGCGACGGCGGCGCGGTACCGGCCGTCAAGCGCCCCGAGCGGTACTCCGGCGTCGGCGAACGACGCGGGGGCGTCGGCAGCGGCGGTCTTCTCGGACACGGGCGGCATCGTCCCAGACCGGCGGCGCGCCTCCTGGCCCCCCGCCGGCTGGGGTGAGCCATCACACCTGGGCGCCTGGTCAGTCGTGTGGGGCTCGGCAGGCTCCCCAGCGCGCCGCTTCCGCCGGGGGTATGTCGTCGGCGGATCCACAGGGAGAGGCGGTCACCACCGTCGGACTGCGCGCGTTTCCGTGCTGTCTGCGAAACTTGCGTGGAGAGCCTCTACGAGGCTCCCGGACGAGCGGCGCCGTACCCGGTGTGCGACAAGACGGCGCCAAGGAGACTCAATGTCGTGGCTCGTGCTGATCCTGTCCGGAGTGCTCGAGGCGGTCTGGGCTACTGCTCTC
>JBBRBF010000049.1:0-17696 GCA_038206105.1 Actinomycetales bacterium | reverse complement strand
ACCTGTGTTCGATCAGTCGTTACGAGGCCACACCGACACTACGGCTGCGCCCGTCTCGGATGCTGGGATCGGGACGGTTCCGCGGAACCGTCCCCGCCTCGGCACGGCCGGTCCCGCGGGGCGTCCCTCTGCTTGCATGTTGCTAGCATAGTGCGACATGAGGACCCTGTACCTGAGGAACGTGCCCGAGGACGTCGTGCGCCGGCTGCAGCGGCTCGCCGATCGTGACGGCACCTCGGTGGGGGCGGTCGCCGTTCGGGAGCTGTCCGACGTCTCGCGTCGCGCTGACAACCCGGCACTGATCGGCGAGCTCCCCGACCTGGGCATCGACACGCCGACGATCGTCGACGGCGTCGAGCAGGAGCGCGCGAACCGGTGATCGTGCTCGACGCCTCGGCCGCCGTGTCCGGGCTGCTGAACGCTGGGGCGGCTCGCGAGTCACTGGCGGGCGAACAGGTGCACGTGCCGCACCTCGTCGACTCCGAGGTGGCGAGTGGTCTTCGACGACATGTCACGGCGCGGCGGATTGCTGCCGAGGACGGGTGGGCTGCGCTGGACACCTGGCGTCGTCTCGGCCTGACGCGCCACGGCACTCACGCTCTCCTCGACCGCGTCTGGGAGCTCCGCGAGAACCTCTCCGCGTACGACGCGGGCTACGTCGCACTCGCCGAGTCCCTCGGATGCTCCCTGGTCACCGCCGACGCGCGGATCAGCCGCGCTCCCGGCGTCCACTGCCCGGTCACCGTCGTGCCTCGGTAGCAGCGCTCAGCGGCGCCGGGCGCGCAGGTAGTCGACCACGACGTACTCCCCGAGCCGGCGTGGCGAGGGCGCCAGCACCCGTCCACCGTTGCGACGCGCCACGGCGTCGACGAACCGGCGCAGCCCCAGGTCGTCGCCGAGCACGAAGGTGCTGATCGGCACCCGGGAGCGGGTGAGCGCGTCCACCTCCGCCAGCGTCGCCCGCAGCGTCTCGGGCGTCGTGGGCCAGTCGAAGACGGCGTCACCGCTGTCATCGACGTGGGCGGTCGGCTCGCCGTCGGTGACGACGAGCAGCACCGGGGCGCTGGCGGGGTGCCGAGCCAGGTGTGCCCGCGCGAGGCCGAGGGCGCCGGCCAGGTTCGTGCCCTGCACCCACGACGGCTCGGCCGTCGCGAGCTCGGCCTGCGACAGCCGGCGGGCCCAGCGGTCGAACCCGATCACCTGCAGCGCGTCGGTGGGGAAGCGGGTCGAGACCAGGTGCTGCAGCGCCAGCGCGGTCTGCTTCATCGCCGACCAGCGGCCCTCGGCGTACATCGACCACGACAGGTCGACGCAGAGCGCGACGGCGGCCGACCCGCGGCGCTCGGTCTCGACGACCGCGAAGTCGTCCACGTCGATGCCGACCCCGCCGGAATCTGCCTCCGGCCCGGCGGGCCGAGGCAGCCCGCCCCGCAGCAGCGTGCCGGTGACGGCGTTCGAGACCGTGCGCACCGCGTCCAGGGGCTGCTCGTCACCGAACCGCCACGCCCGCCACGACCCGGTCGGCTCCCCGGCCGCACCCGCGGAACGCTCGTCGTGGCTGCCGCGCCGCGACGACTCCAGGTCGGCCAGCACCTTCTGCAACGCGCTCTGCCCCAGCCGCCGCAACGCCTTGGGCGACAGCGTCAGCCCCTCGCTGGACCGCTCCAGCCAGCCCTGCTGCTTCAGCTCCCGCTCCAGGCGCTGCAGGCCGCGGATGTCGGCGACCGCCTGCGAGCCGAGCTGCCGCTCGACCGCTTCGACGTCCACGTCGTCCAACGTGGCCCCGGCGTGCTGCTGCGACATCTGCGCCGCCAGGTCGTCGAGGTCCGCCAGCTCGCCGACGGCCGCGGCGGCCTCGTCGTACGCCAGGTCGCCCTGGCCGTCCACGCGGGCCGCGGAGCGCCAGTCCATCCCGGGGCGCAGGTCGCGCAGGATCTCCGACAGCGCCGCCATCTCCGCCGCCAGGTCGGGGTCCGCCATCGCCGCCTCGACCAGCGCCGCCATCTCGGCCCGCTGGGCGGGTGAGAGCGACCGCATCAGCCGCTCGGAGGCCGCGGCACGGCGGGCCAGCTCGTCCACGAGCTCGTCCACGTCCTTCGGCCGGTCCGCCGGGTCCTCGTCGAACGCGTCGCCGTGGCGCTCCATGAACGTCTCGAAGGCCTCGGTGGTGTCCTCGCCCCTGGCGTGCTTGCCGAGCAGCGCGTTGAGGTCGGCGAGCAGGTCCTTCAGCGCCTGGTCGCCCTGCCCGGAATCGCCCTGCTGACCGGCGTCGCCCTGCTGGCCTCCTGCCAGCGGTCCCAGCCGCTGGCGCAGCACCTGCTCGCGCAGCTCGTCGCGCAGCTCGCGGTAGGCGAGCTCGGCCTGCGGCGAGGTCCAGTCGTAGTCCTCCAGGTCGCGGACGGCGGCCGCGAGCCCTTCGGGGACGTCGTCCAGCCGCTCGTGGCGCTCGCCGGCGTCCGCGGGGGCGTCGGAGGAGTCCAGGGCCTCCCGCTCGGCGGCCAACGCGCCGTCCAGCTGCTCGCGCGCCCGGTTCAGCGCGCCGTCGAGCCGTCCCGAGCGGCGCAGCGCCGAGCGCCGGCGCTCCAGGCTGCGATGCAGGTCGTCCAGACCGCGACGGACGCCGTCGCCGAGGTCCTGCCCGCGGGCGAGCAGCTCGCGCAGCGCCTCGGAGACGCTGCGTCCCTCCATCACGTCGGCGCCGAGGGCGTCGACGGCGGCACGCACGTCGAACGGCGGCGCCAGCGGGTCGCCGCCGGCGAACCGGCCGTACCGGTACCGGGCCATGGCCCCTCAGCCGCCCGCCGCCCGGGCGGCCCCGGCCGAGCCGGCGTCGCCGTGGCCGCCGCCGTAGACGGTTCGGCCGTCGAGCACGTCCTTGCCGAGCCGGCGCGTCAGGTGCAGCCCCTCCAGCACGAGCTCGACGGCCGCCGCGGCCTGCCCCCGTGTCGGCGCGTCGTCGAAGCCGAGGCGCCGGCAGACGGCGGCCAGACCGTGCAGTGGCCCTACCTGGGCCAGCACCTCCTCCGCGGGCACGAGCTCGCCGGTCTCGATGGCCCCGCCGTCGGAGACCAGCGCCGTGAAGGCCGACAGGTCGAGCCCCCCGAGCCGCGCCCGGAACGTCTCGGCGACGGCCCGGCGCAGCAGGTGGGCGAGCTGCTCGGTCTCCCGGCCCTCCTCGCCGTGCTCGAACTCGACCTTGCCCCGCAGCGTGGTGAGCACCGCGTCCGCGTCGCCGACGCGGGCCACGACGGCGTCCGGCGTCTCACCGACCAGAGCCCCGCGCCGCAGCGCCCCGGCGGCGACCGTCTCGGCGGCCGCCACCGCGAAGCGGGCCGACACCCCGGAGCGGGCGTCGACGGCGGGTGACTCGCGCACCCCGCGCGTGAACCGGGCGAGCACCTCCAGCAGGTGCTCCGGCACCTCGGCGACGAGGCGGGCCTCCTGGCGCACGAGGGCGACCTCGTGGTCGAGGTCGAGCGGGTAGTGGGTGCGCACCTCGGCGCCGAACCGGTCCTTCAGCGGGGTGATGATCCGGCCGCGGTTCGTGTAGTCCTCCGGGTTCGCGGTCGCGACCATCAGCAGGTCGAGCGGCAGCCGCAGCGCGTACCCGCGCACCTGCAGGTCACGCTCCTCGAGAACGTTGAGCAGCGACACCTGGATCCGCTCCGCGAGGTCCGGCAGCTCGTTGACGCAGAAGACGCCGCGGTTCGTGCGCGGGACCAGCCCGTAGTGGATCGTCTCCGGGTCGCCGAGGGTCCGGCCCTGGGCGACCTTCACCGGGTCGACGTCCCCGACGAGGTCGCCGACGCCGGTGTCCGGGGTGGCCAGTTTCTCGCCGTAGCGCTCGTCACGGCCACGCCACGCCACGGGCAGGTCGTCACCGGTCTCGGCGGCCAGGCGCACGCAGCGCGCGCAGACGGGCGCGTAGGGGTGGTCGTTGATCTCGCAGCCCGCCACCACCGGGGACCACTCGTCGAGCAGCGTCACCAGCGTCCGCAGCAGCCGGGTCTTGCCCTGGCCGCGCTCGCCGAGCAGCACGACGTCGTGACCGGCGAGCAGGGCCCGCTCCAGCTCCGGCAGCACGGTCTCGTCGAACCCGACCACCCCGGGGAACCGCGGCGAGCCCGAGGTCATCGCGGCGACGAGGTTGTCGCGGACCTCCGCCTTGACGCTGCGGTGGGCGTGCCCGCTGGCGCGAAGTGCGCCGACGGTGGCCGGCAGGCCGGCGGGGGGTGACAGGGGGGAGGCGCTCACGCTGTCGCTCACCCGCCCACGCTACGTCGGTTCAGTGCCGCACGCCGATCCGGGCGTGGAGTCGCCGCAGCGGGCCGGGCGCCCACCAGTTCCACTCCCCGAGCAGGGTCATCGTCGCGGGGACGAGCAGGCAGCGCACGAGGGTCGCGTCGACCGCGACGGCCACCGCCAGCGCCACACCGGTCTGCTTGATCACGAGCAGCTCGCCGGCGACGAACCCGCTGAACACGAGGACGACGACGAGCGCGGCCGAGGTGATGATCCGGCCCGAGCGCTGCAGCCCGGCCACGACGGCGGCGTCGTTGCCGAGGCCGCTGCGACGCAGCTCGGCCACCCGCGCGAGCAGGAACACCTCGTAGTCCATCGCGAGCCCGAACCCGAAGGCCAGCACGAGCATCGGGATGACGGTCTCGATCCCGCCGACCGACGTGAAGCCCAGCAGGTCCTCGCCGTTCCCGTCCTGGAACACCCACACGAGCACCCCGAAGGACGCCCCCAGGGACACCACGTTCATCGCCAGCGCCTTGACGGGGATCAGCACCGACCCGGTCATCAGGAACAGCAGCACGAACGTCGCGCCGACGACGACGGCACCAGCCCGGGGGGCCTGGTCCACCAGCGCGTCGGAGAAGTCGACCAGCGTCGCGGTCTGGCCGGTCACCCACGTCTCGTAGCCGGGTCGCTCGTCGCGCAGCGCGGCCACCACCGCCTTCGCGGCGTCACTGCCGGGGTCGGTGCCGGCCGTGAACACCGAGACCACCGCCAGGTCCTGACCGACCGGCTGCGGCGGGGAGACCGCGCGGACGCCGTCCAGTCCGGCCGCCTGTTCGGCGAGCGGGGCCATCGCCTCCGGGCTCGCCCGCCCGACCACCTGCACCGGGGGGATCGACGCGGTGGGGAACTCGGCGGCGAGGGTGTCGAAGAACACGCGCTCGGGCGCGTCGACCGGCAGCAGCTGGGCACCCGAGGACCGCAGCTCGATGTCCAGCGCCGGTGCGGCGGCGAGGCCGAGCACCGTGAGGACGCCGGCGACCACCAGCCACGGCCGGCGCTGCACCCGCCGCGCCAGCCGTGAGAAGAAGCCCTCGGGGGGCGGCACGTCGCCGAATGCGGCCAGCACGCGGCGCAGCCCCGGCACGCGCGAGACCACGCCGCGCCGCAGCATCGACCCGCCGGCGACCGCGAGCAGCGCGGGCACCAGGGTGAGTGCTACGAGCAGCGCCACCAGAACGACACTCACGCCGGCCGCCCCGACCGCCCGCAGGATCTCGGCCTCGAACAGCAGCAGCCCGCTGAGGCTGATCGCGACGGTGACCGCGGAGAACACCACGGTGCGTCCCGCGGTCGCGGTCGTCGCCGCCAGCGCCGCCGCGACGGCGTCCGGTGCGACCCGTGGGCCGCCTGCCCGGTGCCGGCCGGCGCTGCTGGCCGGCAGCGCCCGCAGCTCCTCCCGGAAGCGGCTGACCACGAGTAGGCCGTAGTCGATGCACAGCCCGAGCCCGAGCACGGTGACGACGTTGACGACGCTCGCGTCCAGGTCGGTGAGGTACGAGAAGCCGAGCAGGGACGCGAGCGCCCCGCCGATCGACGCGACCGCCCCGAGCATCGGCATCCCGGCCGCGGCCAGCCCACCGAACACGAGCACCATCACGAGCAGGCTCACCGGCAGCGCGATGAGCTCACCGGTAACGAGGTCCTGCTCGACCTGGTGGGCGACCGCCTCGAACAGGATCGTGCCGCCACCGACGAGGGTGCTCACACCGGGCACGTCCGCCTCGAGGGTCGAGCCGAGCCCCTCCAGCCGCTCCTGGACGGCGGCCACGGCCTCGTCCTGCGCGGGCTCGTCGAGGCCGTCGTCGAGCACCGCGGTGACGAGCAGACCCTCGCCGTCGGCCGCCACCAGGCCTGCCGCCTGCGCCGAGTCGGGGCCGCCGGGCACCGACAGCGGGTCCGTCACGCTCGCGACCCCGTCGACGGCGAGCAGGTCGGCGCGCGCGGCCTCCAGCGGCGCGGCCAGGGCCGGGTCGCCGGGCGCGGCGCCGTCCACGATCAGCGTCACCGAGGGGCCGGTCGTCGATGCCGCGGCGAGCAGGTCCTGTCCCCGGGTCGCCTCACCCGCCACCGACGGCTCGCCAGCCGCGAGCCGGTCGAACAGCCCGGGCCCCACCACCCCCAGAGCGGCCGTGAACCCCGCGACGGCGAGCAGCAGCCACGTCGCCAGCACGAGCACCGGGCGGCGCGCGATCCGGTGACCGACGGCGGCGAGCACCTGCAGATGCTGCCAACACCAGCCCGGCCGCGCCGGGTGGGGTCTCCGGCGGGTGTGGGGCGGCGGCTAGCCTCGCCGCTCGTGGCGGACCTGTTCAGCGCGGGGGACGAGCGGTCCCCGCTGGCGGTCCGGATGCGCCCCCGGTCCCTGGACGAGATCGTCGGCCAGGACCACCTGCTCACCGACGGCTCGCCGCTGCGGCGCCTCGTGGAGGCCGCCGACGGCCGCGCCGGGCCGACCTCGGTGCTGCTGTGGGGCCCTCCCGGCACCGGCAAGACGACCCTGGCGCACGTGGTCTCCCGCGCCACCGGCCGCCGGTTCGCCGAGCTCTCCGCGGTGACCGCCGGGGTCAAGGACGTGCGGCGCGTGATGGAGGAGGCCCGCGACGCCCGGGACCTGCACGGCCGCCACACGGTGCTGTTCCTCGACGAGATCCACCGGTTCACCAAGGCCCAGCAGGACGCGTTGCTGCCCGGGGTCGAGAACCGGTGGGTGGTGCTGGTCGCCGCGACCACCGAGAACCCGTCGTTCGCGGTCGTCGCGCCGCTGGTCTCCCGGTCGCTGGTGCTCACCCTGCGCCCGCTGGACGACGCGGGCGTGGCCGAGCTCGTCACCCGCGCCGTCGCCGACGACCGTGGCCTGGCCGGCGAGGTGACCCTCAGCGAGGGGGCCGTTGCCCACCTCGTGCGTCTCGCCGGCGGGGACGCACGGCGCGCCCTGACCGCGCTGGAGGCCGCCGCCGGGGTGGTCCTGGCCCAGGGCCGCACCGAGGTGGGCCTGCCGGACGCCGAGCGGGCCGTCGACGTCGCCGCGGTGCGCTACGACCGGGACGGCGACCAGCACTTCGACGTCGCCAGCGCCTTCATCAAGTCGCTACGCGGCTCGGACGTCGACGCCGCGATGCACTACCTGGCGCGGATGTTGGAGGCGGGCGAGGACCCCCGCTTTGTGGCCCGCCGCCTCGTGATCGCCGCCAGCGAGGACGTCGGCATGGCGGACCCGACCGCGCTGCAGACCGCGGTCGCCGCCGCGCAGGCGGTGCAGCTGATCGGGATGCCCGAGGCGCGGATCGTGCTCGCCCAGGCCGTCGTGCACCTCGCGACCGCGCCGAAGTCGAACGCGGCGTACCTCGCGGTCGACGCCGCGGTCGCCGACGTGCGCGGCGGCAAGGGGGGCGCCGTGCCGCCGCACCTGCGCGACGCGCACTACGCCGGGGCTGCCCGGCTGGGGCACGGCCGCGGCTATATGTACAGCCACGACGCGCCGCACGGCGTCGCGGCGCAGCAGTACGCGCCGGACGACCTCGCCGACCGCCGGTACTACGCCCCCACCGAGCACGGCGCCGAGCGGGACGTCGCCGTGAGGCTGGAACGGATCCGCCGCATCCTGCGCGGGCGGGAGGGCGGTGGCGGGATAGGGTCACCCGACCGCTGACCGCAGGGATCGCAGGAGGGGCACAGATGTCCGTAGGAGACATCGCGGGACTGATCGCCGCGATCGCGTTCGTGGTGCTCGTGGCACTGCTCGCCGTCCCGCTGCTGAAGCTCGGCAAGGTCCTCGACGAGACCCGGGGCACCATCCACGGCGTCTCCGAGCAGACCGTGCCGCTGCTGACCGAGGTCACGACGACCGTCAGCCACGCCAACGCGCAGATGGTCAAGGTCGACACGATCACCACGAACGCCGCGCAGGTGACGACGAACGTCTCCGCGCTCACGGCCCTCTTCGCGGCGACCCTCGGCTCGCCGGTGGTGAAGGTCGCGGCGTTCAGCTACGGCGTGCGGCAGGCGATGACGGGGCGGCGCAGCGGCGCGGGCCGCGTGCGACGGAGGGGCTGAGCCGTGAGCCGACTGTTCTGGATCTCCCTCGGCGCGACCGCCGGCGTGCTCGTCGTCCGCCGACTGACCCGCACCGCGCAGGCGTACACGCCCGAGGGGATGGCGACGTCGCTGGGCACCCTGGCGGACGCGGTCCGCGACTTCTCCGCCGCAGTCCGCGAGGGGATGGACGCCCGCGAGACCGAGCTGCGCGTCGCCCTCGGCGTCGACAGCGGCACGATGGACGTCGACACCGCGCGCGACCTGATCGAGAACCCCGCCTCGACGCGGGACTGAGGACCGGGCCCCACCATGGAGACCGCGGAGATCCGTCGCCGCTGGCTGCGCTACTTCTCCGAGCGCGACCACGCCGTCGTCCCGAGCGCGTCGGTCGTCTCGGACGACCCGACCCTGCTGTTCACCATCGCGGGCATGGTGCCGTTCATCCCGTACCTCACCGGCCAGCAGACCCCGCCGTGGAAGCGCGCCACCAGCGTGCAGAAGTGCCTGCGGACCCTCGACATCGAGGAGGTCGGCCGCACCACGCGGCACGGCACGTTCTTCCAGATGAACGGCAACTTCTCGTTCGGGGACTACTTCAAGGACGGCGCGATCACGTACGCGTGGGAGCTCGTCACGACGTCGCAGGCCGACGGCGGCTTCGGCTTCGACCCCGGCTCGATCTGGGTGACCGTGCACGAGGACGACGACGAGGCCGCGACCTTGTGGCGCCGCACCGCCGGGCTGCCCGCCGAGCGGATCCAGCGCCGCGGCCGCAGGGACAACTACTGGCACACCGGCCAGGCCGGCCCGGGCGGGCCGTGCAGCGAGATCTACGTCGACCGGGGACCGGAGTACGGCCCGGACGGCGGCCCCGTCGTCGACGAGGACCGGTTCCTGGAGATCTGGAACCTCGTCTTCCTGCAGTACGAGCTGGCCGACGTGCGCAGCAAGGAGGACTTCGCCGTCGTCCGCGAGCTGCCCAGCCAGAACATCGACACCGGGATGGGCCTCGAGCGGGTGGCGTACCTGCTGCAGGGCGTCGACAACCTGTACGAGATCGACGAGATCTACCCGGTGATCGAGCGCGCCGCGCAGCTCGCTGGCACCCGCTACGGCGCCGACCACGAGGCCGACGTGCGGCTGCGCGTCGTCGGCGACCACGTCCGCAGTGCGCTGATGGCGATCGGCGACGGCGTCACCCCGCACAACGAGGGCCGCGGCTACGTGCTGCGCCGGTTGCTGCGCCGCGCCGTCCGGTCGATGCGCCTGCTCGGCGTCGACACCGCGAGCCTGCCCGACCTGCTGCCGGTGTCGAAGGAGCGGATGGCGGCCTCCTACCCCGAGCTGGAGACCGACTTCGGGCGGATCTCGCAGGTCGCCTACGCCGAGGAGGAGGCGTTCCTGCGGACCCTGTCGGCGGGCACGACGATCCTCGACGTCGCCGTCGGTGCGGCCAAAACCGCCGGGTCGGCGCCGATGAGCGGTGAGAAGGCGTTCGCGCTCCACGACACGTACGGGTTCCCGATCGACCTGACCCTCGAGATGGCCGCGGAGCAGGGCGTCGACGTCGACGAGACCGGGTTCCGGCGGCTGATGGCCGAGCAGCGCGACCGCGCGAAGGCCGACGCCCGCGCCAAGAAGACCGGGCGCGTCGACACCTCCGTGTACCGCGGCGTCGCCGACTCCCTCACCGGCCCCGGCGTGTTCACCGGCTACGACGAGGTCGTCTCCGAGACCCGCGTGGCGGGGCTGCTCACCGGCGGCGACGCGGTGCCCGCGGCGAGCGCCGGCGACTCGGTCGAGGTCGTGCTGGAGCGCACCCCGTTCTACGCCGAGGCCGGCGGCCAGCTCGCCGACGCCGGCCGGATCGTCGTCGGCGGCAACGGTGGCGGGGCGGACGCCGCCGTGGTCGAGGTCGACGACGTGCAGTCCCCGATCACGGGGCTCGTCGTGCACCGGGGCCGGGTGGTCTCAGGCGAGGTCACCGTCGGCGCTCCCGCCGAGGCCGTCGTCGACGTCTCGCGGCGCCGGTCGATCAGCCGCGCGCACACCGCGACCCACATGGTGCACAAGGCGATCCGCGAGGCCCTCGGCGAGACGGCCACGCAGGCGGGGTCGGAGAACGCGCCGGGGAGGTTCCGGTTCGACTTCACGGCCGGCTCCGCGGTGCCCGCGTCCGTGCTCACCGACGTCGAGCAGCGGGTGAACGAGCTCCTCGCCGACGACCTCGAGGTGCACGCCGAGGTCATGACGCAGGCACAGGCCCGCGAGGCCGGCGCCATGGCCTTGTTCGGGGAGAAGTACGGCGACGAGGTGCGGGTCGTCTCCGTCGGCGACTGGGCCCGCGAGCTGTGCGGCGGCACCCACGCCGAGCGCTCCGGGCAGCTCGGCCTGGTCAAGCTGCTGGGGGAGTCGTCGATCGGGTCGGGGGTGCGGCGCGTCGAGGCGCTCGTCGGCGTCGACGCCTACTCCCACCTGGCCCGCGAGCACGCCGTCGTCGGTCACCTGACGCAGCTGCTCAAGGTGCGCCCCGACGAGCTCGCCGACCGCGTACAGGGGCTGCTGGCGCAGCTCAAGGACGCCGACAAGGAGCTCGCCGGAGTCCGCCGCCAGCAGCTGCTCGCCGCGGGCGGCACGCTCGCCGCCGGCGCGTCCGACGTCTTCGGGGTCTCGTTCGTCGGCCACGACGCCGGCGAGGTCGTCTCGGCAGACGACGTCCGCTCGCTCGCGCTCGACGTGCGGGGACGCCTCGGCGAGTCGCGCCCGGCGGTCGTCGCGGTGGCGGGGGTCGCGAAGGGCCGCCCGCTGGTGGTCGTGGCGACGACCGCCGAGGCCCGGGCGTGGGGGGTCGTCGCCGGGGCGCTGGTGAAGGTGGCGGCCACCATCCTCGGCGGAGGGGGTGGCGGCAAGGACGACGTGGCACAGGGCGGCGGTACCGACCCGGCGGCCGTGGGCGAGGCCCTGCGGCGCGTCGAGCACGCCGTCGGGGAGCGCGTCACGGCCGGACGCTGAGCCGTTGGCCGGGCTGCGGGGCGTGTGGCTCGGTGTCGACGTCGGGTCGGTGCGCGTGGGGCTGGCGGCCTCGGACCCGTCCGGTCTCGTCGCGTCGCCGGTCGAGACGGTGCCCCGCGACCCCCGCGGCGACGCCGACATGCGGCGGGTCGCGACCGAGGTCGTCGAGCGTGGTGCCGTCCTCGTCGTGGTGGGTCTGCCCCGCTCGCTGTCGGGCGCCGAGGGTCCTGCTGCCCGGGCCGCTCGCGACTACGCCGCGAGCCTGGCCCGTCTCGTCGCGCCCGTTCCCGTACGGTTGGCGGACGAGCGTCTGAGCACGGTGGGGGCGCACCAGGCGCTGCACGCATCAGGAGTCAGGGGGCGCAGGCACCGGCAGGTGGTCGACCAGGTGGCCGCCGTGCTGGTCCTGCAGACCGCGCTGGACGCCGAGAGGGCGTCCGGCCGGCCGCCTGGGTCGGAGGTCGACCCCGGCCCGGACCCGCCCGCGGGACCGGGAGCGACGTAGGAGGTCGCGCCGCCCGATGAGCGACATGTCGCTGTCCCAGCTGCCCGATACGTCCGGCGGCGGCGAGGACGCGCCCCGACGCCGGCACTCGGCGCGGCGGTGGCGGACGGCCGTGGTGCTCGTCGCCTGCCTGGCCGTCTTCGGAGGTGCGGCGTGGTTCGGGTACGCCTTCGTGCGACCCGTGGTCGACGGCCTGCTCGAGTCGGACGACTACGAGGGCACGGGCTCCGGCACCGTGCAGGTCGTCGTCAGCAGCGGGGACTCCGGGCGGGCCATCGCCCGGACCCTCGCGGACGCTGACGTGGTGAAGTCGACGGGCCCCTTCCTGGCCGCGGTGCGCGACGAGTCGGCCGCCGCCTCGGTGCAGCCGGGCACGTACGAGCTGCGCTCGCAGATGTCCGGCGAGTCCGCCCTGGCGCTGCTGCTGGACCCGCTGTCGAAGGTGTCGCTGCGGGTCGCCGTCCCCGAGGGCTTCCGCGCCGAGCAGGTGTACGCCCGTGTCGCCGAGGCGGCCGGGGTGCCCGTCGAGGAGGTGGAGGCCGCCGCCGAGGACACCGGTGCGCTCGGCCTGCCGGGTGCCGCCGGCGGAGACCCGGAGGGCTTCCTGTTCCCCGCGACCTACGAGTTCGAGCCCGGCACCGCGCCCACGGCGATGCTGGCGACGATGGTCGACCGCGCCGAGCAGGCCCTCGAGACGGTGGGGGTCCCGCCCGCCCGCCGGCGGTACGTCGTCACGCTCGCGAGCCTGGTCGAGGCCGAGGCCCGGCTGCCGGAGGACTTCGGCAAGGTGGCCCGCGTGCTGCGCAACCGGCTGGACGACGGCATGCCCCTGCAGCTCGACTCCACCGTCAACTACGTCACCGGCAAGACCGGCATCACCACCACGGACGCCGACCGGGCCACCGACTCGCCCTACAACACGTACGTCGCCGACGGGCTGCCGCCGGGCCCGATCAGCTCGCCGGGGGAGCAGGCGATGGCGGCCGCGCTCGACCCGCCCCCCGGGCCCTGGCGGTTCTTCGTCACGGTGGACCCCGACACCGGTGAGACGCGGTTCGCCAAGACCCTGGCCGAGCACGAGAAGAACGTCGAGGTGTTCCAGCGGTGGCTGCGGGAGAACGAGTGAGGGCGGCGGTTCTCGGTCACCCGGTCGCGCACTCCCTGTCCCCGGTCCTGCACGGCGCCGCGTACCGCGAGCTCGGGCTGACCGGGTGGCGGTACGACGCGGTGGAGCTCGAGAGTGCGAGCCTCGCCGAGTTCGTCGAGGGGATGGACGACGACTGGGCCGGGCTGTCCCTGACGATGCCGCTCAAGCAGATCGTGCTGCCGCTGCTGGACACGGTCTCCTCCCTCGCCACCGCGGTCGGGGTCGCCAACACCGTGACCTTCGGGGGGCCGACGTCCGACGGGCGGCGCGAGCGCCGGGGCGACAACACCGACGTCGCCGGGATCGTGACCGCGCTCGCGGAGGCGGGAGTCACCCGGGTCGGCAGCGGCTGCGTGCTGGGCGGCGGAGCGACCGCCGCCTCGGCCGTCGCGGCGCTCGCCGGGCTCGGGTGCCGGGCGCCGCGCGTCCACGTCCGGTCGACGGCGCGGGCGGGGGTCGTCACGGCCGCCGCCGCGCGGCTCGGGGTGGACGTGCACCTGCTCGGCTTCGACCGGGCCGCCGACGCGTTGTCGGCCGATCTCGTGGTCTCGACCGTGCCGGGTGACGGCGCGGCGGGCCTGGCCGCGGCGGTCGCGGACGCGGGTGCGGGGCGCGCGATGCCGGTGCTGCTCGACGTCGTCTACGCGCCGTGGCCGACCGCGCTCGCCCGGGCGTGGGAGGCGCGCGGCGGCCAGGTCGTCGGGGGGTTCGAGATGCTGCTCCACCAGGCCGCCGCGCAGGTGCGGATGATGACCGGCCGCGACGCGCCGGTCGAGGCGATGCGGGCCGCCGGTCTGGCGGCTCTCGCCGTCCGCGCCTGACCGAACCCGCGGTGATCATGCACCCCAGGTCCGTTCGAAGGTCGGAAAGCACTGCGTGGCAACGCGCATCCGAGGGAGCTGCCGCCCTTCCGCCCCCGGCGTTCTACGGGTAGACTCGAACACGTGTTCGACACCATCGACCCGGAGGCTCTCGCCGAGCCGCGGGTCGGCGAGCCGGTCGCCGCCGAGGACGTGCGGCGGCTGCCGCGGCTCGCCGCCGGAGCCGGGCTGCACGCCGTCCTGGAGATGGTCGAGGTCGACGTCCCCGGTGTCGTGGACGACTCAGGGCTGCTCGAGGTGGTCGCCGGCACCGAGCGCGCCGTCGCGGCGCTGCACGCGATCCAGGCCCGGGCGCTGGCCGAGCTCGACGCGCGCCGTGCCGCCGAGCAGCGGGCCGCGGCCGCGGCGACACCCGTCGGACGACGGCCGGTCGGCCGGTTCACCGGCGACGAGGTCGCGGCCCGCCTACGGATGGCGCCGGCTGCCGGCGACGCCCGGGTGGAGGAGTCGGTGCGCCTCGTCCACGACCTGCCGCAGACGCTGCGGTTGCTGTCCCTGGGGGAGATCGACAGGGGCCGTGCGACCGCCGTCGTGCGTGCCACGGCAGGGCTCGACGCCGACCAGGCCCGGGCGGTCGACGCAGCGGTCGCCGAGCGGGCGCCGTCGCTGCCGCGGGCTCGGCTGCGCCGGCTGGTGGCCGCCGTCGTCGTGGCGGTCGACACCGCCGACGCCGAGACCCGCGCCGAGCGTGCCGCCGCCGACACCAGCGTGGGGTGCACCCCGGACGAGGACGCGATGGCGACGCTGACCGCCCACGCTCCGGCCGCCGAGGTGCTCGAGGTGATGCAGGCCATGGACGCCGGCGCGGACGCGGCCCGCGCCGCGGGTGCGACGGAGGGGGCGGGACGGCTGCGGTGGTCGGTCCTGCTCGGCTGGGCACGGGGGACCGCCGGGGGTGGGACCGGCCGCGTCCCGTCATCCCCTCGCGTGCAGGTGAACGTGGCCGCCACGACGCTGATCGGGCTGGACGACGCCCCCGCGGAGCTCGTCGGGTACGGGCCGGTGCCCGCCGGGCTCGCTCGCCGGCTGGCCGCCGACGCCACGTGGCGCCGGGTCCTCGTGGACCCGGCGACCGGCGTCGCGGTCGGCGCCGACCCGGGTCGGCTCCCGGCGGGCGCGACCCCGGTGACCAACCTGGAGCCACCTGAGCCACCCGGCCCCTACCGGCCCGGGGCCGCGCTCGCGCGGTTGGTCCGGCTCCGGCACCCCACGTGCTGCGCCCCGGGCTGCCCGCGGGCCGCGACCCGCTGCGACCTCGACCACGTGCTGCGCTACCCGGTCGGGCCGACGTGCCTGGGCAACCTCCGCCCGCTGTGCCGGCGCCACCACCGGATGAAGCACGAGACCGCGTGGACCTACCGGGTGCTGCCCGGCGGCGCCGTCCGGTGGACCACCCCGACCAGCGCGCAGCACGACGTCGTGCCGGAGCCCCTGCTGCCGCACCCGGACGTCGGACCGGTCGCCCGAGCCACGTCGTCGCCGGTGGCCGCCTCGGACACGCCGACCGCGGGTGCCGCGTGGACCGACACACGCGACACCGCACGTCTCGCGGCGGCCCTGCGCCGGCGCCATCACGCACCCCGCCCGACCGACCCGTCGGCGCGTCAGGCGCGACGACCGACGTCCCACCCCCCTTCTGACCGGACGGCCAGGTCAAGTCCCGCCCGGCTCGCGCCGATACGCAGGCCCAGGGTCGTGTCGTCAGGCAGGTGTCGAAGGTGGTCGGTGTGAAGCAGCTCAGCGACATTCTGTTCGAGCGCGGCCTGGTCGACGAGGGGCAGCTGAGCGCCGCCTTCGACGAGCACGACCGTGCCGGGAGGCCGCTGGGACGGGTCCTCGTCGAGCACGGCGTGCTCACCGAGGCCCAGCTCGTCGCCGCACTCGCGTCGCAGGTCGGCCTCGACTTCGTCGACCTGTCCGACCACTCCGTCGACGGCTCGGCCGTGGGACGGCTCGCCCCGTCGGTCGCACGACGCCACACCGTGCTGCCGATCGGCTTCGACGCCGACGGGCGGATTCAGCTCGCGATGGCCGACCCCGGCAACGTGTTCGCGATCGACGACGTCCGCTCGATGACCGGGCACGAGGTGCGCCCCGTCGTCGCGACCCGCGACGACCTCGTCGCCGCGATCGACCGGTTCTGCCGCGCGGACGCCGACCTCGACGACATCGCCAGCGCGATGGAGGCCACCCACGAGAAGGAGCCCCTCCACAAGGTCAAGGAGATCGTCGAGGACGCCCCGATCGTCAAGTACGTCAACCTGCTCATCACGCAGGCGATCCAGGACCGCGCGTCCGACATCCACCTCGAGCCGGGGGAGCACGAGCTGCGGGTGCGGTATCGGATCGACGGCGTGCTGCACGAGGTGATGCGCTCGCCGAAGCAGATCCAGTCCGGCGTCATCTCCCGCCTCAAGATCATGGCGGACATCGACATCGCCGAGCGCCGCGTGCCGCAGGACGGCCGCCTCTCGGTGAACGCCAACGGCCAGAAGATCGACCTGCGCGTGGCGACGCTGCCGACCGTGTGGGGCGAGAAGGTCGTGATGCGCGTCCTGGACAACTCGACCGCCCGGCTGGCGCTGAGCGACCTGGGCTTCGCGGAGTCGAACTTCACCCGTTACGAGCGCAGCTACACCAAGCCGTACGGGATGATCCTCGTCACCGGCCCGACCGGCTCGGGCAAGTCGACGACCCTGTACGCGACCCTGAACATCGTCAGCAAGCCCGAGATCAACGTGATCACCGTAGAGGACCCGGTCGAGTACCGGCTGCCCGGCATCAACCAGGTGCAGGTGAACGTGAAGGCCGGCCTGACCTTCGCGGCCGCGCTGCGTTCCATCCTGCGCTCCGACCCCGACGTCGTCCTGCTCGGCGAGATCCGCGACCACGAGACCGCGCAGATCGCCGTCGAGGCCGCGCTCACCGGCCACCTCGTGCTCGCGACCCTGCACACCAACGACGCGCCGTCCGCGGTCACCCGGCTCACCGAGATGGGCATCGAGCCGTTCCTCGTCGGCTCGTCGCTGGACTGCGTGCTCGCCCAGCGGCTGGCCCGCCGGCTGTGCTCCAAGTGCTCCGAGCCGTACACGCCCGGCGAGCGCGAGCTGGAGACGGCCCGCTTCCCGTGGACGCCGGGGGAGCCGCTCCCCGAGCTGCGGCGCCCGGTCGGGTGCCCGTCGTGCTCCAGGACCGGCTACAAGGGCCGGCTCGCGCTGCACGAGGTGATGGCCGTCAGCGAGGAGATCGAGAAGCTCGCCGTCGAGCACGCCTCGGCGATGACCATCACGAAGGTCGCCCTCGAACAGGGGATGATCACGCTGCGCAACGACGGGATGACCAAGGTCAAGGCCGGCCACACGTCGCTGGAAGAGATCTTTCGCGTCGTGGTCTGACCTCAAGGCGCTGTTCCGTACGGCCGATGCCTGCGGGGACGAACGACGTGCCGGATGCTCCGGCGCCGAGGAAGGACCGACGTGGACCAGCAGATCCCGGCAGGCATGGACGGCTACTTCGGCACGGGCACGCCGAAGGCCACACCGGAGCCGTCGCCCCTGGACGCCACCTGGAGCCCTGCCGCGCCGCTGGCGCCCGCTCCGATTGCCCCCGCTCCGGCCATGTCCTTCGACGCGCCGCCGCTGAGCTTCGCCCCGGCGGGTGCGCCCGTCTCCTTCGAGCCGACCCCGGTGCCTGACGCGGCCCCGCAGGCCGCCCCGTCTTATGTGCCGCCTCCGACAATCGCGCTTGTCGTGCCTCCTTCGGCCGACACCTACGATCCGTCCGACGTGGCGGACCCTGCGTCGCAGCC
>JBBRBF010000048.1:0-18971 GCA_038206105.1 Actinomycetales bacterium | reverse complement strand
CGCGCCGCCGGCCCCCGCGGGGGGGGGCGACGCCGGGGGGCCCCTCGCCCGAGGTGCTTCCCCCCCCGCCCCAGTTACGTTGTGTCCGAGCTGGGCGCCCCCCCCCGGCGCGCCGCCCACGGACCTCACACTCGCGAGGTTCGGACGGCGGCGAGCCGTGCTGCGCAGAGCCGGGCTGCGCAGAGCCGGGCTGCGCAGAGCCGGGCCCGTGGCAGCCGGGCGGGGCGTCATGCCGCGCCCGGGAGCATGGCGTGGCAGCGGGCGAGACGGTCGCGCCACCACCGGTCGCGGTCCGGCGGCACCGCCAGCTCGGCCAGCCGCAAGCGGTCCGGCACCGGTGCGGCAGGTCGCGCCGGCAGCCGGCCCCCCCGGGCCACCAGCGGCTCGAGGGTGACGTCACGGGCGAGCAGGCCGGCGGTGCCGAGGCCGCAGGCACGCGGCTCGCCCGGCAGCGCGGCGGCCGCTGCGACGCCGGCGGCGATCCCGACGCTCGTGTCGAGGGCGGAGGAGACGACGACGTCGAGGCCGTGCTCGGCGGCGAGCCGGGCCGCGACCGCGAGGACGGCGGCCACTCCCCCCAGCGGTGCCACCTTGACCACGGCGAGGTCCGCCGCGCCGGCGGCCGCGACCGCGAAGGGGTCCGCGGCGCGGCGGACGGACTCGTCGGCCGCGACCGGGACGTCGAGGCCGGCGGCTGCCAGGTCGCGGCGCAGCGCCGCCAGGGTGGGCACGTCCGGGCAGGGCTGCTCGGCGTACTCCAGGTCGTACCGCGCCAGCCGCGTCAGCGCGGCGAGCGCCTGGGCCGGGGTCCAGGCGCCGTTCGCGTCGACACGCAATCGTGCTGCGGGTCCCATCAGCGCGCGCACCTCGGCGACCCGGTCGACGTCGTCGCCCAGAGCCTGGCCGGCCTCGCCGACCTTCACCTTCGCGGTGGTGCACCCCGGGAACCGCGCGAGCACAGCCGCGACGTCGGCCGGCGCCACCGCGGGCACGGTCGCGTTCACGGCGACGTCCGGCCGGCGGGCCGTCGGCCAGCCGTGCCAGGCCGCCTCGACCGCGGATGCGAGCCAGCGCGCCGACTCGGCGTCGGCGTACTCGGGGAACGGCGCGAACTCCCCCCACCCGGCGGGGCCCGCGAGCAGCACCGCCTCGCGGGAGGTGACACCGCGGAAGCGCAGGCGCAGCGGCACCCGGACGACGACCGCCGCGTCGAGCAGGTCCGCCACCGGTGGCGGGGGCTCCGACAGCGACGGACCGGTCACGTCGCGGGCCGGTCGAGGTCCCGCAAGCGGTCCAGGCGGCCCATCACGGGCGTCGCGAGGACGCCGTGCACCACGATCGACAGCAGCACCGCGAAGGCCACGGTGGACCACACCTCCCGGCCCTGGCCGAAGCCGGTCTCCGCGGTCGCGTACGCGACGTAGTACAGCGACCCGATCCCCCGGACGCCGAAGAAGGCGACGACCCGCAGCTCCCGGGCGCCGAGCCGGCTGGGGCCCAGCGGCAGCCGCGGCCACATCCCCAGCACCGCCGTCACCGGCCGGACGACGAGCACGAGCGCGACGGCGACACCCGCCCCTGCCCAGGTCAGGTCCGCCAGCAGGCCCCACGACAGGGACGCGCCGAACAGCAGCAGGATCAGCAGCGTCAACAGCTCCTCGACCTGCTCGGTGAACACGTGCAGCTCGGCGTGGTACTCGTGCCGTCGCTCGACCTGGCGTCCTGCCACCGCGGCGGTGAACACCGCGAGGAACCCGTAGCCGCCGAGCACCTCCGCGAGGCCGTACACCGCGAAGATCGACGCCAGCGCGAGCAGCGGCTCTCCGGCGTCCGCGAGCCGCATCACCGAGCTGCGGGACCGGAATGCGAGGCGGGCGAGCAGTGCGCCGCAGACCCACCCGATGAGCGCGCCCCACGCCACCTTGCCGACGAGGTCCCAGCCGACCCACCGGAGCCAGCCGCCGTCCACGCCGCCCATCTGCAGGTAGATCGCCGCGTAGACGAAGGGGAACGCGAGCGCGTCGTTCAGACCTGCCTCGCTGGTCAGGGCGAAGCGGGCCTCGTCGACCTCGTCGACGTCGTCGACGTCGTCGACGTCGTCAAGGTCCTCGTGGTCGGGTTCCTCGTCGTCGGGGTCGTCGGGGTCGTCGGGGTCGTCGGGGTCGTGGTGGTCGGCGCGCAGGGTGGCGACGCCGCCGTCCCCGACGTCCGGACCGTCGTCGTCGTCCTCGCGTGCGTCGGGCATGCGGGCGGCGGCATCGGCGACCGACGTCCCGCGGGTGCCCGGGCCGCCGACCTGCACGTCCGACGCGAGCACCGGGTCGGTCGGGGCCAGCACCGCCCCGAGCAGCAGCGCGGCCGCGGGCGCGAGTCCCATCACCGCCCAGCCGAGCAGCATCCCGACCACGATGAACAGCGGCATCGCGACGACGAGCAGCCGCCACGTCGCACCCCACCCCCGCAGCGACGGCCGCCGGTCGAGGGCGATCCCGACGCCGAAGATGGCCACGATCACCGTCACCTCGGTGAGCCGCTCGGCCACCTCGGGCTGCTCGATCGGCGAGATCGGAGACCCGCCGGGCAGGGGCAGCAGGCCGATCAGGGCCCCGGCCGCGACGAACGCCATGGGCGCGGAGAACGCGCGGGTGCGCAGCAGGCGGGGCAGCACCGCCGCGAGCAGGAGCGCCGCGCCTGCCAGCAGGTACAGCGCGTCGCCGCTCAGGGTCACGGGCGGAGCCTAGGTGTGACCCGGGCCCCACGCCGGTCCGGACGGACCGCCGTGTCTCACCGGTCGGCGACGACCCCATCGGCGCTGACCCCATGGGTGCTGACCCCGGCTGCGGCCGGCTGGACACGACATCGAGGAGTCCCGGTGCCGAAGTCGTCGATGGACAGCGCCACGCCGCAGGCACGCGGCTCGGCGAGCGCGAGCATCGCCCTGGCCGGGTCGACGACGACGGCGGTCTCGGTGATCTCCAGTCGGAGCAGCCGCGCCGGCAGCCCGTGCCGCTCGAGCAACCCACGGACAGCGCCGGCGAAGTCGGGGTCCAGCAGGCACCTCGGCGAGAGGTTCACGGCGATCTGCACGTCGCGACCGTCGTCCAGCCAGCTGCGGGCCTGGACCACCGCGACGTCCAACGTGCGCAGCGTCAGCGGCAGGATCGGGCCGGTGCCCTCGGCCAGGGGCACGAAGTCCGCGGGCGGCACGAGCCCCCGCTCGGGGTGGTGCCAGCGGACCAGGGCCCTCGACGCTGTGGACCTCGTCCGTGGCCACGTCGACGGCCCGCATCAGGGCCTCGGCGTCCCGGGCGTGCTGCGGGGACAGGGCGACCCCGACGCTCGCCTCGACGTTCAGGGCGATGCCGTCGACGATGAACGGCTCGTGCAGCGCGGCCACACTCGCCGTGCCAGCTCGACGATGTCGGCCTCCCCGGTGACCTCGGGCATGAGCACCGCGAACTCGTCACCTCCGAGGCGGGCGACGGTGTCGGAGTCGCGGAAGACGCCGAGCAGCCGGGTGGCCACGACCCGCTGCAGCTCGTCCCCGTGCTGGTGGCCCAGGGTGTCGTTGACCTCCTTGAACCGGTCGAGGTCGTGAGCATCACCACGCAGGTCGTCCCGCGGCGCCGCGACAGCAGCAGCGCCGGCTCGAGGCGGTCCGCGAGCAGCAGCAGAAGTCCCGCCGCGACCGCCATCGAGACCGCCGCCGGGCCCACCGAGCGGTACCAGGCCTGGGTGTCCGCCGGGGCGAACGCGAACGCGACCACGGCCCAGCGGTTGGCGTTGCCGGGATCCACGGCCACGGGGACGGCGGTGAGCCGGAGCCCGTCGACGGTCAGCGCGGCCGATTCCGAGCGCCCGGCGGTCAACGCCCGCAGCTCGGCTGCCGGGACGCCGTCCGGCGGGCCGGGCTCGAAAGCACCGGCGCGCGAGAGCACCACGCGTCCGTCACGGGTGTCGACGATCGCCGTGGGCACCGACCGGGCGTCGGTCCCCGCATCCTGCGAGGCCGCGGGCAGGAAGCTCGCGAGGGTCACCTCGAAGTGGACGAGCCCCCAGGTGCGCCCCGGCGACCATCGGCGTGAAGTTCGAGACGACCCACTCGTCGGTGTCCGGGGACACGTAGGGCGCGGCCTGGTACACCCGCCCCTCGGGCAGGCGCATGGTCGGGGCGAAGAAGGGGGCGGACGCCTCCTCGGTGGACAGCTCGTCGGCGGGCGCCACCTCGCCTCGTACCACCCTGGCGAGCTCGGTGCCGGTCACGTCGATCAGGCACGCCTCGCTGATCCGGGCCGGGTACAGCCGCTCCAGGTACGCCATCGCCTCGACGGCTCGCGCGGACGCGGGCGTCGCCACCGGCGGGACCTCCGCGCGACGCGGCTCGTACTGCCGGAACGCGGAGTCGTGGGCGAGCAGGAGGTTCACACTGTGGGCACGCTCGAAGTACTCCTCCAGCGCGGTCGAGCCCGCCGCCGCCTGCCGCAGCAGGCTGTGGTCGAGCTCGTCCCGAGCGGCCTGCCGGCCGGCAGCGACGGCGCCGGCGACGGCGACCACGAGCGGGGCGAGGCCGAGCACGGCGACGACCACACGCACGAGCCGGCCGCGCACAGAGGGCCGGGCACGGCGACCTGCCGCGGCTACCGCCATCGGTGTGACGCTCCTCCTGTGGTCCGGCTCGCGGGGCGAGGCCCGCCCCATGGGGGTCCGTCACCCCGTGGTCTCGGCCCACGACCAGTCGACCTGAGGGGCGCCGCCGCCGGCCACCCGCCCGCCTATGCTCGGCCGTCGTGACGGGCGAGCAGGTATCGGACGGCTTCGACCCGGCGGCCTGGCGCGCCGTCGAGGGCTTCGCGTTCCGCGACATCACCTACCACCGCGCGGAGGCGACGGGCGCCGTCCGGATCGCCTTCGACCGGCCCGAGGTGCGCAACGCGTTCCGCCCCGGGACGGTCGACGAGCTCTACACGGCCCTCGACCACGCCCGCCGGTCCCCCGACGTGGGCTGCGTGCTGCTCACCGGCAACGGCCCGTCGCCGAAGGACGGCGGGTGGTCGTTCTGCTCCGGCGGCGACCAGCGGATCCGGGGCCGGTCGGGCTACCAGTACGCGGGCGGCGAGACCGCGGACACCGTCGACACCGCGCGGGCGCGGGCGGAGGGCGGACGGCTGCACGTGCTGGAGGTGCAGCGGCTGATCCGCACCATGCCGAAGGTCGTCGTCGCCGTGGTCGGCGGGTGGGCCGCGGGCGGTGGTCACTCCCTGCACGTGGTGTGCGACCTGACGATCGCGTCCCGCGAGCACGCGCGCTTCAAGCAGACCGACGCGGACGTCGGGTCCTTCGACGCCGGCTACGGCTCGGCGTACCTGGCGACGATGGTCGGCCAGAAGCGGGCACGGGAGATCTTCTTCCTCGGCCGGACCTACACGGCGCAGGAGATGCACGACATGGGGGCGGTCAACCTCGTCGTCGACCACGCCGACCTGGAGCGCGCCGCCCTGCAGGTGGCCACCGAGGTGAACGGCAAGTCCCCGACCGCGCAGCGGATGCTGAAGTTCGCGTTCAACCTCGCGGACGACGGCCTCATGGGCCAGCAGGTCTTCGCCGGCGAGGCCACCCGGCTCGCGTACATGACCGACGAGGCCGTCGAGGGACGCGACGCCTTCCTCGCGAAGCGGCCGCCGGACTGGTCGCCCTACCCCTGGTACTACTGACGGCGCCGAGCAGCCGCACGGCGTGCCCGGGCAGGGCACCCGTCGGCGGTGCCGCTCAGCCCCGGGGCAGCGTCACGGCGGTGTCGACGCCCTCCAGCACGTCCGCCAGCGAACGGCGCGCGGCGTCCGCGGCGGGGCGGGAGACGAACAGGTCCGCGTAGTAGCGCCCCGTCTCCTCCTCCCCGGCCGGGTCGAGCCCGCGCGCCGCGAGGTCCCGGACGGTGGCCCGCGCCTCCCGCTCGTCGGCGAAGCGGCGCTGCGGGAAGGTCCCGCCCTCCCACCGCTCGGTGACCAGCCCCCGGTCGGCGAGCACGGCCTCGATGCGGTCGTAGCCGAACACCCGCAGCACGAACGCCGCCACCCAGGGGGCGTGCGAGCCCGGCGGTACGACCCGGGCGAAGGTCTTCTCGGTGACGTAGCCGACGCCGCCGGTGATCGTGACGAGGTCCGCGTCCGCCAGCCCCGACGCCAGCGACTCAGAGGGCTCCTGGCTCTCGAGGTCCTCTGCCCAGCCTGCGTCCAGCAGCCCCGCGCGGCGCGCGTAGGCGACGGCGTTGCCGGCGGCGTCCAGCCCGACGACCCGCGGCGCGCCGGCGCGCCGGCGGGCCGCGAAGAAGGCGGCGTCGGCGGCCCCGGCGTGCCGGTCGCCGTCGACGTCGTCACCGAGGTCGCCGGTGTCCGGGTCGCCGGGGCCCGGTTCGTCGTGCTGGGCGGCGGGGTCGGCGACGGGCCCGGACCAGTGCCGCATCAGCTCGGCGAGGGTCAGGTCGTGCCGCAGCAGCGCGGCGTTGAAGCCGTACGAGCAGCACAGGTCCACGACCCGCTGTGCACGGCCGGCATCGTCGGTCGCCGGGGCGCGGTCGCGTGGCATCGCGTCGAGCAGGGCCCGGAACACGGGCAGCGCCCGCTGCGGGATCTCGTAGTCCAGCGCCCCCAGCGCCCGGGCGAGTGCCCGGGGAGCGTGCCGGTCGTACAGCGACCCGAAGTCGGCCTTCGCGGCACCCGGGCGGGCGGGGGCGCCGTCCGGCGCGTTCCGGTCCATCCGACGACCGTAGCGCGGGCGCTCGGGGCCACTCGTACGCTGACGGCGTGCTGCGGCCGGTGAGGACCCTGCGCGTCGACGCCGCCGGTGGGCCCCGCGAGGGTGGTGACGGCGACGATCGTGCCGTCGGCGTGGGTGAGGCACTGGTCGCGCTCTCCGCGGCGCTGGACGGCTCCGGTCCGGCGCTGCTGCCCGTGGCCGCCGACCTGTCCGGGGACGGGGACGGTCCCGGCGTCGTGCGGTCGGGCGTCGCCACCGAGGTCGCCCTGCTGCTGCCGACGTCGGGGTCCTCCGGCCCGCCGCGCCTCGTCGAGCTGAGCGCGGCGGGGCTGCTGGCGTCGGCGGCGGCGTCCCACGCACGGCTCGGGGGGCCCGGGCAGTGGCTGCTGGCGCTGCCGCTGACGCACGTCGCGGGCTGGCAGGTGCTGGTCCGCAGCCTGGTGGCCGGGTGCGCACCCGCGGTCGCGACCGGCGGCGGGTCCGGGTGGCCCGCCGCCCTCGCCGCCGTGCTGGAGGCGGGCGACGGCGTACCCGACGTGCATGATCACCGCGAGGGGGCGGGACGCGGCGTACCCGACGTGCATGATCACCGCGAGGGGGCGGGACAGGGCGTACCCGATGTGCATGATCACGGTGGAGGGGTTGGGCGCGGGGGTGAGGGTCCGGGGCGGCGGTACGCGGCGCTCGTGCCCACCCAGCTGGCACGGCTGCTCGACGACCCGGCGGCCACGGCGGCCGCGGCCGGCCTCGACGCGGTGCTGCTCGGCGGCGCCGCGACACCCTCCGCCCTGGCGCGGCGGGCCGCCGCCGCGGGGGTGCGGGTGGTGGCCGGCTACGGCATGACCGAGACGTGCGGCGGGTGCGTGTACGACGGCGACCCGCTGGACGGCGTCGACGTCCGGGTCGACGCTACCGGCAGGATCCAGCTGGCCGGCCCGGTGCTGGCGCGCGGTTACCACGACGACGGCGCGGGCCCGGGCTCCACCGGCGCCGGCAGCGACGGGACGGGGTTCGCCGTGCACCGTGGGATGCGGTGGTTCGCCACGCCGGACGTCGGGCACGTCGACGAGGGCGGCGGGCTGACGGTGCTGGGCCGCCTGGACGACGTCCTGGTCACGGGCGGCGAGAAGGTCTCCCCCGCCGCTGTCGAGGCCGCGCTCGCCGACCTGGAGGGCGTCCGGGAGGCCCTCGTCGTCGGCGTCCCCGACGCCGAGTGGGGACAGGCCGTCGTCGCGCTCGTCGTCGCGCGCGGCGCCCCGCCGGACCCCGAGCACGTCCGCGCCCACGTCGCGGACCGGCTGGGGCGCCCGTCCGCGCCCCGGCACGTGCTCGTCGTCGCCGACATGCCGCGACGGGGGCCGGGCAAGCCGGACCGGCGGGCCGCGGCGGGCCTGGCGGCCCGCCGTCTGGGCCGCCCGCCGCCTCGGCCGCCCGGGCCCGCCCTAGCCTGACCGCGTGGCGACGGCGGCGCAGTGGGTCCAGGGGGCCCGCCCCCGCACCCTGCCGGCCGCGGTCGCGCCCGTCGCGGCGGGCACCGGCGCCGCCTACGGGCTGGACGGCGGCCACGCCGGACGCGCGCTGCTCGCCCTGGTCGTGGCCCTGGCGCTGCAGGTCGGCGTCAACTACGCCAACGACTACTCCGACGGTGTGCGCGGCACCGACTCCGACCGGGTCGGCCCGTTGCGGCTCGTCGGCGCCGGCGTCGCCGCACCCGCGGCGGTCCGGCGGACGGCCCTCGCCTCGTTCGCCCTCGGTGCGCTCTCGGGCCTGCTGCTCGTGGCCGTCTCGGGCAGCTGGTGGCTGCTGGCGGTCGGAGCCGGCGCGGTCGCGGCGGCGTGGACGTACACCGGGGGGCGGCGTCCCTACGGCTACCGCGGCCTCGGCGAGGTCTCCGTCTTCGTCTTCTTCGGAGTCGTGGCCGTGCTCGGCACGACGTACACCCAGGCGGGCCGGGTCTCCGGGGTCGCGGTCGCCGCTTCTGTCGGCGTCGGTGCGCTCGCGTGCGCCGTCCTCGTCGCCAACAACCTGCGCGACGTGCCCACCGACGCCGTCGCCGGCAAGCGCACGCTCGCCGTCCGCCTCGGCGAGGGCAGGACCCGCCTGCTGTACGTCGGGCTGCTCACCGCCGCCGGCGGCTGCGTGCTCGCGGCGGTGCCGGCCTCCCCCTGGACGGGGCTCGCGCTGGCGGCCTCCGTGCCCGCCGTCCGCCCGCTGCGCGTCGTCGCCGGCGGCGCCCGCGGCGCGGACCTCGTGCCGGTGCTGCGGGACACCGGCGTCGTCGGGCTCGTGTACGGCGTGCTGCTCGGCGTGGGCGCGGCGCTGTGACCTCGTCGCGTGCGACGATCCCGTCGTGAGCAGCGAGCAGCCGCGCCCCGGGCCGGAACCCGAGGCCGAGCCCCCGGCCGAGCTCGACATCACCGCGGACGGCGCGCACGTCTACGCCGTCACCGTCGGCGAGAGCGGCCCCGGCGACGGGTCCGCGCGGCACTACCGGGTCAGCGTGCCCGACTCCCTGCTCGACGAGCTCAACCTCGAGCCGCCGGACGAGCCGGCGCTGGTGCGCACCGGGTTGGAGCTGATGCTGCAGCGCCCGGAGGGCCCGATGCCGGCGGAGTTCTCGCTCGACGAGGCCGAGTCCCGCTACCCCGGCCTGCTCGACCAGCTGCGCACCATGTCGGGTCGCTGAGTCGCGACCCGGCCGATCAGGCCGATCAGGCCGGAGGGTCCTGCCTGCGGCGCTCGTCCTCGGCGTCCTCGGCCGCTGCGTCGGGGTCCACCCGCGACGGGTCGCCGGCGGCGCGCGCCTGTGCGCGGCGCTGCACCCGCTCGTCGACGTCGCGCGACATCTCGTCCCGCTGGCGGCGCAGCAGCAGCAGCGACAGCGGCAGGGACAGCAGCGCAGCGACGGCCACCAGCAGCACCCCGCGGCCTCCGAGGGCGTAGAGCACCAGCAGGACGACGGCGAAGAGGCCGAGTCGCAGCAGCGCGTAGCGCAGCACCGGGTTCACGTCTCCCAGCGTAGGCGCCGGGCGTCGCCACGCTGCCGGGCCGGGCGTTGCCGGGCCGGGCGTCGCCTAGTACTCCAGCCGTAGGCCGCGGGACGTAGAGTTGTCACGTGCTGCGGTTCCTGGTCCTCGCGAGCGTCATCCTGACGGTCTACGCCGCCGTTGACTGCGTGCGCACCCCCAAGGCCCAGGTGCAGAACCTGCCGAAGGTGCTCTGGCTCGCGCTGATCCTGCTGGTGCCGCTGATCGGTCCTGTCGCGTGGCTCCTGGCCGGCAAGGACCGGGCCCGGCCCTCGGGGCGCCCGCAGCGGCGCCCGACCGCGCCGGACGACGACCCCGACTTCCTGCGGCGCATCGACGAGCAGCGCCGGCGCGAGCAGCGGCACCGTGACCCGGCGGACCGCTCCGAGGAGCACCGGGACGACCCGCCGGCCTGAGCCCGTCCGCCCACCGGCCCGTCCCCCCGCCGGCGACGCGTCGTCGGTCCGGTCAGCCGATCCCGGCGTAGGAGTGCAGGCCGGGCACGAGCACGTTGACCCCGCCGAAGTTCACGAGCACGCACGCGTAGCCCGCGATCGCCAGGTAGGCGGCGCGGTTCCCCTCCCAGCCACGGGTCGAGCGGGCGTGCAGGTACGCGGCGTAGACCACCCAGATGATGAAGGTCCAGACCTCCTTGGGGTCCCAGCCCCAGTACCTGCCCCAGGCGACCTCGGCCCAGATCGCCCCTGCGACGAGCGTGAAGGTCCACAGCGGGAACGAGACCGCGATCAGGCGGTAGGCGGCCCGGTCGAGCTCGCGGGACGGCGGCAGCGCGGCCATGAACGCCCCCCGGCGGGGTGGGCGACCGGCGGCGACGGCCGCCTCGCGACGGCCCTGCACGAGCTGGAGGACGGAGGCGGAGAACGCGATGGTGAACAGCGCGCTGGAGACGAACGCGACCGACACGTGGATCACGAGCCAGTAGCTGTCCAGGGCCGGCACGAGCCGTGCGGACTCGGTGTAGAGCACCGAGACGGCGAGGCCGAGCGTGAGCAGCACCGGGCCGACGACGAACGTGCCGAGGTAGCGCAGGTCGAGACCGCGGCGGCTCGTCACGGCCAGGAGGGCGACGAACACGACGCCGACCACGGCCGCGCCGGTGACCGCGAACTCGTACATGTTGCCCCACGGCGCGCGCCCGGCGGACAGGCCGCGCAGCAGGACGGCGGCCGCGTGGACGGCGACGGCGAGCCGGGTGAGCGACACCGCGACACCGGCGGCGCGCCGGGGTCCCCCGCCGGCGCCGACCCCGTCCCCCGCCAGGCCGTCGCCACCCTCCCCCGCGGTGATCAAGGAATCGGACTCCCCGAGCACCGGGGGGGTGGAGGCCGAGGGGGCGGGGGCGGACGCGGGGGACGCCGCAGTGGGTACGAGCCGGCTCTCGCGGTCTGCGGCCGAGGCGCGCGCACCGCCGACGGCTCGGCCCTGCCGTGACAGGTCGACCGTGAACGCCAGGAACGCGAGGGTGTAGACCGCCATCGCGGAGTACACGAGGACGTCGCTGTACAGCGCCAGCGTCTCGTCGATCACCGTCAGTGCTCCCGTCCACCCGTGGAAACGTCCGCGCCCGCGGCCAGCGGGGCCGACAGCGCAGCGGCCACCTGCTCGACCTCCCGCGCCAGCCCGGCGTCCTCGCCTCGGGCCAGCCCTGCCACCTGCACCAGCGTACGTCCGGGCGCGGGACCCGCCACCGCCCGCACCCAGACCCGGCGCCGCGGCACGAACAGCGACGCGACCAGCCCGAGCATCGCGAGCACCGCGAACACGAGGGCGGCGCCCTTGGTCGGGTCCGACCGGACCGTCAGGCCGGCGAAGCGCTCGACGCGCTCGAACGTGACGCTGCCGGCACCGTCGGGCATCTGCGCGGTCTGACCGGGGCGCAGCGCCGTGAGCCACGGTCGCCCGCCGTCCCCGGTCACCTCCGTGAGGCCCTCGAGGTCGAGGGAGAACACCGACTCGGGGACGCCGTCGTCGAGGCCGAGGTCGCCGGTGTACGCCTGCAGCAGCAGCACCGGGTCGCGGGCGTCGGGGAACACCGACACCGGGAAGCCCTCGGGGTTGGCCGACGCGGTCGGCAGGAACGTGCCGCGCAGGCCGATCTGCTCCGGCCGGGCGCCGGTCACCTTGACGACGCCGGTGGAGGTGTAGGCGTTGTCCTGCGCGAGGAACACCGACGGGCCGGAGTAGGCGACGTCGCCGTTGCCGTCCCGGACCGTGATCACCGGGGCGTAGCCGTTGCCCGCCAGGTAGATGTGCGCGCCGCCGGCGGAGATCGGCTCGTTGACCTTCAGCGTGACCTGCTCGGACGCGTCCCCGGGGGCCCGCACGAGGGTCACCTGGGCCTCGAAGTCCCGGGGCTGGCCGAACTGGTTGCCGCCGGCGCTCTCCTCGAACGACACCGAGAGGGAGTCGAGCGTGAAGCGGAACGGCGGCAGGTCGACGGGGTCGAACCAGGTGCCCGGGTCGAACGTGTCGTACCGGGACAGCGAGTTCGCGAACCCCTCCCCGACCGGCACGACGACCTGCCCCCGGTACCCGAGGAGCCCGCCCGTGGCGACCGCGACGAGCAGGCCCACCAGGGCCAGGTGGAAGGCCAGGTTGCCGGTCTCGCGCAGGTAGCCTCGCTCCGCGGACACCGCGTCGCCGTCGTCGCGCAGCCGGAACCGGCGCGAGCGCAGCACCCGCCGCGCGGCGGTGAGCACCTGGTCGACGTCGCCGTCGACCTCGTCCTGCCGGTGCTCGGGCATCCGCTCCAGCCGGCGCGGCGTGCGTGGCGGCCGGGAGCGCAGCGCGGCCAGGTGCGCGCGGGTGCGGGGCAGCACGCAGCCGACCAGGGAGACGAACAGCAGCAGGTAGATCGCGGAGAACCAGGGCGAGGCGTAGACGTCGAGCAGGCCGAGCCGGTCGAGCCACGGCCCGGTGCCCGGGTTCTCGTCCAGGAACCGCGCCGCGGCCGCGGGGTCGGCGTCGCGCTGCGGGAGCACAGAGCCGGGCACGGCGGCCACCGCGAGCAGCAGCAGCAGGAACAGCGCCGTGCGCATGCTCGTCAGCTGCCGCCAGGCGAACCGCGCCAGCCCCAGCGGGCCGAGGTGCGGCTGGCGGACGTCGCCGGCGTCCTCGCGCGGGCGGGTGTCGAGGTCGGCCACGGCTAGATCACCGTCTCGAAGCCGTTGACGACGCCGGCGAGCTCGGCCATCCACATCCCCCACACCCCGGTGACGAGCAGCAGCCCGACCGTGACGAGCATCCCGCCGCCGAACCGCGAGATCGCCACCCGGTGGCGCCGTAGAAAGCCGAGGCGCTCGACGCCGCCGCCGAGGCCCGCCGCCACGAGCAGGAACGGCACCCCGAGGCCGGCGCAGTAGGCCAGCGTCAGCACCGCGCCCCGGGCGGGGCTGCCCTGCTGCAGCGTCAGGGTCAGCACCGCGGCCAGGGTCGGACCGATGCACGGCGCCCAGCCGAGACCGAACGTCGCGCCGAGCAGCGGTGCGCCGGCCAGGCCCGCGACGGGGCGGCGGGTGATGCGCTTCTCTCGCTGCAGCCGGCTGAACGCGCCGAGGAAGACCAGTCCCATCACGACGACGAGCACGCCGAGGCCCCGGGCGATCTCGTCCTGCCAGCGGAACAGCAGGTCGCCGAGGCCACCCACGAGCGTGCCCAGCGCCGTGAACACGACGGTGAAGCCGAGCACGAACAGACCGGCGCCCGCGAGCAGACGGCCGCGGGGCTGCCGCTCCAGGTCGGTACCGGTGAGACCTGTGACGTAGCCGAGGTAGCCGGGCACGAGCGGCAGCACGCAGGGCGAGGCGAACGACACCAGACCCGCGAGCGCCGCGACCGGCATGGCCGCCAGCACCGGGCCGGTGAGCACGGTCTCGGCGAACGTCTCCGCGATGCTCACCGTCACACGCCCCACGTGGCGCCGGGCACGCGGCTCACGCGGCCTCGGCGAGGACGCCGTCGAGCAGGTCGCGCAGCACGTCCGGGTCGATACGGCCGAGCACGCGGGCCGCGACCCGCCCCTGCCGGTCGAGCACGAGCGTGGTGGGCACGGCGCCGGGGGGCACCTGGCCACGCAGGGCGACGAGCGCCTCTCCGGTGCGGGCGTCGAGCACCGAGGGGTAGGAGATCCCGAACTCCCGCTCGAAGGACATCGCCGTCGCCTCGCCGTCCTCGGTGTTCACCCCGACGAAGCGGACGCCGTCCGCGGCGTACTCGCCGGAGATGGCCACGAGGTCCGGCGCCTCGGCGCGGCACGGCGGGCAGGCGGCGTACCAGACGTTGACGACGACGACGTCGCCGCGCCACGTGGCCACGTCGACCTGCGTGCCGCCCGTCGCCGGGCCGGACAGGGACACCGGCTCGCCGCGCTCGCCCGGCGAGAGCTCGGTGACGGACCCGTCGCCGGCGACGTAGCTCTTGGAGTCGCCGGCGCGCGCCTGCTGGCTGAGCTGGTTCGACGCGCTGCACCCGGTCAGGGCCAGGGACGCGGCGACGAGCAGGACGCCGACGCGGCGGCGGGTCCTGCCCCGGCTGGTCGGGGACGGCGTCATGCGCCGGAGACGGTGCTCGCCCGCGGCAGCAGGTCGGCGGCCGGCTCGGTGTAGGCGAGGTCGACGATCCGCGGCACGGGCCCGTCGAGGGCGTAGGTGAGCGTGGTCAGGCTGGCCAGCGCGCACTGCCGGCGCCGCGGGTCGTGCCACAGCGGGCGCCCCTCGACGCGCCGGCGCGCGGTCCAGACCGGCAGCTGGTGGCTCACGAGCACGGCCTCCCGGCCGGGGACCGCGGCAGCCGCCTCAGCCGCGACGGCCAGCATCCGCAGCGCGATCACGTCGTACGCCTCGCCCCAGGAGGGCCGCAGCGGGTTGCGCAGGTGCCACCAGTGGCGGGGGTGGTGCAGCGCGCCGTCCCCGACGCCGAACGTGAGGCCCTGGAAGTGGTTGCCGGCCTCGATCAGCCGGGCGTCGGTGTGCGCGGGCAGGTCGTAGGCCCGAGCGGTGGGGGCGGCGGTCTCCTGCGCCCGCTCCAGCGGCGAGGCCACCAGCCGCGCGACGTCGTGCTCGCCGGCGCGCAGGTGGTCCGCGACGCGCTGCGCCATCGCCGCGCCGAGGTCGGACAGGTGGTAGCCCGGCAGCCTGCCGTACAGCACGCCCTCGGGGTTCTCGACCTCGCCGTGACGCAGCAGGTGCACCGTGGCGGTGACGGCCCCGTCCGGGCGCTCGGGGCGCGTCGCGTCGGTCATGCCACGAGTGTGACAAACGTGCCCGGGGGCCGGGGGCGCGCGGTCGAGTAGGGCTGGGGGGTCCGGGCGGGGGTCGAGCGGTCAGCCCGACGCGGCCGCCGCCGCGCGGGCGGCGTGCGGCAGGGCGTCCAGCACGACGTCCAGCGCCTCGCCGTCCAGCATCGTGGAGCAGAACCAGGCCTCGAACGCGCTGGGCGGCAGGTGGACGCCGCGGGCGAGCATCTCGGTGAAGAAGGCGGCGAAGGCGGGCAGGTCCTGGGCTCGGGCGGCGTCGTAGTCGAGGACCGGGGTGTCGGTGAAGAAGACCGTGAACATGCTGCCGGCGTGCTGCACGCGGTGCGGCACGCCGGCGGCCGACAGTGCCTGCGACGCGGCCGCCGAGAGCCGGGCGGCGACGGCGTCGACGCGGGCGTAGACGTCGTCGGTGCAGCGGCGCAGCGTCGCGAGGCCGGCGGCGGTCGCCACCGGGTTCCCGCTCAGGGTGCCCGCCTGGTACACCGGCCCGACCGGGGCCAGGTAGGCCATCACGTCGGCCCGGCCGCCGAACGCGGCAGCGGGGAAGCCGCCGCCCATCACCTTGCCGAAGGTGAGCAGGTCCGGCGCGCCGTGCTCGTAGGGGCCCTCGAGGCCGAGCCAGCCGGCACGGGAGACGCGGAACCCGGTCATCACCTCGTCGGAGACGACGAGCGCGCCGTGGGCGTGGGCGATCCGCAGCAGCGCGTCGGTGAAGCCCGCGACCGGAGGGACCACGCCCATGTTGCCGGCAGCCGCCTCGGTGATCACGCAGGCGATGCGGTCGCCGTGCTCGGCGAACGCGGCCTCCAGCGCGGCGACGTCGTTGTAGGGCAGCACGAGCGTGTCGGCGGCCGCGGCACCGGTCACGCCCGGGGTGTCGGGCAGCGCGAAGGTCGCCAGCCCCGAGCCGGCGGAGGCGAGCAGGGCGTCGACGTGGCCGTGGTAGTGCCCGGCGAACTTCACGACGACCGGGCGACCGGTGAAGCCGCGGGCGAGCCGGATCGCGCTCATCGTGGCCTCGGTACCGCTGGAGACCAGCCGGACCTGCTCGGCGGGCCCGACGCGGGCCACGATCTCCTCGGCGAGCAGCACCTCGTTCTCGCTCGGCGTGCCGAACGAGAAGCCGTCTGCGGCGGCCGCCGTCACGGCCGCGAGCACGTCCGGGTGGGCGTGGCCCAGGATCATCGGGCCCCAGGAGCAGACGAGGTCGACGTAGCGCGTGCCGTCGGCGTCCACCAGCCACGGGCCGTGCGCCCGGGCTACGAACCGGGGGTCCCCCCCGACCGCCCGGAACGCCCGCACCGGCGAGTTCACCCCGCCGGGGATGACGGCGAGAGCGCGCTGCATCAGGGCGCGCGAGGCGGCCGTCCCGCGGTCGTGCCGGCCACCGGTGGGGGTCGCCGGCGCCTGCGTCGCGGCCTGCTCGTCGCTCACCGCGCCATGGTCACAGATCACGCAGCCGCGTCCGGACCCGGTCCATCACGGCGCCGAGGACGGCGACGTCCTCGGCGTCCATCTGGTCGAACAGGTGCTCGCGGACCCCGGTCACGTGCACCGGCGCGGCGGCCTCGAGGGCGGCGAAGCCCGCATCGGTGAGCCGGCACAGCACGCCCCGGCGGTCGTCGGGGCAGTCCTCGCGAACGAGCAGGCCGGCCCGCTCCAGCCGGCCCACGGCGTGCGTCAGGCGGCTGCGCGAGTGCACGACCTGCTCCGCGAGCTGGCTCATCCGCAGCGTGCGGTCGGGAGCCTCGGACAGCCGGACGAAGATCTCGTAGTCCGAGACCGACAGGCCGCTGCGCTCGTCGAGGTCGCGGTCGAGACGCTCCCACAGCAGCCGGTTCGCGTCCAGGTAGGCGCGCCAGGCCCACTGCTCCTGCGGGTCGAGCCACCGGGGCTCGGGCGCGTTCGTCGTCATGGGTCCAGCGTAACGCTTGACGAAGGGATGATTGAAGGTTCAATATTGCTCTTGTACCCGACAGCACCACTCGACCACGCTCAGGAGACGCCATGTCGACCCAGTCCTCGCTCACCTCCCTGCCCGCCGGCCTCGTCCCCGGCACCTACGCCGTGGACCCCTCGCACAGCGAGGTCGGATTCGTCGCCCGCCACGCCATGGTCACCAAGGTCCGGGGCCGGTTCGCCGACACCGAGGGCGCGCTCGTCTTCGGCGAGGGCGTCGAGGACTCCTCCGCCACCGCGACCCTGCAGGTCGCGTCGGTCAGCACCGGCAGCGCGGACCGCGACGGTCACCTGCGCAGCGGCGACTTCTTCGACGCCGAGACCTACCCGACGATCACCTTCCGCTCCACCGCGGTGCGCGCCGAGGACGGCGGGTACGTGCTCGACGGCGACCTCACGATCAAGGACGTCACGCGGGCCGTGAGCTTCCCGGTGGAGTTCGAGGGCACCGCCACCGACCCGTTCGGCTTCGAGCGCGCCGGGTTCTCCGGCAGCCTGCAGGTCGACCGCGAGGGCTGGGGGCTGACCTGGAACGCCGCACTGGAGACCGGCGGCGTGCTGGTGAGCAAGAAGGTCACGCTGTCCCTGGACATCTCGGCGGTCAAGCAGGCCTGAGCGGCCCAGCACCCGAGCACCCCGGCACGCCAGCAGGACCACGAGGACGTCGCCCGGCCGGGCGGCGTCCTCGCTGCGTCACCGCCGACCGCCGGCTCCCGCGGGGCGGCGTCGCCGGGGCATCGCGCCGCCGGGCCGGGTCGCCGGGTGGACACTGGACCGGTGGCCTCGCCCGTGCGCCCCGGGCAGCCCCGCGGCGGCGACGCCGACGGGCTGGACGCGGTGGGTGCCGCGATGCGGCAGGTACCCCGCCGGGAATTCCTGCCCCGCACCCAGCGGCTGCTCGCGGGTCGCGACGGCCCGCTGCCGATCGGGCACGGGCAGACGAGCTCGCAGCCGCGCACGGTCGCGGCGATGCTGCGGCTGCTCGACGTCCGCGCCGGGCACCGGGTGCTCGACGTCGGCGCCGGGTCGGGGTGGACCACGGCGCTGCTCGCCCACCTCGTCGGCGCCCGCGGGTCCGTCGTCGGGGTCGAGCTCGAGCCCGACCTCGCGGCGCGCGCGGAGGCGGCCGTCCGGGCACGCGGGACGCCGTGGGCGCACGTGCGCGTCGCCGCGGCCGGCGTGCTCGGCCACCCGGACGACGCGCCCTACGACCGGGTGCTGGTCTCGGCGATGGCGAGCGAGCTGCCGCTGGCCCTCGTGACCCAGGTGGCGCCCGGCGGCGTCATGGTCGCGCCGGTGGCGGGCGAGATGCTGCGCGTGGTGGCGGCCGCGGGCGACCCGCGGGTCACCCGGCACGGCGCGTACCGCTTCGTGCCGCTGCGGTGAGGCGCCCCGCCGCCCCGGGGGTGCGGCCACGGCGCGACCCGCCTAGCGTCGGCACATGGCACCGGACCCCCGCGAGCGCAGCAGTCTGATCGAGCCCGAGGGCGTGAACGCCGGGTCGCGGCGCACCGAGGAGGAGCCGCGCGCGGAGCGGGACGGCGCCGGTCCCGGCAGCGGCCGCCAGGGCGGCCGCCCGCAGCAGGCGGCCGAGCAGGCACCGCCGGAGCAGGCGGAGGAGCCGGAGCACGCCCAGATGATCGGGGCGCCGGGCACCGAGGAGTCCGACCCCTCGCAGCCGCAGGGTGAGCCCGCCCAGGACACCGGCTCGCAGGCCTGACCCACCCGGCCCGGGACCGCGTCGACGGCGGTCCCGGCCGGCCCGGGACCGGGTAACGGCCCGCCTCGTGACCGGCCCCGGGGTAACACCGGACGCCGCCGACGGCGCCGCCCCCCCCGCCCGGCGCGGGCCCCCCCCCCCCCCCCCCCCCGCCCCCCCCCCCCCGCCCGGCCCCCGGGCCCCGGGGGGCCCCCCCCGGCCCGGGACCGGGTAACGGCCCGCCTCGTGACCGGCCCCG
>JBBRBF010000047.1:0-19047 GCA_038206105.1 Actinomycetales bacterium | reverse complement strand
TGGAACATCGCGGCGAAGATGATGCCGCCGGGCACCAAGGCGCTGCTACCGGCTGGGTCTACGATCACGCCGGTCCCGTTGAACCCGTCGACGCCGGTGGCGATGGGCCAGGCACCGGCCGGCCTGTTCGACGTCCTGCCGACGCTGCGATCGGCGCCGATCTTCGGCTACCTGCGCCAGGGCACCCGCGCGAACAACGCGGCGCCCGTCGCTGCGGGTGCGGTGAAGCCGACCAGCGTGTACGGGCTCACCCGGGTCGAGGGCCGCCTGAGGGTGGTCGCGCACGTCTCCGAGGCCATCGACAAGTACTGGCTCGAGGACAATGGCAGCCTGCAACGGTTCGTAGAGTCCGAGCTGCTGTTCGGGCTGGCCAAGGCCGTCGAACAGCAGGTGCTCACTGGCGACGGGCTCGGTGAGAACCTGACGGGCCTCGCGAACGTCTCCGGTGTCCAGACACAGGCGTTTGTGACCGACCCGATCCGTACGGCCCGGGCCGCGTTGACCGCCGTGGAGACGATCTATGGTGCCGCCGACGGGTACTTCGTGATGAACCCAACGGATTGGGCCGCGATTGAGACGACGACGCTCAGCGCGGGTCAGTACGTGCTGACCGAGGCCGGGTCGAGTCTGCCCGTGAACGCTGCCACTAGGCGCCTGTGGGGGCAGCCTGTTGTGACGACCGTGGGGCAGGCGGCAGGTACCGCGTGGTTTGTCACTACGGCCGCTTTGGCGCTCAACGTGGACGGCGGGATCGAGGTCCGCTGGTCTGAGGCTGTAGGCGACGACTTCCAGAGGAATCAGGTCCGCGCCCGCTGTGAGGGCCGGTATGACCTGTCTGTGTATCAGCCGGACCGCATCGTGAAGGTGACCCTTACCGCTGGTCCCTGATCGGTCTGAGATGTCCGGCGCTATCCCTCCGCTTGCGTTCCGAGTTCCGCGGTGGAGGGGGATGGGGGGAGTGAGACCCCTCCGCGCCGGTCAACGGCTGGCCCCGCCGTCCCACGCGGCGGGCCAGCCGGCACCCTGGCCCGCTGCGACGTCGCGGCAGAGGTCGACACTGTGCGCTCGCATTACTTGCGCTGCCCGGGATGGCGTCCGTGCACGCGAACAGCGCCCGTGAGGCGATCACCAAGATGTGCACGCTGCCGCTGCTCGCCGGGGAGAACATCGGCTCCCGCTTCGTCGTGCCCACGGTCGCCGGCAGCATCGACATCGTGGTACAGGTCGCGCTGGAGGGGGACGGCCGACGGCGGGTCCGGGAGGTCGTGGCCGTCCCCGGCCGTGTCGAGGACGGGGTCGTCGAGACCGCCGACCTGTTCACCACGCGATCCGGGCGGCTCGAACGGGCCGGCGGGTTTCCGCCCCACACAGAGCGTTTCGAGCGTGCGGGGATCGACGTGGGGCGGATCCTCACCGGCGCGGCTGCGGTGGAGGCGTCCTGACGTGGCCTCGGTGACCGGCCTGCTCCTGGGCTCCGGGCTCTTCTGCCTCTGGTGGTCCTGCTGGACCCCGGGACCGGCGCGCAGGGCTGTGCGGACGCCGTGGGTGGACCGGGTCCGCGACGAGCTGCAGCAGGCGGGCATGGACCAGGTGGGGCCCGCGGCGCTCGTCGCGACGTGCGCGGCGGCGGCCGCGCTGACCGGTGCCGCCGTCTGGGCGGCCTCGGCGTCGCCGCCGATCGCGGTGTGCTTCGCGGCGATCGCCGGCTGGGCGCCCGTCGCGGTCGTGCGGGCCCGCGCCCGGGCGCGACGGTCCCGTCTGCGAGAGCTGTGGCCCGAGGCCGTCGACAACCTCGCGTCCGGGATCCGGGCCGGCCTGTCCCTGCCGGAGGCGCTGGCGCAGCTGGGTCATCGTGGTCCGGAGCCGATGCGTCCGGCGTTTCGTGCCTTCGCCGACGACTACCAGGCCTCCGGGCGGTTCTCCCCGGCCCTCGAGCTGCTCAAGGTGCGGCTTGCGGACCCGGTCGCGGACCGCATCGTCGAGGCGCTGCGCATCACCCGGGAGGTCGGTGGCAGCGACCTCGGCCGGCTGCTCCGGACGCTGTCGCTGTTCCTGCGCGAGGACGCCCGCACGCGGGCGGAGCTGGAGACGCGCCAGAGCTGGACGGTGAACGCCGCCCGGCTCGCGGTCGCGGCGCCCTGGGCCGTGCTGGGGCTGCTCGCCACCCGTGCCGAGGCGGTGTCCGCGTACAACCGGCCCACCGGTGTCCTCGTGCTCGCCGTCGGCGCGGCGGTCTCCGTCGTCGCCTACCGGCTGATGGTGCGGATCGGCAGGCTGCCCGAGGAGCAGCGGGTGCTGCGATGACGGCGTGGCTCGCGTCGCCGACCGGCGGCGCCCTCGTGGGCCTGGCCGGTGGGCTGGGGCTGTGGCTGGCGCTGCTGCGGCTGCCCGCGGCCCGCCGTCCCGGCCTCGACGACCGGCTCGCGCCCTACCTGCGGGACACCGCGCCGCCGTCCCGGCTGCTCGCACACCCCCCGGCGCGCACGCCGTTCGCCGTGCTGGAGCGGCTGCTCTCGCCGGTCATGGGTGACGCTGTGAAGGCCGTCGAGCGGATCATGGGCGGCCACGGCTCGGTGCGACGCCGGCTCGACCAGCTCGGCACGGGGCAGAGCGTCGAGCAGGTCCGGGCCGAGCAGGTGGTCTGGGGCGTCCTCGGGGCGGCTGCCGGGCTCGGGCTGGGGACCCTGGGGGTGGTCGGCCGGGGGAGCGGCGTCGTGCCGCTCGTCGCCCTCGTCGTGTTCGGCGTTCTGGGCGGCGTCGTCGCGCGGGACTCCTGGCTCTCCCGCGCCGTCCGGCGGCGGGAAGAGCGGATGCTCACCGAGTTCCCTACTGTCGCAGAGCTTCTGGCGCTGTCGGTGGGCGCCGGGGAGGGTGCGGTCGGGGCGCTGGAGCGGGTGTCGCGCACCTGTCGCGGCGAGCTGTCGGCCGAGCTGCGGAGGACCCTCGCCGATGCCCGGGCCGGCGCGTCCCTCGTGCAGGCCCTGGAGGGGCTCGGGCACCGCACCACCCTGCCCGTGCTGTCGCGGTTCGTCGACGGTGTCGCCGTCGCCGTCGAGCGGGGGACGCCGCTGGCCGAGGTCCTCCGCGCGCAGGCTCAGGACGTGCGGGACGTCGGGCACCGCCGGTTGATGGAGACGGGCGGCAAGAAGGAGATCGCCATGATGGTCCCGGTGGTCTTCCTCGTGCTGCCGGTGACCGTCGTGTTCGCGGTCTACCCGGGCCTGGCCGTGCTGACGGTGGACCTGTGACCACGCACACCGTCGGCGCGGCCCGTGCACACCCAGCGGCGGCAGGACCCGAGCACCCGAGGAGAGGACGACGATGAGCCACGCGTGGACGACGATCAGCGGGCGGACCCGGCTGCGAACGGCGGCCCTGCCCGCCTCGTGGCGACGCAGGATCGCCGAGGACCGGGGGGACGTCCCCGGCTGGGTGCTCGTCACCCTGATGACGGCGGGACTCGTCATCGGCCTGTGGGCAGTGGCCGGCGAGGCGCTGGAGAACGTCTTCACGGAGGCGATGAACCGCGTCCTCGGGTTCTGAGGTCGTGCCGCGCGAGGACGAGGGCTCGGCGCTCGTGGACTTCGTGCTCGTCGGCGCCCTGGCCACGCTGGTGTTCCTCGCGGTGGTGCAGCTCGCGCTCGCGCTGCACGTGCGCAACACCGTGGTGGACTGCGCCTCGGAGGGGGCGCGGTACGGCGCCCTCGCCGACCGGACGCCCGACGACGGCGCACGACGAACCCGGGAGCTGATCCGGGCCTCGCTGGCGGACCGGTACGCGGACGGCGTGTCCGCGGGATACGTCGACGTCGACGGGCTGCGCACTGTCGAGGTCGAGGTGACCGCGCCGATGCCGGTGCTCGGGCTCCTCGGGCCGACCTCGGTCACGGTCCGGGGCCACGGCGCGGCGGAGCTGCCGTGAACCGGACGCGCCGGGCTGTGCGCGCGACCGTGCGCCGGGCGTCGGGCCGCCTCCCCGGTCGCGGGTCGACCCGGTCGGACGAGGGCAGCGCGGTGGTCGAGTTCGTCACGCTCGGGGTCCTGCTGCTCGTGCCGCTCGTCTACCTCGTGGTCGTCCTGGGCCGGCTGCAGGCCGGCGCGTTCGCGGTGGAGGGCGCCGCGCGGGAGGCCGCACGCGTGCTCGCCGCCGCCCCCGACGAGGGCACCGGGGTGGCCCGGGCGAACACCGCGGTCGCCCTTGCGCTCGACGACCAGGGCTTCGACGACGCGGCCGGGTCGCTCGCCGTCGCGTGCTCGACGCAGCCGTGCCACACCGCCGGCGCCCGGATCACCGTCACGGTCGGCCTCGACGTCGTGCTGCCCGGCGTCCCCGCCTTCGTCGACCTCGCCGTCCCCACCCGCGTCCCGGTCCGCGCCCAGGCGGTGCACGTCGTCGACCGGTTCGGCCCGTGAGGGTGGGGGCCACGCAGGCCAGGCCCAGCGACCGACGCCGACGCAGGCACGGGGACGACGGCCAGGTGATGCTGCTGCTGCTGGTGTACGCGCTCATCGGCGTCGTCCTCGTCACCGTCGTCGCGAGCGCGTCCGCGGTGCACCTGCAACGCAAGCGGCTGTTGGCGCTGGCCGACGCCGCCGCCCTGGACGCGGCCGACGCCCTCGACGACCGTGCGTTCTACGCCCCGAGCGGGGTGGCCCCCGGCGACGGCGTCCCGATCAGCGACGCCTCGGTGCGGCGCTCGGTGCAGACCTACCTCGTGGCACGGGGTCCGGCCGGGCTGAACCAGGTCACGATCGCCCAGCCGACCGGCACGCCCGACGGCGCGACCGCGGAGGTGACGCTCGCGAGCGTCGCCGACGTCCCGCTGGTCAGCGTCGTGCTGGCCGGCTGGGGCGGCGGGATCCCGCTGCGGGCGACGTCGCGCGCGCGGACCGGGCTGTGACGCCGGCCGCCGCGGGGCATGCTGGGCCAACCCCGTCCAGTGCGGGACGTCGATGCGAGGAGCGGTCGTGACGTCGGGTCCGAGGTTCGAGCAGGAGCGCAAGTACATCGTGCGCGGCCGCCCCTGGGAGCAGGCGCCGTGGCGGGACGCTGCGACGTCGCGGCGGCTGCGGCAGGGGTACCTGAACCTCGACCCGGACCGCACCGTGCGCGTGCGCGTCGGCGACGACGGCGCGTGGCTCACCGTGAAGGGCCGCAGCGACGGCGACCGCCGCGTCGAGTACGAGTACCCCGTCCCGACCGAGGACGCCGCCCACCTGCTCGACCTCGCCGACGGGCACGTGGTCGAGAAGGTCCGCCACGTCCTGGACCTGCCGCCGTTCACCTGGGAGGTCGACGAGTTCCTCGCGGACAACACCGGGCTCGTCGTCGCCGAGTGCGAGCACCCCGGTGGCGACGTGCCCTGGCCGCCCCCCGAGCCCGACTTCGTCGTCCGGGACGTCGCCACGCTCGCCCCCGCGCTGCGTGGCCGGTTCGCCAACGCCGCCCTCGCGCAGGACCCGTTCCCGACGTGGCGCGACGAGCTCGCCGCGGCCCTGGGCTGAGCGCCCCGCGCGAGGGAGGCCCCGCCGGTCAGCCGAGGGCGGGGTCGTCGTCCTCGGCGTCCTCGTCGTCGCCCGCGGACGAGTCGTCCAGATCGTCGGGCGGCACGAACTCCGGCAGGTGCTCGGCGAGCACGTCGAGCACGGGCACCTCGCCCTCGATCTGGCAGAGCACACCGATCCCGCCCAGCCACACCCGGTGGACCAGCAGATACTCCGGCGGCAGGTTCAGCTTGAGCCCCATCGACCACTGCGGCTTGCGCGGGTCGTTGATGTGCGCGAACAGACCCTGCAACCAGCCGCGGTTGAATGCGAACGTCTCGGACCGGGCCGGGGTCAGGAACGGTGCCAGGTAGTCCATCAGGCCGCGCGGGTCGATCTCGACGGTCTCCTTGATGAACCCCTCGTCGCGCAGCCCCTCGACCACGGCGTCGGCGTCGTCGTCGAGCGCATAGGTGAGCAGTCGCCCGATCTCCGGGGGCATCCCGTCGGGCAGGCGGTTGACGGCGCCGAAGTCGAGCACGCCGAGGCGGCCGTCCTCGGTGATCCTGAAGTTCCCCGGGTGCGGGTCCGCGTGCAGCAGGCCGGCGCGCTCGGGCGCGACGAGCATGAACTCGAGGTACAGGCGGGCAGCGTGGTCGCGCTCGGCCTGCGTGCCGTCGCGGATCACCTGCGACAGCGGCGTTCCCTCGAGCCACTCGGCGACGATCACCCGCTCGGTCTGCACGACCACCTCGGCGACGGCGAAGTCCGGGTCGTCGCGGAAGGCGTCGGCGGCGGCCCGCTGCGCCTCGGCCTCCAGGGAGTAGTCCAGCTCCTCGGCGACCCGCTCCTTGAGCTCGGCGAGGATCGGCTTGAGGTCCAGGCCCGGGATCCAGCCCGCCGCGAGGCGCGCGACGCGGGAGACCTGGTTGAGGTCGGAGATCAGGGCGTCGGCCGCCCCGGGGTACTGCACCTTGACCGCCACCTCCCGGCCGTCGGCCCACACGCCGCGGTGCACCTGGCCGATCGAGGCGGCCGCGGCGGGGGAGTCGTCGAACTCGGCGAACTGGTGCCGCCACCCCGCCCCCATCTGCTGCGCGATCTGCTTGTGCACGGTGGCCGCCGGCATCGGGGGTGCCGCGTCCTGCAGCTTGGTCAGGGTCGCCCGGTACGGGCCGGCGAGCTCCTCGGGCAGGGCTGCCTCCATGATGCTCATGGCCTGACCGAACTTCATCGCGCCGCCCTTGAGCTCGCCGAGCACGGCGAACAGCTGTTCGGCGGTGCGCGCCTGCAGCTCGGCGGCCACGATCTCGGCGGGGCGACCGCCGACCCGCTTGCCGAAGCCGAGGGCGGTGCGGCCGGCGAAGCCGACGGGCAGCGACGCCAGCTTCACCGAGCGGGAGAAGGCCTTGCGGGGCAGGTCGCTCACGAGGCTCCCCGGTCCGCCGCGGGGTGGCACCGAGCTGTGCGTCCTCGTGAGGCCATGTCCGTCATTGTCGCCGCTGGTCCGTCGTCGCGCGCTCGGAGGGTCCCGGACGCCGCCGGGGCGGCCACGTGCAGCCGCACTCGGCGTGGGCCGACCACGGCCGCAGCGCGATGCCGCCGTCCGGCAGGGACACCTCCAGGGTCGCCCCCCGCGTCACGGGTCCCACGTCCGGCTCGCGGGTGGACGCCGCGGCGGCGCCGGCCGGGACGTCGCGGTCCAGCCACGCGAGGGCCTGGCTGGTAGCGAGCGCCGCGGCGAGCGCCGACAGCGACGCCTCCTCACCCGGCGGGCGGCGGGCAGGGCGGGCGAGCTGGGGCAGCACGCGTGGCCACTCGGGATCCCGGTCGCGCCGGTGCAGGTCGAGGCACCGCAGGCAGGGGCCGTCGCCGGGCACGACCAGCGGCCCGACGGCGGCGTCACGCTCGCGGAGCACGATGGCGAGGTGCGGGACGTCGCCGGCGACGAGCAGCGCCGCGGCGCCCGGGTCGACGGCGTCGCGTCCCACGAGGACGACGAGGTCCGGCCGCTGCAGCCCCGGTGCGGCGGTCCGCGTGTGCGGGGCGTGCTCGACGAGCACGTCCGCGGCCGCGTCGGCGCGCAGCCGTCCGACGTCGTGCTCCCGGTAGCCGCCGGGAGCGGTGTCCGCGGCCACGACCCGGGCTTCGTCCTCGACGAGGACGGTCCCCACCGCGGATGCGGCCAGCGCTACGGCCACCCGGACCCCGGTCCGCCCGGCACCGGCCACGACGACGCTGCGCCGGCGTCGCTCGGTCAGCACCGCCCAGCCGTCCCCGCCGGGGTGCGCCACCGCGAGGGTCTCGGCGTCCGGACGCCAACGGGCCAGCGCCGCTGCCGGCAGGGTCCCTGCCGGCGACGTCGCCGCCGGCCGTGCCACCGCGGCGCCGAGGCCCCTGGGCGGCAGCAGCAGGCCCGCCGCGCGGAGCACCGCCAGCAGCCGGTCCACGCGCTCCGGCGCGATGCCCGCGCGCCGAGCCACCGCGTGCACGTCGGAGCCGGGCGCCGGGGACTCCAGTGCCGCGAGCAGCAGCTCGTCGTCGGCGTCGAGGCCGTCGAGGACGGCGCCCAGGGCGGGGTCCACGCCGACCTGCAGCCGTCCCGGGGCACGCCAGACCCGGCGCAGCCCCGGGCGCAGCGCCGCCACCGGCCGCGCCGGGGCCCCGGCGCCACGACCGTCGGGACCTGCCTCGGGGCCTGTGTCCGGGCCTCTGTCCAAGCTCGGACCCGAGCCGGCGGCGGCAGGGGCGGACTCGGTCACCGGAGCCTCCGGGGTTCGGTCGTCGGGTGGACGCCTCACCTTGGCAGGCCCGAGCACCCGCTCCCGGCGTCGTCCACAAGGGGCGCCCGGGGCGGGGCCGGCTGTCGAGTGCTGCCAACCGAGCTGCCAGGCGTGCTGCCCGCAGTCTCGGCGGCCCCGCACACGCACCGGGGCGGGACGGCCGCCCCTCCCCGGTGGACGCGCGGTGCGCGCCCCGACGGGGCGCGCGGGTCGTGCCGGTTCGGCCGGGTCAGGCCTTGCCGAGGATGCGGTTGAGGTTCGTGCCGCACACGGGGCACTTGCCCTTGGCCATCCGGCGGCCGTTGGTCTCGACCACGTCGCCCTCGGCGTCTCGCTTCTCCTTGCACTTCACGCAGTAGAAGTCGCCCTTGTAGGTCTCGGCCATCGCCGGCCTCCTTCGTCTCGTCTCGGCGGGTGCAGCGGCCGCCGTCCCCGGGTCGCCTCCGCGTCGGTCGCGGCGGCGAGGCCGGGTGGCTCGCACCCTGGTCCGCACGGCACCCTAGCCGAGCACGACCCGAGCACGACCCGTGCGGGGTCGCGGCGCGCCGTCGCGCGGTCACGGTGGGTCGCGGGGGTGGTGCGGTCCCGGCGGTAGCGTCCGTCGCCATGAGCCCTGGACCCGCCGACGCCGACGCCCACGCCTCCGACGCCGGCGGGGCGACCACCGACGCCACCCCGACGGTGGACGACCCTCGCCTCGGCACCGTCGTCGACCTGGGACTGGAGCACCTGCGGCTGCACCGCCGCGACGACGGTGTCGCGGTGCTCGTGCTCGACCTGCCCGAGCGCCGCAACACGATGTCGGCGCCGATGTCGGCGTCGTGGCGCCGTGCGGTGACGCACCTCGGCGGGGACGCCGGGCTGCGGGCCGTCGTCGTCACCGGTGCCGGCCGGGCGTTCTGCGCCGGTGGTGACCTGGGCTGGATCGGCGCCGAGCCCGACGCCGACGTGGCCGCCCTGCGTGCCCGGATGCTGGCCTTCTACCGGGACTGGTTGAGCCCCGTTCTCCGCCCTCGGGATGCACGCGGGGATGGGGACGACGTGGCTTCTGCCGGACGTCGCCGGCACCCAGGTCGCCCACGACCTGCTGCTCACCGGAAGGACGGTAGACGGCGCCGAGGCGGTGCGGCTCGGGCTGGCGCTGGAGGCCGCGCCCGGCGCCGAGGTGCTCGACGCGGCGCTGGACCGGGCAGTGCTCGTGGCCGCACGGGCGCCGCAGGCCACACGCCTGACGACCGTGGCCCTGCGCGGCGGCGGCCACGAGGACCTGGAGTCGGCCCTGCAGTGGGAGGCGCTCGCCCAGGCCGTCACGCTCACCACCGGCGACCTGCAGGAAGGGCTGGCGGCACAGCGGGAGCGACGGTCGCCGCGCTTCACCGGCCACTGACCGCCCGGCCGCCCTGCTGGGCTGTGCACGACCTGGTGGAGAACCGGTGGACGACGTCCGCCGGGGTGTGGACACACCCTGCCCAGCCTGTGGACAGCGCAGGGAGCGGCTGGGGGCCGGGAGCCCCCGAGAGTCTCTGACCTGGCAGGACGGCGTCCACAGGCTGTGGACGCAGCTCACGTGGGTAGCGTGCGTCCCATGGCGGACGAGCGGGCGGACGAGCCGCGGGTGGACGTCCGCCGCAGCCGCCGCCGCCGCCGTACGGTCTCGGCCTACCGCGACGGCGACACGGTCGTGGTGCTGCTGCCGGCACGGCTCACCGCCGCCGAGGAACGGCGGTGGGTGCGCACGATGCTCGAGCGGCTGCAGGCGCAGGACCGGCGTCGCCGGCCGGGGGACGCCGCCCTGGCGGCGCGGGCAGTCGGCCTGTCGGAGCGGTACCTCGGCGGCCTCGCGCGGGCGACGTCCGTGCGGTGGGCGTCCAATCAGCGGTCCCGGTGGGGGTCGACGACGCCGGCTGACGGCACCATCCGCGTGTCCGACCGGCTCCGGGGCGTGCCGGGGTGGGTGCTGGACTACGTGCTGCTGCACGAGCTGGCGCACCTCGTCGAACCGGGTCACGGGGCGCAGTTCTGGTCGTTGCTGGAGTCCTACCCCCGGACCGAGCGGGCGCGCGGCTGGCTGGAGGGCTTCGCCGCAGGGCGGGAGGCCCGCGCCGAGCCGGATGCCGCCGACGGCGGCGAGGACGGCGGCGAGGACGGCGGCGAGGACGGCGTCGGCGACGGCGAGGGCCCCGCCGCCACCGGGGCCGCCCCGGACGCCGGCGCGACGGACGTGGCCGACGCCGCGGCACCGCCCCCCGAGCCGCCGCGCTGACCCCGGCTGCCCACCGCGGTGGCGTCAGCCGCGGCGGGCCGCGGCCAGCTCCGCGAGGCGGTCCGGCAGGTCCGGCACGATCCCCGCCGGGAGCGCGTCCAGGGGCCACCACGCGACGTCCAGGCTCTCCGTGCTCACCGCGGGCGCGGCGTCCCGAGGGCACGTGGCGACGTACGTGACGTCGAGGTGGCGGCGGCACCGACCGAACGCCGCGGTCAGGTCGTGACGGTCCAGCTGGGCGGGCTCCGGCTCCAGGCGCAGGTCCGCGATCCCGCACTCCTCGCGCGCCTCGCGCAGGGCGGTCCCGGCGGGCGAGCCGTCACCGGGCTCGCAGTGGCCGCCGGGCTGCACCCAGAACCCGCCCTTGCGGTGGAGCGTCAGCAGCACGTGCCGCACCCTCTCGTCGAGCACGACGCAGGACGCCGTGAGGTGCTCGGGCGGTCCGCCGCGCCAGACGCCGTCGGCGTGCGCCGCGAGGTGCTCGAGGTACGCGCGGCGCAGCTCCTCCTGCCGGGGGGTCGGTGCCGACCAGGCCCTCAGTACGGCCACCGCCGCCGCGTGCTCACCGCCCGGGCCCAGGGCGCGGGGCCCGTCCCGCCCGTCGTGCCCGCCTGGCCCGCCACCGCCGTCCCGGCCGGCAGCGGCGCTCACGCCTGCCGTTCGCCGCCGGTGTCGCCCCCGTCGTCCCGCCCGCCGCCGGAGTCGTCGTCGAGGGTGTCGGTGGTGTCGGTGTCGCCGGGTGCCCCGCCGGTCCCGCCGTCCCCGCCGTCCCCGCGCAGCAGCGCCTCCAGGGCGGCGTCGACCTCCGCGGACCCGGCCTCGGCGTCACCCCGGCGAGCGGCGAAGCCCGCCGGGTCGTCCAGGTCCGCGGCGGTCGGGAGCAGGTCCGGGTGGGACCACACCGCGTCACGCCCGGCGCTGCCGCGGGCGTCGGCGAGGGTCGCCCACAGCGTGGCGGCGTCCCGCAGCCGCCGGGGCCGCAGCTCCAGCCCGACGAGGCTCGCGAGCGTGTGCTCGGCCGGACCGCCGGCCGCACGCCGGCGCCGCAGCGTCTCGCGCAGCGCCGTGGCGCCGGGCAGCTGGCCGCGGGCGGCGGCGTCGACGACCTCGTCGACCCACCCCTCGACGAGCGCCAGGGCCGTCTCGAGCCGGTCGAGCGCCGCCTGCTGCACGGGCGTGCGCTGCGGCTCGAACACCCCGCCGGCCATCGCCTGCTGCAGCGCCTCAGGGTCGGTCGGGTCGACGTCCCGCACAGCGCGGGCGATCGCGTCGCCGTCGATGGTGATGCCGCGGGCGTACGCCTCCACTGAACCGAGCAGGTGGCCGCGCAGCCACGGCACGTGCGCGAAGAGCCGGGCGTGCGCCGCCTCCCGCAGGGCGAGGAAGAGGCGGACCTCCACCACCGGCACACCGAGGCCCTCGGCGAAGGCGTCGACGTTCGTGGGCAGCAGCGCCGCGCCCTCCTCGGTGAGCGGCAGACCGATGTCGGTGCTGCCGAGCACCTCGCCGGCGAGGCCGCCGACGGCCTGGCCGACCTGCATCCCGAACACTGCGCCCCCGACCTGGCGCATCATCGAGCCGGCGCCGGCGAGCATCCCCCGCATCTCCTCGGGGACCTGCTCGGCCATCGCGCCCGCCATCGCGGCCGCGACCGACGTGGCCACCGGCTCGGCGAGACGCCGCCACGTCGGCAGGGTCGCCTCGACCCACTGCGCGCGGGACCACGCCTGCGCGCGTGCGCCCGCCGCCGGCAGCTCGCACACCGCGTCGAGCCACAGGTCGGCCAGGTGCAGCGCCTCGGTGACGTCGCGGGCCGCCGCCGTGCCGACGGTGGGGTCGCCGTCCGCGGCCGCCCGTTGCCGGGCGAGGTCGTGGGCGAGGTCCCAGTTGACGGGGCCGTCGCCGCCGCCGGACAGCATCCGCTGCACCTGGGCCATGACCTGCTGCAGCGCGGCCGGGTCGGTGGGGACCCCGGCGGCCGCGAGGGCGGCCGGGTCCAGCCCCGGCAGCCCACCGCCGTCGGCTCCGCCGAGCAGCTGGCCCAGCATCTGGGTGAGGGGGTCGGAGGCGTCGTCCCCGCCGGCCGGCTGACCGCCGCCGGGTCCGGGGGTGCCGGTGAAACCCATCGACGGTCCCGTCCCGCGGCGTGGGCCGGACGCGGCCGCTCCCGCGGCGTCGCCGGTGGGGGAGTCCGAGCCGAAGGGGTCCTCCGGCATGTCGTCGGCGGCCTCGCGCGGGTCGTCGGGCTCTCGCGGGTCGTCAGGCATGGTCGTCGGGCCTTTCTTCGGCGGCCTCGGGGGTGGGCCGGGCGGCGGTGCTCGGCGGCTGGTGGGGCAGCAGCGGCGTACGTCACCACGGTACGCACCCGTCCAACACCCCGCCGGGGCCGCGGGCTCCTCCGCTCCGCACCGGACGGCGGTCGTCCGCGGACGGCGAACGCCCGGGGCGGCCCGCAGGCGCGTCGAGGTGGAGCGGAGGCGGATCGCAGGCGGACCGCAGGCGTGCCGCTGCGGCCAGGACCTACGCTGGTAGCCGGGCGAACCCCGCCCCGGGCCGGGCGGGAGGTGCAGTGGTGGGCGGTCAGCAGGACGTCGTGCCCACCCCCGCGACCCCGCCGGTGACGGACGACGCGCCGCGCGCACCGCGGTCGCGGTTGTCGCCGCGAACCGTGACGACGCTCGTGGCCGGGGCGCTCGCCGTAGGGCTGTACGCGCTCGTCGCGGCGGCCCCGGTCCCGTACGCGGTGATGCGTCCAGGACCGGTGCGTGACGTGCTCGGGACCGCCGGTGGGGCGCCGATGATCGAGGTCGAGGGTCGGCGCACCTACCCCACCGAGGGGTCGCTCGACCTGACGACGGTCTCGGTGCTCGGCGGGCCGGGGCGCACCGTCACCCTCGGCAGCGTGCTGCGGGGCTGGGTCGACCCCGAGGTCGTGGTGCTTCCCGAGGCGGAGGTCTTCCCCCCGGGCCAGACCCGCGACGAGGTGACGCAGCAGAACACGCAGGAGATGGTGTCGTCGCAGGAGAGCGCGACCGCGGCGGCGCTGCGGGAACTCGACGTGGCAGTCCCCACCACGCTCCGGGTCGCGGGGTTCGCAGAGGGCTCGGACGCCGCCGGCGTGCTGCGCGAGGGCGACGTCGTCACCGCCGTCTCCGGCGTGCGGGTCGGTGACCTGCCCCAGCTGCGCGACGAGCTGCAGAGCACAACCGCCGGTGACCCGGTGACCGTCACGGTGCGCCGGGGCGGGGAGCCGGTCGACGTGGAGGTGACGACGCTGCGCGGCGAGGAGGGCACCACCCTGCTCGGCGTGCTCGTCGACCCGGCCTACGACTTCCCGGTCGACGTCGCGATCCAGGTCGAGCGGATCGGGGGCCCCAGCGCGGGGATGATGTTCGCGCTCGGGATCGTCGACAAGCTCACGCCCGGGGCGATGACCGGGGGGCAGGCCGTCGCGGGCACGGGGACCGTCGACTCCGCCGGCGAGGTCGGCCCGATCGGCGGCATCCGGCAGAAGCTCGTCGGCGCCCGGGAGGCCGGTGCCCGCTGGTTCCTCGCCCCCGCCGGCAACTGCGACCAGGTGGTGGGCCACGAGCCGGACGAGCTGGGCGTCGTGCGCGTCGCGACGCTGGCGCAGGCGCGGGACGCCGTGGAGGCGATCGGCCGGGGAGACACCGCCGACCTGCCCGCCTGCGCCGGCTGAACGACCCTCGCCCCCGGTGGCAGGCTCAGGACCCGGTGACGCCGGCCTCGCTGTCGTCGAGCGTCATCCGCAGCGCCGTCACGAGCCCCGGCACGAGGTCGGCGCCGGTGGCCACCGCGAGGTCGTCGTCGTGGCGGCGGGTACGCAGCGCGCAGCACGAGCCGCCGTCGCGGAGCACGGCGGCGACCATCCGCACGTCCTCGCGGGCGGGGTGCGCCAGCAGCGCCGCGGTCGCCTCCGCCGGGTCGGCGGGCAGGCCCTGCTCCGCCTCGGGGGGCACGACGATGCGCTCGACGCAGATGGCCGCGCCGTCGACCGGCCCCGGCCAGGCGATCCCCGCGAGCAGCCCCTCCAGGGTGTCCGCCTCGGGCAGGTCCTCCTGCTCCACCGACGTCAGGTGCGTGGCGTCGGCGTCGGCGGACGCGAGCAGGTCGCGTGGCAGCTGGTCGCGCAGGGAGGGGTCGCGGGTGACGGCGCGGGCGGTGCGGACCAGGGCGAACAAGCGCAGCGGACCGTCCCAGCCGCCCCGGGCGACATGACGCTCGAGCTCCCGCACGCACGACTCCAGGGCGGGTTCGACGCGCTCCACGGCGTGGTCCGCCGGCTCGTGGGCGGGGTCCACGCTCCCGTCTCGCCGGTCGGGTGCGTCCACGCCGGGATCCTGTCAGACCCGCCGAGGCACGGCCCGGGCCCGGGCCCGGGCCGCCGACGTGGGAACCTGGGCCCTTGACCGGCAGTTGACCCGGTGACCGGCGGGCCCGTCGTCGGCGACACGCAGTGCCAGGACCCGAACACGAGGTGCCCCAGACGTGACCTTCGCGCAAGAGCCCAGCGCCCGCCGTCCCGTGCTGGAGCGTCGCCGCCGCGGACCGCTGCTGCCGACGATCGTGGTGCTCGTCGTGCTGTTCATCGCTCTCTCGGCCGCGGCCGAGATCTGGACCGAGGTGCTCTGGTACCGCCAGGTCGGCTTCGGCGGCGTGTACCGCACCCGGCTCGTGACGCAGATCGTCCTGTTCGTGCTCGGCGCGGTGGTGATGACCGCAGCCGTGTTCGCGAGCCTTGCGCTGGCCTACCGGTCGCGTCCGGTCTACGCGCCGGTGTCCCCGGAGCAGCAGAACCTCGACCGCTACCGCGAGAGCCTCGAGCCGCTGCGCCGGGTCGTGATGATCGCGCTGCCCGCCGCGCTGGGACTGTTCGCGGGGTCGGCGGTCTCGGGCCAGTGGCAGACGGTGCAGCTGTGGCTGAACCGGGTGCCGTTCGGTGAGGTCGACCCGCACTTCGGGATCGACGTCGGCTTCTGGGTCTTCACGCTGCCGTTCCTGCGGTTCCTGATCGGGTTCGCGACCGCGGTGATCGTGCTCGCCGCGCTCGGCGGGGCCGCGGTGCACTACCTCTACGGCGGGATCAGGCTCCAGGGTGAGGGCCCCCGGACCACACCCGCGGCGCGGATCCACCTGTCGGTGCTCGCCGGCCTGGCCGTGGTGATGCAGGGCGGCGCCTACTGGCTCGACCGGTACGCCCTGCTGAACGAGGACTCCCAGCTGTCCAGCGGGGCGTCGTTCACCGGGGCGACGTACAGCGACATCAACGCGGTGCTGCCGGCCAAGACGATCCTCGCGGTGGTCGCGGTCGTGGTCGCCCTGCTGTTCGTGGTGACCGCGATCCGCGGCTCGTGGCGGATCCCCGCGCTGGGCGTGGGCCTGCTGATCGTGGCAGCGATCGTGATCGGCGGCATCTACCCGCTGATCGTGCAGCGCTTCCAGGTCAGCCCGAACGAGCAGGACCTCGAGGCCGACTACATCCAGAACAACATCGACGCGACGCTGGCGGCGTTCGCGCTGGAGGACGTCGACGTCCAGTTGTACACGGCGCAGACGAACGCCGAGGCCGGAGCGCTGCGCGAGGACGCGCGAACCGCGGCGAGCATCCGGCTGCTCGACCCCGGCCTGGTCAGCCCCGCCTACCGCCAGCTGCAGCAGATCCGCCCGTACTACGCCTTCCCGGACACGCTCGACGTCGACCGCTACACGATCGACGGCGCTCCCCGGGACGCCGTCGTCGCCGTCCGCGAGCTCGACCTCGACGGGCTCGGGTCGCGCAGCTGGGTCAACGACCACACCGTCTACACCCACGGGTTCGGCGTCGTTGCCGCGTACGGCAACCAGCGGCAGGACGACGGCCGTCCGCTGTTCTTCCAGCAGGGGATCCCGTCCACCGGCGAGCTCGAGATCGGCGAGCCGCGCGTGTACTTCGGCGAGCTGTCCCCGAACTTCTCGATCGTCGGCGGCGCCGAGGGGTCCACCCCGCAGGAGCTCGACTTCCCGGACGACGATTCCCCGAACGGCCAGCGCAACACGACCTACGAGGGGGACGGCGGCCCCGGCATCGGCGGCTTCTTCAACCAGCTGCTGTACGCGATCAAGTTCCAGGACTACAACATCCTGCTCACCGACCAGGTGAACTCGCAGTCGCAGATCCTCTACGACCGCCACCCCCGGGACCGCGTGGAGAAGGTCGCGCCGTTCCTCACCCTCGACGGCAACGTCTACCCGGCGGTCGTGGACGGCCGGATCAAGTGGATCGTCGACGGGTACACCACCACCGACCAGTACCCCTACTCCGACCGGCAGGTGCTGGAGAGCGCGACGCAGGACTCGACGACCGAGCAGTCCGCCGCGGTCATGGCCCTCGCTCAGGACGAGGTCAACTACATGCGGAACTCGGTGAAGGCGACCGTCGACGCGTTCGACGGCACCGTGCAGCTGTACGCCTGGGAGGAGGACGACCCGCTGCTGCAGGCGTGGGAGGGCGTGTTCCCCGGTGCGGTGACGCCGATGTCGGAGATCAGCGGTGACCTGATGAGCCACCTGCGCTACCCGGAGGACCTCTTCAAGGTGCAGCGCACCCTGCTCACCCGCTACCACGTCACAGACCCCGAGGCGTTCTACACGACGCAGGACTTCTGGCGGACGCCGCAGGACCCGACGACGTCGGCGGAGAACCCGGCCGACCAGCCGCCCTACTACCTCACGCTGCAGATGCCCGGGCAGGAGCAGCCGTCGTTCTCGTTGACGTCGACGTTCATCCCGCAGGCGACGGGGGAGAACGTCCGCAACGTGCTCACCGGGTACCTCGCGGTCGACGCCGAGCCCGGCGACCAGGCCGGTCAGCGGCGCGAGGGCTACGGCCAGATGCGGCTGCTGCAGCTGCCGCGTGACAGCACGGTGAACGGCCCCGGGCAGGTGCAGAACGAGTTCAACGCGAACCCGACGGTGTCGCAGGCGCTGAACGTGCTGCGGATCGGCGACTCCGAGGTCATCAACGGCAACCTGCTCACGCTGCCCGTCGGCGAGGGACTGCTGTACGTGCAGCCCGTCTACGTGCAGAGCTCGGGTGAGACGTCGTACCCGCTGCTGCAGCAGGTGCTCGTCTCCTTCGGCGACCAGATCGGCTTCGCCGAGACCCTCGACGAGGCCCTCGACCAGGTGTTCGAAGGCGACTCCGGTGTCACCACCGGGGACGCCGGCGCCGGCGGGGGCGGGGGCGGCGGCACGACCGCCGGTGGTGGCGACACCGGTGGCCCGACGAGCGGCGACACCGGTGGCGACACCGGTGGCGGCACGGGCGGCGGCCAGGCGCCGGCGGACGCGCAGCAGCGCCTCGACGAGGCCCTCGTGCGGGCGAACCAGGCGATCCAGGACGGGCAGGCGGCCCTCGCCGACAGCGACTTCGGGACCTACGGCGAGGCGCAGGACCGGCTGAACCAGGCCATCGTCGACGCGCTGCAGGCCCAGTCGGACATCACGGGTGAGCCGATCGGCGGCGCCCAGCCCAGCGATGCCCCCACCGACCAGTCCACCGAGGCGCCCTGACCCGCCGGTCGCGCGAACCGGCGGGTCACCCGGACCCGCCGTGCATGATCACCCCCACCCCTTGGCGGTGATCATGCACCTCGGGTACGGCCCCTCGCGGTGATCATGCACCTCCGGTCCCGTCCCTCGCGGTGATCATGCACCTCGGGTACGGCCTCGGGCCGGGGTCACGCCAGGATGCCGCCCCGGGTGTCCGCTCCGTACCGGGCGATCTCGGCGTCCAGGTCGAGGCGTTCGATCCGCGCCCGACCGGCGAGGACGTCGGAGTCGAGACGGTCGTGGGGCACGAGCCAGCAGACCTCGAACTCGATGCCGTCGGGGTCGCGGGCGTACAGCGCCTTGGTCGTGGAGTGGTCGCTCGCGCCAACGAGCGCCCCGGCCTTCGTCAGCCGGCCACGCACCGCTGCCAGGTCGGCGAGGGTCTCGACCTCCCACGCCAGGTGGTACAGCCCGACGGCGCCCCGGCCGGCGGGGGAGTCCGCGGCCTGCGACCCGATCTCGAACAGGGCCAGGTCATGGTCGTTGTCGCTCGCCTCGGCCTGCAGGAACGCGGCTCCGCGCAGTCCCTCGGCCATCGGGATCGGCCGGAAGTCCAGCACGTCGCGGTAGAACGCCGTGCTGCGCTCGACGTCGCGGACGTAGAGCACGGCGTGGTTGAGACGATGGACGGGCACGGTGACCTCCCGAGGACGACGATGCAACCGAGAATACTTCAGTAGTCAACTACATGGGGGTGTCCCTCGATTTGCCCCCGGCGGCTCGGGCCCCGTACCGTTGGCGCCACGACGCGGGGTGGAGCAGTTCGGTAGCTCGCTGGGCTCATAACCCAGAGGTCGCAGGTTCAAATCCTGCCCCCGCTACAAAGAAAGTCCAGGTCAGCCACAGGTTGACCTGGACTTTTTCTTTGGGGGAATCATGCGATCCCATCGTTTACCCATCACATTG
>JBBRBF010000046.1:0-19915 GCA_038206105.1 Actinomycetales bacterium | reverse complement strand
TGATGCCGAACACCCCCGCCCTGGTCGACGAGGGGATGGCGGCGGTCTCTCCCGGGTCGCACTGCGACGACGCGCACCTGGCGCGCGCCGAGGCACTGCTCGCGGCGACCGGCAAGGTGGTTCGCGTGGCCGAGCACCACCAGGACGCCGTGACGGCGATCTCGGGCTCGGGGCCGGCCTACGTCTTCTACGTCGTGGAGGCGATGATCGAGGCCGGCGTGCTGCTGGGACTGCCGCGGACGACGGCGACCGAGCTGACGGTGCAGACGCTCTACGGCGCGGCGACGATGCTGCGCGAGACCGGCCAGCACCCCACCGTGCTGCGCGAGCAGGTCTCGAGCCCCGCGGGCACGACCATCGCCGCGCTGCGCGAGCTGGACGACCACAAGGTGCGCGCGGCGTTCCTCACGGCGATGGTGGCCGCCCGGGACCGCTCGCGCGAGCTGTCCTCCGGCAGCGCCTGAGCCCGAACGTCAGCCGTCGCCGTCGAGAGCCGCCACCGCCGCGTCGCGGTCGGACACCTTCAGCTTCTTCACCACGTTCGACACGTGGACCCGCACGGTGCCCGCTGACACGAACAGCCGGGCAGCGACCTGCTCCGTCGACAGCCCGTCGCGCAGCAGCTCCATGATCTCCTGCTCGCGGCTGGTCAGGCGGGCCCTGGGCCGCTTGCCGGGGCGGAGCCGGTCTGTGGGCCGGGCCCGCATCTCGGTGAGCACCTTGCTGACGAGGTTGCGGGGCAGCGCCGCCTCGCCGGCCAGCACGCCGCGCAACGCGGCGCCGAGGCGGTCGGGGTCCATGTCCTTGACGAGGAAGCCCTGCGCGCCCGCCCGCAACGCGGCGAACAGGTCCTCGTCGTCCCGGGAGTACGTGAGCATGACGACGGCGGTGCCCGGCAGGGCGCGGCCGACCTGCTCGGCGGCCGCGATGCCGCCGCCCGGCATGTGCACGTCGAACAGGCACACGTCCGGCCGGTGCTCGAGCGCCAGCTCCAGGCCCCGGCGTGCGGTCGCCCCCTCCGCGACGACCTCGAAGCCGTCCGCCTCCAGGGAGACACGCACCCCCGCGCGGGTGGGCGCGTGGTCGTCGGCGATCACGACCCTCACGGGGGCCGGCCCGGCCGCGTTCACCACCGCACCTCCACCGCGGTTCCGGTACCCGGCGCCGTCGTGAGCGTCAGCGACCCGTCGAGGCCCTCGGCGCGGTCCCGCATGCTGACGAGGCCGAACCGGCCCGCGGGGACCCGGGACGGGTCGAACCCCGAGCCGTCGTCCGTCACCGACAGCGAGCCAGGCCCGAGCGACACCGTGACCTGCGAGGCACATGCGTGCCGGGCGGCGTTCGCGGTCGCCTCACGAGCGATCCGGACCAGGGCCTCCCGGTGCTCGGCGGGCAACGGGGCGTCCGCCGCCGAGGTGGCCTGCCCGTCCACCAGGGTGACCGGGACGTCGTAGCGGTCGCCCACCTCGATCACCGCCTCGCGGACGGCCTCCGCGAGGGACTGGTCGACCGGCGCGGCGAGCGCAGCCACGGCCCGGCGGGCCTCGGCGAGGGCACGCTCCGCGGCGGCCCGGACCCGCTCGGACGTCGCGGCGTCGAGGGCGTGCCCCCCCGTCTGCTGCAGGATGTACCCCATCTCCTGGACCGCACCGTCGTGCAGGTCGCGCGAGAGCCTCGCCCGCTCGGCGGCGACCGCCGCCACGGCCTGCGCCGCCCAGTAGGTGCGGACCTCCCGCAGCGCGCCGACCAGCAGCAGCGCGTAGAAGCCGAGCCGCAGCAGGTCCCCGGTGTAGAGCCACGTGCTGTACAGGGACGGGAAGAGCAGGTAGTTCACCCGCGACCACGCCCCGACCGCGCAGGCGGCGGCCAGCCACCCGGTCAGCTCGTCGCGTGTCGCGCGGGCCTGCCGGGTCAGCACGAAGGCTGCCACGGCGAAGCAGACGAGGATCAGGCCCTGTGCCGCCAGCACCGCGGGGTGGCCCTCGAACCGCGGTCGTCCGGAGTCCTCCGGTGGCGCGAACGTCGTCACCGCTGTCGGCAGGTACGCCGCGAGCAGCTGCACCGTGACCGCCAGACCCGCGAGCAGCAGCACCGTGACGACGGTGTCCCGCGCGCCATGGGCACCGGCCGGGACCTGCCGCGACCCGGCCAGCGCCCCGGCCAGCAGCAGTCCGGCGGCGACCAGGCGCACGACCATCGGTGCCCACGAGGCGATCGGGCTCTCCGGCGAGGCGCCGATGCTCATCGGCCCCGTGACGAAGAACAACGACGCGACCGCCATGATCCCCAGGGCGTGGACGACGAGCAGGTCCTGCAGGGCCAAGCTGCGCCGGAAGCGGCCGTAGACGAGCAGGGCGACGAACGCCCCGATCATCGCCATCACGGTCTCGAGCACGAGGTGCCCGTCGGGGCTGCGGTAGGCCAGCCGCACCGACGGTAGCGCCGCGACGACGACCGTGACGGCGCCGCCCACGCCGGCGGCGAGCAGGGTCCGCCGCACTGCTGCGTCCCGGGCGGGGCGGCCGCCGTCGGTCGGGTCCGGGGCAGCGCCGGGCACAGCGGTCGCCTCGACCGTCGTCCTCGACGTGCTCACGCGTCGATCCCCCAGACCGGACCGCCGTTCCGTCGGACCGGTCTCAGCAGGCGGGCTTGCCACGATCCTCGCGATCCTGGGTCACAACGTACGCGCGGCACGCGGTGCGAGGCACGATCGGGGCATGCCACCCGTCCAGGGCCGGCGGAGGTGGAGACCGCCGACCGGTCCCGGCGTTCAGAGATCTGAACGCCGGACCCCCCGTGGGTGTCATGTGCGGCCCCGTACCGCTGCAGCAGGCTTCCAGCAGCGAGGGGCACACGGCCCCTACTCACCGAGGGGGAGACCCATGATCACCAGAATGCGGACGCTGACGGGGACGGCTGTGGCGCTGGGCCTGGCCGGAGTGCTGGCCCTGCCGGGGGCGGCGCTGGCCGACAACGTGCAGAACGACGTCACGAGCGGTGGGACCGACACCATCACCGCCGGCGGCTTGACCGTGATCGGCTACCGGATCAGCTCGACCGGCGTCGGCAACGACGGACAGGCGGGCTGCAACGCCGCTGACGGCAGCAAGGCCGTGGTGACCGTCACCGCGCCGACCGATGTGACGACGTCGGTGTCCTCGCTCGATTCACGACCTGTGGCTCGACCCAGTACGTGACGTTCGGTGCTGCTGCCGCGGGCAGCTACGCGATCTCCGTCTCGGTGTCGGACACCGGGGTCGGCAGCTACACGGTGAGCCAGGCCGCGTTCATCCTCAAGGTCAACCCGAAGCCGGACTCCACGGCCCCGGTGATCACCCCGACCGTGACCGGCACGAAGGGCGCGGGCGACTGGTACACGAGCGACGCGGACCTCTCCTGGGCCGTCAGCGACGCCGAGTCGGCAGTGACCGGCACCACCGGCTGCGGCCCGACGAAGGTCTCCGCGGACCAGAACGCCACCGACTACACCTGCTCGGCCACCAGCACCGGCGGCACCAGTAGCGGGACCGTGAGCATCAAGCGGGACGCCACCGTCCCCACCGTCTCCGTCTCCGGTGTCACAGCCGACGCCGTCTACTCCCTCGGCAGCGAGCCTGCGGCAGCGTGTGACACCACGGACGCGACGTCCGGCGTCGCGACCGCCGCTACCGCGTACCGCTCCGGCGGATCCGTCGGCCCGGTCACGGTGACCTGCGACGGTGCGACCGACAACGCCGGCAACGCCGCCGCCCCGGTCTCCGCGAGCTACCGGGTGCAGTACGTCTCCAGCGACCTGCTCCGCCCGATCGACCTGGGCGGCACGCTGAACTCCGTCAAGGCCGGCTCCGCCGTCCCGGTGAAGTTCAGCCTCAGCGGTGACCAGGGCATGTCCGTCATGGCTGGCCCGCCGAAGCAGACGACGGTCGCCTGCCACGCCAGCGCACCGGTCGACGCCCTCGAGGAGACGGCGGCCACCAACACCAGCGGCCTGTCCTACGACGCCACCACCGACATCTACACCTACGTCTGGAAGACCGACAAGCTCGCGGCCGGCAGCTGCCGTCAGTTGTCCGTGACCCTGGCCGACGGCCAGACCCACACCGCGCTCTTCAAGCTCCTGAAGTGACCACGAGCTGATCCGGTTTCCCCCAGCCGGGTCGGCCCGGAGACCCCCGTCGCTCCCCTGGCGACGGGGGTCTCCAACGTCGTGCCCTCGGTGCAGCCCGGCCGGAGCCGCTCAGCCGACGATGGGCGCGACACGGGAGGGCGATAGAGCCGACGCCGCTGCCGCACCGCGAGCGCCGAGGCCATCGTGACCGGGCCGAGCCGGCCGACGAGCATGAGCACCATCAGCGTCATCCGGCCGTCAGCGGGGGAGGCCGGCGGTGATCCCGGTCGAGAGCCCGACCGTGCCGAACGCGGAGAACGCCTCGAAGAGGACGGCGTCGAGGTCGAGGTCGCTCTCGTGCAGCACTACGACCGTCGCGGTCGCGGCGAAGGCCAGCGACAGCAGCGCCACCGTCAGGGCCTGCCGCACCGTGGAGGGGTCGATCCGCCGGCCGGCGGCCGTGACGTCGGGGTCGCCGCGCACCTCGGCCACGATCGCCAGCAGCAGCAGCCGGCTCCGCAGCCCGAGCCGACCCGCGACGAGGAGCCCGAGGAGCGAGGCGAACGTCATCACCCCGAGGCCGCCGACCTGCATCAGCGCGAGCAGCACGCCCTCGCCGAAGCCGGTCCAGTGCGTCGCCGTGTCCACCGTCACCAGGCCGGTCACGCACACCGTCGACGTGGCGTGGAACGCCGCGGTCAGCAGGTCGGTGTCATCGCCGTCCGCGGTCGCCACCGGCAGGGTGAGCAGGCCGGTCCCGACGACGTCGGCGACCAGGAAGCCGACGACCACGAGCCGTGCCGGGCGCGACCCTCAGCCGGCGGGGGACTGCCGCCGCGGCACCCAGGGCGCGTCGGATCGGCGTATCCGCGCCCACCAGCGGCACCGCCGTCGTCCGGCCACGGGTCGGCTCAGGGGCGCGCGGCAAAGCGCTCGACCAGCTCGCTGTGGCCGGAGACGATGAGCAGGTCGTGCTGCGAGACACGCGTGTCGGGGACGGCGTACGTGAAGTCCTGGCCCGGCGACTTCACGCCGACCACCGTGACGCCGTACTTCTTGCGGACCCCCGACTCGGTCAGCGTGAAGCCCTGCGTCTCCTTCGGCGGTCGCATCTTGGCGATCGCGAACCCGTCGTCGAACTCGATGTAGTCGAGCAGCTTGCCGGCGACGAGGTGCGCCACCCGCTCGCCGGCGTCCGCCTCGGGGTAGACGACGTGGTGGGCGCCGATGCGCTCGAGGATGCGACCGTGCGACGCGGTGATCGCCTTCGCCCAGATCTGCTTCGTGCCGAGGTCGACGAGGTTCGCGGTCGCCAGCACGCTCGCCTCGATCGACGTGCCGATCCCCACCACCGCGATGTCGAAGTCCTCGCAGCCCACCTGCTGCAGGGCCTCCAGGCTCGTGCCGTCGGCCTCCACGACGTGGGTCAGCCGGCCCGACCACTCCTGCACGATCTCGGGGTTGCGCTCGATCGCCAGCACCTCGTGGCCGAGCCGGTTCAGGGCGTCCGCGATGGCGCTGCCGAACCGGCCCATGCCGATCACGAGCACGGCGTGGGTCTGGAGCTTCTTGTCAGCCAACGATGGGTCTCTCCTCCGGGAGCCGGAAGCGGCGGCGCCGCTCCCGCACCGCCAGTGCGGCGGCGAGCGTCATGGTGCCGGTGCGCCCGACGAACATGAGCACCGACAGAACGTACTTCCCCGCGTCGGGAAGGTTGCCGGTGATGCCGGTGGACAGCCCGCACGTCGAGAACGCGGACAGCACCTCGAACAGGACGACGTCGAGCTCCAGGCGCGTGATCGCGAGCAGGGTCAGCGTCGCGATGAGCACCGTCGTCGCGCCGACGAGCAGCACCGTGACCGCGAGCCGCATCGTCGCGGCCGGGATCCGGCGCCGGTGCGACTCGACGTCGCTGTCACCGCGGGCCTCCGCGACCACGGCGAGGAACAGCACGGCGAGCGTCGTGACCTTGATCCCGCCCGCGGTCGACGCGCTGCCGCCACCGACGAACATGAGCGCGTCGGTGACCAGCCAGGTGGTCTCGTTCATCTGCGAGACCTCGACGGTGCTGAAGCCGCCGGAGCGTGGCATCACCGCGGCAAACAGGGCACCGAGCAGCTTGCCGGGGGTCGACAGCGGGCCGAGGGTCTGCTCGTTTCGCCATTCGAAGGCCCCCACGAGCACGAGCGACAGGACGACGAGGATCGCACTCGTGCTCATGGTCAGCCGCGAGTGCAGGTCCCACCGCGACACGTGCCACCGCTGGCGGCCGATCACGAACAGCACCGGGAAGCCCAGGCTCCCGACGAACACGCCGAGGGTGACCGGCAGGCTGATCCACGGGTCGGTCAGGTACGTCGTCATGCCGTCGACGTGGGAGACGAACCCCGCGTTGTTGAACGCCGAGATCGCGTAGAAGACGCCGTGCCACAGGGCCTGCAGCGGCTCCTCGCCGCGCAGCCAGAAGCGGGGGGCCAGCATCACGAACAGCACGGCCTCCACCAGCGACGACGCCGCGATGATCAGGCGGATCAGGCTGCCGACCTCGCCGAGGCGCAGCGCCTTGGTCTCGGTGGCGGCCAACAGGCGGGTCGTCAGCCCCAGTCGGCGCGACACGGCGAGGCCGAGCAGCGATGCCAGGGTGAGGATCCCCAGCCCGCCGACCTTGATCGCGACGAGGATGACGACCTCGCCGTAGTTCGACCAGTACTCGGCGGTGTCGACGGTGACCAGGCCGGTCACGCAGACCGCGGACGTCGCGGTGAACAGCGCGTCGACGAAGGGTGCGCGCACGCCGTCCGCCGTCGCCGCCGGCACGGACAGCAGCGCGGTGAACAGCGTGATGACGGCGGCGAAGACGAGCAGCGCCAGCCGCGCCGGTGACGTGCGCGCGACCTCGTCGACCCGGTCGCGCAGCCGCCCGGCCAGGGTGCCCCGACGTCGGGACCCGCGGCCCCTGCGCCCTCCGGGCCCGCGGGAGACGGGACCGCGCGTACCGGTCACCGGCACCGGCACCGGCACCGGGCCGCGGCCAGCGCCGTCCGGCGCGGACCCGTCGTCGCGCGCCACCCGCACCTCCCTCACCGCCGCCGGGCCGGGTCACGTCGTCCCGGCACCGGTCGACCAGCGCGGCCGGCGCCCGCGACCGTACCGAAGCCCGCGCGGTGCGGGAGCGCCGAGCGCGCAAGCGGCCGACCGGGTGCACTTGTGCGGGCCGGGCCGGGCCGCCGCGCAGCGGCGCGGACGCCGCAGCGGCGGCTACGGTCACGCCATGACGACAGCCCGCGTCGTGTGGGACCCCACCTTCACGCGGTACGACTTCGGGTCCTGGCACCCGATGTCACCGGCCCGGCTCGACCTCACCGCCCGGCTGAGCCGGGCCCTGGGACTGCTGGACCTGCCCGGCGTCCAGGTCGTCGGCGCGGAGGTCGCGGACGAGGCGCTGCTCACCACGGTCCACGACAGCGCCTACGTCGCGGCCGTGCAGCACGTCTCCGACCACCCCGACGAGGCGGACGGCTCGTTCGGGCTCGGCAGCACCGACGACCCTGCCTTCGCCGGGATGCACGCCTCCGCCGCCCGCGTGGTGCAGGGCAGCGTCGATGCGGCGGCGGCGGTGTGGCGCGGCGAGGCGGCCCACGGGGTCAACTTCTGCGGTGGCCTGCACCACGCGATGGCGGACCGCACCAGCGGCTTCTGCGTCTACAACGACTGCGCCGTCGCGATCCGGTGGCTGCTCGACCACGGGGCGCGGCGCGTCGCCTACGTCGACGTGGACGTGCACCACGGCGACGGCACGCAGGCCCTGTTCTACGACGACCCCCGGGTGCTGACCGTCTCGGTGCACGAGACCGGCCGCGTGCTCTTCCCCGGCACCGGGTTCGCGGACGAGACCGGCGGGCCGGCGGCCGACGGCAGCGCGGTGAACGTGGCCGTGCCGCCGGGCACCGGCGACGACGGGTGGCTGCGGGCGCTGCACTCGGTCGTCCCGCAGGTGGTCCGGGCCTTCGAACCCGACGTCGTGGTGAGCCAGCACGGCTGCGACACCCACTTCCTCGACCCGCTCGCGCACCTGGCCGTCTCGCTCGACGCGCAGCGGGCCGCCACCGACATGGTGCACGACCTGGCGCACGAGGTCGCGGACGGCCGCTGGCTGGCACTCGGCGGCGGCGGCTACGAGCTCGTGGACGTCGTCCCCCGCGCCTGGACCCACCTCGTCGGCGTCGCCGCCCACGCCCCCGTCGACCCGGCGACCCCGGTGCCGCCGGCCTGGTCGGAGTACGTCCTGGAGCGGTGGGGACGCCCGGGACCGGCGCGGATGACCGACGGCCGCGAGGTGTCGTGGCTGTCGTGGGAGACCGGCTACGACCCGGGCGAGGCGCTCGACCGTGCCGTGCTCGCGACCCGCAAGGCCGTCTTCCCGCTGTACGGGCTCGACCCGCACTTCGACTGAGGCCGGCGCGCGGCGCCCGCTCGTCCGGAGGTTCCCGTGCACGTCCGAGCGGGCGGAGGGTTGGCCCGGTCGGAGGACGCCGGTCCAGGTCACCTTCCCCACCAGCCCCAGCAGCCCCTAGGGTGAGCGCGCCGACCCGTGGGTGGTCGGCGTCAGGACCGGTGCGACATGGGCGAGCAGGACCTCAGCGGGTCGCGGTTCCTCACCGTGGCCGAGGTGGCCGCGATCATGCGCGTGTCCAAGATGACGGTCTACCGGCTCGTCCACTCCGGGGAGCTGCCGGCGGTGCGGGTCGGGCGTTCGTACCGTGTCCCGGAACGGGCCGTCGACGACTACCTACGGGACTCCTTCGTCGACACCGCCTGAGAGCACCAGGCACCGCCGCGGCCGCATCGGGCCCGGTGCCGGTACGCTGCACCGAGGTGCCGGCCGCGCCGCTGTCCCAGCGGGCGCTTCGACGCCGGTACACGACGACGTCGACTCGACCGACTGCGAGGACCTATGGGCTCCGTCATCAAGAAGCGCCGCAAGCGGATGGCCAAGAAGAAGCACCGCAAGCTGCTGCGCCGTACGCGTCACCAGCGCCGCAACAAGAAGTGACCCAGCGGGGCCGCCGCACGTCGACGGCCCCGGTACTGCAGGACGCCCGTCCCGCCATCGGCGGGGCGGGCGTCGCGCGTAGGATCGCCGCCACGGCAGGGCCGGTGGTCGTCACGGACGCGGCCGCCGACCGGGGGCACCGACGGGAGGTCGCATGACGCAGGTCGTGCTCGTCACGGGCGTGTCCCGGTACCTCGGAGGGCGCGTCGCGCGGGCCCTGGCGCAGCGCCGGGACGTCGCCCGCGTGATCGGGGTCGACGTCGTGCCACCCTCGCACGGCATCGGCGGTGCCGAGTTCGTGCGCGCGGACATCCGGAACCCCGTGATCGGCAAGGTGATCGCGCGCGCCGAGGTCGACACCGTCGTCCACACCAACGTCATCGCCACCCCCACCTCGGCGGGGGGCCGCGCGTCGATGAAGGAGATCAACGTCATTGGCACCATGCAGCTGCTGGCTGCGTGCCAGCGCTCGCCGTCGCTGCGGCGGCTGGTGGTGAAGTCGACCGCCTCGGTCTACGGCGCGAGCGCCAAGGACCCGGCCATGTTCACCGAGGACATGGGCCCGAAGGTGATGCCTCGGGCGGGGTGGGGCAAGGACTCCGTGGAGGTCGAGGGCTACGTGCGCGGGTTCTCCCGCCGCCGCCCCGACGTCGACGTCTCCGTGCTGCGGCTGGCGAACGTCGTGGGCCCGGGGATGCACACCGCGATCACGGACTACTTCGAGCTGCCGGTGGTCCCGGTGGTCGCAGGGCGGGACCCGCGGTTCGCGCTGCTGCACGAGGACGACGCGGTGGCCTCCCTCGTCCAGGCCACCTGCGGTCCCTGCACGGGGACGACCAACGTCGCCGGGGACGGCGTGATCACGGTGGCTCAGGCCGCGCACGCTGCCGGTCGGATCACGGTGCCGGTCCCGGGACCGCTGGTGGCGGGCGTGAGCCGGGCGGTCCGCAGGGCGGGCCTGGCGGACTTCTCCTCCGACCAGGTCGCGTTCCTGTCCTACGGGCGGGGGCTGGACACCACGCGGATGCGCGAGGTGCTGGGCTTCGAGCCGCGGTGGACGACACGCGCCGCGTTCGCCGACTTCGTCCGGACGCGCGGCCTGCACGGACCGGTGTCGCCTGGCGTCGTCTCGGGCGCGGAGCGCCGCGCCCTGGGCCTCGTCCGGCGCATCGACCGGCTCGGACGGGCGGCGTGAGCCCCGACGACCGCCGCCGTGACGCCCTCGCCGCGGGGGCGGAGCGGGCCGGCGGCGAGCGCCGCCGCCGGCGCCGGCGCACGACCCCGCTGCTCGAGACCGCCGAGGCCACGGACGACGGCCTGTCGGCGGGCCCCGACGTCCGCAAGGACGAGGAGCCCGGCTCGGTCGACGGCGAGGCTGCCGCAGCGCGGACGAGCGCCGACCCGACGGTGGCCGCGGCCCGCTCCGGGGCCCTCGATGCCGACAGCGCCGCAGCCGACGGCGCCGCAGCCGCCGCAGCCGACGGCGTCGCTCCTGACAGCGTCGCTCCTGACGGCGGCGCTCCTGACAGCACCGCTCCCGACGGCGGCGCTCCTGACAGCACCGCTCTCGACGTCGTCGCACCCAGCGAGTCGGGCGGCGCCGATGTCGCCGCCCCAGCGGCGCGTCGCCGGCCACCCGCCCCACGTCGCCGTACCGGTGCCGCGACCGGTCCGGCGTCGACCCGGCGGGCCCGCGCGAGCAGCCCGCCCGCGCAGCGCCCGGAGCGGCAGCCACGCCGGTTGCGGTCGGTGCCCGCCGGGCGCGCCGAGGACGTCGCCGGGCAGGCGACCGAGGCCGGCGAGCGGATCGTCGCCGACCTGGGGGACGACGCGACGCCGTCCGAGGTGGCCGAGCGGGTCGCTGCCGCCCTGGCCCTGCTGCGACGCCGCCTCACGGGCGACTTCACGGTCGACGAGTTCGGTTTCGACGCCGAGCTGACCGACTCGCTCGTGCTGCCGCTGCTGCGGCCGCTGTACCGCAGGTGGTTCCGGATCGAGGTCCGGGGCGTGGAGAACATCCCGGCCACCGGTGGCGCGCTGGTGGTGGCCAACCACTCCGGGACCATCGCCCTCGACGCGCTGATGACGCAGGTGGCGGTGCACGACGAGCACCCCCAGCACCGGCACCTGCGGATCCTCGGCGCGGACCTCATCTTCGGCCTGCCCTTCGTCGGCAGCCTGGCCCGCAAGAGCGGGTCGACGCTGGCCGCCAACCCCGACGCGGAGCGGCTCCTCGGCGGCGGGGAGGTGGTGGGGGTGTGGCCCGAGGGGTTCAAGGGGATCGGCAAGCCGTTCTCCGAGCGGTACAAGCTGCAGCGCTTCGGCCGTGGCGGCTTCGTCTCCGCCGCGCTGCGCACCAGGACACCGATCGTGCCCTGCTCGATCGTCGGAGCCGAGGAGATCTACCCGATCCTCGGCAACCTGCCGGCCCTCGCGCGCCTGCTCGGCACCCCCTACGCGCCGATCACCCCCACGTTCCCGCTGCTGGGGCCGCTCGGGCTGGTGCCGCTGCCGTCCAAGTGGCTGATCGAGTTCGGGGAGCCGGTGCCCACCACCGACCTCGCGGACGCGGAGGCCGGCGACCCCGCCGAGGACCCGATGCTCGTCTTCGACCTCACCGACCGGGTGCGCGAGACGATCCAGCACACGCTCTACTCCCTGCTCGTGCAGCGCCGTTCCGTCTTCTTCTGACCCACCCTCCCCGGTGATCATGCACCTCGGGTCCCACCCCCGGCGACGATCACGGACTGGATGATCGGATACACGATCTTCCTTGGGGCGGACCTGACGTGCATGATCACCGTTGGTGGCGGACCTGACGTGCATGATCACCGCGAGGGTGGGGGGCGGGTCAGGAGGGGCGGCGGGCGCGGACCCGGCGGGCTGCTGCGGCCGCGAGGCCGCTGATTCCGAGCGCCGGCAGACCCACGCGGGCCGCGCGCCGGCCGCGCCGGTAGTCCCGCACCTGCCAGGCGCGCTCGCGGGCGTGACGGCGCAGCGCGGCGTCCGGGTTGACCACGCTGGGGTGACCGACCAGCGACAGCATCGGCAGGTCGTTCGCCGAGTCGCCGTACGCCGCGCACCGAGCCAGGTCCAGGCCCTCACGGGCGGCGAGCGCGCGCACCGCGTCGGCCTTCGCCTCGCCGTGCAGCACCTGGCCGACGAGCCGCCCGGTGTAGACGCCGTCGACGTGCTCCGCGACGGTGCCGAGCGCCCCGGTGAGCCCGAGCCGGTGCGCGATCACGTCCGCCACCTCCACCGGGGTCGCCGTCACCAGCCACACCCGCTGGCCGGCGTCGAGGTGAGCCCGGGCGAGCGCCTGCGTGCCCCGCCACAGCTTGCCGGCGATGACCTCGTCGTAGACCTCCTCGCCGATCGCCGCGATCTCGGCGACCGAGTGGCCGGCCACGAAGGTCAAGGCCTTCTCCCGCACCTGGTCGACGTGCTCCAGGCTCTCTCCGACCGCACGGAAGCGGGCCTGCTGCCACGCCATCCGGACGACGTCCGCGAACGTGAAGAACTTGCGCCGGTGCAGCTCGCGGGCCAGGTAGAACGCGCTGGCGCCGCGCACCACCGTGTTGTCGACGTCGAAGAAGGCGGCGGCCGACCGGTCCGCGCCGCCGGGGCCGTCGGAGGTCGCGACCAGCGCCGCGGCCCGGCCCGCGCGCCGGGACCGCGCGCCGCGGCGCCTCCGCGTGGGCACCGCTCCGGCCGTGCGTGCCGCCCCGCCCGCGCCCTCGTCGTCCCCGTCGCCGTCCGGCAGGCCCGCGTCCCCCTCGCCGGCGCCGACCATGGCGTCACTGTAGGCACTGAGGGGGCGGCCCACCCGGTGCCGCGGCGCGGGACGACGGACGCCGAGCAGCCTCGTAGCCTGGGCCGGTGATGGGGACGTGACGCAGCGGGTGACGCTCGTCGGGCGGGCCGGCTGCCACCTGTGCGAGGCGGCCCGCGCGGTGGTCGCCGAGGTCTGCGCCGACGCGGGGGTCTCGTGGTGCGAGGTGGACCTGGACGCGGACCCGTCAGCTGAGCGGCGGGAGCGGTGGTCCGACATGGTCCCGGTGGTGCTCGTCGACGGCCGTCAGCACACCTACTGGCGCGTGGACGCCGCCCGGCTGCGGCTCGCGCTCCAGGACCCGCCGGGTCGGCGGCGCTGGTGGCGCTGACCGCCGTCCCGGCCCGCCCGGTACGGCAGAGGTGCAGGTCAGCGGCGTGAGACACGGGCCCGGGGCCTCACGGCGGCGGCCGCGAACCCCGTGATCCGTCTCACCAGGAGCCCGTGTATCCTCCGCCGACTTTGTGCGTGCGTTCACAAGTGCCTACCCTGGGACGTCCTCCCCGGCCGGACCCCCTCGCGGACCGGCGGCACGAGCCCCACGCGCAAGGAGCATGCCCGTCGTGAGCACGCCCCGCACCGCCTCGTTCGCCCTCACCGGCGGCGGGGCCCGCGGTATCCCGGACGCCACGGTGGCACGGCTCCCGGTGTACCTGCGTGCGCTCACGACCCTCGCCGAGCGCGGGGTGGACACCGTGTCCTCGCAGGCGCTCGCCGATGCTGCCGGCGTCGGGTCGGCGAAGCTGCGCAAGGACCTGTCGCACCTGGGCTCGTACGGCACCCGCGGCGTCGGCTACGAGGTCGAGTTCCTCGTCCACCAGATCTCGCGCGAGCTCGGGCTCACGCAGGACTGGCGCGTCGTGATCGTCGGCATCGGCAACCTGGGGCACGCCCTGGCGAACTACGGCGGCTTCGCCCAGCGCGGCTTCTCCGTGGTGGCGCTGCTCGACGAGGACCCGGACGTCGTCGGCGAGCGCGTCGCGGGGATGCCGGTGACGGCCGCGGCCGACCTCGAGGCCGTCGTCGCCGAGCACGGCGTCTCCATCGGTGTGGTCGCGACCCCCGCAGCAGCGGCCCAGGACGTCTGCGACCGGCTCGTCGCGGCCGGGGTGACCAGCGTGCTGAACTTCGCGCCGGTCCCGCTGCACGTGCCGGACGGCGTCGACGTGCGCAAGGTGGACCTGTCCACCGAGCTGCAGATCCTCGCGTTCCACGAGCAGCGCAAGGCGGCCCGCGGTGCCGCGATCGCCGCCGTCGGCCGTGCGGAGCCGGACCGGCCCGCACGGGGCACGGCCCTGGTCAAGGAGGTGCTGCGGTGAGCCTGCTCGTCGTGGGGATCTCCCACCACACCGCACCGCTGCCGCTGCTGGAGCGGATGGCGATGGACGTCGACGCTGCCCGTGCGGCCGCCCTCGACCTGCTCGACACCGAGAACGTCGAGGAGTCCGTCGTGCTCGCGACGTGCAACCGGCTCGAGGTCTACGCCGAGGTCGGCGCCTTCCACGGTGGCGTCGCCGACGTCGGGTCGCTGCTCGCGCAGCGCGCCGGCGTGCCGCTGACCGCACTCACCGACCACCTGTACGTGCACTACGCGGACCGCGCCGTCGCGCACCTGTTCACCGTCGCCAGCGGGCTCGACTCGATGGCCGTCGGCGAGGCCCAGGTGCTGGGGCAGGTGCGTTCGGCCCTGCGCCGCGCCCAGGGGGACGGCACCGCGGGCCGGGCCCTGGACCCGCTGCTGCAGCACGCCCTGCGCGTCGGCAAGCGCGCCCACGCCGAGACGACCCTCGACGCGGCGGGCCCCTCCCTGGTCGAGGCCGGCCTGGCCCGCTCCGGTCACGTCGTCGGTCCGCTCGCCGGGGCCCGCGTCCTGGTCGTGGGCGCCGGGTCGATGAGCTCGCTCGCGGCGACCACCGTCGCGCGCCTGGGACCGGCGTCGCTGACGGTCGCCAACCGGACCCCGGACCGGGCCCGCCGTGTCGCCGAGCCCATCGGTGCCAGCTGGACCGCCCTGGACGACGCGGCCCTGCTGCCCGTGCTCGCGGCGGCGGACGTCGTGGTGACGTGCACCGGCGCCGTCGGGTACGTGCTCGGCGTGGAGCAGGTCGCGGCGGCGCGTGCGGCACGGGCCGGCGACGGCGCCGTCGCCGCGCCCCAGCTGCTCGTCGACCTCGGCCTGCCCCGCGACGTCGACCCCAAGGTCGCCACGCTGGCCGGCGTGCACGTCGTCGACCTCGACGACCTCGGTCACGACCTCGCCGGGAGCGCCGTCGGCGACGGCGTCGAGCATGCGCGGTCGATCGTCGCCGAGGAGGTCACGAGCTGGCTCGCCAGCCAGCGCGCCGCGGCCGTGGGGCCGACCGTGGCGGCGCTGCGCGCGCACGCGGGCGAGGTCGTCGCGGCCGAGGTGTCGCGGCTGCGTCAGCGCCTCGGCGGCGACCTCGACGAGCGGACCCGGGCCGAGGTCGAGAAGACCGTGCACCGCGTCGTCGAGAAGCTCCTGCACCGGCCGACCGTGCGGGTGAAGACGCTGGCCGCCGCCGAGAACGGGGCCGCGTACGCCGAGGCGCTGCGCGAGCTCTTCGACCTCGACCCGGGCGAGGTGGCGTCCGTCACCGACGTCCTCAGCAGCATGGACTCCCCGGGGGGTGGGACGCGATGACCGCCGTCGACACCGAGCGGGTCGCGACGCGGCGTCGCGTGCTGCGCCTGGGCACCCGGCGCAGCCTCCTGGCTCGCACCCAGTCCCAGCTCGTGGCGGACTCCCTCGTGGCGGCCACCGGCTGGCAGGTCGAGCTCGTGGAGGTCGTCACCCACGGCGACCGCAGCACCGAGCCGCTCACCGTTATCGGCGGCACCGGGGTGTTCGTCTCCGCGCTGCGCGACGCGCTGCTCGCGGGCGAGGTGGACGTCGCCGTCCACTCCCTCAAGGACCTGCCCACCGCCGCGGCGGACGGGCTCACGATCGCGGCCGTACCGGCCCGCGAGGACCCGCGCGACGCACTCGTCGCCCGCGACGGACTCACCCTCGGCGAGCTGCCCGCCGGCTCCACCGTCGGGACCGGCTCGCCCCGGCGCGCCGCGCAGCTGCGCGCGCTCGGCCTCGGCCTCGACGTCGTACCGGTCCGCGGCAACGTGGGCACGCGGGTCGCGATGGTGACCGACGGCAGCCTCGACGCGGTCGTGCTGGCCCGGGCGGGGCTGCGGCGGATCGGGCGAGGTGGCGACGTCACCGAGGTGCTCGACCCGTTGCAGGTGCTGCCCGCACCCGGGCAGGGTGCGCTCGCCGTCGAGTGCCGCGCCGACGACGCCGACGTCCTGGCCGGCTGTGCCCTGGTGGACGACGTCGCGGCTCGGGCCTGCACCACCGCCGAACGCGCTCTGCTCGCCGCCCTCGAGGCGGGCTGCACCGCGCCCGTCGGAGCGCTCGCCGACTGGTGCGAGGGCGACGCCGGCCCGGAGCTGTTGCTGCGGGGGGTGGCCGCCTCGCCCGACGGGTCGGTGACGCTGCGCCGCAGCCTCACCGGGGACCCACGAGATCCGGCCGCCCTGGGCCGGGCGCTCGCCGCAGACCTGCTGGACGACGGGGCTGCGGCCCTCGTCGAGGACGCCGGCGACCACCAGACCGGCGGCGACAGGACCAGCGGCGAGACCAGCGGCGAGACCAGCGACGAGACCACCGAGAACGACGAGGACCACCGGACCGAGACGGCGACCAGCGGTCGCCGACAGGGGAGTGACACGTGAGCGCCCGCGCCAACAAGAAGCCCATCGCCACCGCCGCGTTCGTGGGCACCGGCCCGGGGGACCCGGGCCTGATGACCGTCCGAGCCACCGATCTGCTCGCAACGGCCGAGGTGGTCGTCGCCGACCCCGGTGCGCGTGACCTCGTCACGCGCTCCTGCCCGACCGGGGTCGAGCTCGTCGACCCGACGAGCGACGACGACGGCAAGCCGCTGACCGCCGCGGGGCGCGCGCGCCTGGTGACCCGTGCGGCGAAGGCCGGTCAGCACGTGGTGCGGCTGCTCCCCGGCGACGGCACGCTGTTCTCGCCGCTGGCGGAGGAGATCGTCGCGGTGCGTCGCGCAGGGGTGCCGGTCGAGGTCGTCCCGGGTGTCGCGGAGGCCACCGCGGTGCCGCTGCACGCCGGCGTCCCGCTCACGACCTCCGGCACCGGTGCGGTGCACGTGCTCGACGCAGGGGGGCGGCACGAGGCCGCGGCCGTCGCCGGGACGCACGGCACCCTGGTCGTGCTCGGCTCCCCGGACGACGTCGTGGCGTGCGTCGGCGCCCTCGTGGACGCCGGCCACGACGGGTCGGCCGGTGTCAGCGTCACCGTCGGCGGCTCCACGACGTCCCAGCGCACCGCTGTGGCGACCCTGCGCGACGTCAAGGCCGCGGTGGACGACGTCGCGGCCGCGGGCGACGAGCGGCTCGTGGTCGTCACGGGACCGGGTGTCGCCCTGCGCGAGAAGGCTTCGTGGTTCGAGACCAAGCCGCTGTTCGGCTGGCGGGTGCTGGTGCCGCGCACGCAGGCCCAGTCCGGTCCGACGGTTGAGCAGCTGGCGGCCTACGGGGCGGTCAGCGACGTGGTCCCGACGATCTCGGTCGAGCCGCCGCGGTCGCCGCACCAGATGGAGAAGGCCGTCAAGGGACTCGTCACGGGTGCCTACGAGTGGATCGGGTTCACGTCCGTGAACGCGGTGCGGGCGGTCCGCGAGAAGTTCGCGGAGTTCGGGCTCGACGCCCGGGCGTTCTCCGGCCTGAAGGTGGCCGCCGTGGGCGGAGTCACCACCCAGGCGCTGCGGGAGTGGGGGATCGAGCCCGACCTCGTGCCGTCCGGCGAGAGCTCCGCGCAGGGCCTGCTCGCCGAGTGGCCGCCGTACGACGACGTGCTCGACCCCATCAACGGCGTGTTCCTGCCGCGGGCGGACATCGCGACCGACACCCTCGTGGCGGGGCTCGCCGAGCTCGGCTGGGCCGTGGACGACGTCACCGCCTACCGGACCGTGCGGGCGGCCCCGCCGGCCGCGCCGGTCCGCGAGGCCATCAAGAACGGCAGCTTCGACGCGGTCGTCTTCACGTCGTCGTCCACGGTGCGCAACCTCGTCGGCATCGCCGGCAAGCCGAACCCGTCGACGGTGGTGGCGTGCATCGGTCCGGCGACGGCCCAGACCGCCACGGAGCACGGGCTGCGGGTCGACGTCCTCGCCGACGACGCGTCGTCGTCCGCGCTGGTCGAGGCGCTGGCCCGCTACGGGACGGCCCTGCGCGAGGAGGCCGTGGCGGCCGGTGAGCACCCGATGCGGCCGAGCGAGAAGCGCACCGCGGCGCGGCGGCGGTCCCGCTGAGCGGGGGCGGTCCGGTACTGCCCGCCGGGTCGGTGCCGGGCGCCGCCTCGTCGGTGTCGCCGCTGCGCGTGCGCCCTCGCCGGCTGCGGGCGAGCGGGGCCATCCGCTCCCTCGCAGCCGAGTACCGCCTCGACGCGGGCCGGCTCGTGCTGCCCCTGTTCGTCAAGGAGGGGCTGCGCGACCCCGCCCCGATCGCGAGCATGCCGGGCGTCGTGCAGCACACGCCCTCGTCTCTGGTCGACGCGGTCGGGGAGGCCGTCGACGCGGGCGTCGGCGGCGTGATGCTGTTCGGCGTCCCCGCCCACCGCGACGCGCAGGGCTCCGCCGGGGACGACCCCGACGGTGTGCTGAACGCCGCGGTGCGTGACGTGCGGACGGCGACCGGGGACCGGACCGTGGTGATGGCCGACCTCTGCCTCGACGAGTTCACCGACCACGGCCACTGCGGCGTACTCGACGCCGCGGGCGGGGTCGACAACGACGCGACGCTCGAGCGCTACGCGTCCCTGGCGCTCGCGCAGGCCGACGCAGGCGCCCACCTGCTCGGGCTCAGCGGGATGATGGACGGCCAGGTCGGGCACGTCCGCGCGGCCCTGGACGCCGCCGGCCGCACCGACGTCCTGCTGCTCGCCTACGCCGCGAAGTACGCCTCGGCGTTCTACGGGCCGTTCCGCGAGGCGGTCGACTCCGCGCTCGTCGGTGACCGCCGGACCTACCAGCAGGACCCCGCCAACCGCACCGAGGCCATGCGCGAGGTGCGCCTGGACGTCGAGCAGGGCGCGGACGTCGTGATGGTGAAGCCCGCTCTGCCCTACCTCGACGTGCTCGCCGACGTCGCCGCCGCGGTGGACGTGCCGGTGTGGGCCTACCAGGTCTCCGGGGAGTACGCGATGGTCGAGGCGGCCGCCGCGAACGGGTGGATCGACCGGGAGCGGGCCGTCCTGGAGACGCTGCTGTCTGTGCAGCGCGCCGGCGCCGGGGCGACCCTGACCTACTGGGCCGCCGAGGCCGCCCGGCTGCTGCGACGGGGCTGAGCGGCACCCGCACGCCGCCGTCCGTCGTCGCTTCCGGACCCGAACCCGCTCGAGTGTGACGCCCGTGCGCGACACGCCAGCGTGTCGCGCACCGGCGCCACACTCGCGGGCTGCACCCCCCTACGCCACGGGCACGGTGGAGGAGTTGGTCGCGCTCGCGTCCGCGTCCGCGAGGGACCGCGCACCGTGGCCGAGGCCGGCGACGAAGGCTGCGACCCTCGCCCGCTCGGCGTCCCACCCGACCACGTCCGGTCGCGCCGTGGCGGCGGCGACGGGGGCGGGGGCGCCCGGCGCTTCGGCGGACCGGCAGCAGCCGGGAGGGCGGGACCGGCCGGGAGAACGGCAGCAGCCGGGCGGACGGGACCGGCAGCGAGCGCGGAGGCAGCCGAACCGGCAGTGCGCGGGACGGCTCGGGCGGCGAGGAGGACGTGGTGGGCACGGACACTTCGGGGGGGGGGGGGGCGTCGGGGGCGTCCGGTGATACCCCGGGGCCGGTACCGAGGCGGGCCGTTACCCGGTCCCGGGCCGGGGGGGGCC
>JBBRBF010000045.1:0-20835 GCA_038206105.1 Actinomycetales bacterium | reverse complement strand
GGCCTGTTCGAGATCAACGAGGCGGCACGGCTGGTGCAGGAGGCCGCGCACCCCGAGGCGAACATCATCTTCGGCGCCGTCATCGACGACGCCCTCGGCGACGAGGTCCGCGTGACCGTGATCGCCGCCGGGTTCGACGGGGGCACCCCGACCCGCCGCCAGGACGAGCGGGCCCTCGGGCAGGTGTCGGGTCGCAGCCAGCAGCCCGCGGCTCGCGCGACCCAGGGCACCCAGCTGCCGGGTGGGTTCGCGGAGAGCCGCTCCGCGCCCGCCACGCCGACCGGCGCGACCCTGGCGTCCGCGGGCTCGGCCGGCTCGGCCGGCAGCGACGGGATCCGCCGCGCCGGTGACGGTGGACCGGTCTTCGACCGGATGCCGGCGCCCGAGGCGCCAGGCCGCGGCGGGGAGCCGGCACGCGACGAGCGCCGGCCCGAGGACCACGGTGCCGCGGACCGCCATCCCTCAGGTGGCTCCCAGGACGCCGGCGGCGGCGACGACGCGGAGGTCGAGATCCCCCGCGACGTCGACGAGGACCGGCTCGTCCGGGTGCCGAACGGACGCCCGGTGTCGGTCCAGGCCGACGACGAGCTCGACGTGCCCGACTTCCTGAAGTGACGGCCCGGTCGCGGGGAACCGTCCCGCCCCGGTGAACCGTCCCGCCCCGGTGACCGGCACCGACGTCCTCGCCTGGTCGCGTTCCCTGCCGGGGGACCGCGGCCGGGTGTGGCGTGCGCTGACGGCGCGCCGCGGCGGGGTGAGCGCGAGCAGCCTCGCCGGGCTCAACCTCGGCGAGCACGTCGGCGACGACCCCTCGGCGGTGAGCGCGAACCGGGCGACCGTCGCCGCTGCGGTCGGGGTCGCGGCGGACCACCTCCTGGTCGCCCGGCAGGTGCACGGTGGCGAGGTGGTCGTCGTGGACGGGCCCTGGCCGGGACCCGCGCCGGAGGCTGACGCGCTGGTCACCTCCGAGCCGGACCTGGCCCTGGCGGTGCTCGTTGCCGACTGCGTCCCGGTGATGCTCGTCGCGCCGGACTCCGGCGTGGTGGCGGTGGCGCACGCGGGTCGGCGGGGGATGGACGTCGGCGTGGTCCCTGCCGCGCTCGACGCGATGGCGGCCCTGGGCGCGGGGCCCGTGCACGCCACCCTCGGCCCCTCCGTGTGCGCCCGCTGCTACGAGGTACCGGCCGCGATGCGCGACGACGTCGCCGGCCGGCACCCGGCGGCGGCCGCCGTGAGCCGGGACCGGACCCCGTCGCTGGATGTCGCCGCGGGCGTGCTGGCCCAGCTCCGGGGCCGCTGCGCCGAGGTGGACCAGGTGCCGGGGTGCACCGTCGAGGACGAGGCGCTCTTCTCCCACCGTCGCGACCCCGGCTCCGGGCGGTTCGCCGGCATGGTCTGGCGGGAGGCGCCGTGAGCGGGGGGTCCGGCGACCGCAGGGACGGACTGCGCGCGGCGCTGGCCGACCTGGACCAGCGGGTGCAGCGGGCCTGCGCCGACGCCGGCCGCGACCCGGCCGGGGTGAGCACCGTCGTGGTGACCAAGACGTTCCCCGCCGCCGACGTGCGGCTGCTCGCGGAGCTGGGGGTGCGCGACGTCGGTGAGGCCAAGGACCAGGAGGCCGCGGCGAAGGTGGCCGACCTGGCCGACCTGGACCTGCGCTGGCACTTCGTCGGCCGGTTGCAGTCGAACAAGGCGGCGTCCGTCGCCCGGTACGCAGCGATGGTTCACTCCGCGGACCGCGCGAAGGTGGTGCGCGCGCTGGGGAAGGGAGCGCGCGCCGCGGGCCGCGTCGTCGACCTGCTGGTCCAGGTCAGTCTGGACGGCGACCCGGGGCGCGGCGGCGCGCCGGTCGAGGACGTCCCTGGGCTGGCCGCGGAGGTCGCCGCGCTGGACGGGGTCCGGCTGCGCGGGGTGATGGCCGTCGCACCGGTCGACGTCGACCCGCGACCCGCGTTCGACCGGCTCGTCGCCCTCGCCGTCCGGCTGCGCGAGGACCACCCGGGCGCGGACCTGGTCTCGGCAGGCATGAGCGGCGACCTCGAGGCGGCCGTCGCGGCCGGTGCGACACACCTGCGTGTCGGCAGCGCGGTCCTCGGTGACCGTCCGCCGCTCGGGTAGCGTCCTGGCGACAGGCAGGTGCGCGACGAGCGGGACGAGGAGCAGATGGCTGGGGCACTGCGCAAGACGATGCTGTACCTGGGCCTCGCCGACGAGGACGAGCGCTACCTCGACGAGGACGACGCGGACGGCGGCGGCCACGAGCGTGCGGACCGCGGTGAACGCTCCGAGCGGGAGCGGACCGCAGCGGTCACACCGATCACCCGGGACCGGCAGGTCTCGCGGGTGGTGCCCGAGCCGATCCCGACCGGCGAGCTCTCGCGGATCACCACGATCCACCCCCGCACGTACAACGAGGCCAAGACGATCGGCGAGGCCTTCCGCGAGGGCATCCCCGTGATCATGAACCTGACGGACATGGGCGACGGCGACGCCAAACGCCTCGTCGACTTCTCCGCGGGTCTCGTCTTCGGGTTGCACGGCTCGATCGAGCGGGTCACCGCCAAGGTCTTTCTTCTGTCCCCGGCGCACGTCGAGGTCACGGCCGAGACGGAGAAGCCCACGAAGTCGGCGAACGGCTTCTTCAACCAGAGCTGACGCGCCGTGTCCGCGATCTTCCAGCTGCTGTACCTGGCCGTCTTCCTGTTCTTCGTGGTCCTCATCGGCCGCCTGGTGCTGGAGTGGATCCAGGTGTTCGCGCGGGACTGGCACCCCAAGGGCGCCGTCCTCGTCGTCGCCGAGACGGTCTACTCGATCACCGATCCCCCGCTGAAGGCGCTCCGCCGGGTGATCAAGCCGGTACGGATCGGACAGGTCCAGCTCGACCTGGCGTTCATGGTGCTCGCCTTCGGCTGCTTCCTCCTGATGAGCGTCTTCGGCGGTCTGGCCGCTGCGTGAGGACGCTGTCCTCACAGCGCGCGTCACGACGCGGCCACGACTCGCGGCGTCGCGACGGGCAGAGCCGTCCCGTCCGCTACGGTGATCGCCGGCGAGAGCGACGAGTGCCGATCGTCGCCCACCACGAACGCGCACGAGGTGATGAGATGGCGTTGACGCCCGAGGACGTTGTCGACAAGCGCTTCCAGCCCACGAAGTTCCGCGAGGGCTACGACCAGGACGAGGTCGACGACTTCCTGGACGAGGTCGTCGCCGAGCTGCGACGGCTGATCGCGCTGAACGACGAGCTGCAGTCGAGCCTGACCGCGTGCGAGCAGCACGTCGAGTCGCTCGGCGGGACCGTCTCCGCGGCGCCCGCCGCGGACGCCGGCACCGGGACGGACCCCGTGGCCGCAGCGGACACCGGCTCACGCACGGGCGCCTCCGCGGTCGTCCCGGAGCAGGCCTCCGGCCCCGTGGTCCCGGACGAGGCCAGCTCGGACCCGGCGGCGTCGAGCGCCGAGCCCGCGGCCGAGTCCGCCGTGGAGCCGCCCGAGCAGGGCTCGCCGCAGCATGCGGCCGAGTCGGCCGCGGCCGCCCCGGTGACCCGCCCTCCGGGCGCGGGTGAGGAGTCCCCGCAGGCCGTGGCGGCGATGATCGCCCTGGCCCAGAAGGTGCACGACGACTACGTCCGCGACGGCGAGAGCGAGCGCGAGCGGGTCGTGTCCGAGGCCCAGGAGCACGCCACCCGGCTCGTGCAGGACGCCGAGGAGAAGCAGCGCCAGACCCTGGGCGCCCTGGAGCAGGAGCGCGGGCTGCTCGAGCGCAAGATCGACGAGCTGCGGTCCTTCGAGCGGGACTACCGCGCCCGGCTCAAGGCGTACCTCGAGGGCCAGCTGCGCGACCTGGACAGCAAGGGCACGGTGCTGCCGAGCGGGGGCCCCGCTCCCGAGGCCGCCGGCGCCGGGGGCTGACCGGCGACACCGACGCCGGCGGCGTCCACCACCACGGCGCCCCAGCGCCCTATCCTTCGCGCACCACGCGAGCCTGCCCGGGCAGGCGGATCGGAGGACGGCCATGGCGGAGCGGGGTCGGCGCGGCGCCACGGGTACCACCACGGGCAGCGGGGCCGGGCGACGGACGGGCCCGTCCGCGGCAGCGAGCGGTGGCGCCCGGGCGACGACGTCGCAGCAGACCGCCCCGACGAAGAGCGCGGCGAGCACCGCGACGAAGAAGGCCGCCACGGCGAAGAAGGCCACGACGGCGAAGAAGGCCACCGCCAAGAAGGCCACCGCCAAGAAGGCCGTGGCCAAGACGGCCACCGCGAAGAAGTCCGCGACCACCAAGAACGCCACGGCGAAGAAGACCGGCACGGCGAAGAAGACCGGCACGGCGAAGAAGACCGGCACGACCAAGAAGACCGGCACGACCAAGAAGACCGGCACGACCAAGAAGACCGGCACGACCAAGAAGGCCACGGCGAAGAAGACCGCGGCGAAGGCCCGCTCGCGTCGGGTCCCGGCAGCGGAGCAGGCGCCCCACGGCTCGTTCGACCGTGCTCGCACGAGGCGTCCCTCCTCGCTCCGGGTGCGCGAGGACGAGTCCCCGTGGACCGAGGCTGAGCTCGGCGCCGTCCGCGAGGAGCTCGCCGCGGAGATCGACCGGCTCCGCGCCGAGGCCGAGCACGCCGACGCCGAGATCGCGGACCTGCTGCGCGACGCCGGCGACGGCGCCGGCGACGACCAGGCCGACTCCGGCTCGAAGGCCTTCGAGCGGGAGCACGAGATGACGATCGCGAACAACACGCGCGACCTCGCGACCCAGAACGCGCACGCCCTGGAACGCATCGCCGACGGCTCCTACGGCACGTGCGAGAGCTGTGGGCGTCCGATCGGCAAGCGTCGGCTGCAGGCATTCCCGCGGGCCACCCTCTGCCTGGAGTGCAAGCAGCGCCAGGAGCGCCACTGACGCGGCCGCCGGTCCCGGTCGGGCCGGGTCCGCGTGGGAGACTGACTCCGTGGACGGTGCTGCGGTGGGGTCGGCCGCCGCGCTCGCCCCTCGGCGACGGCGTCGTCTCGCCCTGCTGACGTGGTCCGTGCTCGCGGTCGTCTGGGCGCTGGACCAGGTGACCAAGGCGCTCGCCGTGGAGCACCTGAGCGGCTCGGACCCGGTGCCCGTCGTCGACGGCGTGCTGCAGCTGCGCCTGCTGTACAACCCCGGTGCGGCGTTCTCGTTCGCGACCGGACTGACGTGGCTGCTCACCCTCGTCGCGGTGGTGGTCGTCGTCGTGGTGCTCCGCATGTCCCGGCGCACCGGCAGCCTCGCGTGGGCGGTCGCGCTCGGCCTGCTGCTGGCCGGGGCGACCGGCAACCTGACCGACCGGCTGTTCCGTGACCCCGGCTTCGCCCGCGGCCACGTCGTGGACTTCATCGAGTGGCCCGGCTTCCCGGTGTTCAACGTGGCCGACGCCGCGATCACGTGCGCCGCGGCGCTGATCGTCGTGCTGTCGCTGCGGGGGGTCCCGCTGGACGGCGGCCCGCGTGCCGCGCCGGCCGGGGCGCCGGAGCGGGGCGCTCGTGGCTGAGTCGCGGCGGCTCCCGGTGCCCGAGGGGCTGGACGGGGAGCGGGTCGACGCGGCGCTGGCGCGGCTGCTGGGGCTGTCCCGCTCGCGGGTCGCGGAGATCGCGGCGACCGGGGGAGTGCTCGTCGACGGGGCGGTGGCGGGCAAGTCGGACCGGCTGCGCGCCGGCACGTGGCTGGACGTGGAGATCCCTGCTCCGCCGGCCGCGCCGAGCGTGGTAGCCGCCGTCGTCCCGGGGCTCGCCGTGGTCCACGACGACGAGCACGTCGTCGTGGTCGACAAGCCGGTCGGGGTCGCCGCGCACGCCAGCCCGGGCTGGGACGGGCCCACCGTCGTGGGCGGGCTGGCCGCCGCGGGGTACACCGTCGCGACGTCCGGGGCCGCCGAGCGCCAGGGCGTCGTGCACCGCCTCGACGTCGGGACGTCCGGGCTCATGGTCGTCGCGAAGAGCGAGCTGGCGTACTCACGGCTGAAGCAGGCCTTCCGGGACCGGCAGGTCGAGAAGGTCTACCACGCCGTCGTGCAGGGCTTGCCGGACCCGCTGACCGGCACCGTCGACGCCCCGATCGGGCGCCACCCCCAGCACGACTGGCGGTGGGCCGTCACCGCCGCCGGCAAGCCGAGCGTGACCCACTACGAGGTCCTCGAGGCGTTCCGGGCCGCGTCGCTGCTCGAGATCCGGCTCGAGACCGGCCGCACGCACCAGATCCGCGTGCACCTGTCGGCCCTGCGCCACCCCTGCGTCGGGGACCTCACCTACGGCGCCGACCCCGCCCTGGCGCGCCGCCTCGGCCTGACGCGGCAGTGGCTGCACGCGGTCCGGCTGGGATTCGTGCACCCCGGCACCGACGCGCCGGTGGAGTTCGTCAGCCCGTACCCGGGCGACCTCGCGGCGGCCCTGGACCGGCTCGGCGAGCGCCGCTGACGACTCCCGTCCCACCGGCCCGGCGACCGGCCGGGGGCCGCCGCGGCACCGACACGCCGGGCGTCCTGCGACGACGCGGCCCGGCCACGAGGTCGCGCACCGGCGACCTAGACTCGGCATGCACGACTACCCCGCCGGCCGCCCGACCGACCGTGGCGCTCGCGTCCGGTCCGGGTCTTCCCCGGTCGTCGTCCGTCTGCTCGCCGCCGCGAGCGCGACCCGCGAGGAGGGAAGCAGGCACATGCCGTCCGGACCCGGCGACAGCTTCGCCCACCTGCACGTGCACACCGAGTACTCGATGCTCGACGGTGCGGCGCGGGTGGAGGACCTCTTCGTCGAGGCCGCCCGGATGGGCATGCCGGCCCTGGCGACCACCGACCACGGCTTCGTGTTCGGCGCCTACGACTTCTGGAAGGCCGGCCGGCGGCACGGGGTGAAGCCGATCATCGGCGTCGAGGCCTACGTCACCCCGGGCACGCACCGCTCGGACCGCACCCGGGTGCGCTGGGGTGACGGGTCCACCTCCAACCGCGACGACGTCTCCGGCGCCGGCGCGTACACGCACATGACGCTGCTGGCCCGCAGCACGGCCGGGATGCACAACCTGTTCCGGCTGGCGTCCCGCGCCAGCCTGGAGGGGCACTACTTCAAGCCGCGGATCGACCGCGAGATCCTCACGACGTACGCGGGCGGCCTGATCGGCACCACGGGCTGCCCGTCCGGGGAGGTGGCGACCCGGTTGCGCCTCGGCCAGTACCGCGAGGCGCTGCAGGCGGCGAGCGACTTCCGCGACATCCTCGGCGACGGCAACTACTACTGCGAGCTGATGGACCACGGCCTGGCCATCGAGCACCGCGTGCAGCAGGACCTGCTGCGCCTCGCCCGCGAGCTCGGGCTGCCGCTGCTGGCCACGAACGACCTGCACTACACCCACGCCGAGGACGCGAAGGCGCACGCCGTGCTGCTGTGCGTGCAGTCCGGCTCCACCCTCGCCGACCCCGACCGCTTCAAGTTCGACGCCGAGGAGTTCTACCTCAAGAGCGCGGCCGAGATGCGCCACCAGTGGCGCGAGCTGCCCGAGGCCTGCGACAGCACCCTGCTCGTCGCAGAGCGGTGCGAGGTGGACTTCAACGAGTCGACGGGCGCGTACATGCCCCGGTTCCCCGTCCCCGAGGGGGAGGACGAGACCTCCTGGTTCGTCAAGGAGGTGGAGCGCGGCCTGCACGTGCGCTACCCCGGCGGGGTGCCGGACGCCGTCCGCGCGCAGGCGACGTACGAGATCGAGGTGATCTGTGCCAAGGGCTACCCGGGGTACTTCCTCGTCGTCGCGGACTTCATCAACTGGGCCAAGTCGCAGGGCATCCGGGTCGGCCCGGGCCGCGGCTCCGGCGCCGGCGCGATGACGGCCTACGCCACCGGCATCACCGACCTCGACCCGCTGCAGCACAAGCTGATCTTCGAGCGCTTCCTCAACCCGGAGCGGATGTCGATGCCCGACTTCGACGTCGACTTCGACGAGCGCCGCCGGAACGAGGTGATCCGCTACGTCACCGACACCTACGGCGACGACCGGGTCGCGCAGATCGTCACCTACGGCACGATCAAGGCCAAGCAGGCCGTCAAGGACGCCTCCCGGGTGCTGGGCTACCCGTACTCGATGGGGGAGCGGATCACCAAGGCGATGCCGCCGTCGGTGATGGGCAAGGACGTCCCGTTGGCCGGGATCTTCGACTCCGGCCACAAGCGCTACGGCGAGGCGGGGGAGTTCCGGCGCCTGCACGCCGAGGACGCCGAGGTCGCCAAGGTCGTCGAGACCGCCCGCGGGCTGGAGAACCTCAAGCGGCAGTGGGGCGTGCACGCCGCCGGCGTCATCATGTCCAGCGAGCCGCTGGTCGACCTCGTGCCGATCATGCGTCGCGAGCAGGACGGGCAGGTGATCACGCAGTTCGACTACCCGACGTGCGAGTCGCTGGGCCTGGTCAAGATGGACTTCCTGGGCCTGCGGAACCTCACGATCCTCGACGACGCACTGCGCGACGTCGAGGCGAACCGGGGCGTGCGGGTCGACCTCGACGAGCTGAGCCACTCCCTCGACGACCCGGCCACCTACGCGCTGCTCTCCCGCGGGGACACCCTCGGGGTGTTCCAGTTCGACGGCGGCCCGATGCGCTCGCTGCTGCGGCTGATGCGCCCGGACAACTTCGAGGACATCTCCGCCGTGGGCGCGCTGTACCGGCCCGGGCCGATGGGCGCGGGCTCGCACACGAACTACGCGCTGCGCAAGAACGGGCAGCAGGAGATCACGCCGATCCACCCCGAGCTCGCCGAGCCGCTCGCCGAGATCCTGGGCACGACCTACGGGTTGATCGTGTACCAGGAGCAGGTGATGGAGATCGCCCAGAAGCTCGCCGGGTACACCCTCGGCAAGGCGGACCTGCTCCGCCGGGCGATGGGCAAGAAGAAGCGCGAGGTGCTCGACGCCGAGTACGTCGGCTTCGCCGCCGGGATGGAGGCGAACGGCTACTCCGAGGCCGCGGTCAAGACGCTGTGGGACATCCTCGTGCCGTTCTCGGACTACGCGTTCAACAAGGCGCACAGCGCGGCGTACGGCCTGGTGTCGTACTGGACCGCGTACCTCAAGGCCAACTACCCGGCCGAGTACATGGCCGCGGTGCTCACCAGCGTGCGCGGTGACAAGGACAAGTCCGCGGTCTACCTGGCCGAGTGCCGCCGGATGAAGATCACGGTGCTGCCGCCCGACGTCAACACCTCGGTGGGCACGTACGCCGCGGTCGGGGACGACGTCCGGTTCGGGATGGCGGCGATCCGCAACGTCGGGCAGAACGTCGTCGACGCGATCGTGGCGGCGCGGGAGTCCAGGGGCGCTTTCACCTCCTTCCAGGACTTCCTGGAGAAGGTGCCGGCGGTCGTCTGCAACAAGCGCACGATCGAGTCGCTGGTGAAGGCCGGGGCGTTCGACTCCCTCGGGCACACCCGGCGCCAGCTCGTGATGCGCCACGAGGACGCCGTCGACGCGGTGATCGACCTCAAGCGGAACGAGGCGATCGGGCAGTACGACCTGTTCGGCGCCGGCGCCGAGGACGGCGCCGGTGGCGGGCTCGAGGTGGTCCTGCCCGACGTCCCGGAGTGGGAGAAGCGCGAGAAGCTCGCCTACGAGCGGGAGATGCTCGGCCTCTACGTCTCCGACCACCCGCTGCTCGGTGTCGAGCACGTCGTCGCGCAGGCCGCGGACTGCCCGATCGCGACTCTGCTGGAGGACGACGACCGCCCCGAGGGCCAGACCGTCACCGTCGCGGGCCTCGTCACCGGGCTGCAGCGCAAGCTCACCAAGAACGGCAACCCGTGGGCGATCGCGACGGTCGAGGACCTCGAGGGCGCCATCGAGGTGCTCTTCTTCCCCCAGACCTACGCGACCGTGGCGACGGTGCTCGAGACCGACCTCGTCGTCGTCGTGAAGGGCCGGCTGAACCGGCGGGACGACGTCCCGACGATCTTCGCCGCCGAGCTCAGCCTGCCCGACCTGTCCGAGGGGCCCCGCGGCCCGGTGGTCATCGCGATGCCGGTGACGCGGTGCACCCCGCCCGTGGTGGGCAGGCTGAAGGATGTGCTGGCGACCCACCCCGGCGTGACCGAGGTGCACCTGCGGCTCACCCAGACCGGTCGCCAGACCCTGATGCGCCTGGACGACGGGCTGCGCGTGACGCCGTCGCCGTCCCTGTACGGCGACCTCAAGGCGCTGCTCGGCCCCAGCTGCCTTGTCTGAGGCGGCCGCGGAGGACGCCGCGCGCAAGGCCCCCGGCCGGGGTCCGGTCGGCGAGCTCCTGGCGCCGCTGCCGTTGCTCCTCGCCGCGGCGGTCGTGGGCGGCGTCGCGTGGTGGCTGCTCGTTCCCTCGCCGGCTGTCACCGAGCGCGCCGGTGTGCTCGTCGCGGCGGGCGTCCCGGAGCTGTTCGCGACGCAGGACGGGGTGTTCGCCGTCCTGGCGGTGGGGCTGGGCCTGGTCACCGGGGTGGCGCTGCTGCTGCGACCGGGAGGCCACCGCGTGCTGCGGGTGGTGGTCGTGGTCGCCGGGTCCGCACTCGCGTCGCTGGGCATGTGGCGCCTCGGCGTCGCGCTCTCGGCTAGCGGCCCGGACGACGCCGCGCCGCTGACGGTGCACGCCACCGGCGTGCTGGCGCTCTGGCCCGCCCTCGCCGCCACGGTCGCGTTCGTCGGTCAGCTGTGGTCCGACCTCGTCATCGCCCGCCCCGCGTCGCGTCGCGCCCGACCCTGACCGTCCACCCCACCCCACCCCACCCACCCCTCGCGGTGATCATGCACGTCGGGTCTCCCCCCTGCCCCGGGCGCGCCGTCAGCGCGCGACCCGGGCGGTGACCGCGCCGGTCAGCGCGACGAGGTCGCCCGGCGCGAGCTCGACCTCCAGCCCGCGGCGCCCGGCGCTGACGAGCACCGTCGCGTGGTCCAGTGCTGCCGCGTCGACGACCGTGGGCAGCCTCCGGCGCTGCCCGAGCGGGCTGATGCCGCCGACCACGTAGCCGGTGGCGCGCCGGGCGTCGTCCGGGTCGGCGAGCGCGGCCCGCTTGCCGCCGAGCGCCGCGGCCAGCGCCTTGAGGTCGAGCCGCGCCGCGACCGGCACCACCGCGACGACCGGGGCGCCGTCGAGGTCTGCGACGAGCGTCTTGAGCACCCGGGCCGGGTCCTCCCCGAGCGCTGCCGCTGCCTCGGTCCCGTACGCCAGGCCGGCGGCGACCGCCCGCCCGTCGTGGTCGTAGGCACGCACGGTGTGCGCGGCGCCGGCCCGCCGCAGCGCGACGAGAGCCGGTGTGGCGCCCGGTGCCCTGCTGCCCACGTGCCCGCCCTACCCGTCCCTCGGCTCGGTGTCTCAGTTGGGTGTCGGGGACCCGCCGAACAGGCGCTGCGCGGGCAGGGCCCGCAGTGTCCCGACGAGGGCGGCCTCGCGGGACAGCAGGCGGCGCTCGGCCAGCAGCCGGCGCGCGGTGTCCGGCTGCTCGAGCAGCGACTGCCGGTCCTCCACGTCGAGCACCATGCCGGCGGCGACGACGTAGGACAGCACCCGGGGCGAGGACGGCAGCCCGGTCTGGGTGGCGCCGAGGTGCTCGCGGTAGGCGGCGAACCGCAGCCCGACGGCGCGTGCCAGCGCCGCGACGTCCACGTCGTCGCCGTCCTGCTCGGGCAGCGGCTCCACCAGCCCGGTCAGGTAGGGGGTGCCGGCGGTCTCGTCGAGGCCTCGCAGCGTGAACCGGACCGCGCCGCTGGTGACGAGCTCGAACCGCCCGTCGGGGTGCTCGGTCGCCTCGCGGACCACCGCGGAGCAGCCGACCGCGTGCAGAGCGGTGGCGTTGCCCTCGCCCACCTCGTGCCCGGACCGGATCGCGATCACCCCGAAGACGCGCTCCTGCTCGGGACGCGCCATCAGGTCGGTCATCATCGCGCGGTAGCGCGGCTCGAAGACGTGCAGCGGGAGCAGCAGTCCCGGCACCAGCACGGTGCCCAGCGGAAACAGGGGCAGGCTCTGCACCCGACCCACAGTAGGCGTCGGTGCCGCACCCAGGTCCTCGTACCCTCTAGGGGTGATCCGCCGACTGGACCTGCGCGGGGACGTCCTCGACGCCCGTGCCCTGCGAGCCACGCTGCCGCGCGCCGAGATGGACGTCGAGACCGCCGTCGAGGCGGTGCGGCCGATCTGCGAGGCGGTCCGCCACCGGGGCGCCGACGCCTTGCGCGAGTACGGCGAGCGGTTCGACGGCGTGCGCGTGCAGGACCTGCGGGTGCCTGCGGCGGCCCTGGCGAAGGCGCTGGACGCCCTCGACCCCGCCGTCCGGGAGGCCCTGGAGGAGTCCGTGCGCCGCGCCCGCGTCGTGCACCGTGACCAGCGCCGGTCGGAGCACACGACGGTGGTCGCGGACGGCGGCACCGTGACCGAGCGCTGGGTGCCGGTGGAGCGCGTCGGCCTCTACGTGCCCGGTGGGCTGGCGGTCTACCCGTCCTCGGTCGTGATGAACGTCGTCCCCGCGCAGGAGGCGGGGGTCGCCTCGCTCGCCGTGGCGAGCCCGCCGCAGCGGGAGGCCGGCGGGCTCCCGAACGCCACCGTGCTCGCCGCATGCACCCTGCTGGGCGTGGACGAGGTGTACGCCGTCGGCGGCGCCCAGGCCGTCGCGATGTTCGCCTACGGCGCGGACGACGACTCCGGCGACGACTCCGGCGACGGACCTGCCCGGCTGTGCGAGCCCGTCGACATGGTCACCGGCCCGGGCAACGTGTGGGTGGCGGCGGCGAAGCGGCTGCTCAAGGGCGTCGTCGGGATCGACGCCGAGGCCGGCACCACCGAGATCGCGGTGCTGGCGGACGACACCGCCGACCCGGTGCACGTGGCCGCCGACCTCGTCAGCCAGGCCGAGCACGACCCGGCCGCGGCGTCGGTGCTCGTGACGCCGTCGCCCGAGCTCGCGGACGCCGTCGAGGACGAGCTCGAGGCACAGGTCGCGGCCACCAAGCACACCGAGCGGGTGCGCGAGGCGCTGTCGGGGCAGCAGAGCGGCATCGTGCTGGTCGACGACCTCGACGCCGGTCTCGCCGTCGTCGACGCGTACGCGGCCGAGCACCTGGAGGTGCAGACCCGGGACGCCGCGCGCTGGGCGGCGCAGGTGCGCAACGCCGGCGCGGTCTTCGTCGGGTCGTGGTCGCCGGTGTCGCTGGGGGACTACTGCGCCGGCTCGAACCACGTGCTGCCGACAGGCGGGTGCGCCCGCCACTCCAGCGGGCTGAGCGTGCAGACGTTCCTGCGCGGGATCCACGTCGTGGAGTACACGCGCGAGGCCCTCGCCGAGGTGGCGCCGCACGTCCTCGCGCTGGCGGTCGCCGAGGACCTGCCCGCCCACGGGGACGCCGTCCGCGCGCGCTTCGGCCGGTCGTGACCGACCGGCCGGTGGCCGCGCCCACCCGCTGGGTCACCGACACCGAGCCGGGCCACTCGGACGAGTACGTCGAGCGGTTCCGCCGGATGGCGGCCGACGGGGAGGACCTCGCTGGGGAGGCGCGCCTGCTCGACGCGATGCTGCCCCGCGGCGCGCGGGTGCTCGACGCGGGCTGCGGCCCCGGGCGGGTGGGCGCTGCGCTCGCGGCCCGCGGTCACACCGTGGTCGGTGTGGACGCCGACCCCGTGCTCGTGGCCGCGGCACGCCAGGACCACCTCGGCCCGACCTGGCTGGTCGCCGACCTGGCGCACCTCGACCTGACCGACCCCGGTCTGCCCGCCGGCGCCGGCGACCCCTTCGACCTCGCGGTGCTGGCCGGCAACGTGATGGTCTTCGTGGCGCCCGGCACCGAGGCCGCGGTGCTGCGGCGCGTGGCGGCGCACGTGCGCCCGGGCGGCGCCGTCGTCACCGGGTTCGCCACCGACCGTGCGCTGACGCTGCCCGCGTTCGACGCGGCGGTTCGCGCGGCCGGGCTGCGGGTCGAGCACCGGTTCGCGACGTGGGACCTGGTCGCGTGGCACGACGGGGCCGCGTGGGCGGTCACCGTGCTCCGGAACGCCTGAACCCGGTCCGGAGCCGGTCCCGCTCGTCGCACCGGCGTGCGCGCCCGGCGCCGGGTGCACGAGCCTGAGCCGCCTGGAGATTTGGTGGGGATCATCGCCACCGGCGGCCTCGACGAACACCTGGCCACCGTCTCGACCGCCATCCACGAACGACGCCGCCAGCTCTTGCGCGCCGAGTCCCACCAAGCCGCCGCGCGGATCGACCTCGGCGACCGGGTCCGGCTCAACCACACCATCCGACCCCTCTACCTGCACGGTGCCACCAGCACCGTCGTCGACTGGGCCGGCGCACGTGCCGTCGTCCACCTCGACCACCCCATCACCCAGAACACCCTGTCTGCGGAGGCGTACGGCTCGCGGTCATCACCTGCTCGACCAGCGCGGTGAACGGCTCGATCCCGGTGGTGGCCTCGGGACGGCCGAACACGGTTGCCCGGTGGACGTCGTAGGCGGCCAGGCAGGCCAGCGCCATACCACGGTGGTAGTCGTGGTTGACGCGCATCATCCGGGAGCGCCCCGGTGCCATGGTGGGGTGGCAGCGGCAGCGAGCCTGGATGGACGTCTTCTCGTCGGCCGAGATGACGAAGTCGTTCGGGCCCGATGGCTGTTCCTGCCACTGCCGGGCGTATCAGGTCCAGCATCCGCTGGGCCTTGGCGGCGAAGTCGGGATCGCGGATGAAGATCCACGACTGGTACCGGCACGGCTTGATCGCGTCCTCGGCCAGCCAACGCCGGACCGCCGCCGCCACTTGCGCGCCGTGTCCACACCCCGACCCGCTCGGCGATCACCACGTTCGGGTGCCCGTCACCGGCCAGCAGCACGATCCTGGCCCGGACCACCAGCCGCTGCGCGGTCGTGCCCGCCCGGACCATTCGTCGCAGGACCCGTCTGTCGGCGTCGGACAACTCGATCACATCCGCACTGGCCACAGGCATCGACGGCGTCCCTTCGCACTGAGATCCCTACAGTCACTTCAGCCTCATGCGTCACACCGGCGGATCCTGGTCACCAACACGCCCGTCGGGCACGATGACGGCCATGGCGGCTCCACCGGAATCGACGAAGACCTCTCTGCGGCAGCGCCTGAACGAACACGCCCGCGCCCACTGGCCAGCACTGGCCGAAGTGGACGTGCGGTTCCGCGGAACCTTCGCCTACATCGACGCTCACCTGCCCGACGGGGGCACCTTGCCACTGATGCGGCTGCGCTACGGCGGCTCAGCCAGCCGCTGGGGCTTCGCCCTCTACCTGGCCAGCAAGGACGGCTACCGCGACCAGTTCCTGCCCACCGGCTTCACCGCCGGCACCCCAGAAGACGCCCTCGACTGCGCCGCAGCCCTCTACCTCGACAACCCCTGACCCCCGACGAACTTACGAGCGAGACCACTCAGCCGCGGCGGCGAGCGGGTGACGACGTCCCTGCACAACCAGCAGCACCAGGGTCGTCGCCGCGGCGAGCGCGGCCAGCAGCATCACCGCCGGGTAGCCGAGGTGCGGGGCGCCGAGAGCCAACAGGTAGGGGATCGCCAGACCCGAGTAGGCCAGCGCGTAGAACACCGCGACCAGGCTGCCCAGCTCACCGGGCGGGGCGAGCCGCTCGACCTCGCGCAGGCCGGAGACGATGCAGAGCCCGTAGCCGGCGCCGAGCAGCAGCGCCGAGGCGATCGCGCCGGCGGGGCTGGGCCGGGCGGTGGCGACGGCGGCGGCCAGGGCCCCCGCGGTCACCAGCGCGAGCCCGGTCGCGGCGCCGTCCGCCGTCCCGCGGGCGACGGCGGCGTCCTGGAGCCGGCGTCCCAGCGGCTGTGCCGCGATGCCGGCCCCGAGGGCGAGGGCGGCCAGCAGGCCGGAGAAGACGGTCGTGAGCCCGCCGACCGGGCCGCTCGCGTGGGCCGGCAGCGTGGTGAAGACCAGGGTGACGCTGCCGAACACCCACGGCCCGAGGGGCACGACGACCCGGGTGAACCGTCGGCTGCCGATCGAGGAGGGCACGAGGGGACGTCGAAGGACAGGGCCTGCCGTGCGCCCGGGCACCGTCTCCGGGGTCTTCGGCAGGAGGGCCAGGGCGACCGCCGCGAGCACGAGGTGCAGGAGGTAGGGCAGCAGCAGCGGCGCGAGCACCCATTGGCTGAGGACGCCGGCGATGAGCGGGCCGACCGCGAAGCCCGCCGTCAGCGCGAGCGCGGCGCGTCGCGCGCCCGCGCCGGCGGGGGCGTCGTCGGAGAGCTCTTTGACCCAGGCGGTGCCGACGGAGAACACCGCCCCGGAGACGACGCCGGTGAGCAGCCGGCCGGCGTACAGACCGGGCGTACCCCACTGCCCCGTGATCAGCACGGCGGTCGCCACCAGGGACAGCGCCGCGAACGCGAGCGTCAGGGGCCGCCGGCCGAACCGGTCGCTGGCCGGACCGGTCAGCAGCAGCCCGGGGATCAGGCCGAACGCGTAGACGCCGAAGATCGCGGTCGCCTGCGCGTCCGAGAGGTCGAGCGTGGTCCGGTAGACCGACAGCAACGGGACGAACTGGTTCGCGCCGTACCCCACCGCGAACATGACCAGGGCAGGCCGCAGCCAGGTACGGCGTCCGACGTGGACCTCCGGCGTCGCGGCGCGACGCAGCGCCCCCGTCATGCGCCCCGCCGGCGGCCGGTCAGGCGATCACCGCGTCGACGACCTTCTTCAGGGCACCGGGCTGGGCGGGGCTGCGGGGGGCCGACGGGCGCATCTCGACTATGCGGGCGTCGATCTCGCGCAGCTGGGTACGGCTCAGCCCCTGGCGGACCTGGGGGAACCACTCCTGCTCCTCCTCCTCGATGTGGTGCGTGACATTCTCGATCAGCACCTTCAGCTTGGCGTCGAAGCGCTCGGCGTCGGGCTTCACCGCGTACAGCTCCATACACAGGACGTCCGTGACGTGGTGCTCCTCGTACGACTCGAGCACGTCGTCCTCCACCTCGGGCAGGAGCGCGCGCACCTCCGGGTACATCACCTCGTTCTCGAGGTAGGTGTGCACGGTCAGCTCCTCGATGATGCGGGACACGATCTTGCCCCTGGTGGCGATCGCGTTCGCGCCCGCGTTGCCGAAGTCACGGAAGAGCTTGCGGATGCGCTGGTGATCTTCCTTGAGGACGACGATGGCGTCGGTGGACATGATGCCTCCCGAGAGGGTATGGGGACGGCCGGACCACCGCCCGGTGATACCGCTCTCGTGAAGGCACGGGCACCCCACACCGCCCTGGCGCCCTCCGGAGTCAGTTGCATCGTGGCCAGGGCGGCCCGTCGGGCCGGATTGGGCACGGTCCATGCGCACCGGTTGCGCCACACCACCGCGAGCCGCACCCTCAACGCCGGGGCGGGCCTGGATCAGGTCGCGCACCTGCTTCGTCACGCCAGGCCGGCCACGACCACGATCTACGCCAAGACCGACCAGACCAGGCTGGCTGCGCTGGCGCGCCCGGTGCCGATCGTCGGCGGCGAACCATGACCGCGGCACCGGAGCAACACCAGGAGGTGCAGGAGCCGGTGTCCGACTACCTGACGGTGAGCCGGTCGCTGGGATACAAGCTCGACGCCGCCGAGTACATCTTGCGCCGGTTCGTGGCCTACCTGCACGATCTCGACGCCCCGCAACTCCTAGCCTGCGTCCCCAGGTGACGCCATACCCCTGCTGGGTGACGACCAGGAGGAGCTCGGGGCCACCGGTCCCGGAACCATCCACTTACCAGAAGGGAGCCTGACATGGGAGACCTTGCCAGCTATGCCAACTCACTGGTGCTCTGGGCCATTGCGCTCGGGGTTTTCGCTGTGATCATCCTCCAGTCGATCATCTACATGCGTGCGGCCGCCGAGGCCGGTCCTGACCTCGGCTTCACGCGCCAGGACCTGCGCGCCTCCCTCCGATCCGGCGGTGTCGCCGCGATCGGTCCCTCGATGGCCGTGGTCATCGTCGCCATCGCTCTCCTCGCCCTGTTCGGCACCCCGGCCGTTCTCGTCCGGATCGGGCTGGTCGGGTCGGCAGCCACGGAGACGTCGTCGGCCAACCTGGCTGCGGGCACCATGGGTGCCGAGCTCGGTGGGTCGGGGTGGACGCCGGAGGTGTTCACCGTGGCGTTCTTCGCGATGGCGTTCTCCGGTGGCATGTGGATGGTCTCCGCACTGATTCTCACGCCACTGCTCAAGCGCGGTGACAGTCACCTACGCAACGTCAACCCGGCGCTCATGGCCGTGGTGCCCTCCGCCGCACTGCTCGGCGCGTTCGCCTCCCTCGGGGTCGCCGAGCTGCCGAAGTCGAGCCTCAACGTCGTCGCGGTGCTGGTCTCCGCCGCGATCATGGGCCTCTGCCTGGCGCTGGCGAAGGCCTTGCGCGCCGACTGGCTCAAAGAGTGGGGCCTAGGCTTTGCGATCCTCGGAGCGCTGGTCGTCGCCTACATGGTCCACCACGGCACCGGCCTCGGCCCGGTCTGACGAACGGAGACGACCCATGTCTGCACAGACTCCTTCTGCACCCGGCATCGCGACGGCCGAGGCTGCCGCTTACGCGCGCTTCGACACCGTCACCTCGCGCTGGGGACGGATCACGATGCTCTCCGGTCTGATCCTGTCGCTCTCCGGCCCTCTCTACCTGGTCCTCGGCACCGATCTGGACGTGACGTGGAGCGAGCTCTTGACCGGCTTCGCGGCTGTGGCGGCCGTCTTCGGCGTGATCTGGGTGGTCGAGGTCATCACCTACTACCCGGTGCTCGGACCGGCGGCCACCTACCAGGCTTTCATGATCGGCAACATCGCCAACAAGCTGCTTCCGTCGGCCATCGTGGCGCAGGCCACCATCGGGGCAAAGCCCGGCACCCGACGGGCCGAACTGGCGGCCGTGATGGCGATCTGCGGCGCGGCTATCGTGCACATCCTGTCGCTGCTGATCTTCGTCGGATTCCTGGGCACGTGGCTCCTCAGCATCATGCCCGAGTCGGTGACCGACGTCGCCCGCCTCTACATCTTCCCCGCCATTATCGGCGCCGTGATCGTCCAGCTGGCTATGTACGTCCGCTCGGTACGGATCCTGCTCGTTGCCCTCGGGGTGGCGGTGCTGGTCCAGATCGTCCTCGTGCCGCAGCTCGGGACGACGTTCAAGAACTTCGCCACCGCCATCGTCGTGCTGCTGACCATGACGCTCGCGTGGTTCCTGCGCGACCGCTCCGCCACGCACGACGACGCCCTGCCCACCGCCCACCCTCCTCAGGAGAGCTGATGACCACACTCGACAACCACCCCGAGCTCCGCGAGTCCCTGCACGAGCTCTACCTCCATCTGCACCAGCACCCCGAGCTGTCGATGCAAGAGCACGAGACCGCAGACCTCATCGAGCGCAGAATGGGTGAGCTCGGCTACGACGTGCTCCGGTGCGGCGGCACCGGCGTCGTCGCGGTCCTGCACAACGGTGACGGTCCCACAGTCGGCTTCCGTGCCGACACGGACGCGCTACCCCTCAAGGAGGACACCGGGCTGGACTACGCCTCTACCGCCCGTGGGACGTTGCCCGACGGTGCCGAGGTGCCGGTGATGCACGCCTGCGGCCACGACACCCACATCACCGCCGCGATCGGCGCGGCGACGTTGCTCGCCCAGGACAAGGACAGCTGGGCGGGGACCGTGGTCTTCCTCTTCCAGCCCGGCGAGGAGACTGCGGCGGGCGCGGCGGCGATGCTCGCCGACGGTCTGTGGGACAAGACCCCGCACCCCGAGGTGATCTACGGTCAGCACGTCTGGCCTCGCCTCGCCGGCACCATTGACGTCGCCAGCGGTCCAGCGATGTCCTATTCCGACGCCTGGAAGGTTACTGTCAAGGGGCGCGGCGGCCACGGCTCCCAGCCGGAGAACACGATCGACCCGGTCGTGCTGGGCGCCCACATGGTGGTACGTATCCAGAGCCTGATGAGTCGTGAGGTTCCCGCTCAGAAGGCAGCCGTCATCACGATTGCGACCTTCCACGCCGGGCTGAAGGAAAACATCATCCCGCCGACGGCAGAGTTCACGGTCAACATGCGCAACCTCGACGAGGAGGTGCGCGAGCACCTGCTGTCCGCCCTGCGCAGGGTCATCCTTGGAGAGGCGATGGCAAGCGGTGCGCCGGAGCCGGAGATCGAAGAGCTCTACACCTTTCCCCTGCTCGTCAACGATGTCGACGAGACCGAGCGGGTCGTGGCCGTCCTGCGTGGAATCCTGGGCGAGGACAAGGTCATGGAGAAGCCGGCCGTCATGGGCAGCGAGGACTTCGGCGCGCTCCCGGACGCCATCGGCGTCCCGGGCGTGTACTGGTTCTTCGGCGGACATCCGCAGAAGGTCATGGACTCCGACGAGCCGAAGCCGACCAACCACTCGCCGTTCTTCGCCCCGGTTATGGAGCCCACGCTCAGCACCGGGACCGAGGCGGCCTATCAGGTGCTGATGGCCAAGCTGCGGAAGGACTGACACCAGTCCGTCGCCCGCGCCCGCGCCCGCGCCGCGTCCCGCGAAAGCCTGGTCGGGACCGGGCGGGCGCGGACCAGGCAACGGCGCCGGTGCTGCGGAGCCGAAGCCCCACCGGTCGATCGCGTCATAAGCGCGCCGTGCGTCACGCGTGCCGGGCGATCACGGGCACGCGTCCTGCCACCGAGGCTCCAGCGCATGAGCGGCCCGGCGTTTTCCAGCCTTCGTCCTGTCTTCCACTACCGCGAGGACCGGATCCGCGCCCACGTCCAGCTGTGCTGGCTCGCCCTGCTACTGCTGCGGGTGGTCGAGAACGCCACCGACGACACCTGGCGCAACGTCCGCCACGAGCTCGACCGGA
>JBBRBF010000044.1:0-22019 GCA_038206105.1 Actinomycetales bacterium | reverse complement strand
AGGGCGCCGACCATGAGGCCCATGCCCACCATCAGGGCGCCGATCACACCGGCGATGACCACACGGTCCGCGACGGCCCGGCGCACGAGTGCCCAGGCGGGTCGGTTCGGTGGCGCGGCGCGGTGGGCAGGTGCGGATGCTCTAGGGCGACGCCGAGACCCAGTGCCGGCACGCGGCGGTCCTGCAGGTCTCGGGTGAGCACCTCAGCGGACATGTGCTGCCTCCGTGCGGGAGCGGGAGACGACGGGCTCAGGGCCTGCGTCGGAGTCGGGGTCGCGGTAGTACGCCAGGAAGGTCTCCTCGAGGTCCGACTCGCGGGAGTTGAGGTTGACGACCTCGTGGGTCATGGCGGCCTGCAGCAGCTGGTTCACCGGTCCCTCGAAGGACACCCGCGCGTGCCGGCCCTCGACCTGGACGTCGCGGACGGCGTCCACGCGGGCGAACACGTCGGCCGGCACCGGCTCGGCGAACTCGAAGTCGAGCCGGCGGATGGCCTTGCGCTTGAGCTCGTCGACGCGCTCGACCACGACGAGGTGGCCTCTTCGGATGATGCCGACCCGGTCGGCGACGCGCTCGACCTCCGACAGCGTGTGCGAGGACAGGAAGACGGTCCGACCCTCGCCGCGCACCTCCTCGACGAGTGCGTGGAACTCCTGCTGCATCAGGGGGTCGAGGCCGGCGGTCGGTTCGTCGAGCACGAGCAGCGACGGCCGGTGCATGAACGCCTGGATCAGACCGATCTTCTGCCGGTTGCCGGTGGAGGACTCGCCGACCTTGCGGGTGAGGTCCGCCTGCAGCCGCTCGGCGAGCTCGTCGACGTACGACTGCTCCACGCCGCCGCGCAGGTCCGCGAAGTACGCGAGCGTCTGGGCGCCGGTGAGCTTGGGGTACAGGGCAAGGTCCCCGGGGACGTAGCCGATCTGCCGGCGGATCTGCAGGGAGCCGTCGTGCGCATCCTTGCCCAGCACCTCGGCGCCCCCCGCCGTGGGCCGGATCTGGTCCAGCAGCAACCGGATCGTCGTGGACTTGCCCGCGCCGTTCGGACCGAGGAAGCCGAAGACCTCGCCCGTGTGGACCTCGAGGTCGAGGCCCGACAGTGCTGCGAAGTCGCCGAAGTGCTTCGTCAAACCCCGGGTGCGGATCGCGGTGTCGTTCATGTCGGGGCCCTCTCCTGGTCACGTCCGACGACGTCTCCTACTTCTCTCATAACGTTCACTGTAGCGTGAAATCTGATCCCGGTTCCACGGTGGGCTGGCGCGAGACCGACGCCGTCGCGGCACCTCGCTTCCGCGCCCTCGTCCTGGTCCGGCGCGACCGGACGCCAGCGCGCCGCGTCTCCCAGAGCCTCAGCGGGGGACTTCCTGGTGCGTGCGCGGGCGGTCACTGCAGGGCGGACGTCAGCCGTGCGAGGTTGTTGACGAACCTCTGCCTGCGGGGGCGGGCCAACCACTCCTCGAGGCGGAGCTCGCGCCCGACGTCCTCGCAGTGCGCCTCGAGCGCCCGCACCTCGTCGGTGAACGAGGGACCGGCGACGAGCAGCGAGATCTCGAGGTTCAGCACGAAGGACCGGATGTCCATGTTGCTGGAGCCGATCACGGCGACGTCCTCGTCGATCGTGAGGTGCTTCGCGTGCAGCACCGCGGGGTCGGGGTACAGGAAGATCCGCACCCCGGCCCGCAGCATCGGCTCGTAGTAGGAGCGCTGCGCGTTCGCGGCGATCGCCTGGTCCCCGCGCTCGCAGACGTACAGGCGGACGTCCACGCCGCGCTCGGCCGCGGTCGTCAAGGCGTACAGCAGGGACTCGTCCGGCACGACGTACGGGCTGGTCACGCCGATCCGCCGTTCGGCGTTGTACATCAGGCTCGTGAAGAGCTTGAGGTTGTTCTCGGCGTCGAAGCCCGGTCCGCTCGGCACCACCTGGCAGAACAGCGATCCGGCCCCGGAGGCCGCAGCGAGACCCTCGGGCGGGGGTGACGGCGTGAGCAGCTCGTCGGTCTCGGAGTACCAGTCCGTGAGGAACAGGGCATCGATCTCGAGCACGACGGGGCCCTGCAGGCGCACCATGGCGTCCTGCCAGTGCAGGCCGCGGCGCAGGTTCGCCTTCTTGTTGTAGCTGGAGTCGATGATGTTCTGCGACCCCGTCCACGCCACGCGGCCGTCGACGACGAGCAGCTTGCGGTGGTTGCGCAGGTCGGGGCGCTGGTACAGGCCGCGCAGCGGCTGCACCGGCAGCATCGGGTGCCAGAGCACGCCGGCACGCTCGAGCCGTTGCACGGTGCGCCGGTAGCCGGGCTGGCGCAGCGACCCGATGTGGTCGAACAGAACGCGGACGGCGACGCCGCGGCGCACCGCCGCCTCCACGGCGTCGAAGAACGGAGCCGTCGTCGCGTCGGCGGACATGATGTAGAACTCGACGTGCACCCAGTGCCGCGCCGTGTCGATCTCCGCCACCATCGCGGCGAGGGACTCCTCGTAGCCGGTCAGCAGGGTTGCGCTGTTGCCCTCCACCAGCGGCAGGGCGCCGAGGCGCCGGTTCAACCGGGCGACGGCAGCCAGCCACAGCGGGTCCCGCTCGTCGCCGGTCGGGAAGTGCAGCCCCGCGGTCGCCTCCTCGATCCGGTCGTCCACGCTGCGCTGCTTCTCGCGGCGGGCCCGGGGGAGCTTGGGGTTGCCGATCAGCAGGTAGAGCAGCGTGCCGATGATCGGCAGGAAGAAGATCGCCAGCAGCCACCCCAACGCCGACGAGGGACGACGGTTCGCAGGGACCACGGCCACGGCTACCACGCGCAGCACGATGCCGACGACCCCCACGAGTCCCGCGGCGACGACCGCCAGGGTCTGCAGGTCCACGTCGCCCCCTCGCGTGCGCCTCCGGGTTGCCGGTGACCCTAGCGGCGGGGGCGGCAGGGGCGCTGCGGCTCAGGCCGCGCGACGGCCGGCGTGCAGGAGGTGGTGGATCGCCTCGACCTCGCGCTCGCTGCCGCGCGAGAGCATCGCCTCGAGCTCGAGACGCTCGCCGGTGGTGCGGTACTCGCCGAGCTGGACGAGCAGCAGGCGCTGGTCGGCGCGACGCCGGCGGCGGGCGTGGGCCGCCTCGCGGAACCGCGAGATGACGCCCGGCGCGTCGTCGGAGGGATCGGAAGCGGTGTGCTGGGTGACGGTGCGATTCATGGGATGTATCCTCCGCCCGGCCAGCCGCATGCGTCCAATGACTCGTTCGTTGGTGAACCATGCCCTATCGTCATGCCGATGGACACGCAGACGGTCCGGTGGTTCCAGCAGGTCGCGGACGGAGCCACCGTGACCGAGGTGAGCGAGATCGAGCGGACCACCCAGTCGGGGGTGTCGCGGGCACTGGCGCGGCTCGAGGTGGAGGTGGGCACGCCGCTGCTGCGACGATCCGGGCGGCGGCTGCGGATGACCGCCGCCGGCGCCGCGTTCAAGCACCACGCCGACGTGATGGTCCACGCCCTGGACGACGGCCTCGCCGCGGTCGAGCAGCTGCTCGACCCTGAGTCGGGCCTGGTCACGCTGGCGTACCAGCCGTCGCTCGGCACCTGGCTCGTGCCGGCGCTGGTCGGTGCCTTCCGCACCGGGCACCCCGACGTCCGCTTCGACCTGCGGCCCAAGCGCGACGAGCTCGTGCCGGCGGTGGGCCCGGGAGCCGACGTCGACCTGGAGATGTCGACGCTGCGGCCCGGAGACCCGGTGCTGCGCTGGCAGCGCCTCGACGCCGAGCCGCTGCACCTGGCCGTCCCGCCGGGACACCGTCTGTCGGGTAGCCGGCGGCTGCGCCTCGCCGACGCCCGCGACGAGCCGTTCATGGTGATCCGGCCGACGTCGCTGCTGCGCGGCCAGTGCGACGCCCTGTGCGCCGCCGCCGGCTTCGCGCCCCGTGTCGCCTTCGAGTGCGACGACCTGCCCACGATGCGCGGCTTCGTCGTCGCGGGCCTCGGCGTCGCCATCCTGCCCGCCAGCGGCGCGACCGGAGCGGCGCTCGCCGGGACGGGCTCGGGGCTGCTCGCGCTGGACGACCCGGGTGCGAGCCGGGAGATCGGCCTCACCTGGTCCGCGGCGCGCCGGCTGCTGCCGGCGGCGCGACTGTTCCGCGACCACGTGCTGGCGCGTCGCGAGACGTGACCGACGGGCCACGGCCGATCGGGTGCACCCACCCCGGTGCCCACCCGCCGGACGGGTGAGGCGCCGACCTGACGCCGTGATCCCGCCACCCGATCGCCGAGAGCAGCGCCATGGTCGAGCCGGTGCGCGCGGAGGTCCTGCTCGGCCAGCTGCGGGACCTCGACGTGCGGCTCTCGGTCGACGACTTCGGCACCGGCTACTCGTCGCTGTCGTACCTCAAGCGCCTGCCCGTGTGCGAGGTCAAGATCGACCAGGGCTTCGTCCGGTCGCTGTCCAGCACTGGCGAGGACAACGCGATCGTGCACTCCGTCGTCGACGTCGGTCAGCACCTCGGTCTGGACGTCGTCGCCGAGGGCATCGAGGACGAGGCGACCTGGCTGCGGCTCCAGAAGATGGGCTGCGCCCAGGGGCAGGGCTTCCTGCTGACCCGACCGATGCCGGTGCCGGACTTCGCCGTCTGGTACGCCCGGCTGACGCTTCGGCCGGTGCCGGCTCTGCCCTGCGCCGGGCACGCCGGTCGTCAGCGGCCCTGCCGTCACAAGGGCCGACGTCACCGGCCGCGCGCGTAGCCGCGACCTGACGGCCCCGCACCGGCCCGGGTCCGTCAGTCGAGCACCTCCGACAACGCGGCCTGGGCCACCTCGTCGTCCTGCTGCGGGCTGCCACCGCCGACCCCCACCGCCCCGACGACCTGGTCGCCGACCCGGATCGGCACCCCGCCGCCCAGCAGCGAGAACCCGGCGGTCGTGAACGACGCGACGGCCGCCGGGTCCGTGACGTTGGCCCCGAGGTCGGCCGTCGACCTGCGGAACGCCGCCGCCGTCGTCGCCTTGGCCGGGGCCAGCGCGACCGAGGCGGCGCCGTTGCCGTCCATCCGGCCGGCCGCCTTCTGGTCGCCGCAGACGTCGACGACGGTGATGTACATCGGCGGGAACCCCTGGTCGCGGGTGTACTCCACCGCCGCCTCGACGATCTCCTCGGCCAGCTCGAGGGACACCGACGGCATCGCGACGACCTCGTCCGAGTCCTTCGCGGAGGCCGCGGCGGACGACGCGGACGCGACCCCCGCACCGGTTGCGGCCGCCGCCGCGGCCCCGGCCAGCCCGATCGCCTGGCGGCGGTTGAGACCGCCCCGCGCGCCGTCGTCCGTCGCTGTCACCTGGTCGGTCATGACGGCTCCTCGCCCTCGTACCTGCTGCCCGAGACGGTCGGTGCCGACGCTAGCCAGCAGGTGAGCGGGCACGGAAGCGAATCGGGAGGCGAAGGTTCCCCTAGCCTGAGGGGTGCCTCACACGCGGCGGGGGCGGCGCGGAGCCGTCACCGCCAGCAGCAGCAGGGTCGCCTCGACCAGCGTCGCCGCGACGCCGATCGGCTCGCTCCAGCTGCCGATGTCGTCGGTGGCGCCGGGCAGGCCGACGGTGCGGCTGACGACGATCCCGGCGAGCGGTCCGGCCGAGACCCCGACCGCGAGCAGCCACCCTGCCGCCCGGCGTCCGGTCAGCAGCAGCACGGCGGTGACGAGCGCCGAGGCCTCCTGCAGCCAGTACGCGTAGCCGAGCCACGCGGGGTCGCGCAGCGCGAGGACGCCGCCCTGGTCGATCACGTGGACGACGGCCACGCCGACCGCGAGGGCGGCGCCTGCAGCGGCGGTGGCGAGTGTGGTCGCGCGGGTCGTGGGGCGGGCCTGGGCGGGACGCGAGGTAATGACGGACATGACAGTCTCCTGGTCGTCGGGCCGGATGACCGCTCCGGCCGCCTGCGGGGCCCTGACGGCCCGACAGTTGGCACACCGTCCAGGGCGCGCCTGCTAACACGGCGTTCGACTCCTGGGAGCAGACTGGGAACTTCGCGACATCAGGGAAACTCGACGCAGACAGGAGCAGCGGTGCCGGAGGGGGACAGCGTGCTGCGCGTGGCGCGCGACTTCCGGCACCCGCGGTGGGCGACGGTACGGCTCGACGGCCGGCGGGTCGAGACCACGGTCTCGGTCGGCAAGCACCTGCTGACCCGGGTGGAGGGCGGCGTCACGGTCCACACGCACCTGCGGATGGACGGGGACTGGACCGTGATCGCTCCGGGCAGGCGGCTGCCCCGCCGGCTGCACCCGGACGTGCGGGTCGAGTTCGCCACGAGGGGACCGGACGGCGCTTCGGGCCCCACCGCGCTGGCGCTGCGGATGCCCGTGGTCGAGGTGCTCGCGACCGCCGACGAAGCCTCGGTGGTCGGGCACCTCGGCCCCGACGTGCTGGCCGGCGCCTGGCAGCCGGTCGTGGCCGCGGAGCGGCTGCTGCGTGACCCGGCGCGAGCTGAAGGCGGCGCTGCTCGACCAGCGCAACGTCGCCGGTCTAGGTTCTCGGTCTCCGAGGCCGGGGCACCGCAGGTGACCACGGGCGACACCCGGCGCGGCCGCACCCACTGGGTCAGCGGCCGCACCGGGTGCCCGTGCCTGCGCTGCGGTACGCCGGCCCGGGTGGTGGCGGAGGTGCCGGGCGACCCGGAGCGGCGGCGGACGTGGTGGTGCCCCTCCTGCCAGCCGGGGCCCTCACCGGTGTCCTGAGCCGGAGGGGAGGTCAGCCCGCCATCGGCACGCCGGCGTCGGCGGCGTCGGCGAACACCGCGTCCACGTGGACGACCTCGCGACCGGCGCGCTGCAGCAGGCTCGCGCCGACCGAGGCGCGGTAGCCCGACCCGCAGTGCACCCACAGCCGCGCGGTGGGCACCTCGTCGAGGCGGGTGAGGAGCTCGTGCAGCGGCACGTTCACCGCCCCCTCGACGTGGGACGCGGCGAACTCGTCGGTGCGCCGCACGTCGAGGACGACGTCGCCCTCGGCGCGGTCGTCGCGCAGCTGCTCCCAGCCTGCGCGCGGGTAGGACGCCGTGTCGGCCTGCGGGGCCAGGGAGTGCGGGTCCTCGCCGAGCGCCGCGTCCGGGGAGTCGATGCCGATGCGGCTCAGGTCGCGGATCGCCGCGCGGACGTCGTCCTCGCTGCCCACGAGGGTGATCCGGTCGCCCCACGGCAGCACCCAGCCGAGGAACGTCGTGAAGGACGACCCGTCCCCGTACTCGAAGCTCACCGCCCCGGCGAGGTGCTCGGCGGCGAAGGCCACGCGCCGGCGCACGTCGACGACCCACTCGCCGTCGGACAGCCGGGAGGCGAGCTCGCCGGCGTCGAGGGGCTCGGGGACGGACAGGTCCGCCGCTCCGGGTCCCTTCGTGTTCGCCGGGCTCATATGCGTGTAGTACGAGGGGTAGGCGGTGAGGTTCGCGATCAGCTCGCGCACGAAGTGGTCCTCGTCGGGGTCGGTCAGCGCGTGGTTGGTCGTGGTCTGCTCGCCGACCGTGGACTCGTCGGCCCCGGTGGCCGGTCCGCTGGAGCAGAACGAGCCGAAGCCGTGGGTCGGGTAGAGCTGCGCGTCGGGCGACGCCTCGCTGCTGAGGCGTCGCACCGAGCCGTACTGCGCGCGGGTGAGGTCCTCGGTGTCGGCCGGGTCGACGAGGTCGGTGCGGCCCACGGAGCCGAACAGCAGCGAGCCGCCGGAGAAGACGGCCTCCGCCTCGCCGCCGGTCACCACGTAGGACAGGTGCGTGTGCGTGTGGCCGGGGGTGGCGACGGGGCGGACGCTCATCGTCCCGATGGTCACCACGTCGCCGTCGCGGACGCCCGTGCGCTCGAACTGGACCGGGTCGGCCTCGTTCACCAGGTACTCGGCGCCCAGTGTGCGCGCCAGGGCGAGTCCGCCGGTGACGTAGTCGTTGTGCATGTGCGTCTCCGCCACGTGCGTGATCCGCACGCCGGCCTCGCGGGCCGCCGCCTCGACGCGGTCGGTGTCGCGCTGGGGGTCCACCACGAGGGCGACGTCCCCGTCATGCACCAGGTAGCTGCGGTCACCGAGTGAGCTGGTCTCGATCCGGACGACGTCCATGAGATCCTCCTGCGTGGGTTGTCCGTACATTCTGGAGGCCATAACCACGAACCTCCACCGATCTGTTCCCGACCCTACAGGAATGTACGGACAGGCGTACACGCTGGTACGGTCGGCGCAACCGTGCCCCCCGCTCGCGGCCCGTGCGCCGCGACCCGAACGACGGAGGAAGCCCCGTGACCACCACCGCAGAGCGCCCGACGACCACCGACGCCGCCGACCTCCGCGAGCGGCTGGGGACGGACGACGCTCCCCGCCTGCTCGACGTCAGGACGGCGGCCGAGTTCGAGACCGTGCACATCCCCGGCTCGTACAACGTGCCGCTGGACACCCTGAAGGAGCACCGCGGCGAGATCGCGGCACACCTCGACGACGAGGTCGTGCTGGTGTGCCGCTCCGGCCAGCGGTCAGCCCTGGCGGAGAAGGCCCTCGCGGCCGCCGGCCTGCCCCACGTGACCGTCCTGGACGGCGGCATGCTGGCGTGGGAGCGCACCGGGGGACCGGTGAACCGCGGCCGGGAGCGCTGGGAGCTGGAACGCCAGGTCCGCCTCGTCGCGGGGTCGATTGTGCTCGGCAGCGTGCTCGCCAGCGTGGTCGCGCCGGCCGCCAAGTGGCTCGCCGCGGGCGTCGGCGGCGGGCTGACCTTCGCCGCGCTGAGCAACTCGTGCGCAATGGGCGCCGCGTTGTCGAAGCTGCCGTACAACCGCGACGCGTCGGTGGACCCGGAGCAGGCCGTCGCAGCCCTGCTGGGCAGGGCCCCCCGATGACCGTGCTCGTCGTCGTCCTGGCAGTGCTCGTGGGCGTCTCGCTCGGCATGCTGGGCGGCGGCGGGTCGATCCTCACGGTGCCGTTGCTCGTCTACGTCGCCGGCATGGAGACCAAGGAGGCCATCGCGACGTCCCTGCTCGTGGTGGGGGTCACGAGCGCGGCCGCCGCCGTGTCGCACGCGCGCGCCGGGCGGGTGCAGTGGCGGACCGGTCTGATCTTCGGGGCGGCGGGCATGGCCGGTGCCTACGCCGGCGGCCGCGTCGCCGAGTTCGTGCCCGGCGGCGTGCTGCTGGGCGCCTTCGCGCTGATGATGGTCGCCACCGGCATCGCGATGCTGCGGGGCCGCCGACAGGTCGACACGGCGCGCGCGCACACCGACCTGCCGGTGCCCACCATCGTCGCCGAGGGCGTCGTCGTCGGCCTCGTCACCGGTCTCGTCGGAGCGGGCGGGGGGTTCCTCGTCGTGCCCGCGCTGGCCCTGCTCGGCGGGCTGCCGATGCCCGTGGCGGTCGGCACGTCGCTCGTCGTGATCGCGATGAAGTCCCTGGCCGGGCTCGGCGGCTACCTCTCCAGCGTGCAGATCGACTGGGGCCTGGCGGCGGCCGTGACCGCGGCCGCCGTCGTCGGCAGCGTCCTGGGGGGGCGCCTGGCCGGTCGCGTGCCGCCGGACACGCTGCGCAAGGGCTTCGGCTGGTTCGTGCTGGCGATGGCGGCCTTCATCCTCGTGCAGCAGGTCCCCGGCGGTCCCGGTGCGCTGCTGTCGCCCAGCCCTGCCGCGGCCGTCGCCGTGGTCGCCGCGGTGGGTGCCGTCGCCGGTGTCGTGGTGTGGCGCCGCCGACGGGCCACCCGGCCCGTCGAGGACGCGCCGGACCCGGTCACCCGGTCCTGAGCTCCGACCGCCCGACCTAGCATGGACTCCAGTGCCGGGCGGTTCCGGTGCGGTCCATTCGTCGGGGGACGGGAGCGCTCAGTGGCGGCACGCCGGGACGCCCGCCCGCTGGACCGGACCAGCCCGATGCCGCTGTGGGCCCAGCTGCACCAGGACCTCGTGCGCCGGCTCGCCGCCGGGGCCTTCGAGGCGGGGTTCCCCGGTGAGCTCGAGCTCGTGGCGACGTACGACGTCTCGCGGCACACGGTGCGCGAGGCCGTCCGGCGGCTGCGCCAGTCCGGGCTCGTCGACTCCTCGCGCGGCCGTGGCTCGCGGGTCCGCCGCGAACCCATCGAGCAGCCCCTGGGGGGGCTGTACTCCCTGTACCGGGAGGTCGAGGCGCGCGGCATGGTGCAGCGCAGCGCCGTCCTGGCCCAGCGAAAGGAGCAGTGCCCGGACGCCGCCGCGAACCTCGGTCTCGACGCCGACACCGCGTTCTTCCACCTCGAGCGGGTGCGGTACGCGGACGACGTCCCGCTCGCCCACGACCGGGTGTGGCTGCCGGCAACCGACGCCGCTGCGCTGCTCGACGCGGACTTCACCCGCGCCGCCCTGTACGACGAGCTCGCCGCCCGCACCGGGCTGCGCCTGACCCACGGCGAGGAGCGGATCGGCGCCGTCGTGCCCACGCCGGCGCAGCGCTCGCTGCTCGCCGTCCCGCGCGGGGTGGCCTGCTTCGCCGTCGAGCGCACCGGGCGCGTGGGCACGCGACCGGTGGAGTTCCGGCGCACCCTGGTCCGCGGCGACCGGTGGTCGGTGGTGGCGACCTGGTCGCCGCAGGGCTACGACCTCGGGGCCGAGGGGGCCCTGTCGCGGTGACACCACCCACGTGGCTGCAGTGGCTGCTCGCCTGGGTCGTGCTGTACGCGGTCGGCTCGCTGCTGCTCGTGGTGGCGGCGCGCCGCCTGCCCCCGGGGCCGCTGCGGGACCTCGCGGCGTTCCTGCCGGCGTGCGTCACCGCGGCCCGGCGGCTGCGCCGCTCCCCGGACGTCCCGGTGCGCGCCAAGGTGGCGCTGCTCGTCGCGGTGCTGTGGGTGCTCTCGCCGGTCGACCTGATCCCCGAGTTCCTGCCCGTGGTCGGGCCGCTCGACGACGTCGTCGTCGTGGTGCTGCTGCTGCGCTACGCCGCCCGGTCGGTGCCGCGGCCGGTACTGCTGGCCGCCTGGCCCGCCGAGCCCCACCTGCTGGAGCGGGTGCTCGACGGTCGGCTCACCAGCGGTCGTGGACGAGCTCGCGCACGTGACGGTCGTACACGTCGGCCAGGCCGTCGAGCGCCGGTGCGGGCAGGGGGGCGACGGCGGCGGCAGCCGCGTTCGCCCGGGCCTGCTCCGCCGAGCGCGCCCCCGGGATCACGGTGGTGACGCCGGGCTGGTCGAGCACCCAGCGCAGCGCCGTCTGCGCCGTCGTGACCCCCTCGGGCGCCCAGCGCGCCACCTCCCGGGCCGCGGCGAGGCCGACGTCGAACGGGACCCCGCTGAAGGTCTCCCCGACGTCGAAGGCGGCCCCCTCGCGGTTGAAGCTCCGGTGGTCGTCGGCGGCGAACGTCGTCGACGCGTCGTAGCCGCCCGACAGCAGCCCGCTGGCCAGCGGCACCCTGGCGATCACGGCCACACCCCGCTCGGCGGCCCTCGGCAGCACCCGTTCCACCGGCCTGCGACGCAGCACGTTCAGCACGACCTGCACGCTGGCGACGCCGGCGTGCTCCATCGCAGCCAGCGCCTGCGCCGACGTCTCCACCGACACCCCGTACGCCGCGACGGCGCCGGCGTCGACGAGGTCGTCGAGCGCGTCGTAGACAGCGTCGCTGCAGAGCACGTCCGGCGGCGGGCAGTGCCGCTGCACCAGGTCGAGGGTGTCGACGCCGAGGGTGCTGCGACTGCGGTCCACCCACTGCCGGAAGGCATCCGCGGTGTACGCCGCGGCGACGTGCGGGTCGGCCCGGCGGCCCACCTTCGTGGCGACGGTGATGCCCTCGCGGCCCCGGTCCGCATGGAAGCGGCCGATCAGCGCCTCGCTGCGACCGTCGCCGTAGACGTCCGCGGTGTCGAGGAACGTCACCCCGGCGGCCACAGCGGCGTGCAGCACGTCGAGGGCCTGGTGGTCCCCGACGTCCCCCCAGTCGGCTCCGAGCTGCCAGCACCCGAGCCCGACCACGGACACGTCGCGTCCGGTGCTGCCCAGCGGCCGCGTCTGCATGGCGCCTCCCGACGACGCCCCGGTTGGCGGGACCGGCCCTGGCGATGGTCTCCTGGACGGCCCCGGGCCGGCCCGCGACAGGATGGCACGCATGAGCGTGCTGGAGACCGTCCTCGCGGCGGGGGAGTCCCCGCCCGACTACCTGGGTCCCCTTGCCGGTCTCGTGGTGGCGGCCGCGGTGATCGGCTACCTGACGGCCCGGGTGCGGGTGGTGCCGATCGTCGGGTTCCTCGCGGCCGGCGTCCTGATCGGGCCGTACGCGCTCAAGGTCGTGCCGGACGGCGAGGTCGTGCAGTCGGCCGCCGACATCGGCGTGATCCTGCTGCTGTTCACGATCGGCATCGAGTTCTCCCTGGAGCGGCTCGCGCGGGTGTGGACGTGGATCGTCGTGGGCGGCGTGCTGCAGGTGCTGCTCGCCACGGGGGCGGGCGCGGCGGTCACCCGGTCCCTCGGGGGCGGCTGGGGGGACGCCGTCTACACGGGCTTCCTGCTCGCCCTGTCCTCCACCGCGATCGTGCTGAAGGTGCTCGCCGCACGCGGTGAGGCGTCGGGCACGCGCGGCCGGCTCGCCCTCGCGGTGCTCATCGCCCAGGACCTCGCCGTCGTGGCGATGGTGCTCGTGGTGCCCTCGCTCGGGCCGGAGGCCGAGGGCGGGCTGTCGGACCTGCCGGGTGCGCTGGCGGTCGCCGCGGCGGTGGTCGCGGGCGTGATCCTCGTCGCGCGCCGGGTGATGCCCGTCGTGCTCGACGTGGTGGCCCGGGCGTGCTCGCCGGAGGTGTTCCTGCTCGCCGTCGTCGCGACGTGCTTCGGGACTGCGTACCTCACCGCCCGGGCCGGCGTGAGCGTCTCCCTCGGTGCGTTCCTCGCCGGGCTCGTCGTCAGCGAGAGCCGTGCGAGCACCCAGGCGTTCGCGGAGGTGCTGCCTCTGCAGATCATCTTCAGCGCGGTGTTCTTCGTGTCCGTCGGGATGCTGCTCGACCTGCGGTACGTCGCGGCCAACCTCCTGCTCGTGCTCGCGGCGGCCGCCGCGGTGCTGGCGCTGAAGACCCTCACGACGACCCTCGCCGTGGTCTCGCTGGGGGTGGGGTGGCGCACCGCGGTGGGCACCGCCCTGCTGCTGGCCCAGGTGGGCGAGTTCTCCTTCGTGCTGCTGAGCGTCGGCACCGCCTCGGGGCTCTCACCGCTGGGCCTGGACTCCGGGGGGGACCAGCTCGTCGTGGCGACCACGGTGCTGCTGATGGTCTCGACCCCCCTGCTCGCCGCGCTGGGCGGCCGGATCGAGCGGTCGGGAGGGAGAGCCGCTGCGGGTGCGGACGGCGCCGGTACCGCGGTGACGGAGCCTGCGGACGACGAGGGTCGCGTCGTGATCCTCGGGTGGGGGCCGACCGCGCTGGACCTCGCAGCCACGGTGGCGCGTCTCGACGTCCCGGTCCTGATGACGACGCTGAACCCGGACGGCGCGGCCGAGGCCGAGGCAGCCGGGCACCGGGTGCTGCGGGGCGACCCGACGAAGAGCCACGTGCTGCGCGAGGCCGGCGTGCCCTCGGCGCGTCTCGTCGTGGTCGCCGAGGACGAGCCCGAGCAGGCGGCTCGGGTCACCTCGGCCGCCCGCCCCCTCACGGCCGCCTCGATCCTGGTGCGCCCGCTCGGGTCCGCCGACGTGGCCGGTCTCGCGGCCGCCGGGGCGGACCACGTCGTCGACCGGGACCGGGTCTCGGACCGGGCCCTGACACGGTCCGTGCTGCAACGGCTCGGGCGGACCGCCGGGCGCCGGCCGGGGCGGACCGTCGTCGACACGAGCCGGGTCGTGCGCTACCGGTGGCCCGCCACGGACGGCTGCGGGCACGGCGCCGCCTCGCTGCCGGTGCTGCCGGCGGCTCCCGGCTGTGTCGACTGCCTGCGCGACGGCACCGACTGGGTGCACCTGCGCACGTGCCTGCGATGCGGCAACATCGGGTGCTGCGACTCCTCGCCGCAGCGCCACGCCCGCGCGCACGCGGCCGGCGAGGACCACCCGCTGGCCGCCTCGGCGGAGCCGGGGGACACGTGGGCCTACTGCTTCGTGGACGACGTCACCGTCGCCGCGCCCGCCCCCGACTGACGAGTCGGGGGCGAGACCGGTCAGCCCGCGACGCGCTCGGGGTCACGCTCGGCGCGGTAGCCCGGCTCGATCCCGACGGCGTGGTCGGCGGAGAGCCGGCCGGGACCCGTCACGAGCAGGGCCAGCAGGCCGACGAGCAGGGCGACGTCGAGCTCGGCGCCGGGCAGCGGGGCACCGCCCACGCTGAGGAACCCGATGTCGGTCTTCACGAGGAAGAGGGCGCCGACCATGGTCGCGATCAGGGGCAGTGTCGCGAGCCGTGTGAGCAGCCCGAGCAGCAGCAGCGCGCCGCCTCCGAGCTCGGCGATCGTGACGAGCCAGGCGGTCAGGTCGGGGGCGGGCACGTTCAGGCCGGTGAGCATGCCGGCGAACCCCGAGGGCCCGTCGGTGAGCTTCTGCCAGCCGTGGAGCAGGAACACGAGGCCGAGGCCGAGGCGGAGGAACAACGGCGCCAGGTCGGCGAGCCGGTGCAGCGGGGTGAGTCCGAGGGCGCGCATGGACGTGTCCTTCCCTGGGTGCGAGCAACCGGGCGGTTGCCTGGGGCGCCATCGCAACCCGGTGGGGTGCCGCGCCGATTCCACCCCCCGGTCACCGTGCGTGTGCGTGCGCTCCTTGGCGTACCCGGTCTCAAGCCGGGGCGCGCGGGTGCCGACCACTACCCGGACGAGGGCCCGCCTCGCGCCCAGCCGCCGAGGAGGTCCCGTGGCCAGGTCCGCGCCGCGCCGAACTCCGGCGGACGAGCAGGTCGCCAGCCTGCTGCGGACGGCGAAGGAGTCGCTCGGCCTGTCCGTGGCCTTCGTCAGCCGCCTCGACGGCACCACGCAGCACCTCGAGGTGGTCGAGTCGTCCGTGCCCTTCCTGTTCAAGGAGGGCGCGACCCAGAAGCAGGAGACGAGCTTCTGCCAGGCCGCGCTCGACAAGCAGATCCCCGCCGTGATGCCCGACGTGCGCACGTTCCCCGAGGCGATGGCGCTCCCGGCCGCCCGGCTGCCACGGATCCGCAGCTACGTGACGGTGCCCATCAGGCTCAGCGACGGCGAGCTCTACGGCACGTTCTGCGCCGCCGGCCTGACGACCGACAAGGGGCTCAGCAAGCGCGACCAGTCGCTGATGGACGTGCTCGCCGGCGCCGCGGCCCTCATCATCGAACCCGGTGTGCGCGAGCGCGCCCGGGCCGAGGAGATCCGCGACCGGCTCGGCCCGGTGGTCGACGCGGGTGGGCCCACCGTCGTGCTGCAGCCGATCGTGGACCTCGCCACCGGGCTCCGGGTCGGGGCCGAGGCCCTCTCGCGCTTCCCCGCCGACTGGGGCAAGCCCCCGGACGTCTGCTTCGCCGAGGCGCACAGCGTCGGCTGGGGGGACCAGCTCGAGCTGCTGGCGCTGAGCAGCGCCGCCGCCCACCTCGCCGACGTCGGCGGCTACGTCGCGATGAACGTCTCGCCCGGGACGCTGACCACCGACGCCTGCCTGGACCTGCTCGACTCCATGCCGCTGCCCCGCATCCTGCTGGAGCTCTGCGAGCACGACCGCGTCGACGACTACGTGCCGCTCCTGGACGCCCTCGCCCCGCTCCGGGCACGCGGCCTGCGGCTGGCGATCGACGACGTGGGGGCCGGGTTCTCCAGCCTGCGCCACATCGTCGTCACCTCGCCCGACGTCATCAAGCTCGACCGCACCCTCGTCGACGGGGTCACCGACGACGCCGTGCTGCGCCAGCTCGTCGGCTCCCTCGTCGCGTTCGGACACGGCAGCGGGGCCAGCGTGGTCGCCGAGGGCATCGAGACCGCCCAGGACGCCGCGACGCTGTGCACCCTCGGGGTCGACCTCGGCCAGGGCTGGCACTTCGGACGTCCCGGCCCGGCCTCCCAGCTGGCGCCCATGGCCGCGCCCGCCGGGCACCGCGACGTCGCCCCGGTGGGGCGGTAGGGCTCAGGGCGACTGCACGATGCCGGCGCCCCGGTCGGCCACGTCGACGTCGGGCGCGAAGGGCTCGGTGGCGGCGTTCGCCAGCAGGCGGGCCGTCACGGCGGCGGTGCCTGACGGGACCGGTGAGGCGACGACGTCCTCCCACCACAGGGCGGCCACGCCCGCGACGTGCGGCGTCGCCATCGACGTGCCGCTGAGGCTGCGCAGGCCACCTCCGGCCCTCGCCGAGACCACGTCGACCCCCGGCCCGCTGACCTGGGGGAACGTGTTGGAGAAGGGCGCCACCGCCAGCCCGCTGTCGGACCGGGCGAGCGCGCCGACGGACACGACGCCCTCGGCGGCGGCGGGCAGCGAGACCGCGATCTCGTAGTTCGGGTTCTCCTGCCGGCGACTCTCGTTGCCGGCGGCAGCCACCACGACCGTGCCGGTGCCGAAGGGCTCACGGCGCTCCACCAGCTGCATCAGCGCATCGAACATGCGCAGGTTCGCGCGGTAGGACTCCAGCGCCGCGGAGGTCGCCAGGTCGGCTGGCCAGCCCTGGTCGACGAGTCGCTTCACGAGCCCCGGGAAGTCGAAGCCCAGCGACATCGACAGCACCTGGGCACCGGAGTCCACCGCCCACTGGATGCCGCGGAACAGCATGTCCGAGCTGCCGCCGCCGTCGTCGCCCAGGACCTTGCCGATCAGGGCCCGCTCGACACCGCGGGCCACGCCGATGCGGGTGCCGTCGACGTCGCGACCGAAGATCGTCCCGGCGCAGTGGGTGCCATGGCCCTGCTGGTCACCGTCGCCCGAGCCGGAGAAGTCCTGCTGCACGAGGTCGACACCGGCGAAGGCCGGGTGGGTCGCGTCGATGCCGGTGTCGAGCACGGACACCACGACACCGGCGCCGGTGCGGTCGGTGGTGTCGGCGCCCACGGCCTCGATGCCCCACGCCGTCTCGGTCTCCGCGGCCTCGAAGGGCTCGATCAGGCGGGTGGGCATCGTGGGCGCCACGGCCAGGACGCCCGGGTCGCGGGCGAGCTCGCCGACGTCGTCCTTGGCGAGGTCCTCGGTGTCGATGCGGGGCTCGGCGCGCAGGCCGGCGGTCATCGACTCGGGGCGCAGCAGGTCGCCGGCGGTCCGGCCGCGGGTGTCGAAGGGACCGCCGGTGCCGGGGGCACCGAGGTCGCGCAGGACGGTGTACGTGGTCATGTGTCGCTCCTGGTGTCGGTCTGCTGCAGGTCGTGTTCTGTGCTGAGGATCTCCGCGGCCAGTGCCTGATACTCCGGGGGCAGGGCCATCCGGCGCAGGCTGCGCACGATGCGGCTGACCCGTGCGCCCTCGTTGCAGGACCACGCGAGGGCTGCGTCGCCCATCTCCGGGGTCCAGCGGTCACCGGTGCGGGTCAGCTCGTGGCCCGCTGCGTCGGTGTCGGGCACGGCGCCGTGGTGAAGGGCGACCATCTCCCACTGGTCGTTCAGGACCGGGGCCCCCGAGGAGCCGGGTCGCGTGTCGCTCTCGTAGCGGAGCCAGAGGTCGTCCTCGGCCACCATCCGGTTGTTGCGGATGCTGGCGCGCTTGCGTTCCCCGCCCGGGTGGTGGAGGACGTTGAGGACCTCGCCGAGGACCGCCTTGCCGGTCGCGGCGATGAGCGGCAGGTGACCGTGGCTCGCGCCCGGGGGCTCGCCGTCCCGGGTGGACACGGCGACGAGGCTGTAGTCGAGGAACGGGTCGGTGGCGAAGAACGCGTCAGGATCGAGTGGCCACTCGTCCGCGGGACGCTCCCGGCCGTTCTCGTCGTACTCGTAGTCGAACTGCACCGACATGGTCCCGGCGGCCTCGGGGGTGCGGCACACGTGGTGGTTGGTCAGCAGCAGCCGGTCGGTGACGAGGGAGCCGGTCCCGACCGGCCGGACGGGACGGCGCGGGGGGACGTCCACCACGCGGCCGACGGACTCCGCGGCCTGCAGGCCGGCGTCGAAGAAGCTCAGCCAGACCGAGTCGTCCGTCTCCACCACGGCCTCGAGGCGTAGCCCGCGCCCCCGCAGCCGGTCCTCCCGCTCCGCCAGGTCGTACAGGGGGTTGGCCAACGAGAGCTCGCGTCGTCCGACCGCCTCGTGGGCCGCCTCACGCTGGGCACGGCTGGCGGTCCACCGCTCTCGGATCGCCTGCAGCCGGGGGTCGGCCTCCGGCGCCGCCGACCGGGGGCCGGGCACCGCCGGCTCGGTCGCCTCGCGACCACCCGTGACCATCGGCACTCCCTCCGTCGCGGCCGCGCGTCCCGACGGTCGCAGACTGTCATCGTCCACCGACAGGCCGGCTCTGGGTAGTCCTGCCCGGGCGGGTCGGCCGGTGGTCCACAGGCGATCCCGCCCGGTGTCGGTGGGCCCGGCTATCGTCGAACACGTGTTCGATGACGAGCTCCCGGACGAGCGCCCTGCGGTGGCGGCTCCGTGTGGGTCGGGGCACGTGCCAGGTCCACCGGAGCACCGGGTCGGGGAGCCGGTGGGGGAGGGCGAGCTCGACGAGCTGCCCGGCCTTCGGGCCGGCGCGGGGATGCACGCGCTGCTCGAGCAGGTCGAGCCGAGCGAGGTGACGCGGGGGCAGCTGCTCGAGGTCGTGGCCGGCTGCGGGCGTGCGGCGGCGGCGCTGCAGGCCACCGAGGTGCTGGCGCTCTGCGAGCTGGTCCGCCGCCGTCCCTGCCGGGACGAGGAGGGCGAGCCTGCCGTGGCGGAGTTCGTCGTGGAGGAGGTGGCCGCGCGGCTCCGGCTGACGCGAACGACGGCCCGCCGCCGGGTCGAGGAGGCGCTGCGGATCACGACGTGCCTGCCGCGGGTCCTGATCGGGCTGCGGCTCGGCCACCTCGACCTGTCCCGCGTCCGGGCGGTGCTGCGGGGCACCGAGCTGCTCGACCCCGAGGACGCGCGGGTCGTCGACGAGCGGGTCGCGGGGCGCGCTCCACGGCTGACCACGAGCCGCCTGCGCGCCCTCGTCGAGCGCGAGGCCCTCGCCGTGCAGCCGGACCTGGCGCTGGCGCGCGCTGTGCAGGTCCGCCGGGAGCGACGTGTGACCTGTGCGCCCCAGCCGTTCGGTGCCGCCGACCTGATCGCCAGTGGTCCCGCGCCGGACGTGCTCACCGTGATGACGGCTCTCGATGTCGCGGCCGACCTGGGCGACCGAGCCCGTGACCGACCTCCCGGAGGACGCGCGGCGCCCGGCAGGAGGGAAGGCGACGGCGTGGACGCGCGGCGGTTCGACGCGTTGGTGGGGTGGGCTCAGCGGTTCCTCGACACCCTGGCCGGGGGCCTGGGCGACGACGCCGCTGGCCCCGTAGGACGGCGGGGGGCGAGACCGCACATCCAGGTCACGGTGGCGGCGTCCACGCTCCTGGGTCTGGACGACGCGCCGGCCGAGCTGGCCGGCTACGGGCCCCTGCCGGCAGTCACCGCCCGCGCCGTGGCCCGCGGCGGCACGTGGCGGCGACTCGTCACCGACCCGGTGACCGGGGTGCTCGTGGGCGTGGACGGGCACGTCCACCAGCCGGCGAGCGTCCACGGGGACGGCGAGTCCGACGGCGGCGGCGCAGAAGGCGGTTCGGGCGGCTCGGGGGGTGGCGCGGAAGGCGGTTCGGGCGGCGCGGGGGGTGGCTCGGGGGGTGGCGCGGGCGGCGGCGCAGGAGGTTGCGCGGGCGCAGGGTCGGGCGGCGGCGCGGGCGGCGGCGCGGGCGGCGGCGGCGGCGCAGGAGGATGCGCGGGCGGCGGCGCAGGAGGTTGCGCGGGCGCAGGGTCGGGCGGCGCGGGCGGTTGTCCCGACCTGGGCAGCGGTCTCGACCCGCCCGGCGACCACCCGGCCGGCACGTCGGCTCAGGGCAGTGACGCGAACCCGGGTGCCGGTCCCCGCACTCACGACGGGGCTGACCTCGAGGCGTGCCCCGTCGCCGGGGCCGGTGGTGGTCCCTATCGACCGGGCCGTCCGCTGCGGCGTTTCGTGCTCCTGCGCGACGTCGTGTGCACCGCTCCCAGCTGCCGCATGCCGGCTCGGTGGTGCGACATCGACCATCTGGTGCCGCACCCGCGGGGCCCTACGTGTCCCTGCAACCTGCACCCGCTGTGCCGTCGCCACCACCGGATGAAGCACCAGGGCGGGTGGTCCGTTGCGACGACCTCGACGAGGTCGGCGACGAGCCGCGTCGTCTGGGTGGCTCCGACCGGGCACCGCTACGAGCGCGAGCCCGAACCGGTGCTGGCCGACACGACCCTTCGCCGTGCCCACGACCCGGACCCGCCGCCCGGTGGCGCGGGGATCGCCGCGCCGGGAGACGCAGCGGCGTGGGGCATGGACGCCCTCCGGGTCCACGTGGCGGCGCTGTCGAGGGGTGCCGGCCCGACGCCGCGCCGTCCGTCGGGGTCACCCGGCCCGCCGGCGGCCTCGGCTCCGGCGGCTCCGGCAGCTCCGGCAGCTCCGGCGGCCTCGGCTCCGGCGGCTCCGGCGGCCTCGGCTCCGGCGGCTCCGTGCTGCCCGCGGGCCGTCGCCGGTGCCTCCCGCGCCGACCCGGCCGCGGGCCACCGCGGCGGGGACCCGCCCTTCTGACGTGGCGACCCCCTGCCCCCGCCCGGCCCGGACCCCCGCCCGGCGGTGGGACCACCGTGCGCACGTGACCCGCAGTGTCAGAGCCGGTCACACCCGGTCAGAGCCAGCGGGCGTCGTCCCGGCGTGACCCGGATCCCAGCGAGCTGGTGACCGGTCGCCACCAGGCGACCGGTCGAGTCCCACACGTCGCACTCCTCGTCCAGCCGCGCGCCGGCGACGTGCCGTACCCGCAGCGCGCCGGGAGCGGGCACCGCGAGCACGTGCACCGTCAGGGCGAGCGTCGGTACCCACCCGACGCCACCGAGCTCGAACGACGCCGGCGGGAAGGCGTCGACCGCGAGGAGCAGACCCAGGGGGTCCGGTTCACGACCGTCGGCGAAGCGCAGCCACCCCCGCAGCTCGGCACCGCCGGAGGGGGACTCCACCGTCCAGCCGAGGCACGCCGGGTCGAGTCGCTCGGACAGCACGTCCATGAGCGGCACGTCGAAGTCCGTGGCGCGGCTCGGCAGTCGCGTGCAGTCCCCTTCCGGTGGCATCTCGGGGGCGGGCACCCCGTCCCATCAGACGTCCCCGGCCAGGTGCCCGCACGTGACGAGCGCGTCGACGCACGCCCGCCCTGGCTGACGAGCCGCGCAGAGACCTGCGTCGTCGTGCGACCTGCCCGTGTCACGGCAGCCTCCACCTGCGCCGGCCCGTCGTCGGGGGCCGCGAGGTACTGCGCCGTGGCGGCAAGCGTCGCCGGGTGGTCGGGGCCTGCCAGCTCCAGGGCGGCGCGGCCCAGCGCGCTGAGCAGGTACCCGGCGTTGAGGCGACCCGCGTCCCGCCACGCCGGGTCGAGGTCCACCGTCCAGGACCCGGGGCCGGAGGCCCGGAGGGGTCCGCGGTGTCGGCGGGGCCGGCCACCCGGTCGGACGTCGTGGGGTCCGCTGTTCCCGGTGAACGCGGCGGCGGTGAGGGCGGTGGCCAGGTCGAAGGTGGTCACGAGTGGGATCCTGGACCGCGCGGTGCCCGCTGTCGCGCGCCGACCCGTCCCGCGTGCCGCCGGGACGTGCGCGCGGTAGGAAGGGGACGCGGCCCGCCAGGGCCGTTCCCGGCGCCGGCGAGGGCGAGGGCGCGAGACGACCTGTGGAGGCGACAGTGAGCACGACGGACCCGGAGAACACGCACGACCCCGCTGACGGTGGCGCGGACGGTGGCGCGGACGGTGGCGCGGACGGTGGCGCGGACGGCGGCGCGGACCGCGGCGCGGACGGCGGCGCGGACGGTGGCGCGGACGGTGGCGCGGACGGTGGCGCGGACGGTGGCGCCCACGGCCCCGCCGACGGTGGCGCGCACGGCCCGGCGGACGGTGGCGCTGACGGTGGCGCCGACGGTGGCGCCGAAGGACCGGCCGACGGCGGCGCGGAGGGCACCCCCGGCGTCAGCGACGGTGGTGCCGACGGCGGTGCAGACGGTGGCGCCGACG
>JBBRBF010000043.1:0-22797 GCA_038206105.1 Actinomycetales bacterium | reverse complement strand
CCGAAGCCGCCGTTCGTCGGGTCGTACTGCCTGGCCAGAGTGGCAGCCGCCCGATCGAGGAGGGCGGCGGTCAGCGGTGGACCGACCTGGTGCGCTGCCGGGCCGGCCAGTGCCGCGACAACCGCGTTGCCCTGCCTGAGGACGTCGGCCCGCTGCTCCCGCCAGGCCTTCGACGTCAAGCGGACGAGGGACGTGAACGGTTCCCGTGGGAAGTACGTACCGCAGTAGAAGGGCTCCCCCGCCGGGGTGAGGAACGCCGTCATCGGCCAGCCACCTTGCCCGGTCATCATCTGCGTGGCGTGCATGTAGACCGCATCGACGTCGGGACGCTCCTCGCGGTCGACCTTGATCGGCACGGTGTGGGAGTTGATGACCGCCGCGGTGGCCGGATCCTCGAAGGATTCGTGCGCCATCACGTGGCACCAGTGGCAGGCGGCGTACCCGACCGAGAGCAGCACGGGGACGTCGCGGGCGCGGGCCTCCGCGAGCGCCTCGGGCCCCCAGGGCCACCAGTCGACCGGGTTGTCCCGGTGCTGCTGGAGGTAGGGGCTGCTCGCGTCGCCCAGCCGGTTCACCATCGCGCCATCGTCGCGCAGCCGGTGGCCGGTCCGGCGGGCGGTCGGCGGGCCGGGCCGCAGGGGGGACAAACCGACCCGCCCGCCGCTACGGTGCCCACCGTCCTGTGATCCGGAACACACCCCAGGGGGGCACCGTGGCCCGCACCGAGACCACCGACAAGGCCGCCGGTCGCTCAGCGACCCCGGCGGACGGCGAAAAGCGCTCACCGCAGACCATCTGGGCGTTCCGGGGCCTCGGCCTGGTCCTCGCGGTCCTCGCATGGCTTGCGCTGGGCGGTGCCCCGGACCTCTCCCCCGAGGGGAGGCTCGTAGCAGCCGTCGGGGTGCTGATGGCCACGTGGTGGATGAGCGAGGCGATCCCGCTGTCGGCGACCGCGCTGCTGCCGCTCGTGCTCTTCCCGGCGTTCGGCGCCCTGTCGGTCGACGAGGCCGCCGCCCCCTACGCGAACCCGATCGTCTTCCTGTTCATGGGCGGGTTCCTCATCGCGATCGCGATGCAGAAGTGGAACCTGCACCGCCGGATCGCGCTGGAGACCATGCGGGCGGTGGGCACCCACCCGCGGCGGATCATCCTCGGGCTGATGATCGCCACCGCGTTCCTCAGCATGTGGGTGTCGAACACCGCGACCACGCTGATGATGCTGCCGATCGCCCTGTCGGTGCTGACCCTCGTGGTCGAGCGCACCGGGGCCACGAGCGAGCACGCCAGCGACGACGTCGGCGCGCGCGTCGCCGGTGGCGAGGCGGTCAGCGAGATCGTCGAGGACCGCTCGGTGCGGGTGTTCGGCGTGGGGCTCGTGCTGGCGATCGCGTGGTCGGCCTCGATCGGTGGGCTCGGCACCCTGCTCGGCAGCCCCCCGAACGCGATCGTCGCGGCCTACGTCAGCGACGAGCTCGACCGCGAGATCGGCTTCCTGGAGTGGATGACGCTCGGCGTCCCGCTCGTCGTGACGTTCCTCGCGATCGCCTGGCTGCTCATCACCCGCGTGCTCTACCGCACCGATCTCGACGAGGTGCCCGGCGGCCACGACATGCTCGACGAGCAGCTGCACGAGATGGGTCCGGTCTCGCGCGGCGAGAAGCTCGTGCTCGCCGTGTTCGTGTCCGCCGCCTTCCTGTGGATCGTGCCGGGCCTGCTCGCGAGCATCGGCGCCGTCAGCGACGCGCTGCCGTGGCTCGACAGTCTCGACGACACGGCGATCGCGATCGCGGCCGGCATCACGCTGTTCCTGCTGCCCGCCGAGGGCAAGGGCCGGATGGTGCTGGTCTGGGACGACGCCCAGAAGGGGCTGCCGTGGGGCGTGCTGCTGCTCTTCGGCGGCGGCCTCAGCCTCGCCGCCGCCGTCGGCGCCACCGGGCTCGACGCCTGGATCGGCGCCCAGGTCGAGGCGCTCGGGGCGCTGCCGGTGATCCTGCTCGTCGGCGCCGTGGTGCTGCTCGTGATCCTGCTGACCGAGGTGACGAGCAACACCGCGACGGCGGCCACGTTCATCCCGGTGCTCGGCGGTGTCGCCGTGGGGATCGGGACCGACTCGGTCACCCTGCTGATCCCGGCGGCGCTGGCAGCCACCTGCGCGTTCATGCTCCCGGTCGGCACGCCGCCCAACGCGATCGTCTTCGGTTCCGGTGCGGTCACGATCGGGCAGATGGCGCGTGGCGGGGCGGTGCTCAACCTCGTCGGCGTCGTGCTCATCACGGCCTTCAGCGCGGTGATCGGCTCCTGGGCGCTCGGCCTGCAGTTCTTCTGACGGGCCCGCCGGCTCAGGCCACCGAGCGGGTGCGGCGGAGGACGACGCCGAGCAGCAGGGCCGTACCCAGGAGCACCCCGACCAGCAGCAGGAGCCGGGGCCACCCGCCGGTGAGGAACGCAACGGGCCCCAGCGCGCCCGGCGCCGTGGCGCCGGTGTAGTACGCCACCAGGTACAGCGCGGACGCCTGTGCCGTGGCACCGCCGGTGGCGTGCGCGCGGGCGGCGACCCAGCCGCTGGCGAGGGAGTGCGCCGCGAAGAAGCCCAGCGTCATGACCGCTGTGCCTGCGACCACAAGGGGCAGCGATGTCGCTGCGGACAGGGCCGCCCCGGCGCCGCAGACCAGCACCGTCACCGGGAACAGCGGGCGGCGCCCGACCCGGTCGGCGAGCCCGCCGGCACCGGCCGAGCCGAGCGACCCGGCCGCGTAGCTGAGGTAGACCAGGGCCACGGCGGTCGGCCCGAAGCCGTACGGTTCCGCCTCGAGGCGGAACCCGAGCGCGTTGTAGAAGGCGACGAAGGCCCCCATCAGCGATGCCGCGACCCCCAGCAGCGCGGCCAGCACGGGGTCGCGCACCGTCGCCGCCACCCCCGCCAGCGCGGCGCGTGGGCTGACCCGTCGGGCCACGAAGCCGCGTGCCGGCGGCAGCAGCAGCCGCGTCGCGGTCGCGCAGGCCAGCGCGAGCACACCCACCCCGACGAAGGCGGCACGCCAGTCGGCGACGTCGGCGAGCACGCCGGCCAGCAGCCGCCCGCTCATCCCCCCCAGAGCCGTCCCGGCGATGTACAGGCCGACGGCGCGGGCGTGCCCGGCCGCGTCGACCTCCTCGCGCAGGTACGCCATCGCCGCGACGGGCACCCCGGCCAGCGCCACCCCCTGCAGGACGCGGAGCGCGAGCAGCGCCTCCCAGCCCGGCGCCGCCGCGCACGCCAGCCCCAGCAGGGCCGACGTCCACAGCGACCACCGCACCAGCGGGATCCGCCCGACGGCGTCGCTGGCCCACGCCGCCGGGAGCAGCCCGGCGGCCAGCCCCAGCGTCGTCGCCGAGACGGCCCAGACCGCGGCGCCCGGCCGAACGTCCAACGCGGCGGCGAGCTGCGGCAGCAGCGGCTGCGGCACGTAGACCGGCGCGAACACCGCCACCCCGGCTGCCAGCACGCCGGCCAGCAGCCGGCCGTACCCGGGCTCACCCGGCCGCAGCCCCCCTCCCGCGGGCCCGACTCGTCCCGGGCCCGATGCCGCCCGGCCGGGCCCGACGGTCACCGCTGCTGACCGTGGGGAGGCTCCTCACGGAAGGGCCCAGGCTCGTCGCCGGGACCGGGGTCACCGCTCTGGTGGGGGCCGGTCGCATCGCCGGCGCGGGTCTCGTCGCCGGTCGCCGTGCGGTCGCGCGGCGCGTCCGCCTCGCGCGCGGGCCCGGTGCCGCGGGTTCCCCCGGCCGCGGGGTCGGGGCTGTGTCGGACCGTCCGCAGGTGCTTGTTCATGCTCCGGAACAGCACCCACGTGGCCAGCGTGATGGCGAAGATCGCCAGGAAGCCGGCCAGGCCGGGCCCGATGGACGTCGGGTCCCCGCCGCCGGTCACCGCCACCACGCCACGGCCCCCCAGGGACACGTCAGCCGCCCTCGCCGGCGCCCGCGTGCTCGCGGATGCCGGCGAACAGGTCGTCCTCGATCCCGTCCCACGGCACGAGGGAACGGCCCAGCTCGTAGTCCTCCGTCGGCCACACGCGGGCCTGCAGCTCCTGGGACACGGCGAAGAACGCGCCGTCCGGGTCGACCTGCGTGGCGTGCGCGAGCAGCGCGCGGTCCCGCACCTCGAAGTACTCGGCGCACGGCACCCGGGCGTGCACGGGCCGCTCGTCGCGGTCCTTCCAGCGCTCCAGCCAGCCCCCGAACGGCGACTCGGTGCCCGCGTGGAGCAGCGCCTCGTGGTACGCCTCGAGCCGGGCGCGGGAGAACGTCTGGTTGTAGTACAGCTTCAGCGGCTGCCACGGCTGCCCGGCGTGCGGGTAGCGCTCGGGGTCGCCGGCGGCCTCGAACGCCTCGAGCGACACCCGGTGGCACATGATGTGGTCGGGGTGCGGGTAGCCGCCGTCCTCGTCGTACGTGGTCATCACGTGCGGGCGGAAGCGGCGCACCAGGCGCACGAGCGGCTCGGAGGCCACCTCCAGGGGCTCCAGGGCGAAGCAGCCCTCGGGCAGCGGCGGCAGCGGGTCACCGTCGGGCAGACCCGAGTCGACGAAGCCCAGCCACTCGTGCTGCACGCCGAGGACCTCCACCGCGGCCGCCATCTCGCGCCGGCGGACCTCCGCGATGTCCCGCATCACCTCGGGGTCGTCCTTGAGCTTGGGGTTCAGGATGTCGCCACGCTCCCCGCCGGTGCAGGAGACGACGAGGACCTCCACGCCCTCGGCCACGTACCGGGCCGTCGCCGCCGCGCCCTTGCTGGCCTCGTCGTCCGGGTGCGCGTGCACCGCCATCATCCGCAACGGCTCGGCGCCGGAATCGCTCACGTCGGGAACCTCCTGGCCTCACCACCGGGCACGGACGGCACAATCATCCCCGACCAGTGCGCGGCCGCCCGACCGACCCGGGGTAGCCGGCCGGGGACGACCCCGAGACGGGCGGAGGTGAGGGGCAGGTGACCGACGAGACGACGCCCGGCCTCCGGGCACCCTCGTCGCAGCCGCCCACGGCGCGCCCGGCCGGCCGGTACGGCGAGGCACGACCGGGCTCGCGCCGCTGGCTGGTCGCGGTCGGCGTCGCGCTGACGGTCGCGGCCCTGGCGTGGGTGGTCTGGGCGGGGCTCGGGGCGGCGCGGGCGGACGTGCGGTGGGACGACGTGGGCTACCGCGTCGAGGACGCTGCCGTCGTCGTGACGTTCGAGGTCGTGCAGGACCCTGCCGCCACCGCCGTCTGCGACGTCCAGGCCCTCAACGCCGCCTACGCCACCGTCGGCCTGGTTAAGGTCGAGGTGCCCGCCGAGGGGCAGCGCGTCGTGCGCCGCAGCGTGCGCGTCCCGACCCAGGAGCGCGCCGTGTCGGGACTCGTCCGGGACTGCCGGGCCGCCTGACGACACGCGGCTGCCCGCTCGGCGCCGGTGCTAGCATGGTCGTTTCCCACGTCGCCCCGGGTCCCTCTCGGAGGGACCGGGATGACGACGTGCCAGAGACGCCGGCACCCCGAGCACGCCCTGTCGCAGGGCCACCCGCAAGGGCGCCGAGCCCCCAGACCCGAGGAGACACCGTGACGGAGACGAAGAACGTCACCTGGCTGACCCAGGAGGCCTACGACCGCCTCAAGGCGGAGCACGACCACCTCGCCGGCGAGGGCCGCACCGAGATCTCGCGGCGGATCGAGGCGGCCCGCGACGAGGGTGACCTGAAGGAGAACGGCGGCTACCACGCGGCCAAGGAGGAGCAGGGCAAGCAGGAGGCCCGGATCCGCCAGCTCGAGCAGCTGCTGCGCGACGCCACGGTCGGCGAGCGGCCCCCGGACGACGGGGTCGTCGAGGCCGGGATGGTCGTCACGGCCAGCGTCGGCGGTCGCGAGATGCAGTTCCTGCTCGGCAGCCGCGAGGTCGGCGAGGGCACCGGCTACGACGTGTACAGCGAGCGCTCCCCGCTGGGCGCTGCGATCCACGGCAAGCGCGCCGGTCAGAGCGCCACCTACGCCGCCCCGAACGGCAACGAGGTCAGCGTCGAGATCATCTCGGCGACGCCGTTCTCCGGCTGAGGCCTCGCCCCACGCACCCGGAGCAGCACCACCTCACCGCAGCGCCCGCGAGCCGCTGACCGACCGGTCAGCGGCTCGCGGCACGCCGGTACTGCCACGTCGCCAGCGGCACGAAGACGACCAGGATCACCCCGGACCACAGCACCGTGTACAGCTCGGGGTTCTGCAGCGCCCACGAGGTGGACTCCACCGTCCCGGCCGTGCCGACCCTCGGGTCGGGGTTGCCGAACAGGTCACGGGCCGCCTGGGTCACCGCCGACACCGGGTTCCACTCCGCGAACGTGCGCAGGCCGTCGGGCAGGGTGCCGAGCGGCACGAAGGTGTTGGCGATGAACGTCAGCGGGAAGATGACGATGAACGCGGCGTTGTTCACCACCTCGGGGGTGGGCACGAGCATCCCGATCCACGCCATGATCCAGGACACCGCGTAGGCGAACAGCAGCAGCAGCACGAACCCGAGCGCGGCCTCCGGCACCGAGGTGCGGATCCGCCACCCCACCGCCAGCCCGGTCGCGGACATCACGACGAGCACCAGCACGTTGTTCAGCACGTCGGACAGGGTCCGGCCGACGAGCACCGCCGAGCCGTTCATCGGCAGCGAGCGGAAGCGGTCGATGATGCCCTTCTTGACGTCCTCCGCGAGGCCGGCGCCGGTGATCGTGCCACCGAACACGACCGTCTGCGCGAAGATCCCCGCGATCAGGAACTCCCGGTAGCCCGCGCCGCCGTCCTGCCCGATGGCACCGCCGAACACGTAGGCGAACAACAGCACGAACATGATCGGCTGCAGGGTCGTGAAGACGAGCAGGTCGGGCACGCGCTTGATCTTGATGAGGTTCCGCTTGGCGACCACGGCGCCGTCGGACACCGCCGTCAGCACGCTCATGACGTGACCTCCTGCTGGGCGGGCACGTCGGACCCTGCGGGGGCGGCGTCCTCCGCTGCGTGGCCGGTGAGGCTGAGGAACACGTCGTCCAGGGTGGGGCGCCGCAGCCCGACGTCGTCCAGCCCGACGCCCGCCGAGTCCAGCCGCCGCAGGGCGTCGGTGAGCACGGCGGGGCCGCCCTGGACCGGGACCACGATGCTGCGGCGACCGGGGTCGACGCCGACGTCCCCGGCGGCCAGGGGCGAGAGCAGCTCGCGGGTGCGGGGCAGGTCAGCCGGGTCGGAGACGGTGATCTCGATCCGCTCCCCGCCGACCTGCGCCTTGAGCTCGTCCGCGGTACCGCGGGCGATGACGAGCCCGTGGTCGATCACGACGATCTCGTCCGCGAGCCGGTCGGCCTCCTCCAGGTACTGCGTGGTCAGCAACAGGGACGTCCCGCCCGCGACGAGACCGGCGATCACCTCCCACATGTCGGTGCGGCTGCGCGGGTCGAGCCCGGTGGTGGGCTCGTCGAGGAACAGCACGGGCGGGTCGGCGACGAGCGCGCCGGCCAGGTCGAGGCGACGGCGCATGCCGCCGGAGTACGTCTTGGTCGGGCGGTCCGCCGCGTCCTCGAGGTGGAACTCCGCGAGCAGCTCGCGGGAGCGCTCCCGGCTGCGGCGCCGTCCGAGGTGGTAGAGCCGGCCGATCATGTCGAGGTTCTCGAAGCCGGTGAGGTACTCGTCGACCGCGGCGTACTGCCCGGACAGTCCGATCCGACGGCGCACCGACCGCGGGTCGGCGAGCACGTCGACCCCGGCGACCTCGGCGCTGCCGGCGTCGGGGCGCAGCAGCGTGGTGAGCACCCGCACCGCCGTGGTCTTGCCGGCGCCGTTGGGTCCCAGCAGGGCCAGGACGGTCCCGGTGGGCACGTCGAGGTCGATCCCGCCCAGGGCGGTGACGTCGCCGTAGCGCTTCACGAGCCCCCTGGCTCTGATCGCGTAGGACTCCACGATGCAGGAGGCTACGTGCCGCCGCCGACACCCGCGGACGCCCCCGCCGCGACGGACGCGGCGCCCTCAGTGGGCCAGCGGCCGGTACCCGGCCTCCGCGAGCCGCGCCAGCACGCTCTCGCAGTGCTCGGGACCCTTGGTCTCGAGCTGCACGCCGATCTCGACCTCGTCGACGGACAGGGTGGCCGCCGTCCTGCCGTGCTCGACCTCCAGCACGTTGGCGTCGGCGTCCGCCAGGGCCGCCAGCAGCGTGGCCAGCGACCCGGGCCGATCGGGGACCCGCAGCCGCAGCCGCAGGTACCGGCCGGCGGCCGCCATGCCGTGCCGGATCACCCGCATCATGAGCAGCGGGTCGATGTTGCCGCCGGAGAGCACCGCGACGACCGGCGGCTCGATCCGCGCGAGGTACCTGGCCCGGTCGTCCAGCAGTGCCGCGACACCCGCGGCGCCGGCCGGCTCGACCACGAGCTTCGCCCGCTCCAGCAGGAACAGCAGGGCGCGCGACAGCATCTCCTCCGATACGGTGACGATCCCGTCCACGTGGGCCGCGACGAGCGCGTACGGCACCTCCCCCGGGCAGCCGACGGCGATCCCGTCCGCCATCGTCGCCATCCGGGCCAGTGGCACCGGCCGGCCCGCGTCCAGCGACGCGGGGTAGGCGGCGGCGGCCTCCGCCTGCACCCCGACGAGGCGCACCTGCGGGGCACGCTCCTTCACCGCGGCCGCGATCCCGCCGAGCAGTCCACCGCCTCCCGTGCACACCACGATCGTGCGCACGTCGGGGCACTCGTCGAGGATCTCCAGGCCGACGGTCCCCTGCCCGGCCACGATGTCGGCGTGGTCGAACGGGTGGATCAGCACCGCGCCCGTCCGCTCCGAGTGCTCACGCGCCGCCACGAGCGCCTCGTCGATCGTCAGCCCGTGGGCCACGACCTCGGCGCCGTACCCCCGCGTCGCCTTCACCTTCGGCAGCGCCGCGGTCACCGGCATGTAGACCGTGGCGGACAGCCCCAGCAGCGACGCGGCCAGTGCCACGCCCTGCGCGTGGTTGCCGGCGCTGGCCGCCACGACCCCGAGGCGCTGCTCCTCGGCCGAGAGCCGTGACATGCGCGTGTAGGCGCCGCGGATCTTGAACGAGCCGGCGCGCTGCAGGTTCTCGCACTTCAGGTGGACCTCGCCGCCGACGCGGGCCGACAGCGCGCGACTGTGCTCCAGCGGGGTGGGGCGCACCACTCCAGCCAGCAGGTCGCGCGCGGCCTCGACGTCGGCGAGGGTCACGGGCAGCGTCGTCGGTGCCACGCGCCGGATCCTCGCACGCCGGCTCAGGTGCTGTCGCCGGGTCCGCCCGCCGCGGGCCGGTCGCGCACGACCTGGTCGGTGTTGGCGACGTAGGCGACCTGGTCGTCCCTGGCCGCGGTGTGCTCGAGCGAGGCGGCGTCCGCCCCCCCGGCGGCGGCGACGCCGCCGTCAGCGTCGGCGTCGGCGTCGGCGTCGTCCGACTCGTGGTCGAAGTCGTCGCGGTGCCGTCCGGCGAGCGAGAGCGCCATCGTGTTGACGACCGCGACGAGCGGGACCGCGAACAGGCCGCCCACGACGCCCGCCACGAGCACGCCCGCGGCGATGGCGAGGATCACCGCGAGCGGGTGGACGGCGACCGCCCGGCCGAGAAGGAGCGGCTGCAGCAGGTGGCTCTCCGCCTGCTGCACGCCGATCACGACGGCCAGCATCGCGAGGGCGACGCCGGGGCCCTGCGCAACCAGCGCGACGAGGACGGCGACCGCGCCGGTGAGCAGCGCCCCGACGATGGGGACGAAGGCGCCGAGGAACACGAGCACGCCCAGCGGCAGCGCGAGCGGCACCGACAGGAGCGCCGCGCCGACGCCGATCCCGACCGCGTCGACGAACGCGACCACCACGGTCGCCCGCACGAAGCTCGTCAGGGTGGCCCAGCCACGCTCCGCGGCCAGGGCGACCGGCTCCCGGGCCGCACCGGGCAGCAGGCCGTTGAACCACGCCGCGATGCCGCGCCCGTCGAGCAGCAGGAAGATCAGGGCGAAGACCGTCAGGAAGAACCCGGTGACGACGTGACCCGCCGTCGAGGTGAACTGCAGCGCACCGGCCACGAGCTGCTGGCCGTTGCCGCGCACCTGTTCCCGCGCCTGGTCCAGGTAGGTGTCGAGCTGGGCGCTCCCGATGCCGAGCGGACCCTGCGCCAGCCACGCGCGGACCTGGTCGACACCGGTTGTCACCTGCGCGGCGAGGTCCCCCAGCCCCGCGACGACGGCCGCGCCGACCCCCGTGAGCAGGCCGGAGAGCAGCGCGAGGGAGCCCAGCACGACGAGCAGCACGCCCAGGCCGCGAGGGACGCGGTGGCGCTGGAGCCAGTCCACCAGCGGCGCGAGCAGCGCGGTCGCCAGCACCGCCACGAGCACCGGGACGACGATCACCTGGAACACCGAGACCAGCCACAGCGCGCCGGCCAGACCCACTGCGACGACCGCGAGCCGCCACGTCCAGGCGGCGGCGACCACCAGGGGCGTGGGGACGTGGCCGTCGGGACCCGCGGGTCGCTGCGCCACGGCGCGCGTCACCCGGCCCGGCCGGGTCACCGGCTGCGCCCGCCCAGGCGTTGCGGCAGCCGGTCGCGCCAGCCGCGGCCGTCGTCCGTGCTCCCGTCGCCCGTGCTCCCGTCGGCCTCATGCGCTCCTGCAGCGGCGACGTCGTCCCGGTCCTGCTGGTCGTCCCGGTCCTGCTGGTCCTGCTGGTCCAGCTGGTGGCCCGAGCCGGTCGGCGCGCCCGTCCCGCCCTGCGCGGTCAGGGGGGAACCCGCCGTCACCACCTCCCCGGTGCCCTGACGGGCAGTGAGCACCTCGTCGAGGTAGCGCAGCACCGCCGCGGCGACAGCGGCCACGGGGACGGCGAAGAAGGCGCCCGCGATCCCGAAGATGGTGCCCCCGGCGGTCACCGACAGCAGGATCACCGCGGCGTGCAGCTGCAGGCTGCGGCCCTGCAGGATCGGCTGGAGCACGTTGCCCTCGACCTGCTGCACGACGAGCACGAGGGCGATGACGAGCAGGGCGGTCGTCGGTCCGTTGGTGACGAGCGCGACGAGCACCGACAGGGCGCCGGCGACGAACGCGCCCACGATCGGCACGAAGCCGCCGAAGAAGGTCAGCACCCCCAGCGGGAGCGCGAGCGGCACGCCGAGGAAGAACAACCCGAGCCCGATGAGCAGGCCGTCGACGAAGCCCACGGCGGCCTGCGCCCGGAAGAACGCACCGAGCGCGGCCCACGAGCGTCGGCCCACCTCCGCCATGTGCCCGCCGGCGGGCTGGCCCGCGACCCGCTCCACCCACGGCAGGAAGCGGGGTCCGTCCTTGAGGAACAGGAACGTCAGCACGAGGACGAGGACGAGGGTGACGAGCCCGGAGGTGACGGCCGTGACGCCGGTCACCGCCCCGCTGGCGATCGCGGTGGAGCTGTCGCTCAGCCAGCCGGTGACCGAGCTGGTCGCCTCCGCGATCTGCTCGTCGCGCAGGTTCAGCGGTGGCCCGGTCAGCCAGTCCTGCACCCGCTGCAGCCCGCCGGACGCACTGACGGCGATCTCGCCGACCTGGTCGACGACCTGGTTCGCCAGGACCGTGACGACGCCGGCGAGCGCGGCGATCCCGCCGAGGAGGACGATGGCGGCGGCGAGCGGCGGCGGCACGCGGTGCCGTCGCAGCCACTCGGTCGGCGCCCACAGCACGCTGCCGACGACGAGCGCGAGGAACACCGGCAGCACCACGACCCAGAGCCGGCCCAGCAGCCACCAGAGCGCGTACCCGGCCGCCGCCGCGATGAGCAGCCGCAGGCTCCACCGCGCCAGCCAGGCGACCCCGGCACCGATGGCCTGCTCGCGGTCCCGGGGGCGGGCGGGCTGGGTCACGGTGGGGCTCCTGTCAGGGGGCCCGTGCGGGCGCACGGTGGGGCGGGCGGGTCGTGCCGGCGGGCTGTGCAGTGGACGACCGTCGGCCAGTTTCGCACCATTGCCCCGGTCCTACCCGCCCTGACCGTCGAGCAGCCCGAGCGCGAGCCGCGCCGCCGCCACCGGGTGGTCTCCCGCCAGCAGGCCGGCGGCGAACAGCACGGAGCCGGCGTCGACCACGACCCTGGGTGCCTCGGGCACACGCCAGCGCCCGACGTGGTCACCGGTGGCCGACGACAGCACGGCCTCGCGGGTGACGTCGTCCGCGTGGCGCAGCACGCCGCCGGAGCCGACGACGACACCGACCCGCCGCAGGTCCCGGCCGCGCGAGGCGTGGGAGACCGCCGGCCGCGCGTGCCGTCGCAGCGCCACGGTCACGGCGAGCCCGGCGAGCCGTGCGTCGTCGGCCGCCTCCGTCGACGTCGACGGCAGCAGGGAGGGGTCGCCGACGCGCGCCGCCGCCGCGGCGCGCAGGTCGCGGTCCGACGGCTCGTCGAGGAGCCCCTCGGCGCGGGCGGCCGCGACGACGCCCGCGGCACCGCTGCGCACGCCGAGGTCCGCCTCGACGGTGCGGGCCCGCCACAGCGTCGCGACGACGTGGCGCCGCAGCGAGGCGTCCTCGCCGGTGGGCGTGAGCACCGAGTACACGTCGGTCGTGGCACCGCCCACGTCCACGACCAGCACGTCGCCCGCTCCGGCGACCGGGCCGGCCCCGTCGGCGAGCGCCTCCACCCCGGCCAGCACGAGATCCGGCGTCGCACCTCTGACCAGGCGGGTGAAACCCCTGCGCGACAGGCCCTTACCGCCGATCACGTGCCGCAGGAAGACGTCGCGGACGGCGATCCTGGCCGCTTCGGGCGCCAGCACGCCGATCCGCGGCAGCAGGTTGGCCGTCATGACGACGCGCCGGCGCGTGCGGGCCAGGGCGGCGGCAGCGTCGTCGGTGGCCGCCGCGTTGCCTGCGAGCACGACCGGGGCACGCAGTCGCAGCGCGGCGAGGCGGGATGCGTTGTGCACCAGCACGTCCGCGTTGCCGCCGTCCGTCCCGCCGACGAGCAGCACGACGTCGGGCCGCGCCTCGGCCAGCGCCTGCTCCCCGCAGCGGTCGAGCGGGCCGGCGTGGACGTGCACGACGTGACCGCCGGCCGTGAGCCCCACCCGGCGGCCGGCCTCACCGGTCACCTCGCGCTCGTAGCCGACGACCGCGAGGCGCAGCCCCCCACCCGCGCTGGAGCACGCGAGCACCCGGTCCGCCGGCCCGGCCGCGCGGCGCAGCTGCGCCAGCACGTCGTCGACGCCGTCCATCACGTCGCCCCGCCCGGCGACGGGCACCGTCGTCGGGACGGACGCGCCGGCGAGCAGCTCGCCCGTCGCAGCGTCGACGCAGACCCCCTTGGTGAAGGTCGAGCCGACGTCGAGGCAGGCCACCGGCAGAGCGGCCATGCGTGTCACGGCCGGTGTGTCAGGCCAGCGCCTGCTCGAGGTCGCCGAGCAGGTCCTCGATGTCCTCGATGCCGACCGAGAGGCGCACGAGGTCGTCGGGGACCTCCAGCGGGGAGCCGGCCACCGAGGCGTGCGTCATCCGGCCGGGGTGCTCGATGAGCGACTCCACGCCGCCGAGGGACTCGGCGAGCGTGAACACCTCTGCCCGCTCGCACACCCGCAGCGCGGTCTCCTCCGAGCCGGTACGGAACGAGACCATGCCACCGGCACGTCGCATCTGCCGCGCCGCCACCGCGTGCCCCGGATGGCCCTCCAGACCCGGGTAGAGCACCTCGGTGACGCCGGGCGAGCCGCCGAGGAAGTCCACGACTCGCTCCGCGTTGTCGCAGTGGCGGTCCATGCGCACCGCCAGAGTCTTCAGGCCACGCAGCACCAGCCACGCGTCGAACGGACCGGCGACCGCGCCCATCGCGTTCTGGTGAAACGTGATCCGTTCCGCGGTGTCCGGGACGACGGGGTCGTGCGCGACGACGAGACCGCCCCCGACGACGTCCGAGTGGCCCCCCGCGTACTTCGTCGTGGAGTGGACGACGACGTCCGCCCCGAGCGCCAGCGGCTGCTGCAGGTAGGAGGTGGCGAAGGTGTTGTCGACGACGAGCAGCGCACCCGCGTCGTGCGCGACGGCCGCGAGCGCCGCGACGTCCGCGATCCCGAGCAGCGGGTTCGTCGGCGTCTCGACCCAGACCACCCGGGTGCGGCCCGGCACCACGGCGGAGCGCACCGCGTCCACGTCGGACACGTCCACCGTGGTGTGCTCCAGGCCCCAGCGGGACTCGACCTTCGCGAACAGGCGGTAGGTGCCGCCGTAGGCGTCGTCCGGGACGACGACGTGGTCGCCGGGGTTGCAGACCGCTCGCAGCAGCGTGTCCTCCGCGGCCAGCCCCGACGCGAACGCGTAGCCGCGGGCTCCGCCCTCCAGGGCGGCCAGGCACTCCTCCAGCGCGGTGCGGGTCGGGTTGGCCGACCGGGAGTACTCGTAGCCGCCGCGCAGTCCGCCGACCCCGTCCTGCTTGTACGTGGAGACCGCGTGGATCGGGGTGACGACCGCTCCGGTCGCGGCGTCGGCCTCCTGGCCGGCGTGGATCGCACGCGTGGAGAAACCCTGCGCCGCTGCCGCGTCGCCCTGGCCGGTGCCGCTCTGCTCGCTCACCGGGGAATGGAACCACCCCTCACCCCGGCGCCCGCACCCCGGCTCCGCGCCGACACCGGCCGGCCAGGACGAGCACGACCGCGACGAGCACGGCGGCGGCGAGGGCGGCGAGCACCTCCAGGGCAGGGGGCAGCCCACCGCCGCGGGGGACCAGCAGCGCCACGGCGAGCACCGGAAGCACCGCGACCTGCGCGAGCGCGTACCGGCGGGCCGTCGGCACCAGGGCGGCGATCTCGAAGCGGGTCGCGGCCGGCCCGAGGCCGGCGACGGCGGCGAGCACGTGCACGAGGTGCACGAGCGCGGCGACCGGCAGCAGCAGCAGGCCCGGGTCGCTGTCGAGCACGAGCACGGCGAGGAGCAGCAGCACGATCGTGGTCGCCCCCGACCCCGGGGCCGCGACCACGGCGGCGAGCAGCAGGCCGGCGACGAGGACCGCCCACGGCGTCACCCGGGACGCCGGGTCGGCCACCACCAGCAGGGCGACGGCGGTGACGACGGCGCCCGCCAGGACGACGCGCAGCGCCGCGCCGCCGACCGTCGCCGGGCCAGGGCCCGCCGTCGCGGGGGCGGGGGTAGCGGCAGCAGGCCTCATGCGGCCCCCCGGCGCGCCGCGGCCTGCAGCCGCCGCAGGCGTGCGGCAAGCTCGGCCGGCTCGGCCCCCACCACGACCACCCCGGCCCGGCGCAGCCCGGCCAGGCGCACCTGGCGCTCGGCGAGCACGAGCCGCAGCGCGGTGGCCGCCCGCAGGTCGTGCCCCCGCCCTGGTGGCCGCAGCGGCGCGGGCAGCACGTCCACGACGACGACCAACCCGCCGCGCCGGCGCAGCGACGCGGCGAGGTCGGCCGCCGCCGCATCGAGCAGCGGGCTCAGCAGCACGGCGACGGCGCCGAGCGGCACGGCTCGCGGGCGCAGCAGCAGCCGGTGGGCTCCCGGCTGCACGGCCGTGGTGGCGAGCCGGGCCGTCACGCGTCGCAGCTGGCGGCGGCCCGTACCGGGGGGCACCGAGCGGCGGGGCTGGGTCAGGTCCACCAGCGCGACCCGGTCGCCGTCCCGCAGGTGCGCCTCGGCCAGTGCGACGGCGGTGTGCACGGCCCGGTCGAGGCTGCTGCCCGGCCGCGTCGCACCCTCGGGCCCCGGGCCGGGCGGACCGGGCCACGCCGCGACGTCGGGCCCCACGTCCAGGCGCGTGTCGAGACACAGCACAACGTCGGCGTCGGCGTCGACGGCGGTGCGCCGCACGTGCAGCTCGCCGCGGCGCGCACTGACCCGCCAGTCGATCCGGCGCATCGGGTCGCCCGGGACCAGCGCGCGCACGTCGAGCAGGTCGGAGCCGTCACCGGGACGGCGGGTGCGGTGGGTCCCGACCAGCCCGGCGGGTCGGGACGGCAGCGGCAACGGGGACACCGGTGGAGCGGTCGGCACGACGGTGACCACCCGCTCCTGGCCGACCACGGGGTCGTGCACGAGCAGCCCGTCCGGACCGGCAGCCAGCAGGTCCGGACGCGCCACGGTGACACGGCCCCACCGGTGCGGGCTCACCACCGCCCGCAGCGTGCGGGTACCGTCCGCGCCGAGCGCGGCGGCGGTCCACGACGCGTGCGGGACGCGTCGTTCGTCCGGCAGCCGCACCACCGCGAGCTGTGCGCCGGGCCACGACGCCACGTCGACGAGGACGTCGACGCGGCGGCCCTCGACGAGCAGCCCCGGTGCGCGGACCGTCGCGCGGGGCACGGCCTCGCCCGGAGTGACGGCGTCCCCGGCGTCGACGGGGTCGACGGCGCCTCGACGCCGCGCGCCCGGGCCCGCGGCGGTGAGCGCGAGGAGCGTGCCCGCCGCCAGCGGTGCGGCCAGCGCCACCGGCTCGGGGCGTCCGGTCGCCAGCGCCGCCGCCAGCAGCACCGCGACGAGGGTGGCCGCCCGGCGCAGCGCCACCGTCGGCCGCAGCGCCACCGTCGGCCGCAGCGCCACCGTCGGCGGCAGGGAGGCCGCCGGCGCCGCCCCGCCGCGTGTCACGGCGACCCGCCGCCGGCCCCGCCACGTGCCTGCCCGGTGCTCCGTGGTGGGGGCGTCGAACGCGCCGAGGGTGGCCCCGGCACCTGCGCCAGCACGTCGCGGACGACGTCCTCGCCGCCGGCGCCGCTGGACCAGGTCTCCGGTGTCAGCGTCAGCCGGTGGGCGAGCGCCGGCACCGCGCAGGCCGTGACGTCCTCGGGCAGCACCGCGTCCCGTCCGTCCAGCACGGCCAAGGCCCGCGCCACGAGCACGAGCGCCAGCGAGCCCCGTGGCGACGCGCCCAGCTCGACCAGTCCGTGGGAGCGGGTCGCGGTGGCGAGGTCGACGCAGTAGGCGACGACGTCCGGGTCGACCTCGACCTGCTCCACGCCGTCCTGCAGCGCGCGCAGCCCGGCGGCGTCGACCACCGGGGCCACCTCGGTCTCCTCGCGGCGCCGGGCGAGCCGGCGGGCCAGCACGCCGACCTCCTCGCCGTGGGTCGGGTACCCGAAGGCCAGCCGCAGCAGGAACCGGTCGAGCTGGGCCTCCGGCAGCGGGTAGGTGCCCTCGTACTCCACCGGGTTGGCGGTCGCGAGAACGTGGAAGGGACGGGCCAGAGTGCGCGTCACGCCCTCGACCGTCACCTGCCGCTCCTGCATCGCCTCGAGCAGCGCGGACTGCGTCTTCGGCGGCGTCCGGTTCACCTCGTCGGCCAGCAGCAGGCCGGTGAACACCGGCCCGGGGTGGAACACGAAGGTGGTGCGCGCCGGGTCGTACACGCTGGAGCCGGTGACGTCGGCCGGCAGCAGGTCGGGGGTGCACTGCAGCCGCCGGAAGTCCAGGCCGAGCGCGGCGGCCAGGCTGCGCGCCGCCAGGGTCTTGCCGATCCCGGGCACGTCCTCCAGCAGCACGTGGCCGCCGGCGAGCACGGCGGCCAGCGCCAGGCGCAGCGGCTGCTCGTGGCCGACGACGACCTCGGCCACCCGGTCGAGCACGGCGCCCCCCACCGTGGCCACCTCGGCCACTCCGGCGGCGGCCTGCGGCGGGCCGGTCACGACCGGTGCCCCCGCACGCCCCGGGCGTCCTGCGAACCCCGGTCGTCGTGCTCGACGTGCTCGTCGGGGCGGTCGAGCACGTCGAGCAGCGCGTCGACGCGCGCGGCGGCGTCGCGCCGAGCCAGCGCCGTCCGCACCTCTGCCGGGTCGGGGGACTCACGGCCGGGGCGCGGCGTCGCCGCCAGCGTCCGCAGCCTGTCGTCGACGAGGGACCCGGCGCGGCGGGGGTCATCGTCCGCGCGGCCCAGGGCGGCGGCGGTCAGTGCGACCTGGTGCCAGCCGACGCCGTGGGTGGGCGCGGGCGGTTCGGGCCACGCGCCGGAGCCGGATCCCGCCGTCACCGACCACACGGCCACGGCGACCAGGACCGCGGCGCCCAGCACGAGCCCCGCGGCGTGGCCGCCGTCCACGCCCGCCGCCCAGACCAGCCCGGCCGCGGGGACGGCGGCGACCCCGGCTGCGACGGCCCACGCCGGCGGCCGGCTCCGGCGGTCAGCCACGGCCGCGGCCCCGTCCGTCCGGGGGGACCGCCGCCGCGGCAGCCGTCGACCTGCTGCCTGCCCCGTCCGCAGCACGCAACCCCGCCGCGACGGCGGCCGTGGCCGCCAGCGCCCGGTGGCCGCTGTCCGCCGGCATCGCCGCGGTGGAGAACCGCGCGCGGTGGTAGAGCCGGAGCAGGTCGGTGACCGCGGCGTCGTCCACCCCGAGCCGGGTGAGCACGTCACTGGTGAAGGCGGTCGGCGTCTGCGTCGCGGCCCGGGGCACGCCAGCCGCGGCCGCAGCATCCTCCATGGCGCACCACGCCCGCACCACGTCGTCGCGGGGGTCGCCGCGCCCACCGGCCCGGCGCAGCCTGGCGACCTCGCGCTCGACCCGACGCCCCGCAGCGAGCCGGGAGGGCGGAGGAGCGGCCGCCGACCGGTCGTCCGCCGGGCCGGCCCGCGCGGACTCCCGGGGGTTGCCCGGCCGCAGCAGCCGGTAGGCCAGCGCCGCCACCACGGCGAGTGAGAAGAGCGCCAGCACCGGCAGCACCCACCCCGGCAGGCTCAGCACCCGCTCGGCCACCGCGTCCTGCGCGGACGCCGCCGTCGGGGCGGGCGCGGGCGGCGGGTCGTCGGTGCCTCGGAGCGCCGACCAGCGGGGCTGGCCGAACGCGACCGGTCCGGCGAGCGACGCCGCTGCGGCGAGGGCCGCTGATGCCGCGCCCGCACCGAGCACCACCGACAGGGCCACCGCCCGGGCGTGTCCCCCCGGCGGCGCCGACCACTCCATCCCCCGACCCTGGCACACCGCGGCCGACGCGACCCGGACCGCGCGGGGCGTCTGCGGTCGTGGGCGCCGACCGGGCGCGGGAACGGACCGGACGGCGGCGGGGTTGCACGAGCGCAGGGCCCCGCGCAGGCGGGGCACGCACCACGCATCGGAGGACCCTATGGCCCTGTTCGGCAGCCGGATGAAGAGCACGCTCGTGGACCGCGCGGACGCGCTGCGGGGCAGGCCACAGCGGACCTACCCGGTACCGGAGCGCCACGCCGTGCTGGGCACCCCGCTGGAGGGGCCGTGGCCCGAGGGCACCCAGGTGCTCGTCGTCGCCATGGGCTGCTTCTGGGGTGCCGAGCGGGTGTTCTGGCAGCTGCCCGGCGTCGTGACGACCGCAGCCGGCTACGCCGGTGGCGCCACCGAGAACCCCACCTACGAGGAGACCTGCACCGGGCGCACCGGCCACACCGAGGCGGTGCTCGTGGCCTACGACCCGGCGCAGGTGTCCACCGAGTCGTTGCTGCGCACCTTCTGGGAGTCGCACGACCCGACCCAGGGCTTCCGGCAGGGCAACGACCGCGGCACGCAGTACCGCTCCGCGGTGTACTGGACGACGCCGGAGCAGGAGCGCGTCGTCCGCGCGACCCGCGAGGCCTACGCGGCGTCGCTGCGCGAGCGCGGCCTCGGTGACATCACCACCGAGCTGCGCCCGGCCTCGGAGGCGGGCGAGTTCTACTACGCCGAGGACTACCACCAGCAGTACCTGCACAAGGTCCCGAACGGGTACTGCGGGCTCGGCGGCACCGGCGTCTCGTGCCCGGTCGGGGTCGGCGGCTCCGCCGGCTGACACCGGCCGTGGCATCGGCCGTGCGGGTCACACGTCGGTGTCGGTATCAGCGAGGGACGTCGCGGGTCTTCTCAGTGACCAAAGGTCGACCTAGGGTGACGCGCGACCCCCGGTCCGGCCGCCGCCACCCCGGCGTCCGGGCGCACCGCCCCGGTGTCCCGGTGGTCGCGTACCGACGCGAGGAGACCCCTGGTGACCCGTCCCACCCGTCGCCGTACCGCCGGCACCGCCGCCGTGACCGCCGCGCTGACCGCCTCGCTGGCCCTGGCCGCCGCGGCCACGGTCGCGGCCCCCGCGATCGCCGCGCCCCCGGACGGGCCGTTCCTCAGCGAGATCCACTACGACAACGCGGGCGGTGACAGCGGCGAGGCGGTCGAGGTCACCGCCCCGGGCGGCACGGACCTCACCGGCTGGTCGGTGGCGCTGTACAACGGCAACGGCGGGGCCGTCTACGACACCCTCGAGCTCACCGGCACCGCAGGCGGCGCCGGGGACGACTGGGGCGTGGTCTCCGTCGATGCCCCCGGCATGCAGAACGGCGCTCCGGACGGCCTCGCCCTCGTCGACCCCGACGGCGGCGTCGCCGAGCTCCTCTCCTACGAGGGCACGCTGACCGCGACGGCCGGCCCGGCCGACGGCACGACGAGCACGGACATCGGGGTCGCGGAGGGGGCCGGCACGCCGGTCGGTGAGTCGCTGCAGCTCGTCGGCGACGACGACGCGCGAACGTGGACCGGCCCGGTCGCCGCCTCGTTCGGGGCCCTCAACGACGGGCTGCTCGGGGGCACCGGCGCTCCCCCGCCGCCCGATCCGGTCTGCGGCGACCCGGCCACCGCCGTCTCCGCGGTGCAGGGCGCCGGCGCCGCGTCCCCGCTGGAGGGTGAGCAGGTGCAGGTCGAGGCGGTGGTCACCTCCGTCGCGCCAGGGCTGGACGGCTTCTGGGTGCAGGAGGAGGCCGCCGACACCGACGGCGACCCGGCGACGTCCGAGGGGGTCTTCGTGTTCCGCGCCGACACGGTGCCGGACGTCGGCGACCGGGTGCGTGTCGCCGGCACGGCGGGTGAGTTCGCGAGCAGCGGGTCGTCCCAGACCCAGCTCAGCGGCTCGCCGCGGGTCGCCGTCTGCGCGTCCGGCGAGGAGCTGCCGGAGCCCGCGGGCGTGACCTTTCCGCTCGCCGAGCCCGACGACCTGGAGCCGGTCGAGGGCATGCTCGTGGCGCTGCCGCAGTCTCTCGTGATCAGCGAGTACTTCCAGTTCGACCGGTTCGGCGAGGTCGTCCTCGGGCTCCCCCTGCCCGGGGAGGACCGGCTCTACAGCCCGACCGCTGTCGTCGACCCCGGACCGGCGGCACAGGCTCGGCTCGCCGAGAACCAGCGGCGGGTCATCACCGTCGACGACCGCAGCAGCACCCAGAACCCCGAGACCCTCGTGCACCCCGGCAACGGGGAGAGCTTCGACCTCGACAACCGGTTCCGCGGAGGTGACACGGTCACCGGCCTGGAGGGCGTGCTGGACAACACGTTCGGCCGGTACCGGGTGCAGCCCACGACCTACGGGGACTACGTCGCGACCAACCCCCGCCCCGCCGACCGGCCCGACGTCGGCGGCGACGTCCAGGTCGCGAGCCTCAACGTGCTCAACTACTTCCTCACCCTGGACGACGGCACGCCCCGCTGCGGTCCCGCCGGCGACCTCGACTGCCGCGGTGCGGACGACACAGGCGAGCTCGAGCGGCAGCGGGCGAAGACGCTTGCCGCGTTGCGCGAGCTGGACGCGGACGTCGTCGGGCTGATGGAGATGGAGAACAGCACGGGCGTCGAACCCGCGGCCGACCTCGCCAGTGGGCTCAACGACGTCCTCGGCGACGGCACGTACGACTCCGTGGACACCGGCACGGTGGGCACCGACGCGATCCGCGTCGGGATGCTCTACAAGCCCGCGGCCGTCACCCCTGTCGGCGAGCCCGCCGTCCTCGACTCCGGGGTCGACGCCCGCTTCGACGACACCCGCAACCGGCCGGCGCTGGCGCAGACGTTCGACTCCGGCGGCGCCCGGTTCACCGTCACCGTGAACCACCTGAAGTCCAAGGGGTCCGGCTGCGGCCCGGGCGACGACACCGACGACGGCTCCGGCAACTGCGACGGCACCCGCACCCGCGCCGCCGAGGCGCTCGTGGACTGGCTCGACACCGACCCGACCGGCTCCGGCGACCCCGACCAGCTCGTGATCGGGGACCTCAACTCCTACGACCACGAGCGGCCGATCTCCACGTTCACCGGCGCCGGCTGGACCGACCTCGTCGGCCGCACCGGCGGGGAGCTCGCGTACGGCTACGTCTTCGACGGACAGGTCGGCTACCTCGACCACGCGCTGGCGAACCCGGCGCTCGCGCCGGCCGTCACCGGGGCCCGGGAGTGGCACGTGAACGCCGACGAGCCCGACGTCCTGGACTACGACACCACCTTCAAGCCCGACCCGGTCGACGCCCTGTACGCCCCGGACCCCTACCGCTCCAGCGACCACGACGCCGTCCTCGTCGGCATCGACCTGGAGGACCCGGCCGCCTGCTACGCCGGCGGTCACCAGCGGGTCGCCGACTACACGCCCGGGCGCCGGGGCAACGGCAGCCGCGTGCCGCGGCCCCGCGCCGACCCGCGGGCTGCGCTCGGGCCGACGCCCGGCGCGCACCGCGGCGCGGTCTCGCTCGGTCTCGGCGGCTCGATCGCACTGTCGTTCGCCTCCCCCGTGGTCGACGGGGCCGGGGCGGACCTGCGGGTCGTCGACGCCCGGGACGGCGCCCGTGGCCGGGGCGACTCCGCGCTCGTGCAGGCGAGCGCGGACGGCAGCCGCTGGGTCGACCTCGGCGAGGTCACCCGCACCGGCACCGTCGACCTCGCCGCCGGCGGGCTCGACCGGGCCGTCGCGGTCCGCGTCGTCGACCGCACGCCGCGGCGGGGGGCACCGCGCTCCGTGGACGGCTACGACCTGGACGCCGTGACGGTCCTGTCCGGCTGCCGCTGCCCCACCCCGTGGTGATCAAGGAACCCGCGCGCCCCAACCCCCGGTGATCAAGGAACCCGCG
>JBBRBF010000042.1:0-23013 GCA_038206105.1 Actinomycetales bacterium | reverse complement strand
GGTCCGCGCCGGCGCCGTCGTCGTCGTCGCTAGGCCGTGGTGTCGGCCTGGTCGGTCTGGTCCTTGCCGCCGCGTGCGCCGTAGCGGCGCTGGAAGCGCGCCACCCGACCGCCGGTGTCGAGGATCTTCTGCTTGCCCGTGTAGAACGGGTGGCAGGCGCTGCACACGTCGGCGGCGATGTTGCCGCCCTTCTCGGTGCTGCGCGTGGTGAACGTGTTGCCGCAGGTGCAGTGCACCTGGGTCACGACGTAGTCGGGGTGGATGTCGCTCTTCACGGCAGGGCTCCTTCGTCGCGGGTTCCGGGTCGGAGGCGCCGACGGCGCGACCGTGAACCGGCACTCAGCGGACCAGTCTGCCAGACCAGGCCGCATCGACCGTCAACTGCACGGCCGCCCCGCCCATTCCCCGCCGCACAGGCCCCCACCGGGCAGGGCCCCGCACCGTGCCCCGCGGCCTCGGGCGCCGCGTCAGTCGTCGTCGCCCTTGCCCGGCAGCGGCGTCGTCTTCTGCACCTGCATCAGGAACTCTGTGTTGCTGCGAGTGTCCTTCAGCTTGTTCAGCAGCAGCTCGAGGGCCTGCTGGGAGTCCAGCGCCGTCAGCACCCGACGCAGCTTCCACATCACGGCCAGCTCGTCGCGGCCGAGCAGGATCTCCTCGCGGCGCGTCCCCGACGGGTTCACGTCGACGGCGGGGAAGACGCGCTTGTCCGCGAGGTTGCGGCTCAGGCGCAGCTCCATGTTCCCGGTGCCCTTGAACTCCTCGAAGATGACCTCGTCCATCTTCGACCCGGTCTCCACGAGCGCCGTCGCCAGGATGGTCAGCGACCCGCCGTTCTCGATGTTGCGCGCCGCACCGAAGAAGCGCTTCGGCGGGTACAGGGCGCTGGAGTCGACACCGCCGGACAGGATCCGCCCCGACGCCGGCGCAGCGAGGTTGTAGGCGCGGCCCAGTCGGGTGATGGAGTCGAGCAGCACGACGACGTCGTGGCCCAGCTCGACGAGGCGCTTGGCGCGCTCGATGGCGAGCTCCGCGACCGTGGTGTGGTCTTCCGCGGGGCGGTCGAAGGTCGACGCGATCACCTCGCCCTTGACCGTGCGCTGCATGTCCGTGACCTCCTCCGGGCGCTCGTCCACGAGCACGACCATGAGGTGGGTCTCCGGGTTGTTGGTGGTGATCGCGTTGGCGATCGCCTGCAGCACCAGCGTCTTGCCGGCCTTCGGCGGCGACACGATGAGGCCGCGCTGACCCTTGCCGATCGGGGCGACGAGGTCGATGATCCGCGTCGTCGCCACGCTGGGCTCGGTCTCGAGCCGCAGCCGCTCCTGCGGGTACAGCGGCGTGAGCTTGCTGAAGTCGACCCGCCGACCCGACTCCTCCGGGGTGGCGCCGTTGACGGTGTCGAGGCGGACCAGGGCGTTGAACTTCTGCCGCTGACCCTGCTGCTCGCCGTCGCGCGGCTGGCGCACCGCACCGGTGACCGCGTCGCCCTTGCGCAGGCCGTTCTTCTTCACCTGCGACATCGAGACGTACACGTCGTTCGGACCCGGCAGGTAGCCCGACGTCCGCACGAACGCGTAGCTGTCGAGCACGTCGACGATGCCGGCGACGGGCACGAGCACGTCGTCCTCGGCGACCTCCGGCTCCTCCGGCTGCTGCGGGTCGTTCCCGCTGCGGCCGCGGCGCTTGCGGTCGCGGTAGCGACCCCGGCGACGCCGCCCACCCCGGCCGTCGTCCTCGTCCTCCTCGTCGCGGCGCGACCGGCTCTCGCCGCGGTCCTGCTGGCGACCATCCTGCTGGGTGTCGTCGCGCTGACGGTCCTGGCCCTGCTGGCGGTCCTGGGTCTGCTGCCCGTCCTGGCCCTGCTGGCGGTCCTTGCCCTGCTGCCCGTCCTTGCCCTGCTGGCGGTCTTTGCCCTGCTGCCCGTCCTTGCCCTGCTGGCGGTCCTGGCCCTGCTGGCGGTCCTGGCCCTGCTGGCGGTCCTGGCCCTGCTGCCCGTCCTGGCCCTGCTGCCCGTCCTGGCCCTGCTGCCCGTCCTTGCCCTGCTGACGGTCGCGGTCGTCACTGCCCTGCTGCTGACGGTCCTGACCCTGCTGGCCTCCGCGGCCCCGCTGGCGGTCACGTCCCTGCTGGCGGTCGCGTCCCTGCTGGTCCTGCTGGGCGGTCTGGCGATCACGCCTGCCCTCGCGCTGGAGGCCGTCCTGGCCCTGCTGCTCCTGCGCGTCGCCGGCGGGCTCGGCGTCGGGAGGGCTGCCGTTGACGGCACCGCGGTCATCACGTCGCGGCTGGTCCGCGCCGGAGCGGTCACCCCGCTCGCCGTCACCGCCCTCGCGCTGGCGGGGCGCGGAACGCCCCTGCGTGGGCTGTGTGTCGGCGGCAGGCTGGGCCGAGCTGCCAGCGGCCGGGGCGGCGACGGTCGCGGCGCGGGTCGGGGCACCGCCCTGCTGCTCCCGGATGGCGGCCAGCAGGTCGCTCTTGCGCATCTTCGCGGTCGCGGGCACGCCCAGCTCGGCAGCCAGGGCCTGCAGCTGCGGCAGCCGCAGCGCGGACAGGCTGGTGCGTCGCGCGGTGCGCGGCGAGCCTGCGGAGTCCTCGGCCTGGGACTCCTGCACCGGCACATCCAAGGCCGGTGCTGTGGTTTCTGCGTCGGTCACGAAGGATCCTTCCCCCTCGTCGGCGGCTCGCATGGTCAGCCGCGGGTGTCCGGCGGATACGCCGGGTAGGGAACCGTCACGCGCACGTCGGACGACGGCACGGAGGTGACGGTGGCTGCACCGGCGAGTCTGTCGGGCTGGAGAGCCTGCGTCCGATCCACCCGGTGCTCGACCACCATAACACCCACGCACCCTCCGCGCCTTCCTCCGCGCGGCGGCGCACTCCACCGGCTCAGCGGTGCACCCCCCCGATGCGCACCTCGCGAGGGGTCCACCGGGCGCGATCGGTGCCGTTCTGCACCCTCAGGCCCCCGCTCCTGGGACCACGACGGCACCGGCCGACGCCACGCCCGCCACCTCCACGGTCCAGTCGGGTACCAGCGACCGCACCTGCCCCAGCACCTCGCGGCACGCCGGGCGCGTGGTGACCGCCAGCACCGTCGGACCCGCGCCGGAGACCGCGGCCGCGACCCCGGCGGCGCGCAGGTCGCCGATCAGCCGCCACGACTCGGGCATAGCCGCCGCGCGCTGGCGCTGGTGGATCCGGTCGTCCGTCGCGGCGAGCAGCAGGTCCGGCCGACGGGTCAGAGCCTCGACGAGCAGTGCCGATCTACCCGCGGTGAACGCGGCGTCACCGTGAGACACCCTCTCCGGCAGCATCGCCCGCGCCCGCGCCGTTGCGAGCTCGCTGGGTGGCATCGCCAGCACGACGGCGAGGTCGGGATGGGGATCGAGCCGGACGGCACGCCAGTGACCGGTCGCGGCGCCGGCGGACGGGTCCGGCGGGGTGGGCGGGCCTCCGTCCCGCCAGCCGAGGGTGAGACCGCCCAGCAGCGACGCCGCCGCGTTGTCGGCGTGTCCCTCCATCCCGCAGGCGAGGTCGAGCAGGTCGTCGGAGCCCAGTCCGTCGCCGTCCCCGTCGACCAGCGCAGCGCCGGCGACGACCCCGGCGACGACCGCCGCTGCCGACGAGCCCACGCCACGACCGTGGGGGACGCCGTTGTGGCAGCGCATCCGCAAGCCGGGCTGGCCCACCCCGGCGCGACCGAGCGCGGCACGAAGGCAGCGGACCACGAGGTGCGCCTCGTCGCGGTCGACGCGTCCCGCGCCCTCGCCACTGACCTCCACCACGACGCCCTCGCGCGGGTCGACGGCCTCGACGACGACCTCGTCGTGGTAGCCCAGCGCCAGGGCGACGGCGTCGAAACCGGGCCCCAGGTTCGCCGTCGACCCCGGCACGCGAACGGTCACCGGGCCCCTGCGCAGCCCCGGCGTGGCGCTGCGGCCCGGGGCCCGCACGTCGCCCGGCAGAGGGATCACTCCAGGCCCAGCGCGGTGGCCGCGGTGACGACGTCCACGCCGACGCGGACGGGCTGCACGTCGCCGCCGTCCGCCGACCGCAGCGCCCACTGCGGGTCCTTCAGCCCGTGACCCGTCACCGTGACCACGACCCGGCTGGCCGCGGGCAGGTCGCCGTCGGCGTGGCGGGCGAGCAGTCCCGCCACCCCGGCCGCGGACGCCGGCTCGACGAACACGCCGTCCCGGCTCGACAGCAGCCGGTGTGCCGCGAGGATCTCGTCGTCGGTGACCGCGTCGATGCGGCCGCCGGAGTCGTCCCGGGCGGTGAGCGCCTGCTGCCACGAGGCGGGGTTGCCGATCCGGATCGCGGTCGCGACGGTCTCGGGGGCGTCGACCGGGTGACCGAGCACGATCGGTGCGGCACCGGCGGCCTGGAAGCCCCACATCCGCGGCGTGCGGGTGGCGGGGCCCGACTCGGCGTACTCGGTGTAGCCGGCCCAGTAGGCGGTCACGTTGCCCGCGTTGCCGATCGGCAGGCAGTGCACCTCGGGCGCGTCACCGAGGGCGTCGACGACCTCGAAGGCCGCGGTCTTCTGCCCCGCGATCCGGTACGGGTTGACGGAGTTCACGAGCTCGACCGGGTAGGCCTCGGCCAGCTTGCGGGCGATGGTCAGGCAGTCGTCGAAGTTGCCCTCGACCTGGATCAGGGTGGCGCCGTGGGCGATCGCCTGGCTCAGCTTGCCCATCGCGATCTTGCCCTCCGGCACGAGCACCCCGCAGGACATCCCGGCGGCCGTGGCGTAGGCCGCCGCGGACGCCGACGTGTTGCCGGTGCTGGCGCAGACCACCGCCCTGGCCCCCGCCTCGGCGGCCTTGGAGATCGCCGTCGTCATGCCGCGGTCCTTGAACGAGCCCGTCGGGTTGCAGCCCTCGACCTTGAGCCACACGTCGCAGCCCGTCAGCTGCGACAGGTGGGCGGCCCGCACCAGCGGCGTGCCCCCCTCCCCCAGGGTCACGACCGGCGTGGCCGCGGTCACCGGCAGGCGGTCCCGGTACTCCTCGATCACCCCGCGCCAGAGCTGGGCCACGACTACTCCCCCTCCACGCGCAGCACGGACGCCACGGCGTCGACCACGTCGAGACCGGCCAGGCGCTCGACGGTGGCGGCCAGCGCGGCGTCGGCGGCCATGTGGGTGACGACGACGAGCGCCGCCCGGCTGCCGGACGCCCCGGCTCCGTCCCCGGCGGGCGCGGAGCCGCCGACGGTCGAGGGTCCGGCGTCGTCGGGGTCGGCCGCCACCGGCGTCTGCCGGACCGTCTCGATCGAGACCCCGTGCTCGGCGAAGACGACGGCGACCTGCGCGAGCACGCCTGGCCGATCGGCGACGTCCAGCCGGACGTGGTAGCGGGTGCCGACCTCGCCCATCGGGCGGACCGGCAGGTCGGCGTAGCTCGACTCGCCCGGGCCACGGCCCCCCAGCACGCGGTGCCGCGCCACGGACACGAGGTCGCCGAGCACCGCGCTGGCGGTGGGTTCCCCGCCGGCGCCCTGGCCGTAGAACATCAGCGAGCCGGCCGACTCCGCCTCGATGAAGACCGCGTTGAACGCGCCGTGGACGCCGGCCAGCGGGTGGGAGGCCGGCAGCATCGCCGGGTGCACCCGCACCGACACCCCCTCGGAGCCGTCCGCGGCGGTCGTGCGCTCGCAGATGGCCAGCAGCTTGACCACGCACCCCGCGGCCTCCGCGGCCGCGACGTCCGCGGCGCTGACGGCGGTGATCCCCTCGCGGTGGACGTCCGCGGCGGACACGCGGGTGTGGAACGCGAGCGAGGCGAGGATGGCGGCCTTGGCGGCCGCGTCGAACCCGTCGACGTCGGCGGTCGGGTCGGCCTCGGCGAACCCGAGGGCCTGGGCCTGCTCGACCGCCTCGTCGAAACCCGCTCCGGTGGTGTGCATCTGGTCCAGCACGTAGTTCGTGGTGCCGTTGACGATGCCCAGCACGCGCTGCACCCGGTCACCGGCCAGCGACTCGCGCACCGGTCGCACCAGGGGGATGGCGCCCGCGACCGCGGCCTCGAAGTAGAGGTCGACGCCGCAGCGCTCCGCCGCCGCGTACAGGGTCGGCCCGTCCTCGGCGAGCAGCGCCTTGTTCGCGGTGACCGCGCTGGCGCCGTGCTCCATCGCGCGCAGCAGCAGCGCGCGGGCGGGCTCGATCCCCCCGATCACCTCGACCACCACGTCGGCGTGCTCGACGAGGGCGGCCGCGTCCGTCGTGAGCAGCCCGGGGTCGACCCCGGGACGGCGACGGTCTATGCGCCGCACGGCGATGCCGACGAGCTCTAGGGGCGCGCCGGCGCGCGCGGCCAGCTCCTCGGCGTGCTCGGTGAGCAGCCGGGCGACGGCGCTGCCGACCACACCGCAGCCGAGCAGCGCGACCCTCACCGGTGCCACCGACCATCTCCTCCACATTCCCGAGCCGGGAGTCCCGTGCTCGCCCGGTCCCGCGGCGACCCGGGCGAGAAGCACGGCGGCGTCACCCTGCGCCGTCGGCGGATCCTCTCCGGTCCCGTCGCGCGGGCGCAGCGCGTCCCAGGATACGGACCCACCGGCGGCGTGCGCCGCTGCCCCGCTCGGGCCCGCCCACGACCCTGCGGACGGGTCGACTCAGAGGTTGCCGCGGCGCTCCTGCTCGCGCTCGATCGACTCGAAGAGCGCCTTGAAGTTGCCGATCCCGAAGCCCAGCGACCCGTGCCGCTCGATGAGCTCGAAGAACATCGTCGGGCGGTCGCCGACGGGGGTGGTGAAGATCTGGAGCAGGTAGCCGTCCTCGTCCCGGTCGACCAGGATCCCGCGCGAGCGCAGCTCGGTCACCGGCACCCGCACCTGGCCGATGCGCGCCCGCAGGTCGGGGTCGTCGTAGTAGGAGTCGGGGGTCGCGAGGAACTCCACGCCCTCGGCGCGCATCGCGTCGACCGTGCGCAGGATGTCGTTGGTGGCCAGCGCGATGTGCTGGCAGCCGGGACCGGTGTAGAAGTCCAGGTACTCGTCGATCTGCGACCGCCTGCGGCCGACCGCCGGCTCGTTCAGCGGGAACTTCACGCGGTGGTTGCCGCTGGCCACGACCTTGCTCATCAGCGCCGAGTACTCGGTCGCGATGTCCTCGCCGACGAACTCGGCGATGTTGGTGAAGCCCATCACCCGGTTGTAGAAGGAGACCCATTCGTCCATCCGGCCGAGCTCGACGTTGCCGACGCAGTGGTCGACAGCCTGGAACAGCCGTCGGGGCGCGCCGTCGCGGCGCACGAAGCAAGACGAGCGCGCCACGAAGCCGGGCAGGTACGGCCCGTCGTAGCCGGACCGGTCGACGAGGGTGTGCCGGGTCTCGCCGTACGTCGCCAGCGCCGCGGTGCGCACGGTGCCGTGCTCGTCGGTCTCGTCGTGGGGCTCGACGAGCACCGTGGCCCCTTCGCTGCGCGCGTGCTCCACGCACCGGTCCACGTCGGTGACCTCGAGCGCGAGGTCGACGACGCCGTCGCCGTGCCGTCGGTGGTGGTCCAGCAGAGGGCTGTCCGGGGCGACGCCGCCGGTGACGACGAAGCGGGCCGAGCCCGAGCGCAGCACGAACGCCTTGCGGTCGCGTGCCCCCGTATCGGGGCCGGAGTAGGCGACGAGGTCCATCCCGAGGGCCGAGGTGTAGTAGTGCATCGCCTGGCTGGCGTTGCCGACGACGAGCACGACCGCGTCCAGGGCCCGCACCGGGAAGCGGTCCGAGGCCGGGTCGTGCTCGACGAGACCGACGAGACGTCGCAGGGCCTCCGCGTCCAGGCCGGCGTCGCGCTCGGCCGGGGTGAGCTGGTCGTCGGCTCTCGTCGTCACGGGGTGCCTCCGGGGCTGTCGGCTGCTGCGGGCGGGCCGGGTCGGGCCCTGCTCAAGGGTGACCCCCGAGGTCCTGGCCGGGCAACACGGCTCATCGAGGCTGGACACGATGTACAGACTGACCGATAGGAGCCCGGCTCCTCTAAACAGGTTGATCAGTGTTCTGACGTCGCGACCTCCACGGGGGACGACACAGCAGGAGGGCCGATCCACGATGCAGCACCTCGACCGCCTCGACGCAGACCTGCTGGACCTGCTGCGCCGCGAGCCCCGGGTCGGGGTGCTCGAGGCGTCGCGGCGGCTCGGGGTGGCGCGCGGCACCGTGACCGCCCGGCTGGAGCGGCTCCACGCACGGGGTGTCGTGACCGGGTTCGGCCCGGACGTCGACCCCGCGGCCGCGGGCTACCCGGTGACCGCGTTCTGCACGCTGGAGATCCGGCAGGGCCGCGGCCACGACGTCGTCAGCGAGCACCTCGCGGGCATCCCGGAGGTGCTGGAGGCGCACACCATCACCGGCCCCGGCGACCTCATGGTCCGGGTCGTCGCCCGCTCCAACACCGACCTGCAGCGCGTGATCGACCGCGTCGTCGCGGACGACGTCGTGCTGCGCGCCGCCACGGTGATCGCCCTCGCCACCCAGATCGGCTACCGCACCGGCCCACTCGCGCGGGCCGCGTCCGAGGGGCCGGCCCCGGCCGGCTGACCGGGGTGCTGCCTGCGCGCGGCTCGGGGTGCGGCTCACGGCGGGAGGCCGCGGCGCCGACGTCCCGCAGGAGGGGGGCGCCGAGCGCCCGGACCGCACCGACCGGGTGGGCACGAGCGACCGGGAAGCAGAACCCCAGCCGCAGGAGGTGCCGTCTCGACAACCACGGTTCGCGCGGCACCGACGGGCATGCCGGCCCGCGGCCGCGCTCGCCCTCGGGGTGTTCGTGCTGGCCCTGCTCGCCGTCGCCTGCGACCGGCGGGGACCACCGTCGCCGTGTGGTGGCCGGCGGCTGCACTGTCCGTCGGGGTCGTCGCCCTCGCTCGCGGCCGCGAGCGCGTGCTGCTCACGGTCGTCGTGCTGCTCGTCTCCGCCATGGCCAACGCGGCGGGGGGCCGGCCGCCGGTCGCGGCGGTGGCGTTCGGTGTCGCGAGCGCGGCCGAGACCTGGGTGGTCGTGTGGCTCTTCACGCGCCGCACCGGCGGGACGGTGCGGTTCGACGCGGTGGAGGACGGGCTGCGGCTGCTGGTGTGCAGCGTCCTCGGGGCCGGCCTCGCCGGTGTGCTGGCGGCCGTCACCGCCGGTCCCCTGCGCGGCGTCGACCCGGTCACGACGTTCCGCTCGGTGGCGTTCTCCCACGCTGCCGCCCTGATCGTGATGACGCCGCTGCTGCTGCTGCGTCGCCCGCAGGCCCGCGCCCCCGGGGGGCGCCTGGAGGCCGCTGCGCAGTGGACGGGCTCGGCCGTCCTCGCTGCGGCCGCGTTCTGGCCCGGTCAGACGCTGCCGCTGACCTTCCTGCCGCTGACGACGCTGGTCTGGGGCGCCACCCGGCTGGGGTCCCGGACGGCCGCCGCCCAGCTCGTGCTGCTGGCTGTGGGTGCCTCCCGCGCCGCCCTCGTCGGGGGTGGCCCGATGGCTGCCGTCGCAGAGGGGACGGCGGGGCTCGCGGTGTCGGTGACGCAGCTGTTCCTCGTGTCCTACGGCATCGTCCTGGTTCCGCTGGCGATGGCCGTGCAGCAGCGCCGGGAGCAGGACGTGCGGCTGCGGGCCAGCAAGGAGCTGTTCCGGACGAGCTTCGACGAGGCCCTGGTCGGCATGCTCGTGCTGGGCGCCGACGTCCCCGGCGAGCCACCGACCCGCGTCGTGCGCTGCAACCCGGTCGCCGCGCGGATGCTGGCCACCACCGTGACGGACCTCGTCGGCAGCTCGTGGCCGGACCGCGTCGACCCCGCGGACGTGCCAGCCCTCCGCCGTGCCCTCGAGGGCGTCGTCCACGCGGACCCCGGCGGCTGGCGCGGTGAGCTGCTGCACCGGGTCGACGGGGAGGCGCGCTGGATGGAGACGTCCGTGGTGTCGCTGCCCGGCTGGGACGACGCGCCCCTGCTGAGCGTCCAGCTCGCCGACGTGACGGCGCGGCGCACCGCGGAGCAGGGCCCGCGGGACCTGGCCCTGAACGACCCGCTGACCCGACTGCCGAACCGCCTCCTGCTCACCGACCGCGTCGAGCAGGCGTTGCGTGAGGGGCTCCGCGGTGGTGGCGGCGTCGCACTGCTGTTCTGCGACCTCGACGACTTCAAGAACGTGAACGACTCCGCGGGGCACGAGCTGCTCGTGGGCGTCGCCGCCGGCTCCAGGACGCGGTCCGGCTCGGCGACACGGTCGCCCGGCTCGGCGGCGACGAGTTCGTCGTGCTGTGCCCCGGCGTCACGCACCCGGGCGTCGCCCTGTCGCAGGCCGGCAGCACCGTGGACACGCTGCTGCGTGACGCCGACGCCGCGATGTACGTGAGCCCGGGCGCCGGCAAGCTGCGCTCCACCCTGCTCCGGACCGAGCACCACGAGCCGGCCGGCAGCACCCACAGAGCGGCCTGCTCACTCCGACCGACCTCGGCGAGGTGGCACGCACCGGCGTCGCCCACGAGATCGGCGACTGGCTGCTGCACGAGGCGTGCAACGCGGCCGCTGCGTGGTCACGACTCCTCGCGTCGGCTGCGCCGGCGGTGCACCTTGACCTGCCGGCCGGTGCCCTCGACCGCGGCGGGCACGCCGCCGCCGTCGCGGCCGAGCTGCGCGCCAGCGGGCTGCCTCCCGAACGGCTCGCGCTGGTGCTGCCCGCCGACGACGGAGCTCGCGCCGCGACGCTCCGCGACCACCTGGCGCGCATGGGCGTCGGGACGGCGTGCGGACCGGGCGCGGTGGGCGCCCCGACGGGTGCGAGCCCGGGTGCCCGCCACCTGCTGCTGTACGGCGACCTCGTCGCCGGTGCGGCGCAGGACGACCGGGTCCGCGCCCACGTCGCGCTCGGCGCGGCCACGGGAGCCTGGGGTCGTCGCGGACGACGTCCGCACGCAGCGGCAGGTGGCGGCGCCGCTGGTGCTGGGGTGCGGGCTCGGGCAGGGGCCGCTGTGGGGGTCCGCCCGCTCCGAGGAGCGGCTGCTGGCCCTGCTGTCCGAGCGCGGGCGGCGGTGTCGCCACCGCCGACCTCAGGCCGGCCTGACGGCCCGCGAGCTGCGCGTCAGGCCTCGACGACGTCGACCATCGTCGCGTAGACGACGACGTTCTCGTCGAAGTGGCCCGTAGCGGAGTCGATCTCGCCGCCGCAGGTGATGAGCCGCAGCTCGGGCCCGTCGGTGTTGCCGTAGACCTGCAGCGTCGGGAAGTCGTCCTTCGGGTACTGTTCGACCTTCGTCACCTCGTAGACGACGGTGGTGCCGTCCTCCCGGGTGACCTCGGCCCGCTGCCCTGGCTGCATGCCGCCGAGCTCGAAGAACACGGCGGGCTCCGAGCTGCGGGTGACGTGCCCCGCCAGCACCGTCGGCCCGATCTCACCCGGGGTCGGGCTGGGGGTGTACCAGCCGACGTCGGCGCCGTCGTCCGGCACCTCCATCGTGCCGTCGTCGTTCAGGTCGAGGTCGATCGGCGCCCGGTCGACCCCGAGGTCGGGGACGCGGAGCCGTGCCGGCGCTGAGGCCGACAGCGCCTGTACCGCCTCGTCGCCCGGTCCGTCGGTCCTGTCGTCGGAGCCGGCGTCGCTGGGCGGCGGCGGGGGCGGCGCGTCGTCCTGAGCCTGAGTGGCCGTCGGCTGGGCAGCCGGGGCCGGCGGATCGCCGACCTGGCGCGTCAGGGCGATCCCGACGAGCACCAGACCGGCCACGGTCAGCGCCGCGATGGCGGCCACCAGGACTCGGTGGCCGCCACCGCGGGGATGCGCTGGGTCGCTCATCCGTGTGTCTCCAGACCTACCGGGTCGCTCAGCGCTGCGCGGTCGCCGTGCGACGACGCAGCAGCACCAGGCCACCGGCCGCGGCGGCGATCGAGGCGCCACCCAGGCCGATCAGGCCGGCGGACTCGACGCCGGAGGTGGAGCCATCACCGGTCTCGACGCCGCCCTCGGGCAGGTCCTTGATGTTCGAGCCCTCGACCATGCCGCACGTGGCGGGCGCGGTGGCCTCCAGCGGCAGGCTCGGGTCAAGCGAGCTGTTGCCCGCCTCGGCGTCGTACTCGCCGTTGTCGTTCAGGTCCAGGCCGTGCTGCACGATGTGCAGGTTCTTCAGGCCCTCGACGGTGGCGTCGTCGACCTCGATGGTGCGCTCGTACGAGAGGTTGCCCTCGCCGTCGGCGACCGGGAACCGGTCGACGGCCAGACCGCTGTCCTTGCTCGTGTCGCCCTCGGTGGTCAGGGCGATGAAGACGTCGCCGTAGTCGGGCAGCGCCTCGGCGGTGTCGACGACCCCGTCGCCGTTGGCGTCGCGCTCCAGGCCGGTCGGGCACCGGAAGTCGGTGGTCAGGTCCGTGTCCCCGTGCAGGTGCTGCGCGTGGGGGGCGTTGGGGGTGAACCCGGTGCCGTCGATCTTCACGCTCATCTCGTTGCCCTCGACGCTCACCGATGCGGTGCTCGAGGCGCCGGAGTCGTTGAGCTGGTCGAGCTGGAGCTGGTAGGTGTCCGCCGCGAACGCGGCGGGAGCAGCCATCAGGGTCAGCGCGAACGCGCCGGACGCTGCGGCGAGGGTGCGGGTGGCCTTCATGGGTAGGTCCTCCTCGGGGCGACTCGGTTCACATGGACGGCGACCACCGCGTCACCCCGAAGCGGTGGGCCGGCCGTCGCGAATGGTTCGCACCCGACAGGACGGCGGATTGGGTCGAGTTCACCCGGTCGGGGAAGCCGTGACCAGGCGTGACACTGCGCTCACCCGGACCACCGTGCCAGGGCCATGTCCACGCCCGCCTGGTCCCCCCGCACCGGTGTCCCCTCCTCGCGCCACCTCGGCAGCGCCGCCGCGAGCAGCATCGCCGGCAGCGTGCCGTCGCGGCGCACGACGCGCCACCAGGACACCTCGACGCCCCAGCGCGCCATCACCATGCCCACCGAGCGGGCGGCCCCGTGCCCCGCCAGCTCCGCGACGTCGCCGTAGCTCAGCACCCAGCCGGGGGGGATCGTGTCGACGGCGTCCAGCACGGCCGAGGTGTGCACGCTCGTGGGCCGGCCCGCAGGCTCCGTCACGCCTGGGTCAGCGCGCCGGGGGGGCTGATGCCCTGGGCGTCCATCTCGCGCACCTGCAGCACCGACCAGGGGCTCATCACCCACGGCGTCTCGCGGACGAGGCGCAGCAGGGAGTCCCACGGCGCCCACGCCCAGTCGCACACCTCCTCGGCGACGGGGACGGGGTCGTCCGCGGCGCGCGCAGCGAACACCGGGCAGACCTCGTTCTCCACGACGCCCGACGCGTCCACGGCGCGGTAGGCGAACCCGGGCAGCAGGGGGACCGGCGAGCCCAGCGCCGTTCCCAGCTCCTGCGAGCCGCGGCGCAGGACGGCGTCCTCGGGTTCCTCACCCGGGCCCGGGTGGCCGCAGACGCCGTTGGTCCACACGCCCGGCCAGGTCCGCTTCGCCAGCGAGCGGCGGGTGACGAGCACGCGGTCGCCGGGCCCGACGACGTAGCAGGAGAAGGCCAGGTGAAGCGGGGTCTCCCGGGTGTGGACGCCGGCCTTCGGTGCGGTGCCGCACGGTTGCCGACGCGCATCGAGCAGCACGACCTGCTCCTGCTGCCGGGCCGGCGCGCCCGCCGCTCGGGACACCACTCGGCCAGCCTAGGCGAGGACGCGATGCGGTGGCCGCCCGCCTCGCCCTGGTGGGGCCAGCCCCCGGCGGATCTCGCCGGGTCGCGGGAGCGCCGCCGGCGCACCGGCGCGCCTACCGTCGGACCGTGACCTCGCCAGCGCCCAGGACGCCCGCCCCGAGCCCGTCGTCGACCTCGTCCTCCACGACCGCGTCGCCGCCCGGGAGCGCGGCAGCGGCGCCCGCTCCTGCGACGGCTCCGGCCGCGACGGGCTCGACGGCGGCCGACACAGGCACGGGAGCACTCGTGGCCCCGGGCGGGACCGACGGGGGTTCGCCCCCGGCTCGCCGGCGGTCGCTGCCGCGCCGATACCTCGCCGCCTGGGCCGCCGCGTGCCACCTCGTGCTCGACCTCGTGCTCAGCGCGCCGTACCTGACGGTGCTCGCGATCGGGGTCGCCGGTCTGCCTCTGGCGCTCGCCGGAGGAGCCGGTCTGCTGCTCGTGGTGGCCGTCGTCCCGCTGGGCCTCGTCGCCGCCGCGCTGGAGCGCGCGAGACTACAGGCGTTCACCGGGGTTCTCGTCCCGCCCCCCGCGCGGTCCCCGGAGGGGACGTCGCTGATCCGGCGGGTCTACCTGGACTCCCGCGCCTGGAAGGCGCTGTTGCACATGCTGCTGGTGTCGCTGTGGGGCCTGGTCGCCGGCAGCGTCGTGCTCGTCGCGACGTCGGTGTCGCTCGCCGTGGCGCTGCTGCCCGCCTACCAGTGGCTCCTCCCCGGCGACTCGGCCTCGCTGCCGCTGTCGAACGAGCTCCCGCAGGCGGCGCTGCTGCCCGTGGCGCTCACCGCCGGCGCGGTCCTCCTGCTCGGCGTGCCGCTGCTGTCGGCCCTGCTCGTGCGGGTCGACGTGGCGCTCGTGCGGGGCCTGCTCGGTCGCAGCGAGGCCGCGCAGGTGGCGCACCTGTCGCGCCGGGTGGCCACGCTGACCGAGACCCGGGAGCGCGCCGTGGACTCCGTCGAGCTGGAGCGGCGCCGGATCGAGCGCGACCTGCACGACGGCCCGCAGCAGCGGCTGGTCACGATCGCGATGGACCTGGGGATGGCGCAGGGGAGGCTGGAGTCCGACCCCGCCGGGGCACGGCAGCTGCTGGACCAGGCGCACACCTCCGCCAAGGAGGCGATCACCGAGATGCGCCAGGTCGCCCGCGGGATCCACCCACCGGTCCTCACCGACCGCGGGCTCGACGCGGCGCTGTCGGCGCTGGCCGACCGCGCCCCGGTCCCGGTCCGCGTCGACGTCACGCTGCCGGCGCGGCCCTCCCCCACCACGGAGGCGATCGCCTACTTCTGCGTCTCGGAGGCGCTGACGAACGTCGCGAAGCACGCCCGTGCCTCGCAGGCCTGGGTGCATGTCGCCGCCGGCGGACCCGGCCCGGCGGGCGGACCGCAGAGCCTCGTGGTGACCGTCGGTGACAACGGCGCCGGCGGTGCCCGCGTCGGCGCCGGCACCGGCCTGATCGGACTCGCCGACCGCGTCGCCGCCGTCGACGGCACGCTGACCGTGAGCTCGCCGCCGGGAGGGCCGACCCACCTGACGGTGACGCTGCCGTGGGTGCCGGCGGGCCGGCCGGCGAACCCGTACGCCCCACCCGGTTGGCCACCGCCGCCGGTTCCACCGACCACAGCCGCGGCGCCCGCTGCACCGACCGAACCCCCGGAGGGTCCCCGATGAGCACCACCGCCCCGGACCGCGCCCTGCGCGTCGTCCTCGCCGAGGACTCGGTGCTGCTGCGCGAGGGCCTGCAGCGGCTGCTGGCCGAGTCCGGCTTCGAGGTCGTGGCGACCTGCCCCGACGCCGAGACGTTCCTGCGCGCCGTCGCCGCACACGCCCCCGACCTCGTCGTCGTCGACGTGCGGATGCCGCCGACGTTCACCGACGAGGGCGTGCGGGCGGCCCTGGTGGTGCGCGAGCAGCACCCGGACGTCGCCGTCCTCGTGCTGAGCCAGTACGTCGAGGAGAACTACGCCACCGAGCTGGTCGCGGGCAGGACGCGCGGCGTGGGCTACCTGCTGAAGGACCGGGTCGCGGACGTCGCGGAGTTCGTCGACGCGCTGCACCGGGTCGCCGGCGGCGGCACCGCCCTGGACCCGGAAGTCGTCTCGCAGCTGCTCGCCCGCGCCCGCCGCAGCGACCCGCTGGAGCGGCTCACGGCCCGCGAGCGCGAGGTGCTGGCGCTGATGGCGGAGGGCCGCACGAACACCGCGATCGCCGCGGCGATGGTCGTCACCGAGGGAGCCGTCGAGAAGCACGTGTCCAGCATCTTCGCCAAGCTCGACCTGCCACCCGCGGAGCACGACCACCGCCGCGTCCTGGCCGTGCTGCGCTACCTGGCCCGCACCTCGGACGGCGAGTCGTGAGCGGCGCATCGACCGGGGCCCTCGTCGCGCTGCGCGTCGTCGGCGTCGGCGTGGTGGTCATGGCGGTGCTGTCGCTGGCCTGGCCGGTGGCGTCGAGCTTCGCCCGTGCCCGGGCCAGCGACGGCTGGACCGAGCCCGCCATCACCCGCCTCGAGGTCGACGTCCCCGCCGGCAGCGTCGAGCTCGTCGCCGAGGACGGCCCGCTGCGCCTCGACGTCGAGCGCCGGGGCACCTGGGCCCTGCCGAGCGCCGACCTGGAGCGGGACGGGGACCGCGCCGTGCTCACCTCGACGTGCCCGGCCACCGTCCTGGGCGACTGCCAGGTCGACGTCGTCGCCCGGGTCCCCCGCGACGCCGACGTCGTCGTCGACCTCTCGGCCGGGTCCGTCGTCGCCGAGGGTCTGGCCGGTGACCTGGACGTCGACCTGTCCGCCGGTGAGGTCGACCTGCAGGGGCTGTCGTCGCAGCGGGTGCTGGTGCGGCTGAGCGCGGGCGAGATCTCGACCGCGTTCACCGTTCCACCACGGGAGGTCGACGTCACGACCTCCGTCGGGCAGGTCACGGTGCGCGTCCCCGACGACGGCACGGCGTACGACGTGCGCGCCGACACCTCCGTGGGCGAGTCCGTCATCGGGGTCCCCCAGCGGACCGGCGCCCCGCGCACCGTGCGCGCCGCGACCTCGGTGGGACAGGTCCTCGTCGGAGTCCTCGACCCTGCCGACGACACCGGACGACCTGCCGCCGGCCCGCCCGGGCCGGAGGCGCCGAGCCCTCTGCTGGCGACGGGTCAGTAGCGCGGCAGGGACGGGTCGACCTGGTCGACCCACGCGAGCACCCCGCCGTCCAGGTGGGCGACGTCGGTGAAGCCCTGCTCCAGCAGCGCCCGCAGGGCACGCTCGGACCGGCCGCCGGACTTGCAGTGCAGCACCACCCGGCGGTCCCGGGGCAGGTCGCCGGTCTCCCCCGCGAGCAGCCGCTCCAGGGGCACGGGCACCGCGCCGGGGATCGCCACCACGGCCCGCTCGTCCTCACCGCGGACGTCGACGAGCACGAGGTCGCCGGCGCCGGCATCCCGCTCCGCCAGCGCCCGGGCGAGCTCGGTCGCACCGACCAGCGAGCCGTCGGGCAGCGGCGGCGGCGCGGCGCAGGCCGTCTCGACGTCCTCGACCCGGGTCAGCGGCGGCCGGTCCGGGTCGGGCCGCACCCGCAGCTCCCGCCAGGTCGTGCTCAGCGCATCGAGCACGAGCAGGCGGCCGACGAGGGGCTCGCCGAGGCCGGTGACGAGCTTGACCACCTCGGTGGCCATCAGGGACCCGATCGCCGCGCACATGGCGCCGAGCACCCCGCCCTCGGCGCACGACGGCAGCGCCCCCGGAGGCGGTGGCTCGGGGAACAGGTCCCGGTAGACCGGACCGTGCCCCGGCCAGAACGTGCTCACCTGCCCGTCGAATCGGTAGACCGCACCCCAGACCTCGGGGACGCCGGCGATCGCGCAGGCGTCGCCGACCGCGTAGCGGGTGGGGATGTTGTCGGCACCGTCGACGACGAGGTCGTAGCCTCGCACGAGGTCGAGGACGTCGGCGGCGGCGACCCGACGCCGGTGCTTCTCCACCCGGACGAGCGGGTTGGCGCGCGCGACGGCGTCCGCGGCGCTGTCGACCTTGGCGCGGCCGACGTCCTCGCTGCGGTGCAGCACCTGCCGCTGCAGGTTCGAGGTGTCGACGACGTCGTCGTCGACCACGCCCAGGGTGCCGACGCCGGCGGCCGCGAGGTACGTCAGCACCGGTGACCCCAGCCCACCAGCACCGACGACGAGCACACGTGCCGCCTTCAGCCGGCGCTGGCCGTCGACACCGAGACCGGGCAGCAGCAGGTGCCGGGAGTACCGCAGCCGCTCCGCAGTGCTCAGCTCGGGGCCGGGCTCCACCAGCGCGGGCGGGCGGGGCGCGCTCACGGCTCCACCCACGGGTTCGGCACGCACGGGTCGACGTCGATCGTCTGCTGCTGCATCACCGGGGCCGGGGCACCCGCCTCCGGGCAGCCGGTGTGGCTGCGGCCGAGCGCGTGGCCGACCTCGTGGTTCACGACGTACTGCCGGTAGCCGGTGAGGTCGTCGCCGTAGTCCTCCTGGCCCTTCACCCAGCGGTGGTGGGTGAGGATCACGCCCTCGCTGCTGCGGCACGACAGGGTGCCCCGGGTCCGCAGCGGCCGGCAGAGCCGTTCCGACAGGTCTGGGCTCGCGAGCCGCACGACCAGGTCGGCGTCGCCGTCGGTGCGGGCGAAGGTCCAGCCCTCGCTGCTCCACGAGCGCGGGTCGTTCAGCGTCGTCATCACCATCGCCGCGAACGCATGCCCGTCCACACCGATCCCTCCCTCCACCTCGACCCGCACCCGCTGCAGCCGGTCGCCGCGCGGCGCCGACTCCGCTCCTGGCACCACCTCCGTGCGCCCGCTGCCGGATGCGGGGACGGTGCGCTCCAGCACTCCGGCCAGGGCGTCCTGGGCCCGGACGGTGTCACCGGCGCCCGGGGACGGCTCGGCGGCGCCGTCCGGCCCGCCCTCTGCGGCCGCACCCTCGTCCGGCCCGGACGCGCCCGACCCGCCGCCGACGACCTGGCCCGCCGCCGTCCGCGCGGCCCCGCCGGTCGACGGTGCGGCCCCCGGCGACGACCCGCACCCCGACACGAGAGCCACCGACGCTGCGGCGACCAGGAGGGAACGGAGCACGTGGTCGATGATCCCACGACACGACCCGCCGGCCGGAGAGGCCGGCCAGCCCGGACGCGCCGCGCCCCTCGACCCGGCCGCGGCGCCCGGGCCGCCGGGACCCTGCTCGGTAGGCTGCCGCCGGGACGACGAGGAGAGGGCGGTGCACGGTGGCGGCACAGACCCGCGAACGGGGGACGCGGCTGCCGCGCAGCGCCCGGCGGGCCCAGCTGCTCGCCGCCGCCCAGGAGGTCTTCGCCGAGCGCGGCTACCACGCCACCGCGATGGACGAGATCGCCGACACCGCGGGGGTCAGCAAGCCCGTTCTCTACCAGCACTTCCCCGGCAAGCTCGACCTCTACCTGGCCATCCTCGACCTGCACACCGGCGAGCTGCTCGACGCCGTGCGCACCGCGCTCGACTCGACCTCGGACAACAAGGCGCGCGTGGCCGCCACCATCGCCGCCTACTTCGCGTTCGTCGACCGCGACGACATGCCGTTCCGCCTCGTGTTCGAGTCGGACCTGACGAACGACCCCGGTGTGCGCCAGCGGGTCGAGCGGATGCAGTCCGCGACCGCCGCCGCGGTGGCCGAGGTGATCGGCGAGGACACCGGGCTCGACCCCGCCGAGGCGGACCTGCTCGGCACGGCGCTGACCGGCATGGCGCAGGTCACGGCGCGGTACTGGCTGCAGACCGGCGGTCGCATCCCCCGCGACGCCGCGACCCGGCTTTTGGCGCAGCTCTCGTGGCGCGGCCTCGGCGGGTTCCCCAAGGCCGACCCCCCGGTCGCCACCTGACGCGCGGCGGCGCCCCGGGGACGGTTAGATGGTCCCCCGCGGCACCCGTCCGCACCGAGAGGAGCTTCGCGTGGAGGTCAAGATCGGCGTCCAGAACGTCACCCGGGAGATCGTGCTGGAGTCCGCCCAGAGCGCGGACGAGGTGGCCCGCGCGGTCGCCGACGGTCTCTCCGGCCAGAGCCTGGACCTCACCGACGACAAGGGTAGACGCGTGCTCGTCCCCGCGAGCGCCGTCGCGTACGTCGAGATCGGTGCCGAGGAGTCCCGACGTGTCGGCTTCGGCGGCGTCGGCGGCGTCGTCTGACCCTCTCCGCGGTCGCCCGCGTGACCCGATCGACCCCCGGCGGAGGCGCCGGGGCACCCCGTCACCTGACCCCTGTGAGGACACCATGACCGTCGGCGGAATCATCTCGGCCATCATCGTCGGGCTCATCATCGGCGCCCTGGGCCGGCTCGTCATCCCCGGCAAGCAGAAGATCGGCCTGCTGATGACGCTGCTCGTCGGCGTCGTCGCCGCGCTGCTCGGCACCCTGCTCGCGTCGCTGCTCATCGACACCAGCGGCTTCAGCTTCATCGAGCTCATCATCCAGATCGTGCTCGCCGCGATCGGCGTGTCGCTCGTCGCCGGCGGCGCCCGTGGAAAGCGACGCTGACGGGCGCACCTCCCCGCAGCCCGGAGAGCGACCGCATCCCTGGCTTCAGCGACGCCCCGCCCGTCCGGCCCCACCGGACGGGCGGGGCGTTCGTCACGGTGGCCGAGGCCGGCCGTCAGGGTGTCAGGCCGTCAGGACGTCAGGACGTCAGGCCGAGCCGCGCCATCCGGTGCAGGTGCGCATCGGTGAGGCGGGCGAACATCCGACCGATCTCGGCGAGATCCGCGCCGGGGTGTGACGTGCTGCCCACGAGCACGGCGGCGAGGGCGTCGCGGTCCGCCGCGACGCGCTGGGCCTGGCTCAAGGCCTCCCCGACCAGGCGCCGCGCCCACAGGGCCAGCCGCCCGGCGCAGCGAGGCTCGGCCTCGATCGCGGCCCGGACCGCCGAGACGACGAAGTCGGCGTGCCCGCCGTCCGCGGCGACCTGGTGCACCAGGTCGCGGGTCGGCGCGTCCACGTACGCCGAGACCTCTCGGTAGAAGTCGGTGGCGATGCCGTCGCCCACGTACGCCTTGACCAGGCCCTCCAGCCAGTCCGCCGGCGAGGTCCGCTCGTGGAAGGCGTCGACGGGTGCGACGAAGGGCTCCATCGCCACCTCCGGGTCGGCGCCCAGCTCGAGCAGACGCTCCCGCAGCTGCTCGAAGTGCTCGAACTCCGTGACCGCCAGCTTGCCGAGCGCAGCCTTCGCCGGAAGCGTCGGCGCCAGCTCGGAGTCCTGGGCGATCCGGCCGAACGCCGACAGCTCGCCGTACGCGAGGGCTCCCAGCAGGTCGACCACGGCGGCCGCGAACTGGGGGTCGTCGGTGCTGCTCTCGTCGGTGCTGCTCTCGTCGGCGTTGCTCGCCTCGGCCATGCCAGCAGCCTAGGGCGGACCCTGCGGACGGGTCCCTGCGCCGGCGGGCGCTACCATCGGGTGTTCCTCGGTTGCCCGGTCGCCGTCACGATCGGCTGCCGACCCGACGCGGAGCGGCCCGCCGGCCGATCGGTGCGCCCCCTTCGGGCGCGGCGCCCGGCGCGTGTGCCCCCGCCACCGAGAGCACGAGGTCTGCTGTGCCCGACACCCCGAACGACACCATGCCCATCGCGGGCGAGAACGACGCGCCCGACGAGAATCCGGACGCGGCCACCCTCGCCGCCGCGCCGGACGACCTGGTTCCGGACCCCCTCGCCGACCCCCTGGTTCCGGACCCCCTGACCCCGGAGCAGGTCGAGGCCGCGGCCCAGGCCGCCGCCGCCGCCCGCCTGAGCTTCGCCGACTTCGGCGTGCAGGCGCCGATCGTCGAGGCCCTGACGAGGGTCGGCATCGAGCACCCGTTCCCGATCCAGGCGATGACGCTGCCGGTGGCCCTCGCCGGGCAGGACATCATCGGCCAGGCCAAGACGGGTACCGGCAAGACCCTCGGCTTCGGCGTGCCCCTGCTGCAGCGGGTCGCCGGCCCCGACGAGCCCGGCTGGGACGCCTTGGCCGCCCCCGGCCGCCCCCAGGCACTCGTGGTGGTGCCCACCCGCGAGCTCGCCGTCCAGGTGGCCGGAGACCTCGACACGGCCGGCACGCTGCGCGCCGCGCGGGTGCTCACCGTCTACGGCGGGCGGGCGTACGAGCCCCAGGTCGAGGCACTGCAGCGCGGGGTCGAGGTCGTCGTCGGCACGCCGGGGCGTCTGCTCGACCTGGCCCAGCAGGGCCACCTCGAGCTCGGGCACGCCCGCTGCGTCGTGCTCGACGAGGCCGACGAGATGCTCGACCTGGGCTTCCTGCCCGACGTCGAGCGGCTGCTGTCGCTGACCCCCGCGGGCCGGCACACGATGCTCTTCTCGGCGACGATGCCCGGCCCGGTGGTCGCGCTGGCCCGCCGGTACATGAGTCAGCCGACGCACATCCGCGCCGCCGACCCCGGTGACGACGGCCAGCTCGTGCGCCTGGTCACCCAGTACGTGTACCGCGCCCACGCGATGGACAAGATCGAGGTGCTGGCCCGGCTGCTCCAGGCCGAGGGCCGCGGCCTGAGCATCGTGTTCACGCGCACGAAGCGGACCGCAGCCAACGTCGCCGAGCAGCTCGAGGACCGCGGCTTCGCGGCCGGCGCCATCCACGGCGACCTCGGCCAGGGTGCGCGCGAGCAGGCGCTGCGCGCGTTCCGCAACGGCAAGGTCGACGTCCTCGTCGCCACGGACGTCGCCGCGCGCGGCATCGACGTGGACGACGTCACCCACGTCGTGAACTACCAGTGCCCCGAGGACGAGAAGACGTACGTCCACCGGATCGGGCGCACCGCCCGCGCCGGCAACACCGGGACCGCGGTGACGTTCGTGGACTGGGACGACGTCCCCCGCTGGACGCTGATCAACAAGGCGCTCGGTCTCGACAAGGCCGAGCCGGTGGAGACGTACTCCACCTCGCCGCACCTGTTCTCCGACCTCGGCATCCCGGCCGGGACCAAGGGCGTGCTGCCCCGCGGGGAGCGCACGCGCGCCGGGCTCGACGCGGAGCAGCTGGAGGACCTCGGTGAGACCGGCCGGCGCGGTGCGCCGGCCTCTGCCGGGGGCCGCGGTCGTACCGACCGAGGGGATCGAGCGGACCGTGGCCGGCGTGACGGCGGCGGTCGGGACGGCGGTCGCCACGGGAGCGGTGGCCGCGACGCCGCCGGCCGCGACGCGAGCGGTGAGGAGCGGGGTACCTCCCAGCCGGCCCGCACGCGTCGCCGGACCCGCGGCGGTCAGGGCGCGGAGCCCGGCACCGGGCACGAGGGGGGCACGGCCCCCCGCGAGACCGCGGCGGTCGGCGCGTCCGGGCCGGCGGACGCCGGGTCCGGCGAGGGCCGCCCGCGCCGGCACCGGCGCCGCGGCGGGCGGGGCC
>JBBRBF010000041.1:0-23114 GCA_038206105.1 Actinomycetales bacterium | reverse complement strand
CGACGACGACGGCGCCGGCGCGGACCCCAGGGTCCGCGCCGGCGCCGTCGCTCGTGGCGCCCCGGCAGGCGGGGTCGCCGTCCGGCCGCGCGACTCGCACCGCGAAGGAGGTTCCTCGTGTTCGAGGCCGTCGAGCCGCTGCTCGCCGAGCACCGTGAGGTCGAGGCCGCGCTCGCGGACCCGGCGGTGCACGGTGACCCGGCGGCGGCACGCCGGCTCGGTCGGCGCTACTCCGAGCTGGCTGCGGTCGTGGCCGCCCACGACGCGTGGCTGGCCGCCCGGGGCGACGCGGAGACCGCCCGGGCGCTGGCGTCGCAGGATGCTGCTCTGGCGGCGGAGGTGCCCGAGCTGGAGACGGCCGAGGCCGACGCCGCGCAGCGGTTGCGCAACCTGCTGCTGTCCCGCGACCCGGACGACGCCCGCGACGTGCTGCTGGAGGTCAAGGCCGGGGAGGGCGGGGCCGAGTCGGCGCTGTTCGCGGGCGACCTGGTGCGGATGTACCTGCGGTACGCCGAGCGCAGGGGGTGGTCCACCGAGGTCCTCTCGGGCACCGAGTCCGACCTCGGCGGCTGGAAGGACGTGACGCTCGGGGTGCGTGCGCGCTCGGCCGGGGCCGCCGGCGTCTACGCCCGGCTGCGTTTCGAGGGGGGTGTGCACCGGGTCCAGCGCGTGCCCGTGACCGAGTCCTCTGGCCGGATCCACACCTCCGCCGCCGGCGTGCTCGTGCTCCCCGAGCCCGACGACGAGGTCGAGGTGCACGTGGACCCCGGCGACCTGCGCGTCGATGTCTTCCGCTCCTCCGGCCCGGGCGGGCAGAGCGTCAACACCACCGACTCGGCGGTGCGGATCACCCACCTGCCGACCGGTCTGGTGGTCTCGTGCCAGAACGAGAAGTCACAGCTGCAGAACCGTGAGCAGGCGCTACGCATCCTGCGGGCCCGGTTGCTCGCCCGGGCGCAGGAGGCCGCCGACGCGGAGGCGTCGCGGGCGCGGCGCTCGCAGGTGCGCACGGTCGACCGGTCGGAGCGGATCCGCACCTACAACTTCCCGGAGAACCGGATCAGCGACCACCGTTCCGGGTTCAAGGCCTACAACCTCGACCATGTGCTCGACGGTGACCTCGACGCCGTCGTGCAGTCGTGCGTGGACGCCGACGAGGCCGCCCGGATGGCCGCGGTCAGCGGGTCCGACGGTGGTTGAGGGTGGCTGACGACGGGGGGCCCGCCCGTGTGGTGACCGTGCTGCGGACCGCGACCGCCCGGCTCGCGGCGGCCGGGGTGGCCTCGCCACGCGCCGACGTCGAGGCCCTCGCCGCCCACCTGCTCGGCACGAGCCGGGGGGACGTCGCCGCCCGCGCCCTGCGCGGCGACCCCGTGCCGCCGGCCCTGGCCGGCTTCGACGACCTCGTCGCCCGCCGGGCGGCGCGCGAGCCGCTGCAGCACCTCACCGGGCTGGCGGCGTTCCGCGGCGTGCACGTCGCCGTGGGCCCCGGGGTCTTCGTGCCACGTCCCGAGACGGAGGTCACCGCGGGCCTGGCAGTGGCCGAGGCGGCACGGCTGCTCGCCTGCGGCGCGCCGGCACGCGTGGTCGACCTGTGCACCGGGACGGGCGCGATTGCGCTCGCGGTGGCCGCAGAGGCCCCCGGTGCCAACGTGCACGCCGTCGAGCTCGACCCCGACGCGCACGGCTGGGCCCGTCGCAACCTGCTCGGCAGCGGCGTGGACCTGCGGCTCGGCGACGCGGCGACGGCGCTGGCCGAGCTCGACGGCCGCGTCGACGTCGTCGTGGCCAACCCGCCCTACATCCCGACCGGGATGGTGCCCGTGGACCCGGAGGTCCGGGACCACGACCCGGCCGTGGCGCTCTACGGCGGTGGCGACGACGGCCTGACCGTGCCGCGTGCCGTGGTGGCAGCCGCCGCGCGGCTGCTGCGCCCAGGCGGCCTGCTCGTGTGCGAGCACGCCGACGTGCAGGGGCCCGCGGTGCTCTCGCTGCTCGCCGGGCCGACGTGGCACGCGGCGGTCGACCACATGGACCTCGCCGCCAGGCCGCGCTGTGCCACCGCCCGGCGGGGCGCCGTCGGGGCGCACGGGACATCGGGTGACCTCGCCGCGCGCGGTGCGGCGCAGCCGCCCGGACCGTGACCCGCTCGGTGCGAGGATGGCGCACGTGAGCACGGTCTACGACGTCACCGACGGGCCGGGGCGCGCGGAGGGCCTGCATCACGCCACCGACGCGATCCGCCGGGGCGAGCTCGTCGCGGTCCCGACGGACACGGTCTACGGCCTCGCGGCGGACGCGTTCTCGCCCGACGCCGTGGCGGCCCTGCTGGCCGCGAAGGGACGCGGCCGCTCGATGCCGCCGCCGGTGCTCGTCGGCGCGCCGGCGACTCTCGACGGCATCGCGGACGCCGTGCCCCAGGCGGCTCGCGACCTCGTCGAGCGCTTCTGGCCCGGCCCGCTGACCCTTGTCCTGCTCGCCCAGCCGTCGCTCACGTGGGACCTGGGGGAGACGCACGGCACGGTGGCGGTGCGGATGCCCGCCGACGACGTCGCCGTCGAGCTGCTCACGATCACCGGCCCCCTCGCGGTGAGCAGCGCCAACCTCAGCGGGCGCACGGCCGCGGCCACGGCCGCCGAGGCGCGTGCGCAGCTCGGCGACAGCGTCTCCTGCTACCTCGACGACGGCCGCGAGGCCGCCGCCACGCCGGTGGCGTCGACGATCGTCGACGCCACGCGGCCGCGGTTGCGCGTGCTGCGCCAGGGCTCGCTGTCGCTCGCCGAGCTGCGGGAGGTGGTGCCCGACCTGCTCGGTGTCGACGAGCAGCCCGAGCCCGATGCCGACGCCGCCGCCGCCGACGCCGCCGCCGACGTGGACGACGCCGACGACCAGGACGTCCCCGACGACCCGGACGACCCGGACGACGACGGCGACGACCTGGCCGACCCTCACGACGACGACGACCCGGACGACGGCACCCGGGGCAGCGGGTGAGGGCGTACCTGTTCGTCCTGCTCGTGGCGGCGGGCGTGACCTACCTGTCGACCCCGCTGGCCCGGCGGGGCGCCGAGCGGCTGCGGGCGATGACCCCGGTCCGCGATCGCGACGTCCACTCGGTGCCGACGCCGCGGCTGGGGGGTGTCGCGATGCTCGTCGGCTTCGCCGCCGCCCTGGCCGTCGCGAGCCGGATGCCGTTCCTCGAGGGGGTGTTCGCGCAGTCCCGCGGGCCCCTGGCCATCCTCGTGGCCGCGACGATGGTCTGCATGCTCGGTGTCGCCGACGACATCTGGGGCCTCGACGCGCTGACGAAGCTGGCGGGGCAGTCCCTGGCGGCCGGCGTCCTGGCCTGGCAGGGGGTGCAGCTCACCTCGCTTCCGGTCGGCGGGGTGACGGTGGGGTCCAGCGGGCTCTTCCTCGTGCTGACCGTGCTGGCCGTGGTCGTGACCATCAACGCAGTCAACTTCGTGGACGGCCTCGACGGTCTCGCCGCGGGTGTGATGGCCATCGGGGGCACGGCGTTCTTCGTCTACACCTACCTGCTGTCGCGCAACGCGAGCCCCGACGACTACTCCAACCTCGCGTCCCTCGTGGTCGCCGGCCTCGTGGGGTGCTGCCTGGGGTTCCTGCCGCACAACGTGAACCCGGCGCGGATCTTCATGGGCGACTCCGGGGCGATGCTCCTCGGCCTGCTGCTCGCCTCCTCCGCGATCGCCGTCACCGGCCAGGTGGACCCCACGGTGGTGTCACGGGCGCAGGTGGTGCCGGCGTTCCTGCCCGTGCTGCTGCCCTTCGCCGTGCTGCTCATCCCGCTCACCGACCTGCTGCTCGCGGTCGTCCGGCGGGTCGGCGCCGGACGCTCGCCGTTCACGGCCGACCGCCACCACCTCCACCACCGGCTGCTCGACCTCGGCCACAGCCACGCGCACGCCGTGCTGCTGCTCTACCTGTGGACGGCCGTCGCCGCGTTCGGCACGGTCTCGCTGGCCTTCGTGCACGTGAGCACCGCGCTGCTCTTCGGAGCAGGAGTACTCGTGCTGGCCGCGGCCCTGACCCTCGTGCCGTCGCGACGGAGGAGGGCCGACCGGCGCTTGTGATAGCGTTCACAAGCGCCGGGTACCCGCCCCGGTCGACGACCCCCCGACGAAGGAGGGCCGCCAGCGTGCAGGCCGCCGTACCCGACGACCCGTACCAAGTGATGCTGCGCGGCTCCGCGGGGCCCGCGCTCGCAGTCGGGACCGCCGCCGTGGTCGTGGCAGGCGTCGCGACCGGTGCCGCGGGGGCGTGGGGATCACTGCTCGCCGTGGCCGTCGTCGTCGGCTTCTTCGCCGCCAGCCTGCTCGTGATGGGCGCGACGGCACGTCGTCGTCCCGAGCCGCAGATGGTGCTCGCGATGGCGCTGCTCACCTACGTCACGAAGGTCGGGGTGCTGGGCGTCTTCCTGCTCCTGATGCAGGACGCGACGTGGGTGGACTCGCTGGCCTTCTCGGCGACGGCGCTGGTGGTGGCCGTCGTCTGGCTGGCCGCCGAGCTACGCGCCTACAGCCGCCTGCGGCTGCTCGTCGCCGACCCGGACCTCGACAGCGGGGACGCGAGCCCGCGGCGGCAGCCGTGAGCGCTGCTACGGTCGGGCCCGCCATGCAGATCCCGCAACGAGACCGTGCCGTGCCCGGCGGCGACCCCTCGCGCCCGGACGGCGGTCCGCTGCCGGAGTCGGTCGCGTGGAACGCGACCTCCTACCTGCTGTCGGGGCTGCTTGGGCTCGGCCTGCCGGCCTGGACGCTGGACCGCTGGCTCGGCTGGGGCTGGCTGACGCCGGTGGGTCTGCTCGCCGGCATGGCGGCGGCCCTGTACCTGATCTGGTTCCGGTACGGTACGGACCGGTCGTGATCCACCACCGCGGTCGCGTGTCCTCGAGACCGCCGGCCCACCCCCCGAACGCCCCCGCGACCTGCCCTGACGCCGCCCTTCTGGAGGACGCCACGTGAGCACGGTGCTCGCCGCCGCCGGGGAGGGGTTCACCCCCCCAGGCGTGGAGGACTTCTGGCAGCCCCTCGTCGGGGACGGCGCCTTCGCCCTCACCCGTCCGATGGTGCTGATCGTCATCTCCACCGCGGTCGTCGCCGGGGCCCTGCTGCTCGGCACGCGACGGCTCAGCGTCGTGCCGAGCAAGGGTCAGGCGGTCGTCGAGGCCGGGTACTCGTTCGTGCGCAACGGCATCGCGCGCGACATGATCGGCGAGAAGGAGATGCGGCCGTACCTGCCGCTGCTGTTCAGCCTGTTCACGCTGATCCTGGTGAACAACCTGTTCGGGATCATCCCGGTGGTCCAGTACCCCACGATGTCGCGCGTCGCGTTCCCGGTCGCCCTGACCCTGTTCGTCTTCGTGCTCTACCTGGCTATCGGCGTCCAGCGCAAGGGAGTCGCCGGCTACATCAAGGGGCTCGTGCCGTCCGGCCTGCCGAAGGCCATCGTGCCGCTGATGTTCTTCCTCGAGCTGCTCACCTTCTTCTTCACGCGTCCGGTCACCCTGGCGCTGCGGCTCTTCGGCAATATGTTCGCCGGGCACATGCTGCTGCTGCTGATGGCCCTCGGCGCCGAGTACCTGCTGCTCGACTCCGAGGGCTTCCTGCGTGTGCTCTCCGTCGCCCCGTTCGTGATGTTCTTCGTCCTGACCGGGTTCGAGATCCTGATCGAGTTCCTCCAGGCCTACATCTTCACGATGCTGGCCGCCTTCTACATCGCCGGTTCCCTGGCGGACGAGCACTGAGTCCGCCGCGTCACCGGTGAGGCACGACCGGCCCACCCGCACCGCACCCCCGACCCCGGCCGACGGCCGGGACCGAGAGGAAAGAGAGACACATGGAAGGCAACATCGCGATCCTCGGCTACGGCCTGTCGGCCATCGGCCCGGGCGTCGGCATCGGCCTGATCTTCGCGGCCTACATCAACGGCGTCGCGCGCCAGCCCGAGGCCCGCGGCATCCTGCAGCCGATCGCCATCCTGGGCTTCGCGCTCGCCGAGGCGCTGGCCATCTTCGGTCTGGCCCTCGCCTTCGTCTTCCGCTGACCGGCGGCCCCCACACGACCTGAGGAGCCACAGTGCTGCTGACCACCAGCGTGCTGCTCGCCGCGGAGACCGAGGCAGAGCACGACTCGTTCTGGGCCGACGCGTACCCGATCATCCCGCACCCCGGGGAGCTGATCCTCGGCGTCCTGGCCTTCGCCGTGCTGCTGTGGATCGTGACGAAGAAGGTCGTCCCGGCGCTGGAGCGCGTCTACGCGGAACGGACCGCCGCGATCGAGGGTGGGATGGCCAAGGCCGAGAAGGCGCAGGAGGAGGCGGAGGCGGCGCTGCGCGAGTACAAGGCGCAGCTCGCCGAGTCCCGGGCCGAGGCGTCCCGGATCCGGGAGGAGGCGCGTGCCGACGGCGCCCGCATCCTCGCCGAGATGCGGGAGCAGGCAGCGGCCGACGCGGCCCGCATCACCGAGTCCGGCCAGAAGCAGATCGAGGCCGAGCGGCAGCAGGCGGTCGTGCAGCTGCGCGGTGAGGTGGGGCGCCTCGCCACCGACCTCGCCTCGCGGGTCGTGGGGGAGTCGCTCACGGACGACGCCCGCGCGGACCGGGTGGTGGAGCGCTTCCTCGCCGAGCTCGAGCAGGCAGAGCCTGACGACGTGCGCCGTTCCGCCGCGTCCACGACGGGTGGCACCGACGCGCACGCGACACCGGTCGAGGGCGCCTGATGCGCGGCAGCAGCCGGGCGTCGCTGGCGGAGGCCGCCGAGCGGGTGGAGCCGCTGCTCGCGAGCGAGGACGACGTGGCGGCCCTGGGTGAGCAGCTCTTCGGCGTCGCCGGGCTGCTGGACTCCTCGGCCGGCCTGCGGCGGGCGCTGACCGACCCGTCGCGGGACGGGCAGGAGAAGGCCGACCTCGTCACGCGGCTGCTGTCGGGGCAGGTCGGCGACGCCGCGCAGGACGTCGTGGCGGGGCTCGCCCGCAGCCGGTGGGCCGCGGGGCGGGACCTGGCCGACGCGTGCGAGCTGCTCGGCACGACGGCTGTGCTCGCCGCGGCGCAGCAGGCCGGCCGGCTCGAGACGGTCGAGGAGGAGCTGTTCCGCTTCGGCCGTGCCGTTGCCGGCGACGCCGACCTGATGCGGGCACTCACCGACCGGGGCGCGTCGGTGCAGCGGCGGACGCAGCTCGTGGAGGCCCTGCTGGCGGAGCGGGCTGCGCCGGAGACCCTGACGCTGGCGCGCCAGGCGGTCGCGCACCCGCGGGGCCGCACGCTGCAGGACGCGCTCGCCGAGTTCGGCGAGGTCGCCGCCCAGCGCCGTGAGCGTCTCGTGGCGCTCGTCACCGCGGCCGCGCCGCTGCGGGAGGAGCAGCGCGAGCGGCTCGCTGCCGCGCTCGGCAGGATCTACGGGCGCACCCTGCACCTCAACGTCGACGTCGACCCCGAGGTCGTCGGCGGCATCCGGGTCCAGGTCGGCGACGAGGTCATCGACGGCACCGTCGTCGGCCGGCTCGAGACCGCCCGCCAGGGCCTCGGCGGCTGACGAGCACCACCCGCACCAGCCGCCGGCGCCGGCGGACGCAGGCACACCGTGAGCGACACACCGAGAGCGACACGCAGAGAGCAGGGACACCCATGGCGGAGCTGACGATCCGACCGGAGGAGATCCGGGACGCGCTGGACGCCTTCGTGCAGTCCTACGACCCCTCCACGGCCAGCCGCGAGGAGGTGGGCCGCGTCACCGAGGCCGGCGACGGCATCGCGCGCGTCGAGGGCCTGCCCGGAGTGATGGCCAACGAGCTGCTGCGCTTCGAGGACGGCACGCTCGGGCTCGCGCTGAACCTCGACGTCCGCGAGATCGGCATCGTGGTGCTCGGGGAGTTCTCGGGCATCGAGGAGGGCCAGGAGGTCAGCCGGACGGGCGAGATCCTGTCGGTCCCGGTCGGCGACGCCTTCCTCGGCCGCGTGGTCGACCCGCTCGGGGTGCCCATCGACGGGCTCGGCGAGATCGAGTCCGACGAGCGCCGCGCGCTGGAGCTGCAGGCCGCCTCGGTGATGCAGCGCCAGTCGGTGAACCAGCCGCTGCAGACCGGCATCAAGGCGATCGACGCGATGACCCCGATCGGCCGTGGGCAGCGCCAGCTCATCATCGGCGACCGGCAGACCGGCAAGACCGCGATCGCGATCGACACGGTGATCAACCAGAAGGACTTCTGGGACAGCGGCGACCCCGCCAAGCAGGTGCGCTGCATCTACGTCGCGATCGGGCAGAAGGGCTCCACCATCGCAGCCGTGCGCGGCGCGCTGGAGGAGGCCGGCGCGCTGGAGTACACGACGATCGTCGCGGCGCCGGCGTCCGACCCGGCCGGCTTCAAGTACCTCGCGCCCTACACCGGCTCGGCCATCGGCCAGCACTGGATGTACGGCGGCAAGCACGTGCTGATCATCTTCGACGACCTGTCGAAGCAGGCCGAGGCCTACCGCGCCGTCTCGCTGCTGCTGCGCCGTCCGCCGGGCCGCGAGGCCTACCCCGGCGACGTCTTCTACCTGCACTCCCGCATGCTCGAGCGTTGCGCGAAGCTCAGCGAGGAGATGGGCTCGGGCTCGATGACCGGGCTGCCGGTGATCGAGACGAAGGCGAACGACATCTCGGCGTACATCCCGACGAACGTCATCTCGATCACCGACGGCCAGATCTTCCTCCAGTCCGACCTGTTCAACTCGGGTCAGCGCCCCGCGATCGACGTCGGCACCTCGGTCTCCCGCGTCGGAGGGGCGGCCCAGACGAAGGCGATGAAGAAGGTCGCCGGCTCGTTGCGCGTGGACCTGGCGCAGTACCGGACCCTGGAGGCGTTCGCGATGTTCGCCTCCGACCTCGACGCCGCCTCCCGCCAGCAGCTGGCCCGTGGTCAGCGGCTGATGGAGCTGCTGAAGCAGCCGCAGTACACGCCGTTCCCGGTGGAGGAGCAGGTCGTGGCGATCTGGCTCGGCACCAGCGGCAAGCTCGACAAGGTGCCGACGGGTGACGTCAAGCGGTTCGAGTCCGAGCTGCTCGACCACCTGCGTCACCACGGCGACGTGCTGCAGACCATCCGCGAGACGGGCAAGTTCGAGGACGACACCGCCGAGGCCCTGACCGGCGAGGTGGACTCGTTCGCGCAGGGCTTCAGCACCGGCGAGGGGGACAGCCTCGTCGAGGCCGGGCACGAGGAGTCCGAGGCGCTCGACGACGAGAGCGTGGAGCAGGAGCAGATCGTCAAGCAGAAGCGCGGCTGACGCCGCCGCCCTTACCGGGCTGCATGTCAGCCGTCGTCGTCGAGCACAGGAGAGCAGCGCATGGGAGCCACGCAGCGCGTCTACCGCGACCGGATCCGGTCCACCGGGTCGCTGAAGAAGATCTTCAGCGCGATGGAGCTCATCTCCACGTCACGGATCGCCCGGGCCCGGGCGGCGGTCGAGGCCTCGTCGCCGTACGCACGGGCCATCACCCGTGCCGTGTCGGCCGTCGCGACGTTCTCCGACATCGACCACCCGCTCGTCACCGAGAAGGCCGAGGTGAAGCGGGCGGCGATGCTGCTGCTGACCTCCGACCGCGGCCTGGCGGGTGCCTACTCCGCCAACGTGATCAAGGAGGGCGAGCGCCTCGCCGAGCGGCTGCGCGGCCAGGGGGCGCAGGTCGTGCCCTACCTCGTCGGCCGCAAGGCGTCGGCGTTCTACCGGTTCCGGCGGCGCGACGTCGCGCAGGAGTGGATCGGCTTCACCGACGCGCCCACGTACGACGTGGCTCGCGAGATCGGTGACGTGCTCGTCGACGCGTTCGTGGCCGGAGGTGACGACGGCGGGGTCGACGAGATACACGTCGTGTACACGCGGTTCGTGAACATGGTCACCCAGCAGCCGGAGGTGATCCGGCTGCTCCCGCTCGAGGTCGTGGAGGGCATCGAGGAGCCGGCGGAGGAAGACGTGCTACCGCTGTACGAGTTCGAGCCCGGGCCCGAGCGGGTGCTGGACGCCCTGCTGCCGCGCTACATCGGCAGCCGGATCTACAACGCGCTGCTGCAGGCCGCGGCCAGCGAGCACGCGGCCCGGCAGCGGGCCATGAAGTCGGCGTCGGACAACGCGACGGACCTCATCAACAAGTACACCCGGCTGGCCAACCAGGCGCGTCAGGCGGAGATCACCCAGGAGATCAGCGAGATCGTCGGCGGATCCGACGCGATGGCCCAGGCCGGCGCGGACCACTGAGACGAGGATAGGGACATCACATGACCGCCACTGCCACGCAGAGCCCCTCCCGCGACGGCGCCGCCGGCGCCGGCCGCATCTCGCGGGTGATCGGGCCCGTCGTCGACATCGAGTTCCCCGCCGACGCGATGCCTGAGATCTACAACGCGCTGAAGATCGAGTACGACACCCTCGGGCACGAGGTCTTGCTCTGGCTCGAGGTCGCCCTGCACATCGGCGACAACATGGTGCGTGCCATCGCGATGAAGCCGACCGACGGCCTCGTGCGCGGGATGCCCGTGACCGACACCGGCGAGGCCATCAGCGTGCCGGTGGGCGACGACACGCTCGGCAAGGTCTTCAACGTCGTCGGAGACGTGCTCAACCTCGGCGAGGGCGAGCGCTTCGAGGTCAGCGAGCGCTGGCCGATCCACCGTCCGGCGCCGCCGTTCGACCAGCTCGAGTCCAAGACCGAGATGTTCGAGACCGGCATCAAGGTGATCGACCTGATGACGCCCTACGTGCTGGGCGGCAAGATCGGTCTGTTCGGTGGTGCCGGCGTCGGCAAGACCGTGCTGATCCAGGAGATGATCGCGCGCGTCGCGCGCGACCACGGCGGCGTGTCGGTGTTCGCCGGCGTCGGTGAGCGTACCCGCGAGGGCAACGACCTCATCACCGAGATGGAGGAGTCCGGGGTCCTCGGCCAGACCGCGCTCGTCTTCGGCCAGATGGACGAGCCCCCGGGCACCCGGCTGCGTGTCGCCCTGTCCGCGCTGACGATGGCTGAGTACTTCCGCGACGTGCAGAAGCAGGACGTGCTGCTGTTCATCGACAACATCTTCCGGTTCACCCAGGCCGGCCAGGAGGTCTCCACGCTGCTCGGCCGGATGCCGTCGGCGGTGGGCTACCAGCCGAACCTCGCCGACGAGATGGGCGTGCTGCAGGAGCGGATCACCTCGACCCGTGGGCACTCGATCACGTCGATGCAGGCGATCTACGTGCCCGCGGACGACTACACCGACCCGGCCCCGGCGACGACGTTCGCGCACCTGGACGCCACCACCGAGCTGTCGCGCGAGATCGCCTCGCAGGGGATCTACCCGGCCGTGGACCCGCTGACCTCGACGTCGCGGATCCTCGACCCGCGCTACATCTCCGAGGACCACTACCGCACCGCCTCGCGCGTGAAGCAGATCCTGCAGCGCAACAAGGAGCTGCAGGACATCATCGCCATCCTCGGCGTCGACGAGCTCTCCGAGGAGGACCGGGTGCTCGTCGGACGGGCACGGCGCATCCAGCGCTTCCTGTCCCAGAACACCTACGTGGCCAAGCAGTTCACCGGCCTCGAGGGCTCCACCGTGCCGCTGACGGAGTCCGTCGAGGCGTTCACGAAGATCGCGGACGGCGAGTACGACCACGTCGCCGAGCAGGCGTTCTTCCTTTGCGGTGGCCTGGACGACGTCGAGAAGAACTGGGACCGGATCCAGAAGGAGACCGGCGAGAGCTGACGGGCCCCGCCCTGCCCACCACCCGCCGCTCCCGGGCACGACCCGGGAGATCGACCCGAAGGAGCCCATCGTGGCGGAGCTGCACGTCGAGCTGGTCTCGGCCGACAGCCGCGTCTGGCAGGGCGAGGCGAGCATGGTGCTCGCCCGCACCACCGACGGCGACCTGGGGGTCCTGCCCGGGCACACCCCGCTGCTCGGCGTCCTCGTCGAGGGCGAGGTGAGCATCACCGCCTCCGGCGGCCAGGGCGTCACCGCCGCGGTGGACGGCGGGTTCCTCTCCGTCGAGAACGACCGCGTGCTCGTCGTCGCGGAGTCGGTCAGCGTGACCGACGGCGCCCCGTCCACGCGCTGACGCGGCACGGCGGCGCGTGGCGGAGCTCGAGGCCCCGCTCGCGGTCGCAGCCGCGGTCGCGCTGCTGCTCGCCGCCCTCGTCGCGCTCCTGCGGCGTCAGACGGTCTCGAGGAGCGCCGGTGCGTTCGACTGCTCGGTGCGCCGGCCCGGTGGCCCGTGGTCGCTCGGCGTGGCCAGGTACCGGGACGACCGGATCGAGTGGTTCCCGGTGTTCGGGCTCTCGACCCGGCCGCGCGCCCGGTGGGGCCGCGGCGAGATGGAGGTCCGGGGGCAGCGGACGCCCTCCCCGGGTGAGGCGGCCGCCGTGCTGCCCCGCACCGTGGTCGTCTCGTGCACGGTCGCAGGAGCCGAGCTCGACCTCGCGATGGCCGTGGACGCCTGCACGGCGCTGACCTCGTGGCTGGAGTCGGCGCCCCCCAGCAGCCGAGGGCTCGTCACCTGAGGACGGCTCAGGCCTGCGCCGTGTCGTCCGGCCCGTCCTGGCCACTGGGAGCCTCGCGGCCGCCGCCGGGCACCCAGAGCACGTCTCCGACGGCGCGGTTGGCGTAGCGGGCCATCACGAACAACAGGTCGGACAGCCGGTTGAGGTACGTCGCGGTGAGCGGGTTCACGCCGCCGTCCTCGGCGTCGCCGTAGGCCTCCAGCGCCGCCCAGGCGGAGCGCTCCGCGCGTCGGGTGACGGTGCGTGCCACGTGCAGTCGCGCCGAGGTGGCCGTGCCGCTGGGCAGCACGAAGGAGCGCAGCTTCGGCAGCTCGTCGTTGAAGGTGTCGCAGGCCTCCTCCAGCTCGTGCACCCAGGCCTCGCGCACCCGCAGCGGCGGGTACTCGTGCTGAGCCGCGAGGGGGTTGCACAGGTCCGCTCCGACGTCGAAGAGGTCGTTCTGCACCCTGGTCAGCACCGCGACGGCCGCCTCGCCGAGCGGCTCCCCGCCGGCGTCGAGGCCCGTGAGCGCGACGCCGAGCGCGCTGTTCGCCTCGTCGACGTCGGCGTAGGCCACCAGCCGGGCGTCGGTCTTGCGCGTGCGGCTGAAGTCCCCCAGGGCCGTCGTGCCGTCGTCGCCGGTCCCGGTCCAGATCCGCGTCAGGTTGACCATCGCCACAGCCTACGACGACCGGTCGCGGGACGCCCGGGTGCCTAGGATCGGCGCTCGTGGAGCGCATCCGGGTACACGGCGGGGCCCGCCTGGCCGGTGACGTGACGGTGCCGGGGGCCAAGAACAGCGTGCTCAAGCTCATGGCCGCGACCCTGCTGGCGCCCGGCCGCTCGACGCTGCACGACGTGCCGGACATCGTCGACGTCCGCATCATGGCCGAGCTGCTGCGACGCCTGGGCTGCGACGTGGTGCACCGCGCCGCCGGCACGGCCCGCGGCGCAGGGACCGTCGACGTCGACGTGCCGGAGCGCCCCGGCCACCGCGCCGACTACGAGCTCGTGCGGGCGATGCGGGCCTCCATCAGCGTGCTCGGCCCCCTCGTCGCCCGCACCGGTGCCGCGGACGTCGCCCTGCCCGGCGGGGACGCGATCGGGTCCCGCGGGCTCGACCTGCACGCCGACGGTCTGCGAGCCCTCGGCGCCCACGTGCACGTCGACCACGGCTACCTCGTCGCCCACGCCCCGACAGGGCTGACCGGTGCGGACGTCGACCTGGCGTTCCCGTCGGTCGGGGCCACCGAGAACCTGCTCACCGCGGCGGTCCTCGCCCGCGGGACGACGGTGATCGACAACGTCGCCCGCGAGCCCGAGGTCGTCGACCTCGCCGAGGCGCTGGTCTCGATGGGCGCGCAGGTCGAGGGCATCGGCACGTCCCGCCTCGTCGTGACCGGGGTGCGCGCGCTCTCGCCGTTGACCCGCCGCGTCGTGCCCGACCGGGTCGTGGCGGGCACGTGGGCGTTCGCCGCGGCCCTGACCGGCGGTGACGTGCACGTCCGCGGGGCCCGTGGCGAGCACCTGCGGTCCGTGGTCGAGAAGCTCCGCCTCGTCGGCGCGCAGGTGGAGCCGACGCCTGAGGGGCTGCGGGTCACCGGGCCGGAGCGCTGCGATGCCGTCGACGTCGCGACGCTGCCGTTCCCCGGGTTCCCGACCGACCTGCAGCCGTTCGCGATGACGCTGCTGTCGGTCGCCCGGGGATCGGCGATGGTGACCGAGAACCTGTTCGAGTCGCGCTTCCGGTTCGCGTACGAGCTCGTCCGGCTCGGGGCCGACCTGCGGATCGACGGACAGCACGTGCTCGTCCGCGGCAGGCCGCGGCTGTCCGGGGCGCCGGTCGAGGGGCCCGACATCCGGGCCGGTGCGGCCCTCGTCGTGGCGGGCCTGGTGGCCGACGGCGTCACCGAGGTGGGCGGCGTCGAGCACATCGACCGCGGCTACGCGGGTTTCGTCGGCGAGCTCGTGCGCCTCGGCGGCGCGGTGGAGCGCTACCCCGTCGCGGACGGCGACCGGGCGTTCTGAGGTCGCCCACCCGGTTGGCACGGGGCGCCCCTGTGCCAACCGGGTTGTCACGGGGCGCCCCTGTGCCAACCGGGCCCTGGTGTGGGTCTCCCCACCGCCGGCTCCACCGGGCCCGAGCGCGGTCGGCAGGGGCGCGCCAGGGCCACGGTGTACTGGTGGGTCGACGCACCGGACGCCCGCGGGGTGGCGGATCAGGAGCCGGACGTGCGCAGCACCTCACGGGCGACGTGCTCGTCCCGCGGGAAGACCAGCACGCGGGGCCCCTCCGTCGTCGGGGCCAGGGTGGCCCGCAGGCCCGCGGACTCCAGGCGCCGGCGCAGCACCTCCGCCTCCACGAACGTGGCAGGCTCGGCGACCGCGACGAGCAGCCCGTACTCGTCGGCGCGCCCACGCCGTCCCGGCCCGGCGACGACCGACCGGCCGTGGCCGAACGCCCAGCGCAGCAGCAGCGCGAGCACACCGACCGCGACCAGTGCGGCGATCGGCTGCCACAGGAACCCGTAGCTGATCACCAGCCCCACGTCGTCGGCCTCCCGTCGCCGTCAGCGAACCGTCCGCCCGCGCGGCACCGGTGACCCGAGCCGGCGGTCGTCCCAGTGTCGGTGCCGGGCGCTCGGCCCGCGCGCCCGCCCGGCGCTAGGCTCCGGCCGGTCGCCGACCCGCGGTGCGGCGCCCCCCACCGACGCCCCCACCGCCGCGGCCAGGAGGTCCCTCGTGACAACGCTCGCCGTGATCGGAGCCGGACTGATGGGGTCCGGCATCGCCCAGGTCTCCGCCGTCGCGGGCTGGGACGTCGTGCTCCGCGACGTCGACGACGCCGCGGTGCAGCGAGGGCGCGACGGGATCGAGGCGTCGCTGCAGCGCTTCGTCACCAAGGAGAAGCTCACCGCCGGGGACGCCGAGGCCGCGCTCGCCCGGGTGCGGGGGACCACGGACCTGGACGCGGCGGCGGACGCCGAGGTCGTGGTCGAGGCCGTCTTCGAGAGCATCGAGGTCAAGACCGAGGTCTTCGGCCACCTCGACCGGATCTGCCGTGCGGACGCCGTGCTGGCCACGAACACCTCCGCGATCCCCGTGACCCGGATCGCGGCGGCCACCTCGCGGCCGGAGCAGGTCGTCGGGACGCACTTCTTCTCGCCGGTGCCGATGATGGCGCTGTGCGAGCTGGTTCGGGGGCTGAAGACGTCGGACGAGACGCTCGCGCGGGCGCGTGAGTTCGCCGAGGCGATCGGCAAGACGTGCATCGTGGTGCACCGCGACGTCGCCGGCTTCGTGACGACGCGGCTGATCTCGGCGCTCGTGGTCGAGGCGGTGCGCCTGCAGGAGACGGGCGTGGCCACCGCCGAGGACATCGACACCGCCTGCAAGCTGGGGTTCGGGCACGCCATGGGCCCCCTCGCGACTGCTGACCTCACGGGCGTGGACATCCTGCGCCACGCCACCGAGAACATCTACGCGGAGACCCGGGACCCGAAGTTCTCGGCGCCGGAGACGCTGACCCGGATGGTGGCGGCGGGCGACCTGGGCCGAAAGAGCGGGCGCGGCTTCTACGAGTACTGAGACCTTCTGCGAGTGCTGGGGCCGCCGTTCGAGACGCGACGCGAGCCGCCAAGGTCTTGCTGTGTGACCGTTCGATCACCTAGCGTGGGCATCTCGCGACCACCTGGGGGGCCCTTCGTGCACCACACCCGACCTGCCGGTGCGCTCGCCGTGGCGGACGCCGACGCCCCGGCCTGCGCCCTGGCGCTCTGGGGCCGGCTCGACGCCTGGTCGCTGCCGGTCGCGCGGTCCCGCCTGCAGCAGGCCGTGGACGAGGCGGAGGGGGACGAGGTCGTCGTCGACGTCGCCGGGCTGGAGATCTGGGACGCCGGCGCGCTCGGCGTGCTCGCCAGTACCCAGCGCCGCGCGTCCCGGGACGGCCGCCAGCTCGTGCTGACCGGCGGCTCGCCACGACTCTGCCGGATGCTGCGAGCCGCGCGGCTGCACCGCCTGCTCGTGCTCTGCGACGGGGAGCCGGCACCGCCCCACCAGGCCTAGCGGGAGCCGCCCGGGGTCAGCCGGTCCAGGCCGCCGCCATCCTGGCGACGGCGTCGGTGACGCGCTGCGGGCTGGTCGCGAGGTTGAGGCGCACGTGGCCGCCTCCACCCGGGCCGAACGTCTCGCCGTCGTTGAGCCGCACCCGGCCGTCGCGCAGTGCCCGGCCGGCCGGGTCGTCACCGGTGGCGCGCGCGTCCAGCCACGCCAGGTACGTCGCCTCCAGGGGTCTTGTCCGCACCGCCGGCAGGTGCTCGGCGAGCAGCGACGAGAGCAGCGCCCGGTTGGCATCGAGCCGCTCGACCACGGCGTCGAGCCAGCCGCCGCCCTCGGTGTAGGCGGCCACGGTGGCGACCGCGCCGAGCGGCGACAGGCCGTGGTTCGCCACGCCCGGTAGGGCCCGCAGCCTGGCCGTGTCGGCCGCCGTCCCGGTGACGAGCTGCGCGCACTTCAGCCCGGCGACGTCCCACGCCTTGCTCGCGGCGAGCACCGTGACCGTGTGCTCCGCCGTGCCCGCCACGGTGGCGTAGGGCACGTGGACCGCGCCGGGCAGCACCAGCGGGGCGTGCACCTCGTCGCTGACCACCCGCGCGCCGTGACGCAGCACGACGTCCCGCAGCCCGGCCAGCTCGGCGCGGTCGAAGGCCCTGCCCCAGGGGTTGTGCGGGTTGCAGAGCAGCACCGTGCGCGCCCCGGCGGCCAGCGCGTCGTCGACTGCCGTCAGGTCGAGCGTGGCAGCCGGCGCGTCCGGGTCCAGCGGGACCGCGACGAGCTCCCGGCCGGCCAGCGCCGGGGCCGCGAGGAACGGGGGGTAGGCCGGGGTCGGGACGACGACGCCGCCCGGCTCGCACAGCGTGCCCAGGGCCAGGACGACGCCGGCCATCACGTCGCCGGTGAGGACGACGCGGGCGGGGTCGACGCCCCACCCCCACCGCGCCGAGCACAGCCCCGCCGTGGCCTCCGGCACGCCGGTCGCCGCGTCGAAGCCGGGGTAGCCGAGGCCGCCGGCGTCGACCGCACGGTGCAGCGCGCGGGCGACGGGGGGGCAGGGCGCGAAGTCGGTCTCGGCGACCCACGCCGGCAGCACACCGGGCGGGTCCAGGGACCACTTCACCGTGCCGCGGGCCCGAAGGGCCGCGTCGTCCAGGTCCACCAGGACGGCATCGTCGCCGCCGCCGGCGGGGCCGGTGCCGGCAGTGGTGTGGGGCAGGTCCTCGGCGGCGCTCACCGGCACGACCTGCCTGTCGGCGTCACGGGGCAGCCACCCCGGACACCTCGGACAGCACGTCGTCCGCGCAGCCCCACGACAGTGTCACCCCCGCGCCACCGTGCCCGTAGCAGTGCACGGTCGCGCCGCCGTCCGGCCGGTGCTCGGTCTCCAGCCGCACCGCGTCACGGGCCGGGCGCAGCCCGACCCGGTGCCCGAGGACCGCGGCGCCGGCCAGCCGGGGCTCGACGGCAGCGGCGCGGTCGAGCAGCCTGCGGGCCGTCGCCGGGTCGGGCACCGGGTCCCAGTCGCCCTCGGTCGCGGTACCGCCGACCACGACGCAGTCCTGGCGGGGCAGCACGTACAGCAGCTCGCCGTCCACCTCGGTCTCGTCGACGAGCCACCGGTCGACACCCGCCGCACGCACGAGCACCACCTGGCCGCGCACGGGGTGGACCCGGGGGTCGCCGGCCATCGCCCGCGCAGCCACCCCGGTGGCGTCCACCACCGTGCCGTGCTCGGGCAGCGCCGGCAGCGGCATCCGCGTCACCGTGCCGCCGGCCCGCTCCAGGCGGGCCACGAGCCAGGGCAGGTAGCGGGTCATGTCGACCAGCGGCACCCGCAGCGCCAGACCGTGGGGGTACCCCGGCGCCGGGTCGACGACGTCACGCAGCTCGACGAGGTCCGCCATCGCGTCCGCCCACTCGGGTCGCGCCGGGGGGCTCCGGTGCAGCAGCACGCCCTCGCGACGCCGCACGCCGCTCGCGTCGTCACCGGCCAGCCGGGCGAGCTCGGCCAGGGTGACGCGGGCCCAGCGTGCGACGTCGGCCGCCGGGGCGGCGCGGTAGGGGAACCACAGCGCGCCGGCGACCGCCGACGTCGTCTCCGCAGGGAGGTCGCGCGCGAGCACGTGGACGTCGTAGCCCGCCTCCGCGAGCCGGACCGCGCACGACAGCCCGGTCACGCCGGCCCCCACCACGATCACCCGGTGCGCCACCGGGCCAGCATGCCGCGCCGCGCGGTCCCGCGGGCGTGGGGGCCGTCGGCAGGGCGCTCAGAACAGCCGGGTCGTGGGGTCGTCCACGCCGCGCAGGGCGTCGTAGTCGAGGGTGACGCACCGGATCCCGCGGTCCCCGGCCAGCACGCGCGCCTGCGGCTTGATCTCCTGCGCGGCGAACACGCCCTCCACCGGTGCGAGGTGCGGGTCCCGGTTGAGCAGCTCGAGGTAGCGGGTCAGCTGCTCGACGCCGTCGATCTCGCCGCGGCGCTTGATCTCGACCGCGACGCTGCGCCCGCCGCTGTCGCGAGCCAGGACGTCGACCGGGCCGATCGCGGTGGGGTACTCGCGGCGCACGAGCACGTGGCCGGGCCCCAGCACCTCGATCTGCTCGGCGAGCAGGCGCTGCAGGTGGGCCTCGACGCCGTCCTTGACGAGGCCGGGGTCCTGGCCGAGCTCGTGCTCGGAGTCGTGCAGCACCTCCTGCACGTGCACGACGAGCCGGTCCTCGCTCTTGGTGTGCTGCACGGTCCACACCGCGGTCACCCCGGCCGCGGCCTGCGCCTCGTCGGGCTCGCCCACCGTGAGCACGCACGGCGGGCTCATCCAGTTCAGCGGCTTGTACGACCCGCCGTCGGAGTGCACGAGCACGCTGCCGTCGGCCTTGACGAGCAGCAGCCGCGTCGCCGGGGGGAGGTGAGCCGTCAGCCGCCCCGCGTAGTCGACCGAGCAGCGGGCGATCACGAGGCGCACGCCGCGCACGATAACGCCCCTCGCGGCGGGTGCGAGGATGCCGGCCGCAGCCTCGCCAATGGGGGGGCAGCGGTCGGGGGCAGGGCGAGGAGGTCGCGTGGCACGCGAGATCGGGACCGTGGGCGTGGTGGGGCTCGGCACCATGGGCGCCGGGATCGCCGAGGTGGTGGCCCGAGCGGGCCTCGACGTCGTCGGCGTCGAGACCGGTGACGACGCCCTGGCCGCGGGTCGCGGGCACCTGGAGCGCTCGACGGCGCGGGCCGTGGATCGCGGCCGCCTCGCCGAGGACGAGCGCGACGGCCTGGTGGCCCGGGTGCGGTTCACGACCTCGCTCGGCGACCTGGCCGGCTGCGACCTCGTCGTGGAGGCGGTGCCGGAGCGCCTCGACCTCAAGCGCGACCTGTTCGCCCGGCTCGACGCGGTGGTGCGCCCGGACGCGGTGCTCGCGACGAACACGTCCAGCCTGTCGGTGACCGAGGTGGCCGCCGCCACGGCGGAGCCGGGCCGCGTCGTGGGGATGCACTTCTTCAACCCGGCACCGGTGCAGCGGCTGGTCGAGGTCGTCGGCACCGTCGTCGCCGACGCGGAGGTCCTGGACGCCGTCGTCGCCCTGGCCCGGCGGCTGGGCAAGGAGCCGGTCGTGGTGCGCGACCGTGCGGGCTTCGTCGCCAACGCGCTGCTGTTCGGCTACCTCGGCCACGCCGTGCGGCTGCTCGAGCAGGGCCGTGCCACCCGCGACGACCTCGACGCGGCGATGACGCTCGGCGCCGGGCTGCCGATGGGCCCGTTCGCCCTGATGGACCTGATCGGGCTCGACACGTGCCAGCAGGTGCTCGCGACGATGCACGACCAGGGCCGCGACGCGCTGCACGCCCCGCCGCCGCTGCTGCGCCAGCTCGTGGCCGCCGGCTTGGTCGGCCGCAAGAGCGGGCGGGGGTTCTGGACCTACGAGGCGCCCGGCTCGCCCGTGGTGGTGCCCGACGCGATGGATGCCGGGGGCGCAGCGGCAGGGCCCGACCCGGCGCCGCGCCCGGTGCGACGAGCCGTCGTCTGCGGGACCGGTCCCGAGGCCGACGCCGTGGGCGGCCTGCTCGCGGCCGCCGGCCTCGACGTGGTGGCCGCGGACGACGTCGCTGCCGCCGACCTCTCGGGCACCGACCTGGTCGTCCACGTCCCAGAGGACCAGGTCAGCGGGGACGCCGCGGCAGCGGGACTCGCCGCACTCGCCGGCCGCAGCGGACCGGGCACGGTGCTCGCGACCACGGCGACCGCCGTCCCCCTGGTCGAGCTGGCGAGGGGCAGCGGCCGGCCGGCGGACGTCGTCGGCCTGCACCTGCCGCACCCCGCGCTGGGCACCGGCGTCCGCTTTGCCGAGGTGGTCACCACGGTGCTGACCGCGCCGGACGCCGCCGCCACCGTGGCGGACGTGGCGACGCGCGGCGGCGCGCGAGCCGTCCCGTGCCCCGACCGTGCCGGTGGCCTCGTCGACGCCCTGCTCGTGCCCTACCTCAACGACGCCGTGCGGATGGTCGAGTCCGGCTACGCGAGCGCGGACGACGTCGACACGGCGATGCGCTCCGGCTGCGGGTACCCCCGCGGTCCGGTCGAGGTGCTCGACGCGGTCGGGCTGGACGTCGTGCTGGCGGTACAGCGCCGCGTGCACGCGGCCTCGGGTGAGCCGGGCCACGCGCCGGCGCCAATGCTGGCGCACCTGGTCGCCGCCGGTCGCGTCGGCCGGGGCGGGCCGGGCCTGCGCGAGGCGGGCTGACCGCCGTCCGCCGGCGCGGTCCCGGCAGACTGGCACCGTGCCCCGCTCGAACCGTCCTCGTCGTGGCGGGCGCCCGCTGTCGCGGCCGGGAGCAACGGGGCCGGCGGGCGGGGGGCCGACCGGCGGTGCGCGGCTCGAGCGGTACGGCGAGGCCGACTACCACGTGCGACCGGTCGTCGGCGGCGGTGGCGGGCCGTACCGGTGCCCCGGCTGTGACCACGAGGTCGTCCGCGGCAGCGCCCATGTCGTGGCGTGGCCGGCCGAAGACCTGTGGGGCGACGAGGCCGGGCTGGAGCGCCGCCGGCACTGGCACACGCCGTGCTGGTCGGCCCGAGGCCGGCGGGGACCGCGACGCTGAGCCGCAGATGGCGGTCATGACCGGTAGCCTCCGTTCCCGATGAGCCACACGATCCGTGCCGCCAGCGTGCTGCCCGCACGCCGCGAGGACGTCGAGCTGCACACCGCCGACGGGCTGCGCCTCGTCGGCGAGCTGGCCCTGCCCGCCGAGCGCGACCCGGTCGCCACCCTCGTCACGCTGCACCCGCTGCCCACCCACGGCGGCTACATGGACAGCCACGTCTTCCGCAAGGCGTCGTGGCGCCTGCCGGCGCTCGCCGACATCGCGGTGCTGCGGTTCAACCTGCGGGGAGTGACGAGCCCCCGCGGCACGAGCGAGGGCACCTTCGACGACGGGGACGCCGAGCGCTACGACGTCGCCGCCGCGATCGAGCTCGCCGAGTTCCGCGAGCTGCCGTCGCGTTGGTTGGTCGGCTGGTCCTTCGGGACCGACCTCGCGCTCATGCACGGCTGCGACCCGGGGGTGGTCGGCGCGCTGCTGCTCAGCCCTCCGCTGCGGTACGCCCGGCCCGAGCACCTGGCGACGTGGGCCGAGTCCGGCAAGCCGGTTGTCGCGCTGGTCCCCGAGCTCGACGACTACCTGCGCCCCGCCGAGGCGACCGAGCGCTTCGCGGCGGTGCCGCAGGCGGAGGTCGTCGGGGTCGACGGCGCCAAGCACCTGTGGGTGGGGGAGGCCGCGGTCTCCCGGGTGCTCGACGAGGTCGTGGCGCGCGTCGCCCCGGACCGCTCCCCGTTGCCGACCACCTGGGACGGCGACATCGCGTTGGCCGACGACGTCCGGCGACCGGGCGGCTGACCGTCCGGCAGTCGGGTCGGCGCATCGGTCCATCCCTGCCGCCGATCGGATGCCTGCCGGCGGTGGCGTCACGTAGGGCGACACCGGGTGAGAACCTGCCGACGTGGGCTCCGCGATCGTGATGCGAAGCGCGAGCGAGCAGGCAACGCTCGGGCTACGCCCAATACCGTTTAGTTAGGGGGGGACGAGGATGGCGATGGCTTCGGTGATGCCGAGTTCGGGCTGGGGCCAGGACCGGTGCTGGTCGCGTTTGACGCCGTAGCTGCTCATCTTGCGTTTGAGCACGCGGGCGGCGGCTCGCAGCCGTCGGTGGGGCAGCAGCTCGGCGCCGATCTCGGTGATGGCGGTGTGGAGTGCGACGCGCAGGGCGGTGGTGCTGGTGCCGGTCTGGGTGCGGGCGCTGCGGCGGGCAGCGTTCAGGGATCGGGTGAAGGAGACCCGGTCGGGATCGATGTTGTGGTGGTCGGCGGTGGTGTGCATCAGGGCGCGGATCGCGTAGTGCACGCACAGGTAGCCGTAGACCTCCTGGCGCACGCCGTCGGGGGTCTTGGAGCGCAGCACCACCCGGGGTCCGCGTTGGTGGACCTTGAGCTCGTCCAGCGTGCTCTCGATCTCCCACCGCTCGGCGTACAGCGCGGCTAGCTCGTCGGCCGGCGCGGC
>JBBRBF010000040.1:0-23218 GCA_038206105.1 Actinomycetales bacterium | reverse complement strand
CTGCGGCCGCACGATCACCTGGCCGCACATGGGCGCGGGACTGGGACGAGGTCCGGTACTGCTCGGCGGCGTGCCGCGGCCGCGGGCTGTCGGACACCGACCGGCGGTTGGAGCAGGCGGTGGAGACGCTGCTGGCCGCGCCAGCGGGAGGCGCGACGATCTGCCCCAGCGAGGCGGCACGGGCGGTCGACCCCGACGGGTGGCGCGCGCTGATGGAGCCGGCCCGGGCCGCGGCGCGGCGGCTCGCGGAGGCCGGGGCGCTCGAGGTCACCCAGGGCGGCCGCGTCGTGGACCCGAGCACGCCCAAGGGCCCGATCCGTCTGCGTCGCAGGCGTTCCTGACGACACTCCAGCGTGCAATCAACGGCGCGCGTGCGCACCTCGGGCCATCGGCCAGCAGGGCACTCGGCTGGACGCGCAGGACTCAGGCGGGAGGGCCCTCGACGGTCGGGGTGCCGAGCTCGGCGCCGAAGCCACCGCCGCTCGCGGCCAGCTGGGTCACCCACACCAGCCAGTACCGGTGGCTGCCGGCGTCCGCGCCGGACAGGGTCGTCGCGGCTTCCCCTGTCGTCGTGGACTCCCCGGCGGTGAACGCCGACACGTCCGAGGACGGCGGCTCGTCGCCGCCCAGCACCTCCATCTCGAGGCCGGCGGACGCGTCGACGGAGACGGTGGAGACCTCGCGGGCCTCGCCGAGGTCGACGAGCAGGCCGACGCCGTCCTTGAGGTTGCCGAAATCCGCGGTGTTGTAGGTCTGCGTGGACCACGTGCCGTTGCCGTCGTCCTCGAACCCGCTGCCGCCGACGGGGTCGAAGCTCGTCACGGCAGCCGGTTCGATCGCCTCCACCGCCTGGTCGGTCTGTCCGTCGGCGGCCCCGCCGCCCGAACCACCGTCGCGCAGCGAGAAGAGCGCGCCGACGCCGACACCCAGGGCAACCGCGACCAGGACGCTGAGCAGGACGATCAGGGGCCTCGTCCCGCGGCGACCCGGTCGCGACACCGGCTGTCCCAGGGCGGGGGTGACCGGGTCGTGGCGGGTCACGGCTCCTCCTCGGTGGTTGGCGGGCTCGGTCGCGGACGGACCGGTGACGGGACGACTGCGCCGATCATCACACGTCGGCGCGGGTGGGTACACGCGTCCGCGCGCGAATCCGATCGGGGCAGGGCCCCGCGGCCCGTCAGCGCACCGGCGCCGCGACGAGGGCCTCGAACATCTCGGCGTACTGGCTCAGGTGCCGGTCCCCCAGGAACTGCCGGCGGACACGTTCGCGCCCGGCGGCGCCGAGCCGTGCCGCCCAGGTGGGGTGGGTGAGCAGGACGGCGAGGGACGAGGCGAACGCGTCCAGGTCGAGCGGGTCGGCGAGGAGCAGCCCGTCGACCCCGCCGTCGATCTGGTCGTTGATGCCGCCCACCGCGCTGGCGAGCACCGGGGTGCCCTTCCACATCGCCTCGGTGACGGTCAGCCCGAAGCCCTCGACGATGCTCTTCTGCACGACGACGGCGGCGTGCCGCTGCAGGGCGTTGACCATGATCGCGTTCTCGTCGACGTCGTCCATCGGCAGGGCAACGAGGTGGCTGCGCCGGCGTGCCGCCTCGGGCAGGTGCTCCCACAGCGCGGTGCACTCCCGCAGCACCTCGGCCCCCTCGGGGTCGTCGGTGACACCGGAGACGTCGGGACCCACGAGCAGCAGGTGGACGTCGTCGTCCAGCTGGGTCGCGTGCTCGGCGAATCCCCGGAGGACGCCGGCCATGTCCTTCAGCCGGTCCCAGCGGCTCACCTGCACCACGAGGCGGGCCCCGACCGGCGGCGGAGCGCCGTCGAGGACGAGGTCCTCGTGGTGGCGCAGGTGGTCGGGCGAGCCGTCCCGGCGCGAGAAGGCGATGTGCGGCCGGTCGCCGCGGCCCGTGACGAGGCCGGCGGCGAGCAGGATCCCGGTCACGTCGTCCTGGTCGAGCTCGAGGTTCTTCGCGGTGAAAGGGTCGATCGAGGGCGCGATCACGCGCATCGTCGACGCGTCGACCCAGTCGGGGGCGTACGCACGGCGGGACCAGACCGTGGCGTCCGCCTGCTCGACGTACGGGCGCAGGAAGTCCCAGCCCTGGTCGCTGACGTCGTCGCGCGCGTCGGAGCCGATGTGGCACCGCCAGACGACGTGGGCGCCGGCCGCCCGCAGCCCGGCGGCGAGACCCGCCGTCTGGGGGTCGTGCAGCAGGACGACGTCGCCGGGGTCGACCTCGGCGCGCACGGCGGCCAGGTTGCCGGCGAGGACCCGCTCGTAGTGCTCGCGCTCGGGCTCGCCGAGCGGGCCGCCGTCCCCGGGCGAGCCGTGCAGCAGGTTGTGCAGCCGCTTCGTGATCGCGAAGAACCGGGAGTCGCCGCGCAGCACCGACCAGCGCGTGTCGACGCCGGCCCCCCGGCCGTAGGCGACGAGGGTCTGGAGCATCTCCGCGACGCCGCCGCCCTGGGCGGTGGCGTTGACGTTCCACACGGTGCGCCCGCGCAGCAGATCCCTGGCGCGCTCGCCGGTCTCCATCAGGCGGCGGGCACGCTCGGGGGCGAGCAGGCGTCCCAGCCGCTCCAGCGGCAACGGCTCCACCTCGACGTGCTGCACGCCACCATCGTGCTCCCCGAGCCCGCACGGTGTCAGCGGCTTCCGCGACCTCGCCGATCAAGGAACTGGATTCCTTGATCGCCGAGGGGTCAGGCGTCGCGTGCGAGCAGCGGCCGGTCGGCGGGACCGAGCCGGTCGGCGGCGGTCTTGGCCTGGTGCCAGTGCGGGTAGGGCAGCGGCGTGCGGCTGGCGTCGTCGAGACGGCGGCGCTGGTCGTCGCTCAGCACGAGGTCTGCGGCGGCCAGGTTGTCGCGCAGCTGGTCCAGCGTCCTGGCCCCGACGACCAACGACGTGACGCCGGGCCGGCTGAGCAGCCAGGCGAGCGCGACCTGCGCGCCCGAGACGCCGCACTCGGCGGCGACCGCGACCAGCACGTCCACGACGTCGTAGAGCCGGTCCGGGTCGGGCACGGGTGGCTCGTCCCAGTCGGTCAGGTGGCGCGAGCCGGGCGGGCCCGGCTCCCCGCGACGGTACTTGCCGGACAGCAGCCCGCCCGCCAGCGGGCTCCAGACCAGCATCCCGAGACCCTGGTCGAGGCCCAGCGGCACGAGCTCGTGCTCGGCCTCCCGCGCCTGCAGCGTGTAGTGGATCTGCTGGCTGACGTAGCGCTGGTACCCGTGGGCGTCCGCCACGGCAAGCGCCTTCATGAGCTGCCATCCGGAGAAGTTCGACGCCCCGACGTAGCGCACCTTGCCGGAGCGCACGAGCGTGTCCAGCGCCTCAGCCGTCTCCTCCAGCGGCGTCTGCCCGTCCCACTCGTGCACCTGGTAGAGGTCGATGTGGTCGCGGCGCAGCCGGCGCAGGCTCGCCTCGACGGACGCGATCAGGTGGAACCGCGAGGCACCGCCGTCGTTCGGCCCGGGCCCGACCACCATCCGCGCCTTGGTCGCGACGAGGACCTCGTCGCCGCGGCCGTCGAGCACCTCGCCGGTGATCTCCTCGCTGACGCCCTCGGAGTAGACGTCCGCGGTGTCGACCAGGTTCACCCCCGCGTCCAGGCAGGCGTCCACCTGTTCCCGCGCAGCCCGCACGTCGGTCGCGCCGACGTCCGCGAAGCCACCGCGGCCGCCGAACGTCATCGTGCCCATCGTCATCGTCGAGACCCGCAGGCCCGAGGCGCCCAGCTGCCTGTACTCCATGCCGGGCAGCCTGCCCGACGACGCCCTCCGCGTCGAGACCGGTTGTGCCCAACTGGTCGGCGTCGCCGGAAAGTTGCCGGGCGGCACCCGTCAGGCGACGAACGCGTCAGCCGTGGCCAGGGCCTCGTCCAGGATCGCCAGGCCCTCACGCGCCTCCGCGTCGGTGATCGTGCACGGCGGGACGGCGTGGAGCCGGTTGAAGTTGACGAACGCCAGCAGCCCGAGCCGACGGCACTCCGCCACGAGTGCGTTCATCGCCTCGGACGTGCCGCCGTACGGGGCGAGCGGCTCCCGGGTGGCGGGGTCGCGCACGAGGTCGAGCGCCCAGAACACGCCGAGCCCGCGTACCTCCCCGACACACGCGTGCCGGGAGGCGAGCTCCCGCAGCCCGGGCCCGAGGACGTCCGCGCCGATGCGGGCGGCGTTGGCCACGATCCCCTCGGTGCGCATCGCGTCGATGCTGGCGACCGCCGCCGCGCAGGCCAGCGGGTGCCCGGAGTACGTCAACCCTCCCGGGTAGACCCGGTCGTCGAAGGTGGCGGCGATCTCCTCGGAGATGATCACCCCGCCGAGCGGCACGTACCCGGAGGTGCAGCCCTTCGCGAAGGTGATGAGGTCTGGGGCGACGTCCCAGTGGTCCACCGCGAACCACTCGCCGGCGCGGCCGAACCCGGCCATCACCTCGTCGGCGACGTAGACGATGCCGTGCCGGTCGCAGATCTCGCGGACGCCGGCGAGGTAGCCGTCGGGCGGCACGAGGATCCCCGCCGTGCCCGGGATCGTCTCGAGCACGACGGCGGCGATGGTCGAGGGGCCCTCGAACGCGACGGTCCGCTCGAGGTGCTCCAGCGCCCGGGCGCACTCCTCGTCGGCCGTGGTCGACCAGAACGGCGACCGGTACAGGTGGGGTCCGAAGAAGTGGACCACGCCGGTGGCGCCGCCGTCGTTGGGCCACCGCCGGGGGTCGCCGGTGAGCTGGACGGCGGTCGTCGTCCCGCCGTGGTAGCTGCGGTAGGCGGAGAGCACCTTGTGCCGGCCGGTGTGCAGCCGCGCCATCCGGACCGCGTTCTCGACGGCCTCCGCGCCGGCGTTGGTGAAGAAGACCTTCGTCAGCCCCGGCGGGGCCAGCTCGGTAATGAGCCGCGACGCCTCGGACCGCTGGTCGTTGGCGTGCTGCGGCGCAATCGTGCACAGCCGGGCCGCCTGCTCCTGGATCGCGGCGACGACGCCGGGGTGCTGGTGTCCGATGTTCGTGTTGACGAGCTGCGAGGAGAAGTCGAGGTACTCGGTGCCGTCGGCGTCCCAGACCCGACAGCCGAGCGCACGCTCGACCACCATCGGGGTGATCCGCGCCTGCGCCGACCACGAGTGGAACACGTGGGCGCGGTCCAGCTCGTAGGTGCGCGCGCCCGCGGCCCGCTGCGTCTCGGTGGTCATCGCCCGCCTCTCACGTCGGTGCTCGCGTGCCGCGCCAGACCGTACGCCGAGGCCGTCCGCGCGCACGCCCTGGCTGCGCTTCAGCTCGGGCGTGGCCCCCGGGAACGCTGGTGCGCCCACACGGCGTGGTCCAGAGCCGTCGGCGACACGTCCAACTGATGAGCGGCTTCGGTCACGAGGTGGTGCGCCTCGTGGGCAGACACGGTCCGGTCCAGCGCACGCGTCACGAAGTCCCGGATGTGCATGTCCGCCTTCACCCCCTGCACGCCGAGAAGCATGAGGAAGTACTCCCAGGTGACCCACCCGAGGCCTTTGACACCGGTGTAGGCACGTTTACCGGCGGTCTGGTCGGCTTCTCGCGCGTCGCCCGAGGTGACGATGCCCACCTGAACGAGACGATCGGCGGCCTCTGCCAGCACCTCCGCCTTCGACCTGGTCCCCCGGGCGAGCCTCTGATGGCTGTCGAGGATCGACGCGAGCTCGTCACCGGTGTCGGAAGGCCGCCAGGCGGCGCAGGTCGTCGACGCCGTCGTCCCCACGGTGGCGTCGCCAGTTCTCAACGACCCGGCGGACCCCGGTCTCCGGTGTGGCGCCGTACCGCGCCGGATCGAGAAGACGGCGTCGGTCAGGGCGGCATCGATCTCTGTTTAGCCACCGGGCCACGTCGTCCACCTCTCGCGGGGCATCTGCTCCTTGATCGCCCCCCGCAGCCGCGCGACCTCGTCCTGTGACATCAGACCCCCCGGTTCGCTGGATGTCCGGCCCACCCTGCCACGCCGCTGCGACGGTGGGTGGAGCCGCGTCACGCACGGACCTGGCGTCCCGACGGCTTGGACTGCTCCGTCGCCGGCTGCGTGCTCGAGTGTGACCTCTGTGCGCGACACGCCGGCGTGTCGCGCGCGGAGGTCACACTCGACGCCGACGCCGACGCGGACGCTGACCGGCCTGCGGCCACCCTGGACGGTCAGCGCCGCCGGACCGGCCACCTGCGTGGCGGCGCTGGCAGCATGTCGCGCACGAGCAGGGCCACCGGCACCAGGCCCCCGATACCCCGTGGCCGCGTCCACTGCCGCCCCAGCCGTGCCCGGTGCTCCAGCTCCAGCGGCTCCAGGACCTGCTCGACGGCCGCCAGGACCGACCCGCGCAGCATCCACAGGCCCGTGTCCTCACGGGCGTCGACGAGCAGCAGCTCGGTGAGCACGGCACGCGTCTCGCGGGTGGCGTCCAGGGACTCCTGCAGGTTCTGGTCGACGTCGGCCTCGGAGCCCTCCGCCTCGGCCTGCACGAGGGCGCCGAACGTCGTCAGGCACTCCGAGGCGCCGGTGAGGACGACCGCGAACGCGGGTCGCACCTCGTCGCCGTACCCGCCGGAGTGGGTCTCGTGCGCCGGTGCCTCGCGCAGCACCATCTCCAGCAGCGCACGCAGCGCGAACTGGGAGCGTTCGAGGGCGTCGAGGCCGGAACGGAGCACGGGGGCGACGTCGGCGGTCCCGATCGCCCGCGCGTTGAGCCAGCGCACGTCGCGGACCTCGTCGACCTGCTCGGACGCCCGGGCCACCAACGCGGTCGAGGCGCGGGCCTGGTCGAGCCACCCGGTCACGTGGTCCTTGATGACGGGCTCGGCCGACATCTCCTCACCCACCACCGCCAGCACCGTCGCCTGCCGGTCGGCCACCTCCCGGATGGCGTCCGCAGCAGGCCGGACCGGGACAGGCGGCGGCAGCACGAGGTTGAAGAGCACACCCACCGCAGCCCCGATGAGGGTCGTCACGACCCGGATCTCTGCAGCGATCTCCTGACCCCCGACGCCCAGGATCAGCATCGCGCTGATCGCCGTCTCCAGCGCCTGGGGCCCCAGCCGGAGCACCTGCGCCAGGATCAGGGACGCCGCGACCACCACCGCCAGGGACCACCACGACAGGCCCGCCCACGCTGACAGCGCCACGGCGACGAGCACGCCGGTGACGACGGCACCGACCCGCACGATCCCCATCCGCACCGTCGAGTACGCCGACGCCTGCACCACGAGCAGGGCGGTCAGCGGGCCGGTGAGGTCGAGTGGCCCGTCGGTGAGTGCGACCGTGAGCAGGTAGGCGATCACGGAGGCGGTGGTCAGCCGCGTCACCAGGGTCAGGGACAGCCGGGCCCGCCGCACCGCCCCACGCCACTGGGTCCGGCTCGGTACGGCACGACCGGCGACGAGTGCCCACGGTCCTGTCACCGGCTCACCCCGCCCGTTCGCGCCGCGCTGCCCACCAGCCAGCGTGCCACGACGGCGCGGCCGCCACGCCGCTCGTGCCTCGCGGTGGGACACGAAACCGCCGAACCCGGTTCGGGTTGTCCGGGAGCGGCGCGGTGCCAGACTGCCGTCATGTCGTGGGTCTCGAAGGCACTGCCTGTCACTGCAGCTGCGGCCACGGCCGCCGTGGCTGTCCACGACCTGGTGCAGCGCCGGCACGCGCTGCTGCGCAACTTCCCGGTCGTCGGTCACGCCCGCTTCCTGATCGAGGCGATCGGTCCCGAGCTGCGCCAGTACGTCGTGGCGGGCAACAACGAGGAGCGGCCGTTCACGCGCGACCAGCGGCGCTGGGTCTACGCATCGTCGAAGCGGCAGAACAACTACTTCGGCTTCGGCACGGACAACGACGTGGAGTACACGGCGGGGTACCCGGTCATCAACCACCGGACCTTCGCGCGGACCGCACCGCCCTCGGCGCCGGCTGCCGGCTACGAGGTCGACCTGCCGTGCGCCAAGGTGCTGGGGGTTGCCCACGGACGCCGCCACGCCTTCCGTCCCCCATCGGTGGTGAACATCTCCGCGATGAGCTTCGGCTCCCTGTCCGGCAACGCGATCGAGGCGCTCAACCGCGGAGCGGCGCTGGCCGGCTGCCTGCACAACACCGGGGAGGGCGGGCTCTCGCCCCATCACCGGCACGGTGGCGAGCTCGTGCTGCAGATCGGCACCGCCTACTTCGGGTGCCGGGACGACCGCGGTCACTTCGACATGGACCGGCTCAAGGACGTTGTCGCCGGCGCCCCCGTCAGGGCGATCGAGGTGAAGCTGAGCCAGGGCGCGAAACCGGGTCTCGGCGGACTGCTACCCGGTGCGAAGGTCACGGCGGAGATCGCCGCCACGCGCGGCATCCCGGAAGGACGGGACTGCGTCAGCCCTTCACGCCACGCCGAGTTCTCCGACGCCGACAGCCTGCTCGACTGGGTCGAGCTGCTCGCGGCCGAGACCGGCATGCCCGTCGGGATCAAGTCCGCAGTCGGGGACATGGCGTTCTGGGACGAGCTGACCGACCAGATGGCGACCACGGGTCGCGGCGTGGACTTCGTGACGGTCGACGGCGGCGAGGGGGGCACCGGTGCCGCCCCTCTGATCTTCACGGACTCGGTGTCGCTGCCGTTCCAGCTGGGCTTCAGCCGGGTCTACCGCACGTTCGCCGACCGGGACCTGCACGAGCAGGTCACCTTCGTCGGCGCCGGCAAGCTCGGGCTGCCCGACAACGCGGTGGTCGCTTTCGCCCTGGGCTGCGACATGGTGAACGTCGGCCGCGAGGCGATGCTCGCGATCGGATGCATCCAGGCGCAGAAGTGTCACACCGACACCTGCCCCACCGGGGTCGCCACGCAGAACCCGTGGCTCGTGCGGGGCCTGGACCCGCAGCTGAAGTCGGTGCGCGCCGCCAGCTACATCGCGACGCTGCGTCGTGACCTGGTGCGGGTCGCCGAGGCGTGCGGGGTCGAGCACCCGAGCCTCATCGACGTCGGCTCGGTCGAGGTGCTGGACGGGCGTACGGCGTCCACGCCGCTGCACGAGGTGTACGGGTACCGGCCGGACTGGGGACTGCCGTCGCGCGAGGACCGGGAGCACGTCGCCGCGCTGATGACGCAGCTCGCGCCGCGGGGTGGGAGCGCTCCCCCGTCCTCGTCGGCAGCCGGCTGAACCGCCGTCGGCCGCGGCGGCCGGGTCGGCCGGGTCGGCCGGCCAGCAGCAGGTCAGCCGGGCAGCGGGTGGCGCAGGCCGCTCGCTCGGCGGACCGGGCGCCCGACCGCGGCGCGCACCGCCGCCTCGGTGCCGAGCACGCGCACCCGCCCCCGGGCCCGGGTGACGGCGGTGTAGAGCAGCTCGCGGGTCAGCAGCGGAGACGTCGCCGGTGGCAGCACCAGCGACACGGTCGCGAACTGGCTGCCCTGGCCCCGGTGCACCGTCATCGCGTGGACGGTCTCGACCGGCGGCAGCCGGTGCGGGCGCACGAGCAGCGGTGTCGCAGGGTCCCCGAAGGCCACGACTACTCCGCCCGTGGCGTCGGCGACGACCACGCCGGTGTCGCCGTTGTAGAGGCCGGAGTCGCGGTCGTTCGCCGTCACGAGCAGCGGTCGGCCCGGGTACCAGGGGCCGGCGTCCGGCCGGACCTGCGCCGCGTGCGCCACCCACGCCTCCACGACCGCCGCCCAGTGCGCCACCCCCGCCGGTCCGCGCCGGTGCGCGAGCAGCACCCGGTGGGACTCCAGCGCGCGCAGCGCGCCTGCCGGGTCACCGGCACGGGCCGCGGCGACGACCTCGACGCCGGCGGCCACCGCGTCACCACGCAGCCCGGCGGTCTCCTCGTCCCTGGGGACCTCGGTCGCCGTCTCGACCAGCTCGGCGGTGGGGTCACCGCGTCGCAGGACGGCGAGAGCGTCGTCCGCGCGCCCCTCGCGGACGGCGGCAGCGAGCTCGGCGATGACCGGCGAGAAGCGGTGGTTCGTCGTGAGCCGCACGACGCCGGTGCGCAGGCCGGCGCCGCCCGATGCGCCGTCCGATGCGCGGACCGATGCGCTGGCGGCAGGGGGCCGCCCGGTCGCGTCGCCGTCGTCCGCGTCGTCGGGAGCCTCGTCGCGGTACGCGGCGACCTCCTCCGGCAGGGCAGCAGCCAGCGCGCGAGGCAGCCTGTCCGCGCCGGACCCCCGCGCCACGAGGTCGCCGAGCACGGCGCCGGCCTCCACCGACGCGAGCTGGTCGGGGTCACCGACGAGCAGCAGCCGCGCGGTCGGCTGCAGCGCCTCGAGCAGCCGTGCCATCAGCGTCAGCGACACCATCGACGTCTCGTCGACCACGACGAGGTCGTACGGCAGGTGGTGCGTGGCGTCGTGCCGGAACCGCGTGCTCGTGCCGGGCCGCCACCCCAGCAACCGGTGCACCGTGGTCGCCAGCGGCTCGCCGACCCGGCGTCGGTCCGGCTCCGTCATGCTCGCCACCTCGACGCGCACCGCCTCCTGCAGCCGGGCGGCGGCCTTGCCCGTCGGCGCGGCCAGCGCCACCCGCAGGCCGGGACCGGCGACCTCGTGCAGCACCGCGAGCAGCCGCGCGACGGTCGTCGTCTTGCCGGTGCCGGGCCCCCCGGTGAGCACCGTCAGCCGCCCCAGGGCGCACGCGGCGGCGGCGAGGCGCTGCGGCCCGTCACCGGCTGCCGACAGCACCCGGCGCACCGAGCCCCGCAGCGCTGCCAGGTCCACACCCTCGACCGGGTCGAGCAGCCGCGCGTCGACGTGCGCGCGGACGCTCTGCTCGTGCCGCCAGTACCGGTCCAGGTACACCCGGCCGTCGAGCCACCGGACCGGACGGTCGACCGGACCGGCGACCCCGACGGCGACGAGCGGGCTCGCCACGACCGCCTGCTCCCAGGCCGTCGGGTCCGGCCAGGGCAGCGCGGCGGGCTGCTCGGCGTCCTCGGCCTCCGGCACGGTCTGCGCCGGCGCCCCCGCGAGGTCGACGCACACCGACCCACCCCGGACGGCGCGCACCGCCAGGGCGACGGCGAGCAGCACCCGCTCATCGCCCTCCCCGGCGAGGCGGCCCAGGCGCGTCGCCACGTGCACGTCCGCCGCCGACAGCACCTGTGCGGCGGTGAACGCGGCCAGGCACGGGGGCGCGCGCAGCGCGACGCGCGCGTCGAAGGCGTCGACGCTCACCGGCCGGCCGTCCGTTCGCGGGCGACGCCACCAGAGGTACGACCGGAGGTACCACCGTCGAGCAGCGCCGAGAGCGCCACCACGAGCGGGGTCGGCGGTCGCCACGCCGCCACCCCGGTGACCTGACCGGCCACAACCGGGGTGGCCGGGCCGCACATGCCTCGGACGAACAGGTAGAGCCCCCCGCCGAGGTGCACATCGGGGTCGTAGCCGGACTGTCGCCACCGCAGGAACCGGTGCAGGGCGACGCAGTACAGCAGCAGCTGCAGCGGGTAGTGGGCGTCGAGCATCGCCTGCACCATGGCGTCGGGCCGGTAGTGCCACGCGGTCAGCGGCTCTCCCGGTGCCCCCAGCCAGTTCGTCTTGTAGTCAACGACGAGGTAGCGCGGGCCGTTCTCCCCCGGTACGCGCAGGACGGCGTCGAGGCTGCCGGTGAGGTAGCCGCGCAGCCCCTCGCCGCGCAGCTCGCGGGCGCCGAGCCGCGCGGCGTAGCCACCGAAGGGGTCGTCGGGCGGCACGTGCTCCGACAGCAGCGCCGCGACGTCGCCCAGCGCCGCAGAGCGTCCGGACGGGTCGTCGCCGCCGGCCAGCGGAAGCTCGAACTCCAGCTCCGCCAGGCGGTCCGACGGCGGGACGTCGAGGAGCGTGCGACCGTCGGCGAGCGGCCCCACAGGGGTCGCCAGCACGGGGCCCAGGGCGTCCGCGAGCGCGGCGGCCTCGACTCCGGGGACCCGGGCGGAGACCGCCTCGCGGCAGCGGCGCAGCAGCTCGGCGGCCGGGTCGGCGGCGGAGGTGTCGACGCGCTCCAGCACGCCGTGCACGAGCGTACCGAACGCCGCGCCGGCCGGCAGGTCCGCCATCGGGGACGCGATGTCGCGCGCCGCGGCGGCCTCGTCGTCCAGGGCCCCGTCGTCCAGGACCCCGTCGTCCCGGACCCCGTCGAGGCTGCCGCCGGCCCCGGGATCGCCGGGGGCGGCGCCGGCGACCGTCGTCGCCGGGCCGGCGTCCGCCTCGTCCTGCACGCCGGTCTGCTCGGGCTCGCTCGACACACCGGCCCCGGCGTCGTGCGCGGCGGCCGTCAGGCCCGTGTAGGACGTCCGGCGCCAGGTGAGGTCGAGCCGGCGCTCGAACCGGGCGACGGTCAGGTCCGCCGAGGGCTCCGGGGCCGGTGTCCACCGGGCCCCGGTGGCCGGTGGCGGCACGTCCTCGACGGCGACCGTCCCTTCCGATGCTGCTGCGAGAGCGGCGAAGGCGGCGGCGGCCGCGTCGTCCCGCGGCACGGGCACGGTGCCGGGCGGGCGGCCATCGCGAGGGTGGTCTCCGAGCAGCACCCGGCTCAGCGGCCCGGCCGCCGAGTTGCGCGTCGGCGCCCACCAGGCCACGACCTGCGACCGGGCCCGGGTCAGGGCGACGTACAGCAGCCGAAGGTCCTCGCCGCGCTCCTCGGCGACGTGCCGGTCCCTGGCGGCGTCGTAGTGGGGTGACCCGGGCCCGCCGACGTGGCGGTAGCGGATCCCCGAGTCGTCGTGGAAGGCCAGCACCGCCGGCGACCGGCTCTCGTAGCGGTCCCAGCCGTAGGGGACGTACACGACGGGGAACTCCAGGCCCTTGCTCGCGTGCACGGTGACGACCTGCACTGCGGCGGCGTCCGACTCCAGGCGCCGGCTGCGCTCCTCGGCGTAGTCGTCGCCCGCCTCGGCGATCCGGCGGCGCAGCCACTCGGTGAGCGCGGACGCGCCGAGCCGCTCCCGTGACCCGGCGGCGTGCAGCGCCTGCCCGACGTGACGCAGGTCGGTGAGTACCCGCTCCCCGTCCGCCGTCCGCAGCAGCCGCTCGCTGAGCCCCTCCGCGGTCACGGCCTCGCTCAGTGCCGCGACGCCGCCGGAGGAGAGCAGGTGCGACCACCCCCGGACCCGGTCGGCGAGCGCGTCGCGGCGGGCGTCGTCCGCACCGGCGAGGCGGGTGGCGTCCCAGCCGACGAACGGCGTGAGCGCGAGGGCAGCGGCGCGCACGGCGACCCCGGGCTGCTCCAGCGTCGCGAGGAGCGTCAGCCAGTGCCGGGCGGCCGGTGTGCCGAACACGCTGGCGAGACCGGACTCCACCGCCGGGACCCCCGCCTCGACGAGGGCCCGGCGCACGAGGGCGGCGTCGGCGTTGCGTCGGGCCAGCACCGCGACGTCCCCGGGGCGCAGCGGTTCCCAGCGCCCGTCACCCCGGATCCGGGTGCCGCCGTCGAGCGACCGGACGACGTCGGCGGCGACGTCGGATGCGATCAGGGCGCGGACGGCGTCCACCGAAGGGGTCGCGCCCTTGGCGAGCCCCAGCGCGGCCCGGGTCACGCGCCGGAGCCGGACCGGTGCGCCACCCTCGAGCCGGCGCTCGCGGTGCTCGGCCTCGACCGGCACGACCCTGATCCGGTCGTCGCCGAGCGCGGCACCGCGCAGCACGTGATCGAGCCCGGTCAGCAGCGGTGCGTCGCTGCGCCAGCTGCGCCCGAGCGTGGCGGTGGCACCGGCCTCGTCGGCAGCGGACAGGTACGTCACGACGTCGCCGCCGCGGAAGGCGTAGATCGCCTGCTTCGGGTCCCCGATCAGCACCAGGGTCCGGCTCCCGTGGAACGCGAGCTGCAGGATCTGCCACTGCACCGGGTCCGTGTCCTGGAACTCATCGACCATCACGACGGCGTACCGGGACCGGACGCGCTCGGCCGCCGCCTCGCCGTGGACCGGGTCGGCGAGCACGTCGCGGACACCTGCGAGCAGGTCGTCGTAATCGAGGACGCGCCGGTCCCGCTTGCGCCGCAGCACCTCCACGCGGACCGCGGTCGCGAAGGCGTACCGGTGGCCCGGCTCGGAGTCGCGCTCGGCGGTGCTCGGCTCCAGCACGGCCTGCGGGTCGCGGACCGCCTCGCGCCCGACCGAGCGGGCGCACGCGGGCGTGAGCACCGGGTCCGCGGAGCCGGCGTAGCGCTGCAGGTACAGGTCGTCGACCACCTCGTCGACGAGGTCGGCGATGTCGGGCACGAGCACGGCGTCGCGGTCGACGTCGCCCGCCACGCCCAGCGACACGAGCACCTGCTGGCAGAACCCGTGGGTGGTGGCGATGGTCGCGGCGTCGAAGTCCGCGAGCGCGCGGGTGAGCCGGCGGGCGCGGACGGCGACCTCGTCGGGCTCCGCCGTGCAGAGGTGGGCGACGAGCGCGTCGCCGGGGTCCCGAAGCGCCGGCTCGCGCAGCGCGCGCTCGGCGCTGACGAGCCGTTCGCGCACCCGGTCGCGCAGCTCGGAGGTGGCTGCCCGGCCGAAGGTGACGAGCAGGAGCTGGGGCAGCAGCGCCCGTCCCTCCGCGACGTAGCGCGTGGCGAGGGCGGCGATGGTGAACGTCTTGCCGGTGCCGGCGCTGGCCTCGAGCAGCGTCGTGCCGGTCGGCAGGTCGCCGCAGACGTCGAACACAGGTCGGTCCCCGCTCATGCCGTCGCCGACCGCTCGTGGTCCAGCAGCGGGTCCCAGACACGCCGCGCGAGGACCCCGAGCCGGGTGCTCTCCTCGGGCCACCACGCCTGCTCGGTCCGCGTCGGCGTGCCCAGCAGGTCCTCCAGCGACGCCGCCTCACCCCAGACCGTGACGTGGTAGGCGTCCCCGGCCTCGAACCCGCCCGACCACTCCTTGCGCGCGGCGTCGAGCGCCTGTACCTCGGCGTCTCCGGCGCTGCGGCCGTGGGCGTACGCGGCGGAGGTACCCACCGGCAGCGGCAGGGGCTCGCGCAGCGCCCGGTCGCGCAGCGTGACGAGCTCGACCAGCCGCTGCAGCGCCACAGGGCCGTCGGGCGGGTCGATCTCGGCGACTCGGGCCGACGGCCGCCGGCCCGAACCGCGACCGATGGTGACGGCTCGCCGTGTCCGCCCCGGGTCGGACGCGACGAGAGCGAGCACCTGCGCCCAGGCCCGCACGCGGTGCTTCGCCCCCAGCCGGGAGTAGACGGCCCTCAGGACGACGTCGGAGTACACGCCGGGGACGGTCCCGACGAGAGTGCGTCCGTCGGGCAGGTCGACCGAGACGTCAACGGCGGCAGCGGTTTCCAGCCGGTGTGCCGCAGCCGCCGCGGCGATGGGGTCGACGCGCTCGATGACCTCTGCGAGCGCGCGCGTGCCGAGTGCTCCCGGCGGCACCTGCCCGCGGCGTCGTTCGGCCCGCGCGGCGACGGCGAGGTCCGCCCCGGCCCGGTGCGCGGCGAGCAGCCGGTCGCCGACCTGCCAGGCGTCCAGCGGGTCGAGCTGCAGCGGCAGCCGGTCGTCGACGTCGTCGGAGTCGGCCACCGGGGACACCCCCAGCCGATGCCGGACGAACGTCCTGACGGGGTGCTCGAGGGCGGCCACGAGGTCGTCGAGGTCGACCTCGTCGCGGTGGACATGCGGCGGCAGCGGCCGCGGCAGGAACAGCGTGGCCGCTGCGCGCGGCTCGCGGCCGACGACCGCGGCGGCGTGGGACGCACGGTCGAAGCTGAACGGCCCCGCCCGACCGAGCGCCCCGGATGCGAAGTTGCGCTCGGCGACGGTCTGGAGCGGGTGCCGGACGAGCACGCGACGACGCACCGACCCCTCGCCGGGCACAGCGGCGTCGCCGGGTGCCGCAGCGGCGTCGAGGGCGTCGAGCAGCTCGCCGACCGGGACGGCCGGTGGCCGGCGGGCGCCGGTCCGCTCGTCGGCCCCGGAGTACAGCACCACGAGGTGCTCGCGGGCGGCGGTGACCGCGTCGAGGAACAGCTGGCGGTCCTCGCTGCGCCGGTCGCGCTCCCCCAGCAGAGGGTTGCGGAGCAGCACGTCGTCCCCGTCGGACGCCGCGACGCGGGGGAAGGCGCCGTCGTCCATGCCCAGCAGCGCCACGACGCGGTGCGGCACCGAGCGCATCGGCACCAGCGAGCACATCGTCAGCGCCCCGGTGCGGAACCCGGCGCGGGTCGGTCGGCCCTCCAGGCGCCCGGCGAGCAGCGCGCGGACGTCGGGCAGCCGCAGCGGCAGCGGCTCCACAGCCGGCGTCCTCGGGGGCCCGCCCGCCCGGTCCCGCTCGCCGGCGGCACGGACCACGGCGAGCACGGCCCTCGCCTGCACGCCCTGCCAGGCGTCCCCGGGCGTGGTGTCGGTGAGCAGGTCGAGGGCCCGGTCGAGGGCGTCGAGCCAGTCCGTCAGCGGCCGGACCCCGCAGAGCCCGGCGAGCGCGGACGTCAGCCGGTCGAGGAGCTCGGCGAGCCGCCCCGCGAGGTCGATGTCGGTGGAGTCGACGTCGTCCAGCGGGAGCGCCGGGCCGACGTACCGCTGGTCCTCCTCGGCCATCGCCGCACCGAGCAGCACCCGGTCCAGGGCCGCCTCCCACGTGCCCTGACCGACGTGGTCGAGACCGAACCGCGCCCGGCGGGCCCGGTCCTCACCCCAGCGGACGCCGCCCTCCATCGCCCAGCCCCGGATCCGGTCGAGGTCGTCGTCGTCGAGCCGGAAACGGCGGCGCACGGGCTCGGTCGCGGCCAGGTCGAGCACCTCGCCGGCCGTGACCCGACCGTCGGCGAGCTCGAGCAGGCGGCTCAGGGTCTCCAGCAGGGGGTTCGTGCGGCGCAGGGACCGGTCCGCGAGCCGCACCCGCAGGCGCTGGCCGGGGTGCACGTCGTCGGCGTCCCTGCGCCCGGAGCCCTCCATCCCGCGGACGACGTCCGTCGCCCCTGCCGGCGTCCCGGAGGCCGCGTCGCCCTCGTGGAGGGCGAGGCCGAACGTCGCCGCGACGAGCGGGGCGAAGGACTCGATGTCCGGGCACATCACGAGGACGTCGCGCGGCTCCAGCGTGGGGTCGTCGGCGAAGAGGCCGACGAGGACCTCGCGGAGCACCTCGACCTGCCGCGCCCGGCCGTGGCACGCGTGCACCTGCACGCTGCGGTCGTCGGGCGCGAGGTCGCACGCCCCCCGCGACCCGTCCCCGTCGTCCTCGCGCAGCCGGCGCTGCAGCGCACCGAGCAGCGTCGGCGGCGGGTCGGGCGCGGGGTGGTGGTGCTCAGACGAGCCCGCGGCCCCTGCCGCTGCGCCTCCCGGCTCGACGGACAGGGCGGCCAGCCGCAGCTGCAGCTCGGTCGCGTCGCGGGCCATCGACGCGAGCAGCGGGTGCTCCGCCGGCGAGGGGTGGTCGCTGCGTCGCCGGCTCGTCGCGACCCCGCCCGCCGGTCCCTGCGCGCAGCGTGCCCACAGGGCCGGCGAGGGGTGCAGCAGCCACAGGTGGACCTCGCGGTGGGCGGCGAGCGCCACCAGCACGCGCAGCTGGTCCTCCGGGAGACGGGTCAGGCCGAACACCGAGAGCCGCTCGGGCAGCGCAGCGACGCCGGGATCGGTCACGAGCGTGGCGAGCGCGTGGTCGAGGCGCTCGGGGGGGCTGGGGACGCCGACGTGGCCGCGGAGGCGGCGCCACAGCTCGGCCTGCCAGGCCAGGTCCGCGGGCAGGGCCAGGCCCCCGCCGTCCTCGTCGCGGCCGTCGGCCCAGGCCCGGACCAGGTCGGGACGCTGGCTGCCGTAGGAGGCGAACAGGTCCGCCAGGTGGCGCGCCACGGCAAGCCGGCGGCCACGCCGCTGGTCGCCGACGTCACCGGTGCCCTCGTGGTCGCCGCCGTCCGGCGCGGTCCGGTCACGGACGCCCAGGTGGCGCCCGAGCGCGGCGCACCACGCCTCCCCCGCGCAGGCGTCGACGACCTCCAGCAGCGGCCAGACCAGTCGCTCCGCGTGCCAGGGGTCGTTGTCGGCGTCGAGGCCGAGGGTGGCGCCGAGGACGTCGCCGACCAGGCGGGTCGGCGGCGCGAAGGTGACGTTCGCGCAGACCCCGGCCTCGCCGTCCGGCCCCGCCCCGAGCCGGTGCGACAGCCGCTGCGCCACCCACCGCTCGACGCCCCGCGTGGGGACGGCGACGACCTCGGGCGCGAACGGGTCCGTCGACGGGTCGGCGAGCAGGCGCGCCAGCGGCTCGACGAGCGCATCGGCACGCTCGGAACGGTGCACGTGCAGCACGGACGCGTCCTCCCCCGGTCGGTCCCCGCCGACCCTAGGGGGCGGCACCGACACCGGCGGCGGTGCACCGCGTCGGCGCACCCCGTCGGCGCGCCGGATCGCGCAGGGTGGGCGGCCGGCGCCCGGATGCGGGATCGTCGCCGCGACGCCGCCCGCCCCGGGGGCCGGCGTGGGCGCGCCCGAGAGCGCTCACCGAGCCAGCAGGAGGTGTCCATCGTGGCGGACGACGTGCGCGACCGGTCCAGCCGCGGTCATCCCGCGGACCGCGACGACGACGCGGCGAGCACCGAGGGCAAGGACACCGCACTGGACCGGGTGATCCTCGAGGGGATCCCTCGGCTGCACCGCCGCTGGTTCGACCTGCTCGCCACCGGCACGGTGGCGGGGATCGAGGTGGGGATCGGCGTGCTGGCATTGCTCACCGTCGAGGAGGCCACCGGCAGCAGGCTGCTGGGGGCGCTGGCATTCTCCATCGCCTTCATCGCGCTGCGACTGGGGCACAGCGAGCTCTTCACGGAAGGCTTCCACGTGCCCGTGATGGTGGTCGCGGCGAAGGAGGCCACGTTCGTGCAGCTGCTGCGGCTGTGGGGCGGCACGCTGGTCGGCAACCTCCTCGGCGGCTGGATCGTCGCGTGGCTGATCGCCACGGCGCTGCCGGACCTGCGGGAGGTCACCCGGGTCAGCGCCGAGGAGTTCACCGCCGCCCCGTTCACGCTGGAGACGTTCAGCCTCGCCGTGCTGGCCGGGGCCGCGATCACGCTGCTGACGCGGATGCATAACGGCACGGACGACGACATGGCCAAGATCGTGGCCGCCGTCGGGATCGCGTTCGTGATCGTGGGGGGTGGCCTGTTCCACTCGATCCTCGACTCGATCATCATCTTCGTCGGGTTCCACTACGGGACGCCGGGCAGCTCGCTCGCGGACTGGCTGCCGTGGTTCGGCTGGGCGGTGCTGGGCAACCTCGTGGGCGGTCTCGTGCTCACCACCGGGCTGCGGCTGGTCCGCAGCCAGGAGCGGCTGGCGGAGTGGCGCCGGGGGTAGCCGACCGGGAGGGCGCGCCGCCGCTGCGCACCGGCCAGCCGCGGCCGCCGCGGCCCGCAGACCGGGGCGTTGGCCCCGTCAGGTGTCCCGGCCGGGGTGGCCCTCCTCCCACTGCCGGAACGCGTCGAGCTCGGTGCGGACCGTCTTCACGGCCCACCCGACCACCGCTGCGTCGTCCAGGAACCCGACGCCGGGGATCGCGTCCGGGATCAGGTCGAGCGGGCTCACGACGTACAGCAGCGCCCCGACGACAACGACCAGGCTGTCTGCCGGGATCTCCCGGTAGTGACCCCGCGCATACGCGACGACGAGGCGCACGAGCGTCCGGAAGTCGTCGAGCACGCCGGCGAACGGGCCGCTGCGGACGGCGCCGGACGCCGCCGACTCGGACGCGACCCGACGCAGCGCCTCGGGGTCGTCGATCATGCGGCGCGCCCGCTCCCGGGCGCGCGCGAAGTAGCGCGACGTGTGGGCGCGTTCGGCCTTCGCCGTGTGACGCTCCGTGCCACCCGGTCTGAGCCGCCGGCGCCGGCGCGGGGACGACTCCGTGCCGGCCCCCGCCGCGGGTGTACCCGCCGACCGGTCGGCGTCCGCCCGCTCCGCGGTGCGCGCGTCCCTGTCGGGGGCCCGCTCCGGGTCAGGTGCCGCCGGCTCGACCGTTGGGGGCTGCGGCCTGCTCCGTGCACCGGCGCCGGTCTTCCTCGGGGGCCGGCCGGTCTGCTTCGCGGCGCTCGCTTCCTTGGCGGCGCTGGTCCTCGTGCCGGCACTGGTCTTGGCCGCGCTGGTCCGCTTGGCGGGGCTCGCCTGCCTCGCAGCACCACCCTCCGACGCAGCACCGGTCTTCTTCGCTGCGCCGCTGGTCCTCTTGGCGGGGCTCGCCTTCTTGGCAGCCCCGGTCTGCTTGGCAGCCCCGGTCTGCTTCGTGGCGCCGGTCTGCTTCGCGGCGCCGGTCTGCTTCGTGGCGCCGCCGGTGCCCGTGGCGCTGGTCGTGGTGGCGCTCGTCGTGGTGGCGCCTGCCCCTGCCGCGTCGGGAGCCAACGCGCCGCTCGGTCCCGCCGCGGTACCTGCCACGCGGCCGGAGTCCTGGGGCGAAGTGCCCGTGCCCGTCGTCGCGGGGCGGGGACTCGACCCGGCCCCTGGCCCGTCGGTCGTGTCGTCGGTCTCGGTCATCGTGACCTCCTCTGCTCGGCACCCTAGAGGGCGGACCCGACTCATCAGCGAGGCACGCGCGCGCGTCGCGGCGGCCGCTCCCGTGAGGGAGCTGCAGGACGCGGGGTGGCGCACGGCGAGTCCCCGCGCACCGGCCGGCGTCGGCCGTCACGTCCGCTGCCGGACGCGCTCGGTCACCCGACGCCACACCCATCCGGACGGGACCCGACGCCCCGACACGGCGTACTCCAGCGCGGCGTCGTCCACCAGCGTGCCGTCCAGCACGTGGTGCGCCGCAGACCGCCCGCCGAGCAGCAGCTGGTCACCGGCGGCGAGCTCCATCCCCAGGTCGGGCGCGAGCGTGCGACGCCCCTGACGGAGCAGGAGCAGGGGTACGGCGTTCAGGTGGTGCTCGCGGTCGGCAGGATCGCGCAGCAGGTCGCCGAGACGGACGTCGCCGGCTCGCCGTCCCCAGGCCGGTGCGTCGTCCGCGGTGACGCTCACGTCCCACAGGTGCGGCGAGCGGGTGCCGCAGGTGGCGGCCAGACGGTCGAGGAGCGACTCGGCCCGGTCGTCGGCCATGCTCGGGACGTCGACGAGGAAGTCCCACAGCAGCGGGTGCCCGAGCCGAGCGAGCGCCTCCCGGGCCACCATGTCCGGGGTGACGAGGAACGCGTCGAGCCGCATCGCCTGGTACAGCGGCGAGCTCGCGGGCTCGTTCTCCCGCGCCACGAGGAACAGCGACGGGTTCACGCGTCGCGCGGCGGCGACGAGGGACAGGTTCGTCGTGTCGCTGCCGGTGGCTGCGACGAGCCCCGCCGCGTCGACGACGTCCGCGTCGACGCACAGCTCCTCGGGGTCCGCGGACGTCGCCCCGGCCCCCGCGTCGACGACGGTGACCTCGAGCCCTTCGGCGCGCAGGTCCTTGCTGATCTCGCGGCCGAAGCGGCCTTGGCCGCACACCACCCAGCGACCCCGGGGACGCGCCCGGATCGCCGGCGGTGGGCCGACGTCCCGGGTGTCGGTGAGCCAGATCAGCAGCCGGTAGGCGGCGGGTGCGCGCAGCGCGAGACTGAGCCGGTCGCCGAACCGGTCGAACGGGTCGATCACGACGGGGTCGCCGAACTCCGCCATCCGCCGTCCCATCGAGCGGGAGGCAGTACGCGCGATCACCGGCAGGTCCGGCCGCAGCAGGGCGCTGGCCATCGTGACGGCGAGGTTGACCTCGTCGTCGTTGGTGATGGCGACGACGCCCTCGCACCACGGGCTCCCGAGGCCCGCGACCTCGAGGTGCCCCGGGTCGGCGGCGTCCCCGGCGAGTCCCGGGACGTCGGCGTGGAACGAGTCGAGCCCGAGCGAGTCGATCCGGCGGTCGGAGGAGTCGAGCACGACGAACCGGCGACCCCGCTCGTCCAGCGCCCGGCCCAGCAGCTGGCCGGTCTGCCCGTACCCGGCCATCAGGAGGAACGGCTCGCGCAGGTGGTTCACCTTACGGGTGAAGCGGCGCAGGTCGAGGGCGTCCCGGAAGCTGCGGTCCTGGAGCAGCGCCAGCAGCGACCCGATCGCGTAGGCCCAGCCGATCACGGTGAGGTAGATGCTGAACGTCACCCACATCCGCTGGGTCGCGGTGAACGGGTGCGGGATCTCGCCGAAGCCGATCGTCGTGGCGGTGAAGCTCATGAAGTAGAACGCCTCGAAGAACGTCATCCGTGTCGTGCGGCCGGCCTCGTCCTCGCCGGGCACGATGCTCAGGCCCAGCACGCTGACCGCGAAGATCACGATCAGCACGATCAGGGGCACCCGCATCCGGCGGAGCACCAGGAAGATCGTGGCGGACGCCTGCGTGGCCGTCGACGCCCGGACGACCGCGCGCTGGGGCACGGCCGACGTGTCGGGCTCGGCCGCCCCGAAGATCACGTGCCAGAAGGTCAGCAGCGGGTTGCCCACCGGACCACCTCTCACCGACGACGGAACTCCACGGTCTCCACGACCAGCAGGACGACGGACACGACGTTCGCGAAGAGCGCCCCACCCGAGAGCGACACCACACTGGCGGTGGACTCGACGGTGAGCCCACCGTCGACGTTCGAGGCGTAGGCGAGGACGACGGCAGCGGCACTGAGATGCAGGCTCGCCACGAGGCTGGTGGCGAGGTGCACCGCGCCGATCTGCGTCCTGTCCCCGAACTTCAGGACCGTCGCGATGAGGTTGACCACCACGGCCGCGAACAGCTCGTACTGGTTGTGGACCGTGGGGTTGCCGATGTCGCCGAGGAAGAAGCCGAAGTTCAGGGTGGCAGCGAGGAGCACGAAGAAGCCGAAGATCACCTTCTCGAGGTTCATCCGGCGCTCCTGTCCGACGGCGGGTGCACACGCTAGCCGTCCGGCACGGCGCGAAGCGATCGACACGGCGGAAGCTTGGTCGCGCGGACCCCGCGGAACACTGTTGCTGGGTCGGTCTCGGGACCGGCAGGCGGTTCGTGCACACGCCGTCGCAGGGGCTCACGCCGCGGACTCCTCCCCGGGACCGTCATCGTCCGCGCCCCCGCCGCTACGCCGCTGACCGGGGCCGCGCCGCCGATCTTGTCCTTCGCACCACGGCGCTCGAGGCGGCCCGGCCGTCGGCGGTCGGTGACTACCGGACACCGGCGGACCACACGACCCCGGTGGATCGCTCGCCGACGAGCCGCCGGCCAGTATCGACGGGTCGGGTGGCGGGTCGAGGCCGAGGTCGAGGCGGATCTGTCGCCCGGTCTCGCGGGCGGTGGCGGCGTCCTCACGCAGGGTGCACCGCACCCACGCCGAGTCCGGGTCCGTGCCTGGGTCGGCTCCGGGGTACCGGCAGGCGGGG
>JBBRBF010000039.1:0-23728 GCA_038206105.1 Actinomycetales bacterium | reverse complement strand
CGTCCCTGCCACAGCCGGACGGCGTCTCGGTGCACGGCTACGTGCCGCAGCTCGACCGCCACCTCGCCGCCGCGGACGTCGCCGTCGTGCAGGGGGGTCTGACCACGTGCATGGAGCTGGCCGCCGGCGCCCGCCCCTTCGTGTACGTGCCGCTTCGACGCCACTTCGAGCAGCAGTACCACGTGCGGCACCGCCTGGAGCGCTACCGGGCGGGGCACTGCCTGGACTACGAGCAGGCGAGCGACCCCGACGTCCTGGCCGACGCCGTCGCCGGGGCGTTGGCCGCACCCGTGACCACGCTGCCGGTCGAGACCGACGGCGCGGCCCGGGCCGCGGACGTGCTGGCGCCGCTGCTGTAGCCGCTCTGCCCGTAGCGGCTCAGGAGGTGTGGTGCACCTCCTGCAGGCCGTACACCGGAGTCGGGATCTTCTCCAGCCGGGCCTTGAGCTGCAGCGCCAGGTACAGCGAGTAGTGCCGCGACTGGTGCAGGTTGCCGCCGTGGAACCACAGCGCCCGGCTCCGCGGCGCCCGTGGTCAGCACGCGCGTGGAGGGTCGAGCCGTACCCGAGGTGCATGATCACCTCCCCACACAGTGCGGTGATCATGCACCTCGGGTACACCCCCTCGCGGTGATCATGCACCTCGGGTACACCTCCGCCGGCCCCAGCGGTCCGCGCGGTCCCGCACCGCTGACGGGCATGCGCGGACGACGAGCCCGCGACCGTGTGCGGCGTCGAACAGCACGGCGTCCCGTCCCGCGACGACCGTCAGCCGTCGCCCAGCGGTGGACCCGTCCGCGACGCGGCCGGCAACCCACGCCGCCGCGGCGGGCACGGACACGTGCGGCAACCACTCGACACCCGAGGGGACGCCGCCGAGCACAGCGTCGAGGCAGCACCGGTCGGCCAGCGCGAGGTCGGGCCCGAGATCGTCGGCCCAGGCCGGGCCGTCACCGCAGCGCACCAGGGCGACGACTGTCCCGCGCAGCCGGACGGCCGGGTCGGTGACGGCAGCAAGCGCGGCGACGGCCGCCGCTGGCGGCGCCCATACCAGGACGCGAGGACGGTGCTCGGCGGTGACGGGGGTCGCCGCCAGCAGACCTGCCAGCGCCGAAGCGTCCGCGGCCGGTGCCACCACGTCGGGGGACCATAGGGAGGCGACAGTGGCGGGCGAGTCGGCCAGCAGCAGCACCAGCAGGGCGCCGACCACCGGGGGCGGCAGACCGGCGGTGGCGAACGCCGCGTCGCTGCCCGGCAGGTCCATCGGGACCGGTGCCGAGCCGTGCACCTGCGACCAGACCGCGACAAGGCCCGGGGCCAGCACGACCCGACCGGTAGGCCGACGCACTGAGTAGCCCTGCGCCTCGGCCCGGACCGTCGTCCCCGTCCGATGCACGAGGGACGTCACCGTCCGGGCAGCGACCGCCCGCTCCGTCCTGGTCACCACGGCGGGCGAGAGCCAGTCCCCCGCCGCCGGTCTCGCGCACGCACCGCACATCCCGCGACCTCCACGAACCCGGCTGCGCGCTCAGGCGTCCGCGCGCACCTTCGACAGCTCGGACCCGGCGGGGACCTGACGCAGCCCGCCGGCGCCGTCCGCCTCCCACTCCAGCGAGACGCTCGTGCCCAGGTACGGAGTCGGGTCGGTGTCGGCCAGCTCGGCCTGCGGGTAGCGGGGCAGCACCCACACCTTCATCAACACCAGGTAGAGCAGGAAACCGACGGGGAGCCCGACGAGGTAGGCGTACTGCAGCTGCCAGAGAGCCAGGCCGCCGGCTACGACCCAGGCGATCATCCCGGCCGGGTTTACGCCGCCTAGGAAGAAGAACTGCCCGTGCTGGCGGTACAGATCCGGCACGTTGAGGCGACGGCGACGGATGACGTAGTAGTCGCAGATCATGATGCCGCCGACCGCTGAGAGCAGAGCCCCGTAGTACCCGAGGAACGTGAACAGGTTGTCGAGGATGAGCCACGGGAACGCGAGGGTCCCGACGACTCCGGCCAGTGCGACGGCGGACCGGTAGGACAGTCGCGGTGCACCGGCGTTCACGAACGTCAGCGCGGCGGGGATGAGGTTCGCGGCGTTGTTCGTCGACCACTGCGCCAGCACGACGAGCGCCAGCAGGACGACGAGCGTCAGGCCGGTGCTCTGCCCCTGGATGACGGTGACCGGGTTCCAGTCGCCCGCGGCGATGAACGACACGGCCCCGATCAAGGCGACGAAGGTCTGGGTCAACGGCAGCGCGATGAACTGCGCCGCGAAGACGTTGCGGTTGCGGCGCCCGAAACCGGAGGCCCCGGGCTCGGTGCGCAGGTACCGGGTGAGGTTGGGGATGTCCACGGCGAGAGCCGACCAGAACGCCATGTTCGCCACGAAGAGCGTGAACGGCGCGATGGAGTCACCGCCTGCGAACGTCCAGATGTTCGTCCCGGTGGCCGAGGCGACGCCCTCGAGCTCGACGTACATCCAGATCGAGACGGCGATGATGGCCGGCGCCGCGATCGCCGCGAGCCGCTCGACCGCCCGGATCCCGAGCGCCGTGTTGACGACCTGGACGACTCCGAAGACCACGTACCAGACGAACCACGCATCGAGACCGGTGAAGTAGCCGACGATCCCGTTGATCGCCAGCGCCCCGAGGTAGGTCTGCACGCCGAACCAGATCGCCGCGACGACACCGCGTGAGACCGCCGGCAGGTGGGTTCCCCGGACACCGAACGGTGCTCGCAGGTAAACAGCGAACGACAGGCCGTGCTCGGTGCCGATGTCGGCGGTCAGCGTCATCACGACCGCGAGCGCGAGGTTCGCCAGCAGGATCGTCGCGAGCACCTGCCACAGCGGCAGTCCCGCGACGCCGTTGGCGCCGAGCTGGAACGTAGCGATGATGACGGCCATTCCGATCCAGAGCCACACGAATCCGAGCGCGGTGATGCTTCGCTCGCGGATCCGCACCGGCAGGATCGACTCCTCCATCAGGTGGTTGGGCGCCGGATGCTCCGTGCTGGTGGGGCGGGTGGTGCTCATGGGTCTCTCCTCGGCTGCGTGGTTCGGGCAGGTGGTTCAAGCGCGGGGGTTGCGGGCAATGAAGTCGTCGGCGATCTCGTCGAAGGTCGCCCACTGCACGCCGTCGTGGCCGTTGATGTGCTCGATCAGGCGCTCGAGCATGAGCAGCGTCTGGGGCCGCCCGGACACGTCCGGGTGGATGGTCATCGTGAAGACCGCGTCGTCCATCTCGCGGTGCACCCAGTCGAACTGGTCCTGCCACATCTCGCCGAGGTGGCGCGGGCTGACGAACCCGTGGCTGTTGGGCGAGCCCTTGACGAACATCATCGGTGGCAGGTCGTCGAGGTACCAGTTCGCGGGGATCTCGACGAGGTCGGTCTCCTCGCCGCGGACGAGGGGGTGCATCCAGTCGGAAGCGTCGCGGGAGTAGTCGATCTTCGTCCAGGAGTCGCCGACCCGCACGTAGTACGGGCTGAAGTCGTCGTGCATCAGGGAATGGTCGTACTTGATCCCGCGTTCGAGCAGCAGCTCGTTGGTGACTCGGGAGAACTCCCACCACGGGGCCACGTAGCCGGTGGGTCGACGTCCGGAGACCCTCTCCACCAGGTCGATGCAACGATCCAGCACCGCAGTCTCCTGCTCCCGGCTCATTGCGATCGGGTTCTCGTGGGAGTAGCCGTGCACCCCTACCTCGTGGCCCGCGGCGACCACTTGCTCGGTCTGGTCGGGGAAGGTCTCGATCGAGTGGCCCGGGATGAACCACGTCGTGCGCAGGTCGTACCGCTCGAAGAGGCGCAGCAGCCGCGGCACGCCGACCTCGCCTGCGAAGAGCCCGCGAGAGATGTCGTCCGGCGAGTCCTCGCCGCCGTACGAGCCGAGCCAGCCGGCGACGGCGTCCACATCGACTCCGAAGGCGACCTTGATGTTCTTGGGCACGTGATGTCCTCTCCTCGATGGGTCTTGCAGGGTTCGTGTCGGTCGGTAAGGGTTCGGTCGGTGGGAGCCGACGCCAGGTCAGTGGTGAACGAACCTGGGGAGGGCGTCGCGCACGCGTTGCGCGTCGCGCAGGCTCGCGAGCAGCACGGCGAGCAGCACCCGTGCCTGCGGTGCCTTCAGGGAACCGAGCGGCACCGCACCAGCGGCTACGGCGTCGACCGCTCCGCCGCCGCCGTACTGCAGGGCCACGGGGCCGACGTCCACGCGGCTGCTGAGCCCGACCACGACGCCGGCCGCGGTCAGCTCGGCAACCGCCTCGCAGGTCTCCGGGTTCGCGTTGCCCGCCCCGCTGCCCTGGAGCACGACACCGCGGGCGCCGGCGACGGCGAACGCGCGCAGGGCGACGGCGTCGGCTCCGGGGTAGAAGGAGGCCACGTCGACCCGGACATGCCCCATCTCGACCGTGTGCAGACTGACGGTCTCCGTGCGCACGGGCCGGGAAGCCAGCGCCAGACGGCCATCGTGCAGGTGCCCCAGCGGACCGGTGTCCGGGGCGGAGAAGGCGGCGGGGGCGAGGGTGTGCGTCTTGCGCGTCCCCCGGGCGGCGTACACGCGCGCGTCGAAGACCACCAGCACGCCGAGGTCCCGCGCGTCCGGGTCGGCGGCGACCCGGATCGCGTCGGCGAGGTTGCGCGGCCCGTCGGCGTCCGGTGAGTCCGCGGATCGCTGCGCGCCCGTCAGCACGACCGGCCTGGGGTCCTCGTGCACAAGGTCCAGCAGGTAGGCCGTCTCCTCGAGCGTGTCGGTGCCGTGGGTGACGACCACCCCGGCGACGTCGGGGTCGCCGAGCGCGCCGTGGACAGCGCGGGCGACATCCACCATCAGGGCCGGGGACAGCAGGAAGCTGTTGACGACTAGCACGTCCCGCGCGTGGAGCTCCACCCCGACATCCCGGGCAACCCCCGCGACCAGCTGCGCGCTGCTGTCGGCGGCGCGGCCGACGCCGGCGGCGTCCACGCGGGTCGCGATGGTGCCGCCGGTGCCGAGGACGACGACCTTCGCCATGCTCCACCCCCTACCCTAACGTTTGGGCCAAACGATTGGGTAGAGTGAAGCGGGCGATGCGCCCGCCGTCAAGGGGGCTGCGGCACACTCGCCGGCGAGCAGGAGGAGGAGCCCGGTGGAGCACCCGCCCGACCGCACCAACCAGACGTCACACCGCGCGACGCTGCGCACCATCGCCGAGCGCGCCGGCGTGCACGTCTCCACGGTCTCCCGGGTGCTCAACGGCTCGGAGAGCGAGGGGAGCCGAGCCGCGGGCGCCAGCACCATCGCGCGGATCCGCGACATCGCCGGCGCGCTCGACTACACGCCCGACCCGAACGCCACCAGCCTGCGCACCCAGCGCACCCACCTTCTCGGCGTGCTGGTCCCGCGCCTGTCGGACATCGTGCTCGCCACGATCTACGAGGGCGTGGAGGAGACGGCCGCGCTGCACCGCTACTACACCTTCGTCGCCAACACCCGCGACGATCCTGCCGAACAGCGCGCCCGAACCGAGATGATGCTCAGTCGCCGTGTCGACGGGCTGATCTTCGGCGACGCCCGGTCCGACGTCCGCTACGTCGACGACGTCGCCGCCCGGGGGATCCCGTTCGTGCTGGTGAGCCGCCACGTCGGTGACCACCCCGCGGTGACGTGCGACGACTACGCCGGGGGCCGACTGGTCGCCGAGCACCTGCTCGCCCTCGGGCACGAGCGGGTGGGCGTGATCGCCGGCGAGCCGTACGCCAGCACCGGGGTCGACCGGAGCGCCGGATTTCTGGACCGCTACCGCGAGGCCGGGCTCGAGGTCCCGCCCGACCGCGTGGCACACAGTCGTTTCGACACCGCCGGCGGGCACGAGACCGGCGCACGCCTGCTCACCGGCCGAGAGCGCCCGACGGCCCTGTTCGCCGTCAACGACTTCGCCGCGATCGGGGCGATGGGCGCGGTCCGCGAGAGCGGTCTGCGCGTCGGTAAGGACGTGTCGGTCGTCGGCTTCAACGACGTGCCCCTGGCCCGCGAGCTGCCGGTGCCGCTGACGACGGTGCGCTCACCGATGCACAAGATGGGCCAGCGGTCCGTCGAGCTGCTGATGCAGGTCCTGGCGGGGCAGGACGCGGCGCCCGAGCGGCTCGTCCCGTCGCTGCATGCCCGCGCATCCAGCGCCCGGGCGGCCGACTGACCCCGGCGTGCATCACCACTCACTCCGTGCGGTGATCAGGCACCTCGGGTACGGCGCGGGTCAGCGCGCGGCGTGCTGGGCCGTCCCGGCGCCGAGGGTGACGGTGAACCCGGGCGGGACGACGACGTCGTCCGGGCCGAGCTCGTGCACCGAGGCGCGGCCCGGACCCAGGGGTCTGGACGGGCTGCGTGCGCGACGGCACGGTCGCGCCCCTGCTGCCGCGCGTCCGTCAGGTGCCCAGACTCCCCCGGCCACGGCTGCCCCGGTGACGAGGGCGCCGGTGACCGGCGTGCCGCTGGCAGGCTCGCGCTGGCCCGACGTCGAGGCCCGGCCGCGCGCGGTGCTGGTCTGCCCGCTCGGGGCGACCGAGCAGCACGGCCCCCACCTGCCGCTGGGCACGGACACCCTCGTGGCGGCCCGCGTCGCACGCGCCGTGCACGCCGACCGCCCGGCGTCGGGTCTGGCGCCGGCGCTCCCTTTCGGTGCCAGCGGCGAGCACGCCGACTTCCCCGGCACGCTGTCGATCGGAACGGAGGCGCTCGCGACCGTCGTGACCGAGCTCGTCCGCGACGCCGCGCGCTGGTGGGCCGGCGTCCTCGTGGTGAACGGACACGGTGGCAACCTCGCCGCGCTGCGCGAGGCGGAGCGCACGTGCCGCGCCGAGGGCCGCCGGCTCGGGGTCGTCAACCTCGCCCCTCGCCGGGATGGACGCACATGCCGGCCGCAGCGAGACCTCCCTGCTGCTGCACCTCGCACCCGAGCTCGTCCGGCTCGACCTCGCGGCGGCCGGCCCGGTGGAACCGGTGTCCGACCTGATGGACCGGCTGCGGCGCGGCGGCGTGCGCGCCGTCAGCCCGGTCGGTGTCCTCGGCGACCCGACGACGGCGACCGCCGAGCACGGCGCCGACCTGTTCGCGCGACTGGTCCGCCACACCCTGGCCGGCCACGACGCCCTGTCGGGATGACGGGCAGACCGCACCGGCCGGGCGCGACAGCGGTTCGGCGAGGGAGGCCCCGCGCCCCGCCGTTCGCCACGACCGGCAGGCTGACCACCGTGCACCTCCACCCCGCGGTGATCATGCACCTCAGGTACGCGGCGCGGCCGCAGCCGGTGCCCGGGCGGACCCGGCGTGCATGATCACCGAGAGGTGGTGGGTGGCGGCCAGAATCTGGCGTGGTTCGACGGGCTGCTGGCGACCGGCGTCGTGGACCGCACCGACGACCCCGCCGCGCTGGACTCCACCGGCTGGTGGGCGGTGGCGACCACGTTCGAGGGCGGGCACACGTTCGTCCGGTTCCGCGACGTCCGGCAGGCGCCGCTGCCCACTGCGCCGTGGCGCGGGCCCGACCCGGGCGCCTGGTGCTCCTCCCTCGACCGCGACGCCTACGTCGCGGCCTGCCGCCACGTGCGCGAGCGCATCCGCGAGGGTGACGTCTACCAGGTCAACGTGTGCCGGGTGATGTCCGCGCCGCTGCCCGACGGCGGAGCCACCGACGTCCTCGGCCTCGCCGGCGTCCTCGCGGCGGGCAACCCGGCCCCGTACGCGGGCGTCGTCCGCGTCGGCGACGTCGAGGTGGTCACGGCCTCGCCGGAGCTCTTCCTGAGCCGCCGGGGGGACGTCGTGGAGTCGGGTCCGATCAAGGGCACCGCCCCCACCGCGGCAGACCTGCGCGAGAAGGACGCCGCCGAGAACGTGATGATCGTCGACCTGGTCCGCAACGACCTGTCGGTGGTCTGCGAGCCCGGCTCCGTGGCCGTCCCGGCCCTGCTGGAGGTGCAGCAGCACCCCGGGCTGGTGCACCTCGTGTCCACGGTGCGGGGCCAGCTGCGCCCGGGGACGTCGTGGGCCGAGCTGCTGGCGGCGACGTCGCCGGCGGGCTCGGTGTCGGGCACGCCGAAGAGCTCGGCGCTGCAACTCATCGGCGAGCTCGAGAGCCGGCCGCGCGGGCCGTACTGCGGCGCCGTCGGCTACGTCGACACCGACGCCGGGACCGGGCGGCTCGCGGTGGGCATCAGGACGTTCTGGCGCGAGGGTGGCCGGCTGTGCTTCGGCACCGGCGCCGGCATCACGTGGGGCTCGGACCCGGAGGCCGAGTGGGAGGAGACGGAGCTGAAGGCGGCCCGGCTCGTCGCGCTCGCCTCGGGAGCGCCGGTCTAGGCGCAGGTCTCTAGGCGCGCTTCACCTCGTCGTCGTCGGAGCGGTCCTCCTCCGGGTTGTCCTGCACCGCGCGACCCGCCTCGAGCCGGGCCACCGGCACCCGGAACGGCGAGCACGAGACGTAGTCCAGGCCGGTGCGGTCGAAGAAGTGGATCGACTCGGGGTCGCCGCCGTGCTCGCCGCAGATGCCGACCTTGAGGTCCGGTCGCGTCCGCCGCCCCTCCCGGGTGGCGATGTCGACGAGGCGTCCGACGCCGTCGACGTCCAGGCTCTCGAAGGGCGACACCGTGAACACGCCCTTGTCGAGGTACGCGGCGAAGAACGCAGCCTCGACGTCGTCCCGGCTGAAGCCCCACGTCGTCTGCGTCAGGTCGTTCGTACCGAACGAGAAGAACTCGGCTGCCTCGGCGACCCGGAACGCGGTCAGCGCCGCGCGCGGCAGCTCGACCATCGTGCCGATCGGGATCCGCAGCTCGACGCCCGCCTGCTGCGAGACCTCGGCCAGGATCGCGTCGGCCTCGTCCCGGACCAGATGCAGCTCCATCACCGAGCCGACAAGGGGCACCATGATCTCCGGTCGCGGGTCGCGGCCCTCGGCGAGCAGCGCGGCCGTGGCCTCGGCGATGGCCTTGATCTGCAGCGCGAACAGGCCCGGCACGGTGAGCCCGAGCCGCACCCCCCGCAGGCCGAGCATCGGGTTCGACTCGTGCAGCCGCTCGACGGCGGCGAGCAGGCGGACGTCGGCCTCGTCGACGTCGCCGCGCTCCTCCTGCCGCGCGACGCGGACCATGAGGTCGGCGCGGTCGGGCAGGAACTCGTGCAGCGGTGGGTCGAGCAGCCGGATCGTCGTAGGCAGCCCGTCCATCGCGGTGAGCAGATCGCGGAAGTCGTCGCGCTGCGGCCCCAGCAGCGCCTCCAGCGCCTCGCTGCGCTCGGCTGCCGAGTCGGCGAGCACGACGCGCTCCACGAGGACGCGCCGCTCGCCGAGGAACATGTGCTCGGTGCGGCAGAGCCCGATCCCCTGGGCCCCCATGCGCCGGGCCCGGACCGCGTCGGCGGCGTTGTCCGCGTTGGCGCGCACCCGCATCCGCCGCACCGAGTCGGCGTGCAGCAGGATCCGGTCGACCGACCGCACGAGGTCGCTGACGTGCTCGTCGACACCCTCGAGCGCCGCGTCGAGACCCTCCTCCAGGTAGCGGACGACGGGCGGGTCGACCACGGCGATCTCACCGGCGAACACCTCGCCGGTGGAGCCGTCGATCGAGAGCAGGTCGCCCTCGGCGAGCGTCGTGTCACCGACGTGGGCGGCCTTGGCGGCGGCGTCCACCTCGATCCCCTCGGCCCCGCAGACCGCGGTCTTGCCCATGCCGCGCGCCACGACCGCGGCGTGCGACGTCTTGCCGCCGCGGCTGGTGAGGACGCCCGCGGCCGCGATCATGCCCTCGAGGTCGTCGGGGTTGGTCTCCTTGCGCAGCAGCAGGACACGCTCGCCGCGCCGGCTCCAGGCGACCGCGGCGGCGGAGTCGAAGACGACCCGGCCGACGGCCGCCCCGGGCGAGGCGGCCATCCCGCGGGTGAGCAGGGTCCGCTCCGTGCCGGTGTCGAACTGCGGGAACATGAGCTGGGAGAGCTGGGCCCCGGTGACCCGGGTCAGCGCCTCGTCCATCGTGATGAGCTGCTCGTCGACGAGCTGCGTGGCGATCCTGAACGCGGCGGCCGCGGTCCGCTTGCCGACCCGCGTCTGCAGCATCCACAGCGTGCCGCGCTCGACGGTGAACTCGATGTCGCACAGGTCGCGGTAGTGGGTCTCGAGCCGCCGCATGATCTTGCGGAGCTGCGCGTGGGACTCCTTGTCGACGTCCGCGAAGTCCTCCAGCGACAACGTGTTCCGGATCCCGGAGACGACGTCCTCGCCCTGGGCGTTGACGAGGTAGTCCCCGTAGACGCCGGGGACGCCCGTCGCCGGGTCGCGGGTGAAGCAGACACCGGTGCCGGAGGTCTCACCGAGGTTGCCGAACACCATCGTGCACACGTTGACGGCCGTGCCGAGGTGGTGCGGGATCCGCTCGCGGCGGCGGTACAGCCGGGCCCGCTCGGTGTTCCAGGACTCGAAGACGGCCCGCGTCGCCAGGTCCAGCTGCTCGCGGGGGTCCTGCGGGAAGCCCCGGCCCGAGTGCTTCTCGACGATGCCCTTGAACTCCTCGACGAGTGCCTGGAGGTCGTCGACGTCGAGCTCGACGTCGCTGGCGACGCCCTTGCGCTCCTTCGCGGCGTCGAGCGCACCGGCGAACGCCTCGCCGTCCACGCCGAGCACGGTCTTGCCGAACATCTGGATCAGCCGGCGGTAGGAGTCCCACACGAACCGCTCGTCGCCGGAGGCGTCGACGAGGCCCTGCACCGAGAAGTCGTTCAGCCCGACGTTGAGGACGGTCTCCATCATCCCGGGCATCGAGAACTTGGCGCCCGAGCGCACGCTCACGAGCAGCGGGTCGACCGAGTCGCCGAGCCGGCGCCCGACGGCGTCCTCGAGGTGGCGCAGCGCCATCGTCACCTGCACCCGCAGGTGGTCGGGCATCTCGCCGCGCTCGAGGTAGTGCCGGCACGCCTCGGTGGTGATGGTGAAGCCCGGCGGCACCGGCAGGCCGAGGCGGGTCATCTCCGCGAGGTTGGCCCCCTTGCCGCCGAGCAGGTCCTTGTCGTCCTTGCCGCCCTCACTGAAGTCGTACACGAGCTTCTGCACGCCTGCTGCGCCTCCTCGCGCCGAGCGAGGGCGGTGCCGGCCCCTCGCAGGTGCCCATCATCGGGGTCGAGCGCCCGCCGGGGGAAGCCCGCCCGATTCGGCCGTGCGGTCAACCGGAGTCGGTCGACCCGCCGTCGGCGGCCCGGATGACGAAGAACGACGCCCCGGCAGCGTCGGTGATCCCGGCCATCCGGCCCACGGGAGTGTCGAAGGCGGGCGCCAGCACCGAGCCGCCGCGCTCGGACGCAGCGGCCACGGCCGCGTCGACGTCGGCCACGGAGAAGTAGACGAGCCAGTGGGACGGTGCGCCGTCGGCGCCCATCATCCCGCCCGTGCCGCCGAGCGGCGGCCCTCCCGCTGCCGCGGCGAACGTCTGGTAGTCCGGCGGGGCGTGCGGGAACGGGTCATGGTGGTAGCCGAAGACGCCGGAGTAGAACGGCCGTGCGACGTCGGGGTCGGTGGAGCGCAGGTCCTCCCACGTCAGTCCGCCCGGCTCGTTCACCAGGCCCGCGCCGATGTGGCTACCCGCCTGCCACACCCCGAAGACCGCTCCTGTGGGGTCCGCCGCGAGGAGCATCCGACCGAGCGGGCCGACGTCGCCGGGCTCCAGCACGACCGTGCCGCCGTGCTCGGCGACCGCCGCCGCGGTCGCGTCGGCGTCGTCGCTGGCCAGGTAGAGGGTCCAGGCCGGGGGGACGCCCGGCTGCTGCGGGCCGATCCCCGCCGTCGGGACGTCGCGCACGTGGGCGATCACGTAGCCGCCGAACTCGGCGCCGGTCTCCGCGAACTCCCAACCGAGCACGGCGGCGTAGAACGCCTGCGCGGCAGCCACGTCGGGCACGGTCAGGTCGGTCCAGCACGGGGTGCCGGCGGGCCACGGGGACGTCCGGGTCGTCATGGCGCCCAGTCCACCCTCGGCGGAGCGGGTCCGTCCAGGGTCGAGCGCGACCGGAGCCACTCCCACCCGTAGTGCCCATCGTTCCCTCCCGTGAAACTTTCGCACTTCTTCGCGGGGTGTTCGCCGTCGTGCGTGCTCATCCAGGGCGAACCTGGGTCCTGTCGGGCTCTCACCAGGAACGCGACGCGAACGATCCGGCCCCGACCGGCCGGGATCCGCACGACGCGACCAGCACAGCCGAGGAGGAGTCATGGACCACGACCACTGCTACGACGACAGCTGCTCCTGCCACCGGGGCCGCTGACCCCCCTGGAGCCCGGCCGCCGGCCGGGGGACGGTCCCGCACCTCGGGTCCGGCCCCCGGCCGGCGGCACGTCACACGGGCTGACCGCCCCGCAGCTCGTCGTACCGCACGGCCACGACACCGGCGACGATGAGCACCCCGCCGAGCAGCTGCACCGGCAGCGGCAGCTCCCCGAGCAGCAGCCACGCCAGCAGCACGGCGAAGAGCACCTCGGTGAGACCCACGAAGGACGCGACCTTGGAGCCGAGCCGCCGGGTGGCCGCGATGCCGAGGGCGTAGGCGAGGGCGGCGGCGAGAACGCCGAGTCCGGCGACCGGCACCAGCCAGGAGACCTCACGACCCAGCAGGACGACGTCACCGGTGGTGGCCGCCATCGGCATCAGCCCGAGGACGCCCGCCGTCCCCAGCACGACAGTCGCGACGACCATCCCCCCGGCTGCCATCACCAGCGGCGGCAACCCGACCGGCTCGCGCGCCGACAGGACGAAGTAGACCGCCAGCGAGCACGCCGCTGCCAGACCCCAGAGGACACCGCCGAGGTCGACCCGGGCGCCGCCGGTGACGTCGAGCACCAGCGCGAGACCGGCCAGGGCGAGACCGATGCCGGCCAGCGTCCACGCCCGGGGGCGGTGGCGGTGCCGCGCCCAGAGCCAGCCGACGACGAGCACGGGGCCGAGGTACTCCAGCAGCAGCGCGACGCCGACGGAGAGGGTCGTGACGGCGTTGAAGTAGGCGAGCTGCGCGGCGGCGACTGCTACCAAGCCGTAGGCCAGCACCAGCCATGCGTTGCGGCGCAGGGCGTTCCACCGGCCGCGCAGCATCACAGCGGCGGGCAGGGCCAGCAGCACCGCGCCGAGACCGATGCGCGCGGTCACCGCGGCCCCGGGCGACCACCCGGCGTCCAGCAGGGGCTTCGCGAGCGGACCCGAGATGCCGAAGCAGAAGGCGGACACCAGGGCCAGCCACACGCCGTCCGCGGCCCGGGACCGGCGCGCGCCGGACGCGGGGCGCCGGCTCCGCACACTCGGGGCCCGGGTACCGGCGAGGCTCATGGTGGCTCCTGTGCCGGCGACCGGCGGGTGTTGGGTGTCAGGGGTGAACGGGAGGTACGGTGATGACACTAGCCGCGGATCTGGTCAGGAGTCAACGTGGTTTTCGCTCATGACACCGAGGCCGCCCTGCGGACGGCGGCCGCACTGGTCAACACCGCTCCCGACGCCGCGGGCACCCGGGTCGACACGCTGGTGACCCGGGCGGAGCTCGACACCTTCGTGACCGAGCAGCGCTTCACCGGCCGCCGCGAGCACGACGACGCCGAGCTGGACGCCGTCCGCGACCTGCGTCCGGTGCTGCGGAGCATCTGGGAGGCGGACGAGGAGGGCGCCGTGGCGGCCGTCAACGACCTGCTCGTGCGGGGGCGGGCGCTGCCGCAGCTCGTGCGGCACGACGAGTGGGACTGGCACCTGCACGCCACCGATCCCGAGGCCCCACTCGCCACGCGGATCGCCGTGGAGGCGGCGATGGCCCTCGTGGACGTGCTGCGTACCAGCGAGCTCGCCCGGCTCCACGTGTGCGCGGCGGACGACTGCGACGACGTCATGGTGGACCTGTCCCGCAACCGGTCCCGGCGGTTCTGCGACGGCGGCTGCGCCAACCGGACGCACGTCGCCGCCTACCGCGCCCGCCGCGCCGACCGCTCCCCTCGTCGGTGATCAAGGAACTCGCACCCCCACCCTTCGGTGATCAAGGACGTCCGGACCTCCGCGGCGCCCGATGACGACCGCGGCGCCGCAAAGCGGACATCCGACTCGCGGCTTCCTTGATCACGGGGGTTCTGGACGCAGGGGTTCCTTGATCACGGAGAAGGGGTCAGGGGGTGTCGAGGCCCCACAGCACGTGCGTCAGCTCCACGAGACCGAGGAGGGTGACGGCGGCGGCCGTCCCCACCGGCAGGAGGGCGTCGGGCGGTACGCCACCGGCTTCGACGGCGGCCGCCGCTCCCCGGCTGCGGCGCCGCGCCAGCACGAGCAGCGCCACGCACAGCGGGACCCCGACGAGCAGCGCGACGACCGCGACCGTCTCCAGCCGCGCGAGCACGAGACGGAAGAGCACGAGCAGCGCCACGAGCAGCGACACCGCCGTGCGCGTCCAGGCGAACGCGGTCCGCTCTGCCGCGGCGCCGTCCGGTGGCGCGCTCACCCCGACACCAGGAACACCACGGCCAGGGCCGCGGCGACCACGACCACGGAGCCGGTGAGCACGGCGATCAGGCGGCCGCCGGCTAGTGGCCGCCCGTGCCGCATCGCCCGTTCGGACGCCGCCCACCGGGCGTACGCGGCAGCCGGGGTCACGAGCCCGGTCAGCGTGAGCAGCAGCGTCAGGACGGTGCGGACCCGCTCGTCGTCCGGCACACCCAGCGCGTCCAGGGCCACGGCGGCGGCGAGCACAGCCAGGGCGGTGCGGATCCACGCCAGGAACGTGCGCTCGTTGGCGAGCGTGAAGCGCGGGTCGGGCTCCGAGCCCGTGCCGTACACGCCGGCGGGCCAGCGCCGTGCCATCACACCCTCCCGTCACGTCGACACGCACCGCAGCCGGCAGCCGGCACCGGGCGCCGGCGCTCGAGGATGCCAGGTGCGCAGGGGGCCATACTGGTCCAGGGGCCGTCACACACCTGCTGGAGAGCCGCCGTGAAGCTGGACCGCGAAGAGCTGCGCTCCGCCGAGGACGCCGGCCTGACCGTCGTCTGCGGCTCGGTCGCCTTCGACGACCGCACCCTCGCGCGGATGGGCGTCCACGCGGGCGCTACGGACGACGACATCGTCGGTGTCGCCGTGCGCCTCACCCAGCTGTTCGGCCTGGACCTGCAGGAGGTCGCCGTCTCGCTCGCGGACCACGTGCAGCAGCTGCTCTGGGACGAGGAGGACGCGCTCCCGGACGCGCGGTAGACGCTCGCCGGATATCGGCCTCGGCTCTCGGGGCACCAGGGCCCTCACGGCACCTGGGCTCTCACGGCACCAGTACGACCTTGCCCCCGGCGTGGCCGCCCGCCACGAGGCGGTGGGCCTCGGCGGCCTCGGCCAGCGGGAACGTCCGCGCCACGACCACCCGCAGCGCCCCGGCCTCCACGTGCCTCACGAGCTCCAGCCGTGCAGCAGAACGGATCTCGGTGCCCGGGTCGGCTCCCGGGCCGCCGCCGATCAGCTGTACGTCACCCGCCCGGCCGAACGCCGCGATGGAGACGACGCGGTCGCGGTCGGCGACGAGGGCGAGCGACGTGTCGACGGCCTCGTCGGTGCCGACTGTGTCGATCGCCGCGTCGACACCCGACGGCGCCACTGCGCGGACGCGCTCGACGAGACCCTCGCCGTAGGAGACGGGCGTGACCCCGAAGCCCCGCAGCGTCTCGTGGTGCCGCTCGCTCGCCGTCCCGACGACGGTGGCGCCGGCGTCGACGGCCAGCTGGGCCACGGTGAGCCCCACGCCACCGGAGACGCCGTGCACGAGCACGGTGTCCCCCGCGCCGACGCCCACGGCGCGCAGCGCGTGAACGGCGGTGACGCCGGTCAGCATCAGCCCTGCCGCCTCCGGCCACGCCATCCCGGTGGGCTTCGGGAGCACGCTTGACGCCGGCACCACGACGTCCGAGGCGTAGCCGCCGCTCACGGGGTAGGCGATCACCTCGTCGCCCACCGACACCGGCCCCGCGGGCCCGGCGGCGTCGTCCCCGACCGCCGTCGCCTCGCCGGCGACCTCCATGCCCAGCGGCAGCGGCAGCTTCGACGTGTCGCTGCCCATCGCCCCGCCGTACAGCTTGACGTCGATCGGGTTGATCCCGGCCGCCCGGACGGCGATCCGCACCTGTCCTGGGCCCGGCCGGCGGGGGTCGGTGGAGACGGCGTCGAGGACCTCGGGGCCCCCATAGCTGCTGGCGACGACTGATGTGCCCATGCGCAGGGCAGCGCGGCGCGGACGCCGTCCATTCCGGCGGCGACGTGCGACCGGCGCGCCGGGGTGCGAACCTCCCCGCATGGACATCTGCGACGTGATCCTGAACGACCACCACGAGCAGCGGCGACTGTTCGCGCTCCTGGACGAGGTCCCCCGCGACGACACCGACGCCCTGCGCGCCGTCTGGGGACGGCTGGCGACCCTGCTGGAGGTGCACGCCCAGGCCGAGGAGGAGATCTTCTACCCCCGGCTGCTCGAGGTCGGCACCGGCGAGGGCGACAAGGACAGCCCCGCCGACGAGACCGAGGACGCCGTCGACGACCACAACGACATCCGCGCGGGGGTGCGGACGGCGGGTACGCACGAGGTCGGCACCCAGGACTGGTGGGACGGCGTCTTCGCTGCGCGCGAGGCCAACGACGAGCACATGGGCGAGGAGGAGCGCGAGGCCCTCGCCGATTTCCGCCGCAACGCCGACCCCCGGCTGCGGCACGAGCTCGCGGTGGCGTTCGCCGTGTACGAGGCCGCGCACGCCGACGGCCACGGCGTCAGCTCGGAGGACCGGGACCCGCAGAAGTACGTCGAGCAGCACGGCTGAGCTGCCGGCCGGCGTACCCGACGTGCATGATCACCGCTGGGGTGGGGAGGCACGTCGGGTGCGTCGGGACGCCTGGCGCCCGACCGGTCAGCCAGGGGCATCCTCCCGCACGGGCTCGCGCCGCTCCACCGAGCTCGGCCCGCCCGGACCCGGTGGCATCGGGACCGGCCCGGGCTCGGTACCGCCCTGGTCGAGCCGGAACGGCGGGTAGGTGTCGGTCATCAGCGCGGCGTACGCGACGACCCGGTAGACCCACCGGTTCAACCCCACCACGAGGTCGAACAGCGGCCGGGGGTAACGCCTGGTGAAGAGCAGCGCCACGCCGGCGAAGACCACCAGCAGCCCGAGCAGGCCCGTGCTGGCGAGGACGTCGGCGTTGTCGGAACCGCCGTCCCAGCCCGCCCAGCCGAGGAACAGCGCGACCAGCAGCAGGTGCGGGACGGCGAGCAGCCACTTCACGAGCACCAGCGGCCGCGACATGCGCTCCGGGTACGCGACGTCGAGCGCTGCGGGGTACTCCGGGTCCGCGCCGAGCCGGAACGGCGGGTAGCGGTCCGTGCCGATCCCACCGGTCGAGGCGTAGTACGACACCCTCCACGACCAGCGCAGCACGCCGAGGTTGAACGCGAAGATCCCCCGCGGGTACCGGCCGGTGAACAGGATCGCCACGCCCGCGACGACGGTCAGCACCGCGAAGGCGACGAACAGGAACGCGAGCACGATGACGTGCGGGATCGCGAGCAGCCACTTGACCAGCCACTGCCACCGCGTCAGGGCCGGGTCGAGCCTGGCCTGCAGCACCACCGGGCTCCTCGTGGCCGCGGCGGCGGGCTCCGGCGCACCGGCGTCACCCGCGCCCGTCGCTGCCCGGCCGGCACCGTGCATCCCGACCACGATCAGCGCGACCGCCACCGCGGTGAGCACCGCACCGATCCCCAACAGCACGAGCACCGTCGGCACGACCGCGTCGCTGCGGGCACCCACGGTGACGTCGCCGCCGACCGCAGGTGCGGCGGCGGCGTCCATCAGGACGACGGTCCAGCGGCCCTCCCTCACCGGCCACTCCAGGGTCAACGGGCCCGAGCCGGTGTCGGAGGCCGCCCAGAAGTCCTGCTGGGCAGGGGCACCGGGCCGGGCGCCGGCGAGGTCACCGCCGACGCGGCGGTACACCGGCGAGCCGTCGGTCACGTCGGTGACCTGGTCGCGGGCGACGTCCCCGAGGTAGGCGTCGACGGCGTCGCTGGGCCCGATCCCGACGAAGCGGTCGGACGCCGACGCACCGGAGACACCGATCCGGACGTCGGTGGCCAGCCGGTCCAGCAGCCGGTCCGGCGAGCCGGCGTCCACCAGGACGTCGAGGCTGCCGGTGGTGACGACGCCGCTCGCGGACTCGAAGCGGCCCGCGTCGGCGGCGACGTAGCCGGCGTCGTCCCGGCCGACGGCGTAGCCGAGCCCGAGGCCGGCGCCGCCGAGGAGCATCGCGACCCCCGGCAGCACGAGCAGACACACCAGCACCAGTGCGACGACGCGCGGGCTCCGCCGGGCCCTGCCTCTGGCGCGGCGGTCCCGGCGTGCTGCGCGAGCGCGAGCGCACCGGCCAGCAGCCCGACGTCCCGCAGGGCGACGTCGAGGAACTCTCCGGTCGAGACGAGGTTGACGATGATGCAGAGCAGCCACGCGGCGACGACGTAGCCGCCGATCCGCGGCCGCACCGCGACGAGGACGCCGGCGAGGACCTCGACGACACCGACGGCCCACATCGCCTGCTGGGCGTCACCCGGCACGAGGCCGTCGACCCACGGCGCGAGGTACTGCGGCCAGTCGGTGAGCAGCCCGGCGAACTTGTCGAGCCCGAAGACGATCGGCGCAACCGTGAAGGCGGTGCGCAGCAGCAGGAACGCGCGGTGCGCCCCGATGTCCGCAGCGTTATCGAGGCACTCGACGACCCCCGCCCCATGGCGGAGCTGACCCCCGAACCGGTGCCTGCTGCGTCACGGTGCGGGGCTGATCAGGCTCACGGATCGCCGCCGTCCCAGACGACCGCGCCGTCGTCGCTGACCCGCGCGCCCTCGGCGGGTCGGTGCGCGACCTGCGACCCGTCCGGCATCACGTGGACGACGGCGCACCCATGGGCGAGAGCGGCGACGTCGGCAACGAGTCGGCGGTGGCAGCGCCACCACAGTGACTCGCTGCACATCACCGTGACCACGCGAGCGTCCGCGTCGGCGACCAGGTCGTCCAGCGCCGCGACGGCCTCAGGGGTACGGACGTGCGCCGCGTAGGCGCGGAAGGCCTGGACGCGCCACCACGTGTCGACGACGTCGGCGGAACGGTCCAGGCGGCGGCGTCCGCCGAGACGCTCCTCCCACCGGTAGCCGATCCCCGCTTCGGGGAGCCAGTCCCCCAGCGCGTCCCGCGACGTGTGCGGGTGGGCGCGGCTGCCCGGGAAGCGCCGGATGTCGACGACCTGCGCCACGCCGGCGCCGAGCAGCCGTTCGCGCAGCCGGGCGACGTCGTCCGTGCCGTGGCCGACCGTGAGCAGCGCTCGCCCCTCGCCGCCGGCCGGACGGTGGCTGCGTCCGTCCGCCATGCCGCCAACCTCGCACGCCGTTCAGCCGAGCGGAGCGCCGGGCGAGTGGCAGTGCACACGGCCCGGCCAGCCGGAGGTGACCCGGACCCGCCGGCGTCAGGTCGCCGCGCGCCAGCCGGCTGATCTCGCGGTCGGTTACGTCCTGCTGCTGCTCAACCCGTTCATCGGCCTCGCCCTCCTGCTCAGCGACCCTCCGGTCTGGGTCGAGGCCCTCGCGGTCGTCCTGATCGTCGCCTTCGTCGGTGTCGGCGTGAGCCTGCTGCGCCGGGGGACCGGTGGGTGGTGGCGGCCCTCGGAGACCCTCGGCGGGCACCGAGACGATGCGGCCTGACCGGATCGACCCCGACGTCGACGTCGCCGAGGCGCTGGCACAGGCCATCGGCCGCCTGGGCGTGGACACCGAGCCCCGGCACGTCGACGACTGCCTGGCACTCGTCGCGGCGGCCGCCCGGATGGAGGCAGAGGCCGGTGCCCTGCTGCGGAGCGCCGTGGACTCAGCACGCTCGGCCGGCGCCACCTGGTCCGCTGTCGGCGCGACGTTGGGCATGAGCAAGCAGGCCGCGCAGAAGCGGTTCGCGACCGGCGCCACGCCCGGCGACACCGGGCTGACGCGCGACGAGCGGATCCTCGGACCGGTGTCGGCATTCGATGAGATGGACGAGCTCGCGCTGGCCGGGCGCTACGGGTGGCACAGTGTCGAGTTCGGTCTGTGGTTCCATCGCGTGGTGCGAAGCCGGACGCAGTGGGAGCACGCCAGGGTCTCGATGCTGACGCGCAAGGCGACGGCCATGGCGTCCGCCGGATGGCAGGTCATCGGGTCCGCCTTTTCGTACACGTACCTCAAGCGGTCAAGCGCGACCTCGACCGACCAGCGCTCCTCGAGCCGGACGCTGCGGAGTAGCGGCGGGTGACGACGGCTCCCGCGCCGAACGCGCCGAGCGACTCCGGCCGCGGCGCCCGGATGCGGTCGAACCTGGCTACGGCCAGGAGATGAGGGGATTGCTCGCGGTGGAGTTGGCGACCGATCAGGTCGGCTTGGCAGCGAGCGCCGCCGCATCGGCCGCCAGCGGGACGAGGGCTCGAGCGTGGCTCGGTTGAGCTGTCGGCCGATCAGTTCCATCCTGGGATCCTCGCTCCCAGCCGTGGCAGACCGCCAGTGTCCTCAGGTCGGTTCAGTGGCTACCGATCGCGTAGGACGCCGGCTCTGGTATCCCCGCGTCGGGCAGCCGCATCGGGCCGGCGGCTCCGCCGAGAAGCCGGTCGGTGAGATCGACGACGGGCATGGGTCGCGCGTACAGGTACCCCTGCGCGTGCTCACACCCCATCTCGAGCACCGTGTGGCGCTGCTGCTCGGTCTCGACGCCTTCAGCGATGACCCGCAGTCCCAGGTCGTGCGCGAGGCCCGTCACCGCCGAGGCGATGGCGGCGCGGGGGCGGTCGTGGTCGATGTCGGAGACGAAGGTCCGGTCGATCTTGATGATGTCGACGGGAGGAAGGCGCTGCAGGTAGCCCAGGGAGCAGAAGCCGGTTCCGAAGTCGTCCAAGGCCAGTCTCAGGCCCATCTTCCGCAGGTCCGCCAGTGCGGTCATCGCGCGCTGGTCGTCCTCGATGAAGATGCCCTCGGTCACCTCCAGCACCAGGGCACCGGCGTCCATCCCCGTCTTGTCGAGGACACGTTCGACCTGCCCGACCAGTCCCGGGCTGAGCAGCTGACGCACGGAGAGGTTGACCGAGACGTCGAGGGGTCGGTCGGGGTGGTCCGCGAGCCACTGCGTGCGGTCGGAGCAGGCACGTTCCAGCACCCAGGCACCTATGCCGATGATCAGTCCGCTCTGCTCGGCGATGCTGACCGTGGTCAGCGCGGGGATCGCGCCGTGCGTCGGGTGCTTCCAGCGCAGGAGTGCCTCCACCCCGGTGACCAGGCCGTCCGCGGTCTGCACGATCGGCTGGTACACCAGCGCGAGCTGTCCCCCGGACACCGCCGACCGCAGGTCTCGTTCGAGGTCGTCGCGCTCGCCGGCCTGCTTGGCCGCACGCAGGTCGAGCACCTGGCTGACGGCACCGCCCCTTCGCTTCGCCTGGTACATCGCGGTGTCCGCGTCCTGCACCAGCTGGCTGGACACGGACTCCCCCGGCCCGGCATACGCGACGCCCACGCTGGCGCTGATGGAGATCTCTTGGCCGTGGATGTCGAAGGGTTGCGCCAAGGCATGCTGGATGCGTTGGGCGAGCGCCTCGACGTCACCGGAGCGGGCCAGGTCCTCACACAGGATGACGAACTCGTCACCGGAGACCCGCGCCAACGTGTCACCGGGGCGGATCATGTGGGACAGACGATCCGCCACGGCGACCAGCAGTGCGTCACCCGTTGGGTGGCCATGGGTGTCGTTGACCTGCTTGAACCGGTCGAGGTCGGCGAACAGGACGGCGGCTGTGCCGTGCGACCGCCTGGCCCGCTGCGCAGCGTGGTTGAGACGATGCTGCAGCAGCAACCGGTTCGGCAGCCCCGTCAACGCGTCGTGCATGGCGCTCTCGCGGAAGCGGTCGGAGACGTCCCGCGCGTCCTTGCGTCCCTGGGCGTTCAGCAGGTAGGCCGCGGCGACGTCCGCCAGCGTCTGGGCCGCCGCCATGTCCTCGACGTCCAGGTCACCCACGGTGCCCCGGTAGAGGTCCAGTGCACCGAGCTTGTGGGTGTCCCCGTGGTTGAGCGGAAACGTGAAGACCGCCGCCATCCCTGCCGCCACCGCCCGGGGAGCGAACCTCGGGTACCGGTCATCGTTGGCAAGGTCGGGGACCGACACGCTCTCACCGGTCTCGTAGGCGGTGATGCACGGGCCCTCCCCCAGCGTCGTCTGAAGCTGCTCGAACTCCAGCGCGTCCTTGTTCGATGCCGCGACGTACTGCGGCGCCATCCCGGGTAAAATCAGGGTGACCCCGGCGGCCGTGACGTCCAGGACGCCGACCATGCGCTCCACAAGGCGGTCCAGGATTCCCTGGATGGGGAAGTCCGTGATCAGCGTGCGCGCGAACTCGATCAGCACATCCGACAGCTTGTCGTCGTTCGCCACAGATGGTCCCAACGCGAGATGGTGTCTGGCGGGGCACGCCAATCGTGTGTGATATACGCAGCGTAATATACTCTCACTCAAAGTCCTACCAGGGCCCTTCGCCCCAGCCCGACCGAGTCGCGCGGTCGTGGTCGTGTGTGCTGGCGGGGCTCCGGCCGGCGGGTGACGGTGCCTGAAGGCCCGTTGGCGTGCCGCGCGGTGGTAGATGGCTCGGTTGGAGCCCTGCAACACCGTGCCGCACGACCGAGAGCGGCACGTCGGGCCAGCACGCCGCGCAGGCCGCCGTCCACGCCCGCGCCTACGCTAGGTCCCGGGTCGTCACGCTGCGCGGTCGACCGTCACGCTCCGGGGAGCTCGGGCTGTGCGCCACCCTCATCGCTGGACCGCGGCTGTCGTTCCGCTGCTGCTGCTCGCGGCCGCCTGTACACCGGGGCCGGGTCCGCGCCGGATTCCGGGCTGGCGACCGCTGCGCAACCAGCCACGGCCTACGCAGTGCAGGCTCCGGCCGACCTGACGGTGCTCCTGGGCACGCCGCCAGAAGACCTCACCCTGCGCACGAGCGAGGCCCTGACCGGCGCCGGACGTTCGACACCGTGATCATGGGCCGCCACACCTACCAGCCCGCGCCGACGTCGACCTGACCCTCCCGGCCGCCACCCGGCGCTCGCAGCCGTAGCCCGGCAGCACGGAGGACGTCCGCGTGTTGCCCCCAGGCCAGCGACGTCGTCGGCGTACCCGAGTGCGGTGAGGCCTCCCACCCCGGCCTCCTCCCCCGCGGTGATCATGCGATCCAGGTACGGCCAGCGCGGAGCCGGTCCCGTCGACGTATCCGGGCCGAAGCTCGCGCCTCCGACGGCCATGACCCGCGACACCACGGGAGGGCTGGACACCGGTCCGTGTCCGACCCGACGGACGACGCACACGGCGACCACCCTCCCCACGAGGCCACCCCGGTGTCCGCGACCACCCGCCGGGCACGGCGGGTCCCCCACTCACGAGGGGAGGAGGTGAGCGAGCCATGAAGAAGATCTCCGTGCGCAAGGCCGGCGAGATCCGCCTGACGGCCCGCAGCGCGTACTGCTACTGCTGCTGCTGCTGCGGCGGCTTCCTCGCGCCGTAACGCCCGACCCGAACGGGCGTCGGCGGGGCCCGCCCAGGGCCGGGCCCCCCCCCCCCCCCCCCGATTGCCCCCCCCCGGCGCCCCAGCCCACAGCCCAGTCCCCCAGCCCAGCAACCCCTCCCCAGTTGGACCACCCA
>JBBRBF010000038.1:0-27324 GCA_038206105.1 Actinomycetales bacterium | reverse complement strand
AGGGCGTGTCTCCCAACTTGAGGGGGTCTGAGGCCTGATTGTTCGGGGATGACTCGGATGACTGTTCTCTCAGATGAGATGTGGGCGCGGATCGAGCCGGAGCTCCCGCCGGTGAAAGGGCGTGTGGGGCGGCCGTTCACTCCGCACCGTAACGTGATTGAGGGGGCGATCTATCGGCTTCGGACGGGGATCGCTTGGCGTGACCTGCCGTCGGAGTTCGGGCCGTGGCAGACGGTCTGGAAGCGGCACTACCGATTCTCGCTGGACGGCACGTGGGACCGGGTCTTGCTGGCCTTGCAGGTCGAGGCTGACGCCGGAGGCGAGATCGACTGGCGCCTGTCGGTGGACTCCACCGCGGCTCGGGTCCATCAGCACGGGGCGAGCGCTGCGAGGTTGGAGCTGAAGCCGACCTCGCACACAGGGGGCTCCATCGAATTACAAGGATCGGCGAGTTGAGGGGGACGAACCGGACGATCACGCCATCGGGCGCTCCAGGGGCGGGCTGACGACCAAGACCCATGCACTCGTCGATGGCCGGGGGCTGCCGCTGGTCCTGATGGTCACCCCCGGTCAGGCGGGCGATTCCCCAGCGCTGCCCAGGCTTCTGGACGCACTGCGGATCCCACGGCAGGGTCCCGGTCGACCGCGCACCACACCGGACGCGCTGCGCGCAGACAAGGCTTACTCCGGGGCCAAGAACCGCGACATGTTGCAGGCCCGCGGCATCACGGTCGTGATCCCGGAGAAGTCCGACGCGATCGCCCGCCGCAAGGCCAAAGGCTCCGCCGGCGGCCGACCCCTGGACTTCGACGCCGAGGACTACAAGAACCGCAACGTCGTGGAACGCGCCTTCAACCAGCTCAAGAACTGGCGCGGCCTGGCCACCCGCTACGACAAGTACGCCCTGACCTACCTCGGCAGCATGGTCCTCGCCTCAATCGTGCTCTGGCTCAACGCGTGACTGCAGAGACACGCCCTAGGCTCCTGCGCATGCGTCGAGCCAAGATCGTGTGCACCCTCGGACCGGCCACCGGCTCCTACGAGACCGTCCTCGCCCTGGTTCGCTCGGGGATGGACGTCGCCCGGCTGAACCTCAGCCACGGCGACTACTCCGACCACGAGAACGCCTACACGTGGGTCCGGCGGGCCAGCGACGAGACCGGCCGCGCCGTCGGCGTCCTCGCCGACCTGCAGGGCCCGAAGATCCGCTGCGGCCGGTTCCCCGACGGCCCCGTCAGCCTGGCCGTCGGCGACGAGTTCACCATCACCACCGACGACGTGCCCGGCTCCCAGAAGATCGTGTCCACGACCTACAAGGGCCTGGCCGGCGACGTGTCCGCGGGCGACTCGATCCTCGTGGACGACGGGCGCGTCGCCCTGCGCGTCACGCAGGTCGACGGGCCCCGCGTCGTCACCGAGGTGAGCGTCGCCGGGACCATCTCGAACAACAAGGGCCTGAATCTGCCTGGTGTCGCTGTGAGCGTCCCGGCGATGACGGACAAGGACGAGGCCGACCTGCGCTGGGCCCTGCGGGCCGGGGTCGACTGGGTCGCACTGAGCTTCGTGCGGCGGGGGGCAGACGCCGACGGCGTCCGCGCCGTGATGGACGACGAGGGCGTCCGCGTCCCCGTCATCGCCAAGGTGGAGAAGCCGCAGGCGATCGAGAACCTCGTCGAGGTCGTCGCCGCCTTCGACGGCATCATGGTGGCCCGGGGCGACCTGGGCGTCGAGCTACCGCTGGAGCAGGTCCCGCTGGTGCAGAAGCAGGCCGTGGAGCTGGCGCGCCGCAACGCCAAGCCCGTGATCGTGGCCACCCAGGTGCTCGAGTCGATGATCACCTCACCGCGACCGACGCGGGCGGAGGCCTCGGACGCCGCCAACGCCGTCCTCGACGGCGCCGACGCCCTGATGCTCTCCGGCGAGACGAGCGTCGGGGAGTACCCGGTCGAGGCCGTGGAGACGATGTCGCGGATCATCGCGAACACCGAGGAGCACGGCCTGGAGCGGATCGCCCCGCTCGGCAGCCGACCCTCCACCAAGGGCGGCGCCATCACGTGGGCGGCGCGCGAGGTCGGCGAGCTGCTCGGCGCCAAGGCCCTCGTCGTCTTCACCCAGTCCGGCGACTCGGCCAAGCGGATGTCGAGGCTGCGCTCGTCGGTGCCGCTGCTCGCCTTCAGCCCCGTACCGTCGGTGCGCTCGCAGCTGGCGCTCTCGTGGGGCATCGAGACGTTCCTCGGGCCGGTCGTCATGCACACCGACGAGATGGTCCGCCAGGTCGACCAGGCGCTGCTGAGCCTGAAGCGGCTCGACGAGGGCGACCTCGTCGTCATCGTCGCCGGCGCACCCCCCGGCATCCCCGGCTCGACCAACGCGATGCGGGTGCACCGGATGGGCGACGCCGTGGCCGGGCTCGCTCCGGCCTACCGGACCGACGCGGCCGCCGCTGCCGCGGCGGAGCAGACGGCCGGGGCTGGTCCGGGTCCGCGCTGACGCGCAGGGGTGCCCCGAGTGGGATTCGAACCCACACTGGATGGTGTTTGAGACCACTGCCTCTGCCATTGGGCTATCGGGGCCTGCCCGCTGCGGCGCGAGCGCGGCTAGGCTACCCGCCGTGAACGACGCATCCGCGAGCCCGCGACCCGGCCCGGTGGAGACGGCTCCCGCCGCCCCGGCCCAGCACCCACGGCGCCGGGTCGTCGTCGCCGAGGACGAGGCGATCATCCGGCTCGACGTCGTCGAGATGCTCCGCGAGGCGGAGTTCGACGTCGTCGGGGAGGCCGGTGACGGCGAGGCGGCCGTCCGGCTGGTCGAGGAGACCCGGCCCGACCTGGTCGTGATGGACGTCAAGATGCCGGTGCTCGACGGGATCAGCGCGGCGGAGCGGATCGGCGCCGCGCGGCTCGCGCCCGTCGTCCTGCTCACCGCGTTCTCCCAGCGCGAGCTCGTGGAGCGGGCACGGGACGCCGGCGCGATGGCGTACGTCGTGAAGCCGTTCACCGCCGGCGACCTGCTGCCGGCCGCGGAGATCGCGCTGTCCCGGCACGCGGAGATCAGGGCGCTGGAGTCCGAGGTCGCCGACCTGGGGGAGCGCTTCGAGACCCGCAAGCGCGTGGACCGCGCGAAGGGCCTGCTCCAGCACCGGATGGGGCTCAGCGAGCCAGAGGCGTTCCGCTGGATCCAGAAGGCGTCGATGGACCGCCGGTTGTCCATGCGCGAGGTCGCCGACGCCGTCGTCGCGCAGGTGGACGACGGCCACTGACGGTCCGTGTCCGGTGTCACCCGATGTCACCCGCGGGACCCGCCGGGCAGGTTACGACTGCGCAACGACGCGGAGGCGGTTCGGTCGGGAGGCACTCACAACGGCCGGGCTCGGTTAGGTTTCCCGTACGCATGCCGGTCCCGCACACCCTTCAGGGGCCGGCCGTCACGAAGGAGACACATCCATGATCCGACCCAGGCGCGCGTTCCGTACGGTCGCGGTGCTCGGTGTCAGCGGTCTCGCCCTCGCCGCGTGCGGCGGCGGCTCGGACGACTCGGGCACTGCTGCCGAGGGCGGCGGCGAGGAGACCACCGAGGCCGCGGCCCCGGCCGAGGGCGACGGCACGCTGACCGTGGGCACGCTGCTCCCGCAGACCGGCAACCTGGCGTTCCTCGGGCCGCCCGAGTTCGCCGGCGTGCAGCTCGCGGTGAACGAGATCAACGAGGCCGGCGGGGTGCTCGGCAATGACGTCGCGAAGGTCGACTCGGACTCCGGCGACGCGTCCACGGACATCGCGTCGCAGTCGGTCGGCCGGCTGCTGAGCCAGGACGTCGACGCCATCATCGGTGCGGCCTCCTCGGGCGTGTCCTTGACCGTGATCGACCAGATCACCCAGAACGGCGTCGTGCACTTCTCGCCGGCCAACACCTCGCCCGACTTCACCGACTACGACGACAAGGGCCTGTACTTCCGCACCGCCCCGTCGGACGTGCTGCAGGGCCGCGTGATGGGCGACCTGCTGATCCAGGACGGCTACCTCGACGTCGCCATCATGAACCTCGAGGACCCGTACGGCACCGGGCTCGCCGCGAACGTGAAGAAGGCGATCGAGGACGGCGGCGGCACGGTCGTCGAGACGATCAGCTATGACCCGAAGGCGCCGAACTTCTCGGCCGAGGTCACCCAGGTCGCCTCGGCGAACCCGGAGGCGCTGGTGCTCATCGGGTTCGACGAGACGAAGAAGGTCGTCCCCGAGCTCGCCGCGCAGAACATCGGGCCGGACAACCTGCCGCTGTACTTCGTCGACGGCAACCTCGCCGACTACAGCAAGGACTTCGACCCGGGCCTGCTGGAGGGCGTCAAGGGCACCCTGCCCGGCGCCGAGTCGACGCAGGAGTTCAAGGACAAGCTGCTCGCGGTCGACCCCGAGCTGGCCAACTTCTCCTACGCCCCGGAGTCCTACGACGCGGTGGTGCTGACCGCGCTCGCGGCGGTGGCGGCCGGCAACGACAGCGGCGACGCGATCGCCTCGGAGCTGGTGAACGTCTCGCGCGAGGGCGAGAAGTGCACCGACTTCGCCGGCTGCGTCGAGCTGCTGGACGCAGGTGAGGACATCGACTACGACGGTGTCTCCGGTCCGATCGAGTTCTCCGACGACGGTGACCCGACCGAGGCCACGGTGGGGATCTACCAGTACGGCCCCGACAACAACTACACCAACGTCAGCTACCAGGCGGGCAAGATCTGAGCCACCCGCACCCACGCGACGGGGCCCGGCCGAGCAGGCCGGGCCCCGTCGTCGTGCTGTACCCCCAGGGGGTCAGGCCTTCGCGAGCGTGCCGAGGTAGAGCTGGATCACCTTCGGGTCGTTCGCGAGCTCGCGCCCGGTCCCGGTGTAGGCGTTGCGGCCGGAGTCGAGCACGTAGCCGCGGTCGCAGATCTGCAGGCAGCGACGGGCGTTCTGCTCCACCATCACCACGGACACGCCGGCGCGGTTGATCTGCCGGGTGCGGATGAAGACCTCGTCCTGCAACGCGGGGGACAGGCCCGCCGACGGCTCGTCGAGCAGCAGCACCGAGGGGTTCATCATCAGCGCCCGCGACATGGCCACCATCTGGCGCTCGCCACCGGACAGCGACCCCGCCCGCTGGTTGCGCCGGTCGCCGAGGGTCGGGAACAGCGTGGTGACGAACTCGAAGCGCTCCTTGAGGGCCTTGGGCCGCTGGTAGACGCCCATCTCCATGTTCTCGGCGATGGTCAGCGACGGGAAGATGTTGTTCGTCTGCGGCACGAACCCGACACCCTCGGAGACGAGCTTGTTCGCCTTGGCGTTCGTGATGTCCTTGCCCCGCAGGGTCACCGTCCCCGAGGAGACCTTCACCAGGCCGAACATCGCCTTGAGCAGCGTGGACTTGCCGGCGCCGTTCGGCCCGATGATGCCGACGAGCTCGCCCTCCTGGCAGTACAGGTCGGTGTTCTCGAGGATGTTCACCCCGGGCAGGTACCCGGCGACGAGGTTGTCGGCGCGCAGCAGCGCACCCTCTGCTGCGGCGACGTGGTCGCTGCGGTCGCTGGTGTCGCTGCCTGCTGCGTGACTCACTTCTTCTTCCCCTCGCGGCGGTGTGCCCGTTCCGCCTCGGCGCGGATCTGCTCCTCGGCCTCCTCGAGCTGTCGCTGCTCGTCCTCATCCGACAGCGGGGCGTCGTGGTGACCGCCGAGGTAGGCGTCGATCACGGCGGGATCGGCCATCACGGCGTCCGGCGGGCCCTCCGAGACGATGCGACCCTGGGCCATCACGACGACCCAGTCAGAGATGTCGCGCACCATGTCCATGTCGTGCTCCACGAACAGCACCGTCATGCCCTGCTCCCGCAAGTCCTTGACGTGGCTGAGCAGCGACTGCGTCAGGGCCGGGTTCACTCCCGCCATCGGCTCGTCCAGCATCACGACCTCGGGGGCCGTCATCAGCGCGCGGGCCATCTCCAGCAGCTTGCGCTGACCGCCGGACAGGCTGCCCGCGAAGTCGTCGGCCTTGGCGTCGAGCTTGAACCGCCGCAGGATCTCGTACGCCCGCTCGGTGTTGTCCGCCTCCTGCTGGCGCCACAGCGGGCGGAGCATCGCCCGCAGCAGGCTCTCGCCGGACTGCCCGGTCGCCCCGAGCCGCATGTTCTCGATCACGGTCAGCCGGGAGAGTGCCTTGGTGAGCTGGAAGGTGCGGATCATGCCGCGCCGGGCGACCCGGTGAGCCGGGACGCCGGCGAGCGACTGCCCGTTCAGCGTCCAGCTGCCCTGGTTCGGCTTGTCGAAGCCGGTGAGCAGGTTGAAGAACGTCGTCTTTCCGGCACCGTTGGGGCCGATCAGGGCGGTGATCGCCCCGCGTTGGACCTCCACGTGGTCGACGTCGACGGCGGTGAGGCCCCCGAACTGCCGCACGACGCCGTCCGCGACGATGATCGGGTCGGGCTTGGGCACGCCCGGCTGCCGGGGCACGTCCTTCAGCGCGGCGATCGCGGCGTCGCGCTGCGCCCGGGCCTGGGCCACGGGCACGCCGGTGACGGTGGTGCCGCCCTCGGCGGTCGCGACGTCCTCGTGCTCACCGGACATTGATCGCCAGCTCCCTCTTGTCGCCGAAGATGCCCTGCGGCCGGAACACCATCAGGGCCATCAGCGCCGCCCCCACCAGGATGAACCTGATCTGGCCGGTCTGCGTCGTCGTCATCAGCCACGTCGGGATGTAGTCGGCGCGGATCGCCTGGTTCAGGATGTTGTCGGTCAGCGACAGCACCAGCCAGAAGATGGCGGCGCCGACCACCGGCCCCAGCACCCGCGCGGCCCCGCCCAGCAGCAGGATCGTGTACGCGAAGAAGGTGAACTCCGTGCCGTACAGGTCGGGCTGGACGGCGGCGCGACCCAGGGCGAAGACGAAGCCGGAGACGGCGCCGATGACACCCCCGATCACCAGCGCCTGCATCTTGTACGCGTACACGTTCTTGCCGAGGCTGCGCACGGCGTCCTCGTCCTCACGGATGCCCTTGAGCACCCGGCCCCACGGGCTGCGCATCAGCAGCCACACCACGATGCACGCGAGCGCGACGAGGATCCATCCCACGAGCAGGATCCAGCTCAGCCGCTCGCTGAAGCGCCACGGCCCGAAGCCGTAGGTACCGGACGGGAACGGGTTGAGCCCGTAGAAGCCGTCGGAGAACCCGGTGAGGCCGTTGGACCCACCGGTGTACTCGCGCAACGATCCTGACCGGAACACGAGTCGCACGATCTCCGCGGCGGCGATCGTCGCGATCGCCAGGTAGTCGGCCCGCAGCCGCAGCGTCGGGACGCCGAGCAGCAGGGCGAGCAGCACGGCCCCGGCGAGCCCGACCATGATCCCGATCCAGAACGGCAGCCCCGCGACGGAGACCATCGTGGCCAGGCCGTAGGCGCCGACCGCGACGAACGCGGCCTGGCCGAAGTTCAGCAGCCCGGCGTACCCGAAGTGCACGTTCAGACCGATCGCGGCCAGCCCGTAGATGATCGTCTCCAGGCTGATCAACGACCGCGCGGCGTTGGTGAGGATGCTTCCCCAGTCCATGACGTCTCCTCCCTCAGCCGACCCGCTCGCGGCGGCCCAGCAGTCCCTGCGGGCGCACCAGCAGGATCAGGATGAGCACGCCGAGCGCACCCACGCTCTTGAGCTCGGTCGGCACCACGAGAGTGCTCAGCTCGATGAAGAGCCCGACGACGATGCTGCCCGCCAGGGCCCCGAAGGCCGTGCCCAGCCCGCCCAGCACGACGGCCGCGAAGACGAGCAGCAGCACCTGCTGACCCATCTGGAAGTTCAGCCCCTGCGCCATCCCGAGCAGGATCCCGGCGAGCCCGGCCAGGACCGTGCCCGCCACCCACACCGTCTGGATCACCCGGTCGACGTCGATGCCCGACGCGGACGCGAGCGCCGGGTTGTCCGACACCGCGCGGGTCGCCTTGCCGAGCCGGGTACGCAGCAGCGCCACCCCCACGAGGACGAGGACGACGACGGCGAGTCCCATGCTGAACAGGTCGATCGGTCGCAGCGTCACGAGACCCAGGTCGATGCCCCGCTGCGCGACGTAGTCGCCGTAGGAGCGGGTGCTGCCGCCGAACACGTACAGGGCGCCGTAGCGCAGCACGATCGCCAGGCCGATCGACACGATCATCATGGCGATCAGCCCGGTACCGCGGCTGCGAAGTGGGCCCCACAGCAACCGGTCGTTGCCGTAGCCGAACAGCCCGCTCACCACGAGCGTGATGGCCGCCGCCACGAGCAGCGGCATCCCCACGGTGACGTTGAAGAAGTACGCGATCAGCGCCCCGACGGTGACGAGCTCGCCGTGCGCGAAGTTCGTCAGGCCCGTCGTGCCGAAGATGAGGGACAGGCCGATCGAGGCGAGCGCGATGATGAGACCGAACCGCAGGCCCTGCGCGGTGAGCTGCGCGACCTCCGCCAGGCTCGTGCCGCTGTTCGCCCCGGGGGCGGCGCGCCCGGCCTCCCCGAGCCGGAAGGCCACGGTGCGTGGCTGCCCGGAGTTCACCGTCGTCGCGATCGGGTTCTGCCGTGGCTCGAGCTCGGCCACGTCCGCGGGTAGGGAGTCGACGTCGAGCCGGATGTCGTAGGGGCCCGCCTCATCCAGCCCGATCTCGGCAACCCCTTCGGCGTCCGTGGTTGCGCTGGCGACCTCGGTGCCGTCGCGCTCGACGACGACGTCGACGCCCGCGACGTCCACGCCGTCCTCGGTGCGCACCCGGGCCCGCACCAGCTCCGGCTGCTCCGCCTCCGCCTCGCCGGTCGTCGCGTCGGTGGCCGGGTCGAGCGGGGCGCCCGGGTCGGCGGGCGCGCTCTCGGTCGGGGCGGGGGCCGTCGTCGCCGCGGTCGCCGGGGACGTCCCCAGCACTGCGAGCAGCAGCAGGACGAGCAGGCCCCACCGGATCGCGGGGAGCTTCCGCACGCGGGGATCCCTCCGGTCGGGGCGGGGGACGTCGCGCGGACCGGTCCGGTCCACGCCGCTCTCCCACAGGGCTGGCGCGTGAGCATATCCCCGGGCCGGGAGCCGGAACGGGCGAAGTGGCACGCCGACGTGTTGCGGTTGCATTGCGAGCCGGGGCAGGCCGGTTCGGGTCAACGAGGGGACCGGCGCGTCACCGGTCCTCGGCGCACGGTGAGCCCTCACCGCACCGTGGCGACGAGCTCGACGAGCAGCGGCGCCACGAGCAGGGCCGGGAGCAGGTCGCCGACGGGGATCTCGCGCAGTCGCAGCAACCGCAGCGCGACACCGACGAGCAGCAGCCCGCCGGTGGCGGTGAGTGCGGCGACGTGCGCGTCGTCGAGCACGTCGCCGAGGGTGAGCCCGACGACGGTGAGCCCGCCCTGGACCGCGGCGACCGACACGACCGACGCGGCCACGCCGACGCCGAGGGACGCGGCGAACGCGATGCTCGCGAAGAAGTCGAGCACCGACTTCAGCGCGAGCTGCTCGATGCCCAGACCGAGACCGTCGGACAGGGACCCGAGGACGGTCAGCGGTCCGACGCAGAAGACGAGGCTGGCGGTCAGGAAGCCCTGCACGAACCGGTCGCGCGCGGCGTGCTCGTCGGCGGTGCCGTCATCGGTATCGGCATCCGCACCGGCGTCGGCGGGCCGGCGCCGGGTGAGCCGGGCCTGCAGCCGTGCGCCCAGCCTCTCGATCCGGTGCTCGATGCCCAGCAGCGAGCCGGTGATGCCGCCGAGGAGGACCGCGGCGAGGACGACGAGCACGGGCGCGGAGGCTCCCACGCGCGCCGCCAGGGCGGGGTCGAGCACCGCGGCCGAGGAGAGCGCCGCCACGAGCAGGGTCACCAGACCGAGCCCGTCGGTGACGACGTGGCGGGTGCGTTCGGGCAGCCGGTGCCCCAGCAGCAGCCCGAGCCCTGAGCCGACCAGCACGGTCGCGATGTTCAGTGCGGTGCCCGTCCCGGGTGGCACGCGTCTCCTCCCGACGGTCGAGCGTGTGGTGGACCAAGGTGTGACGCAGGGTGATCGCGATCCCCCGACTGCGCTGAGCGCGACGACGCTGCGTAGGCTCCGCGACCGGCGCAGGGGATCGTACGCAGCGACGCCGCCCGGCGGACTCGGTGGAGCAGGCCGGGGCCGGCGTGGACCTGGAGGAGCCGATGTCCCGCAGCGCCGTCGAGGTGCGTCGTGCCGCCGTCGCCGACGCGGGTCCGCTCGTCGAGCTCGTCGAAGGCCTGCGGGCCGAGGCGACCGGTGCCGCGTCGACCGGTGCTTCGTCGAGCGGGTCGCCCGGTGGCGGTCCCGAGGGGCGCGACGACTCCCGGCGGCGGCTCCTGTCGGCGCTGGGGCGCGACGACCTGGACCTGCTCGTCGCCTGGGCCGGTGACCGCCCGGTCGGCCTGGCCGTGGTGCGTCGTGGCGAGACGGTCCCGCTGCACGGCGACGACGCCCTGCACGTGGACCACCTCGCCGTGCACGCCCGCTTTCGCCGCCGCGGTGTCGCCGGGACACTGCTGGCGGCCGTGGTGGCCGCCGCCGACGCCGCCGGGTGTCTCGAGGTCACGTGCGCGACGCCCGCCGGGCACCGTGAGGCGAACCGGTTCCTCGCGCGGCTCGGCTTCGCGCCCGCCGTCACCCACCGCGTCACGCCGACCGCGGTGCTGCGCAGGCAGCTGGCGCGCCGGAGCGGGAACGAAGCGCGGACGACGGTGCAGCAGGTGCTCGTGCGCCGGCGGTTGCAGCGGGGCCGCGTCCGCGGCGCGGCCGACGGATCCACAGGGTCCGTCGCGCTGCCCGGCGCCTCGGACTGAACCGGGACCGCGAGGCGAGCGGTCGCGGCGAGGTCACACCGGCGGTGCGTCGCGGAGCTGGCAGGTGATGCGCGAGCTGCAGACCCGCCGGCCGCTCTCGTCGGCGATCACGACCTCGAACGCCGCGGTCCCGCGGCCCACGTGCAGCGGGACGGCGGTGCCGGTGACAACTCCCTCGCGGACGGCGCGGTGGTGGGTGGCGTTGATGTCGACGCCGACGGCGACCCGGCCCGGGCCGGCGGCGAGCACCGCGGCGAGCGAGCCCACCGTCTCCGCCAGCACGACCGACGCCCCGCCGTGCAGCAGACCGTAGGGCTGCGTGTTGCCCTCCACCGGCATGGTCGCGCTCACCCGCGGGCCGGCGTCGGTGACCTCGGCGGCGGTGACCACGATCCCCATCCGATCCACGAGCGCTCCGGGGCCCGCGGCCAGCAGGCGTGCCAGCAGGTCGTCGCCGTCGCCGTCCGGGCGCTGGGTGAGGGTGTCGGCCACGACGCCTAGGGTGGCAGCCGTGACGACGCGGGTGCAGGACGGGGCGGATCCGGCGGCGGTCGGGGTCGCGGCGGAGCCGGCCGGCGGGGACCCGGCGGGGGCACGGCCGGTGCTGCTGCTCGTCGACGGGCACTCCCTCGCCTACCGCGCGTTCTTCGCCCTCCCGGTGGAGAACTTCTCGACCTCCACGGGGCAGCCGACGAACGCCGTGTACGGCTTCACGTCGATGCTCATCAACGTGCTGCGCGACGAGCAGCCCACGCACCTCTGTGTCGCGTTCGACGTGTCGCGCAACACGTTCCGCAGCGAGGAGTACGCCGAGTACAAGGCGAACCGGTCCGCGTCGCCGACGGAGTTCTCCGGCCAGGTCGCGCTCGTCAAGGAGGTGCTCGCCGCGTTGCGCGTCCCCACGGTGGAGAGGGAGGGGTACGAGGCGGACGACGTGATCGCGACGCTGGCGACCCAGGCCCGGGCCGCCGGGATGGACGTGCTCGTGTGCACCGGCGACCGCGACGCCCTGCAGCTGGTCGACGGGACCACCACCGTGCTGTACCCGCGCAAGGGGGTCTCGGACCTGGCGCGGATGACACCGGACGCCGTGGAGGAGAAGTACGGCGTGCGCCCGGAGCGCTACCCCGACCTCGCCGCCCTGGTCGGCGAGAGCAGCGACAACCTGCCCGGCGTGCCGGGCGTGGGCCCCAAGACGGCGGCGAAGTGGATCGGGCAGCACGGCGACCTGGAGGGCCTCGTCGGGGCAGTGGACCAGGTCACGGGCAAGGCGGGGGCGAGCCTGCGCGAGCACCTGGACCAGGTGCTGCGGAACCGGCGGCTGAACCGTCTGGTGACCGACCTGGAGCTGCCCCTGGGGGTCGGCGACCTGGCGCTGCGCCCGTGGGACCGCGAGGAGGTGCACCAGGTCTTCGACGGCCTGGAGTTCCGGGTGCTGCGCGACCGGCTGTTCGCGTCGCTGGCGACCCCGGAGCCCGAGGCCGAAGGGGGGTTCGAGGTCGACCACCGGCGCCTCGACGGTGAGGCCCTCGCGGCGTGGCTCGCCGGGCGCACCGGCGCGCCGACCGGGGTGCATGTGCTCGGCACGTGGGCCTCGGGCACGGGCGACGCGCACGCCGTCGCGCTGGCAGGGCACGACGACGCCGTCTTCGCCGACCTGCGCGAGCTGGACCCCGTGGGTGACCAGGCCCTGGCGGCATGGCTCGCCGACCCGGGCGCGCCGAAGGTGCTGCACGACGCGAAGGGCCCGGTGCAGGCCCTGTGGGCCCGGGGCACCCCGCTCGCGGGGCTCGCGGACGACACCGCGCTCGCGGCGTACCTCTGCCGTCCGGACCAACGCAGCTTCGACCTGGCCGACCTCGCGGTGCGCCACCTGCACCGCGAGCTGCGCGCCGACGGCGAGACCGCGGCGGGGCAGCTCGCCCTGGACACCGGGGACGGTCCCGACGAGGCGGAGTCGGCCTGCGTGCGTGCCGCCGCCGTCCTCGAGCTGTCGGCGGTGCTCGCGGGCGAGCTCGCCGACCGGGGGGGCACGCGGCTGCTCGCCGACATCGAGCTGCCCCTCGTCCCGGTGCTCGCGGCCATGGAGCGCACGGGCATCGCGGTCGACGCGGCCGCGCTGCGCACCCGTGAGTCCGAGTTCGCCGGCGCCGTGGCCGACGCCGCCCGCGAGGCGTACGCGGTGATCGGGCGCGACGTGAACCTCGGGTCGCCGAAACAGCTGCAGGAGGTGCTCTTCGACCAGCTCGAGATGCCGCGCACGAAGCGGACCAAGACCGGCTGGACCACCGACGCCGAGGCGCTCGCCGACCTGTACGCGCGCACCGAGCACCCCTTCCTGCTGCACCTGCTGCGGCACCGCGACGCCAGCCGGCTGCGCCAGACCGTCGAGGGGCTGCTGAAGACGGTGGCGGACGACGGCCGCGTGCACACCACCTACCAGCAGACGATCGCCGCCACAGGCCGGCTGTCCTCGGTGGACCCGAACCTGCAGAACATCCCGATCCGCACCGACGAGGGGCGCCGGATCCGGGAGGCGTTCGTCGTCGGCGACGGCTACGAGTGCCTGCTCACCGCCGACTACAGCCAGATCGAGATGCGGATCATGGCCGACCTGTCGGGCGACGCGGGCCTCATCGAGGCGTTCGTGTCGGGGGAGGACCTGCACCGCTTCGTCGGGTCCCGGGTGTTCGGCGTCGAGCCGGCCGACGTCACCGCGGCGATGCGCTCGAAGATCAAGGCGATGTCCTACGGGCTCGCCTACGGCCTGAGCGCTTACGGCCTGAGCCGGCAGCTGACCATCAGCCCCGAGGAGGCCCGGGGGCTGATGGACGACTACTTCTCGCGGTTCGGCGGCGTCCGCGACTACCTGCGCGGCGTCGTCGACGAGGCGCGGCGCACGGGCTACACCGAGACGATCATGGGTCGTCGCCGGTACCTGCCCGACCTGACGAGCGACAACCGGCAGCGTCGCGAGATGGCCGAGCGGATGGCCCTGAACGCGCCGATCCAGGGCTCCGCCGCCGACGTGATCAAGGTGGCGATGCTCGGCGTGGACGCGGCGCTGCGCGAGTCGGCGCTTCGCTCACGGGTGCTGCTGCAGGTGCACGACGAGCTCGTGCTGGAGGTGGCCCCGGGCGAGCGCGACGAGCTGGAGTCGCTCGTGCGCGAGAAGATGGCCGGCGCCGCCACGCTCGCCGTCCCGCTGGAGGTCTCCGTCGGCGTGGGTGCCTCGTGGCACGAGGCCGGGCACTGAGCGAGCGCACCGACGGTCTCTGTCCCGACCATCACGCCGGGTCGTGTGCTCTCACCGAAGGTCACCGGGACGCGCCGGTTGTGCCATCCCGTGCCGGGCTGAGCACGCGCCGTACGCCCGGCGGCGCAGATTTTGTCGGATTGCTGCCCGTACCCTCGCCCGGCCGACTTACGCTGGCCGCACTTCGGTCGGTCCGGGGGCCCGCGACCGCGCGGCAGGGCCGACCGACTGGTGCCAGCGAGGGCGGGAGTTTCACCCATGACCATCTACGACGTGCTCGGCCGCGAGGCGGGTATCCGCACGGCCGTCGACGACTTCTACGAGCGCGTGCTCGCCGACGACCGGCTGGCGGGCTACTTCACCGGGGTGTCGATGCCCCGGCTGCGCGCGCACCAGGTGGCGCTGCTGTGCGCCGTCACCGGGGGCCCGGAGTCCTACACGGGGCGCGACCTCGGCGTCGCGCACGACCACCTCGACATCACCCCGGAGCACTTCGACCTCGTCGTCGGGCACCTCGACGACACCCTGGCCGGCGCCGGCGTCGAGCCGGACGTGCGGGGTCAGATCGCCGGCGCCCTGGGCGAGCACCGCGGCGCGATCGTGTCCGGGGTCTCGACCGGGTCGTGAAGGGTCCGGCGTCGCGCCGTCGGCGGCGCGCGCAGCCCCCGTCACCCACCCACCAGCAGACCCACCGCCCCACCCACGGCCGGACGACCCGGCCCCAAGACGTGGCCGAGCACGCCGCGGCCGAGCAGCAGGGGAAGGATCCGATGATCGACGCTCAACGCCTCAAGGACAGCTTCGCGCTGGTCGGTGGCTACGGGGACGAGGTGCCGATGTTCTTCTACTCGCACCTGTTCCTGTGCCACCCCGAGACCCGGGCGATGTTCCCGGTGTCGATGATGCAGCAGCGCGACCGCCTGCTGCACGCGCTCGGCACGGTGGTCAGCCGGGTCGACGACCTCGACAACCTGGTGCCGTTCCTGCAGCAGCTGGGCAAGGACCACCGCAAGTTCGGGACGCAGTCCGCGCACTACCCGGCCGTCGGCGCGAGCCTGCTCGCGACGCTCGAGCACTTCGCCGGCGACGCCTGGACCCCCGAGCTCGCCGCCGACTGGGCGGCCGCGTACGGGCTCGTCGCCCAGGTGATGACCGAGGCCGCCGACGAGCGCCCGGACGACCCGGCCTGGTGGGACGCCAAGGTCGTCTCCCACGAGCGCCGGTCGCTGGACGTCGCGGTGGTCCGGCTGCAGCCGCAGGCCGTGCTGCCCTACGAGCCCGGGCAGTCGGTGTCGGTCGAGACCGAGCTGCGGCCCCGGTTGTGGCGGTTCTACTCCCCGGCGACGGCGCCTCGGCCGGACGGCACGCTCGAGCTGCACGTGCAGGCGATGGACGGCGGCCCGGTGAGCGGTGCGCTCGTGCGCCACCTCGGGGTCGGCGACATCGTCCGGCTGGGACCCGCCATCGGTCAGATGACCCTGGACCCGACGTCCGACCGGGACCTCCTGCTCGTGGCCGGCGGCGTCGGGCTGGCGCCGTTGAAGGCCCTCGTCGAGCAGGTCGCCCTGCTCGACGTGCCCCGGCGCACCCACCTGTTCCACGGCGCGCGGACGGCCGTCGAGCTCTACGACGTCGACGAGCTGCGGCGCCTGGAGGCCGAGCACGCATGGCTCACGGTGGTCCCGGTGGTCTCCCACGACGACGAGTACGAGGGAGAACGTGGGATGGTCGGTGAGGTCGTCGTGCGGCACGGTCCGTGGACCGGTCGTGATGTGTACGTCTGCGGGTCCCCGGTGATGGTCGCCGCGACCCGCGCCCAGCTGGTGGAGGCCAACGTGCCCGAGGAACGGGTCCGGTCCGAGGAGTTCGCAGCCAGCTGGTCTGGCCCGGCAGTCGAAGGGGGAACAGTCCGATGACGACGACCGAACCGGCACGTACCGGTGGGGGCGAGTCGCGGGACTCGAGCGAGTGGACCGGGCGGCTCAGCGCGGCCGACGTCCACGGGGTCGTCTTCACCCGGGCCGGGTTCGGCCGGCGCGGGTACGAGGAGTCCGAGGTCGACTACTTCCTCGACCGTGTGCAGGTCGAGCTGCGACGGATGAACGCCGAGAAGGCCGACCTGCGCGACGAGGTCAGCCGGGCCAAGCGCCAGGTCGAGACCGCCGGCGTCCAGACCGGCGCTGCCGCGGCGGTGCCGGACCGCGAGGAGGCCTCGCTGCAGGCGGTGCGGATCCTGTCCGCCGCCCAGCAGACCGCCGACCAGTACGTCGCCGACGCCGAGAACTACAGCCGCCGGGTCACCAGCGACGCCCGCGACCACTCCGAGGAGATGGTCGAGGAGGCCAAGAACCGGGTCCGCAGCATGATCGCAGAGGCGGAGCGGGTCGTCGGCGAGGCCGCCGAGACCGAGCGGGTCGCTCGCCAGGCGGCCGAGGCCGCGGTGGCGGGCGGCGGGGGCCACGCCGCGGCGCAGCTCAACGGCGACGCCGGTGCCGGTGAGGCGACCCGGCAGGAGCTGGAGGACCAGGTCACCTACCTCAAGGCGTTCAGCCAGGTGTGCCGGGTGCAGCTCCGCTCCTACCTCGAGGCGCTGCTGCGCGACATCGAGGACGAGTGGGGCAAGGCCGACCCGGCGGCACTCGGGTGGCGGACGTCGTCGGCGCCCCGACCGGGTGCCACCCGGTCTGTCCCCCCGGGTATCGGCCCCGGCGCGCCGGTCGAGTCGGCGGGCAGCGGCGAGGCCGAGCACGTCGGGCGTCACGCCGACGCGCCGGATGCCGGCTCGGGCACCGACGGCGCGCCGGCGAGCGGTTCGACAGCCGCCGGCTCGTCAGCGGACGATGCGGCAGCGGACGATGCGGCAGCGTCGGACCCGGCAGCGTCGGACCCAGCACCCGAGGACGCGACGGCGCGGATCGACCCCGTGCCGGCGTCCTCAGCGCCCCGCCCGAAGCAGGGCTGAGCCGGACAGCCACCCCGCACGTCGAGCGGCCCCCGACCGGATCCCGGTCGGGGGCCGCTCGCGGTCACGCCGCCCGCCCCGTCGTCAGTGTCCCCCTCCTCGGTGATCATGCACCTCGGGTACGGCCGCGGCGCCCTCCGGCTCCGGGGGTACCCGACCGTGCATGATCACCGTGGGGTGGGGGAGAGGTCAGCGGCTGCCGATGCGACGGTGGGTGCCGGGTCGGGTCAGGGTCCGTCGGGCGTGGACCGGGTCTCCGGCCGGGCCGCCGGTCGCGCGCCCCCGGCTGTCCCGTGCCGCGGTCACCGGAGACGGCGCCCCCCGTCGGGTCCGGGCGTGCCCGCCGCCGGGGCCCAGGCGACGGCGGGAGGCGCGTCGCCGGGACACGTAGAGCGCCGCCACCACGAGCGCGGCGACGGCCGACCCCAGGCCAAGCAGCACCAGCAGCGTCGTGGGCACGCCGTCGGACGCCGGGTCCGCGGCTGCGGCGTCCTGGGCGTTACCGCCCGCTGCCGGGTCGGCCGCGGCCGCCGGCAGGTCCACCTCGGCGCTGAGCGTTCCGGCGGGCGTGGCGGCCTCGAGCGTGATCCGGCCCGCCTCCGTGCCCGCAGGGACCTCCACGAGGTGCTGCGAGGCGAGCGTCTCCGCCAGTCCCGCGACCGGGGGCGTGGTGGACGCCGCGGTCGTCTCCGACCCCGGGGCACCGGTGAGCAGCAGACCGCCGGTGCGGCCCAGCACGAGCCGCCAGTACGCGGCGCTCTCCTCGGGGGCCAGGACGTAGGGGACGGCGCCGGAGTCGATGATCTCCTCGGCCAGCACCGTGTCGTCGACGGGGGCCTTCTCGCCGGCGGCCGCGAACACCACGAGGGTCCCGGGCTCGGCGCCGGCCCCGTCCGCCAGCTCCGCCGCGGCACGGCGCACCCCGGGCGTCGTCGCCGACCCTCCCGGCAGCAGCCGGACCAGCGACCCGACCGCGGCGGAGGTGCCGTCGTCGGGACGCGCCAGGATCCGGGGCTCGGACCCGGACGCCACCACGGTGATGTCCGTCTGCGGCCCCACCCCGAGCATCACGTCCGTGGCGGTCGCGCGGGCGGCGGACAGCGTCGCGGGGGCGTCGGGGTCCGCCGCCCCGATGACGACGCCCAGCGGCCCAGACGCCAGCAACGGCCGGGACGTCACGGGGACGTCGGCCCCGTCGGCGTCGGTCGCGCTCAGCTGCGGCTCCACCCCGGGCTGGGCCGGGGGCAGCGCGACGACCACGGACGCCCCGGCTGTGCCGCCGCGCACGGCGACGACCTGCATCTCGGCCGCGACCGGGGCGGTCGCGGCGGCGCCCGGCACGGTGGCCGCAGGGTCGGTGGCGGCGGGCTCGGTGGCGGCGGGTGGCGCCGTGGCGCCGGGCACCACGGCCGGGGCTGTGGCCGCGGTCGCCGGGACGCCCCCCGGCGCCGCCGCGACGACGGCGCAGACCACCGCTGCCGAGACGGCCAGGGCAGCGACGCGGGCCGGGAGCGCGGCCCGCCGGCTACACCGCCTGGTTCGCGAAGACGATGACGTTGTCACGGTAGTGCCCCGTTCCTGGGTCGATGGTTCCGCCGCAGGTCACCAGACGCAGCTCGGGCTGCAGCGTCGGGTAGTAGACCCGGTCGGTGGGGAAGTCCTGCTTGGGGTGCTGCTCGGTGCGGGTCACCGTGAACGTCGCGCGGGTGCCGTCGGCGCGCTCCACGACGAGCTCGTCGCCGCGCTCGAGCTCGTGCAGCCGGTAGAACACCGCCGGTCCCTCGCTCGTGTCGACGTGGCCGAGCAGCACCGCGGGACCGTCCTGGCCCGGTCGGGCGCCGCCGGTCCACCAGCCCACCGACGCCGGGTCCCGGGGGACGTCCACGGTGCCGTCGCCGGCGCGACCGAGCAGCTCCAGCCCGGAGGAGACCCCGATCTCGGGGATCGCGAGCGAGACGGGTGGTGCGACCTCCCGGTCCCCCCGGCTTGCCCGGAAGTCCGCCAGCCCGGGGTGTGGGGTCCGCGACGGGGACGGCGCCGGGACGGCGGCCGTGCTGTCGTCGGGCTGGGTCGCCGAGGCGGCCGCGACGTCGCGGGTGCGCACGTCGGGACCCGCCGGTGCCGCGCAGCCCGCGAGCGTGACGACGGCCGCCGCGCAGAGGGCGGCCGCCGAGAGACGGTGGCGTGACCGGGTGCCGGTCACGTCAGTGCGCCACCGAGTAGCCCGACGCCGCGCGGGTGGCGCGGGCGAGCGCGTCCGCCATCCCGCCGAAGCCGGTCTGGGCGCCGCCGACCGGTGCCCGCTCGGCCGCGGTGGCCCCGATGGCCGGCGCGGCCTGCCCTGCGAGGGCGAAGACGCCGGAGTAGGCGTCGGCGGACCGCGCGTACGCGTCGGAGTAGTTGCCGGCGTCGTAGTCGTCGATCTGGCCCGCCAGCACGGTCTCGTGCTGACGCAGGGCCGGCTGCAGGGTTGCCGGCTCGAGTCGGTCCCCGGTCGCGGTCGAGAAGAAGCGTGCGAGGTCGTCCGCGACGGCCTGCAGAGCGGCCGCCTGCTCGTCGCGGGCGGCGGCGTCGCCGGCCGCGACCGCGGCGGCGTACCCCGCGAGCGCGTCGATCTGCCGCGCCCACAGCCCACCGAACTCGCGGGCCTCGTCCGGCCCGAGGGCGCCCTCGATGGCGCTCGCCAGGTCGGCGGTGTTCGCGTCGAGGGCCGCCGCTGCGGCAGGGAAGTCCGCCGTGCCGGTCATCCCGGCGCGGGTGACGTCCACGGTGAGGTCTACGTGCTCGCCCAGCAGCATCCCGAGGCGCGACTGCAGCACCGTCTCCGGGGAGTCGAAGTCGTCGCGGCCCTCGGTGTCGGCGTCGACGAAGCCCGCGGCCAGCGCGCGGCCGGTGCCGTACAGGTCGGCGTAGGCCTGCCGCTGCAGGGCGAACGCCCGCTCGTACTCCGTGGCGGCGTACGCGTCGACCTGCTCCAGCACGGTGCTGTTGTGCCGGTCCAGCGCGGTCTGCAGGTCGGTGGCCGAGATCCCGCCGGGTGCGGCGTCGGCCAGTGCCTCCGCGAGCTGCGCCGTGACGTCACCGAGCTCGGCCCGCGCGGCCTCGGCGGCAGCGTCGTCCCCGGTGGCGACGCCGCGTGCGTACGCGAAGGTCGCGGCGACCTGGCCCTGCCACAGCGGTGCGACCGCGTCGGCGGCAGGCCGGCCGGACCACGCCTCCACCACGGCCGCGACGTCGTCGGTGTTCGCACCCAGGGCCGCGTCGGCTGCCTCGGCGAGGTCGTCGTCGCCGCGCACCCGTGACCGGGTCAGCCGGGTGGTGAGCGCCGAGTGCTGGCCGAGCAGCTGCTCGAGCTGCAGGCGCACCGCGGCCGGTGCCGTCGCGGGCTGCACCGGAGTGCGGGCGACCTGGACGGCGTCGCCGCCACCGTCCGCACCGGCCGACCCGCCGGTCGACCCGCCGGTCGACCCGTCGGGTGCGGCGACGGTCGAGGCGTCGGGGTCGGGCGTGGCAAGGGTGCCGTCCGTCGCCGAGGCTCCGGCGGAGGGCGGGGAAGCGTCCGCGGTCTGGGCCGTGTCGGTGCCGCCGCCGGCGAGGCCCGCGACGATCGCCCCGGCTGCCCCGAGCGCGAGGACGGCGACCAGCGCCACCACGAGCACGGCCACGGGCCGCCTCCGGGCGTGGCTGCGGGGGGTGCGGCCGGACGAGCCGGCCCCGCCCGTGCCGGCAGCCCCGCCCGTGCCGGCAGCCCCGCCCGTGCCAGGAGCCGGAGCGGCGGCTGTGGCGGCGGGGGCACTCTCGGCGGCAGGTCGGGTGTGCGCGGGCTCGCCGGTGGCGCGGGGCGGACCCCCGCGTCGTCCGCGCAGCAGCGAGCGCGGCCTGACGTGCCCCCCACCCGTGCTGCCCTGTCGACTGTGTCCCGCCATGCCCCGCCTCTCGCGTCCGTCCGCTGCGACGACGCTACCGGCGCGCACGCGCCGGCGGAGGGCCTTTGCGTGCGACCCACCCGCTCGGGCGCCGGCGCCACGGGCTGCTGCCGGGTCCTCGACAGGGGTCGGCGGCAGGGTCAGCGGCTGCACACGAGCACGGCGGTGCCGGGCAGCAGCGCCCCCCGCAGCGGGCTCCAGCCGCCCCAGACCGACCGGTTCTGCTCCGGCCACGGCGGTTCCACGAGGTCCTCGAGCACCATCCCCGCGGTGTGCACGAGGCGGACCCAGTCACCGAGCGTACGGTGGTGCTCGGCGTACAGCAGCGTGCCGTCCGCTGCGTGCTCGGTGTAGGGGGTCCGGTCGAAGTAGGACCGGTCCGCGGTCAGGCCTCCGGGACCCGGGTCGTCCGGGAACGCCCAGCGCACCGGGTGGGTGGTGGCGGCCACGAACCGCCCGCCCGGGCACAGCACCCGGGCGACCTCGGCCAGCACCGCCCCGGCGTCGGCGACGAACGGCAAGGCGCCGTAGGCCGTCAGCGCCACGTCCGCCCAGCCGTCCGGCAGCGGCAGTGCGCCGGCGTCCGCCTGCAGCACCGGGGCCGTCGTCCCGGTGCGCGCGTCCAGCCCGCGGGAGCGGGCGAGCATCCCCGCGGACAGGTCGACCCCGACCGCCCGGGCGCCGCGCTGGGTCGCCCACCGCGTGCCCTGCCCGGCACCGCAGCCGACCTCGACCACCTGGAGCCCGTCGACGTCGCCGAGAAGGCCGGCGTCGTCCTCGTCCAGGCCCTCGGGGCACCACACGAGCCGGTCCGCGCCGAGGAAGTCGCCGTGCTCGGCCAGGTACGTGCGGGACTCGCCGTCCCACCAGGCCCGGTTCGCGCGCCGGGTCTCGTCCCGGCCGGCGGGCTCGTAGCCGGCGCGGGCGGCGCGTCGGGCGGGCCGTTCCTCGGAGCCGGCAACGGGACCATCCACACCGGGCATCCTGGCGGCTGCGGCCCTGGCGTGGCACCCGGCGCCCCTTTGACCCCCCCTCCGCGGCCGGAGTACCCTGATCGACGCGCACGTCGCGTGCGCGGACTGCTGTGTGTCCGGACGTGCTGTTGAGGCCTCGGGACCTGTGTGCCGCGAGCGTCGAGGCGCCGGGTGACCCCTCACCCGAGTCCACCGTCCACACGACACCACCGTCCGCATCGGAGTCCGCCCTACATGACCACCACGACCGAGCAGTCGAGCACGCCCCAGGTCGCCATCAACGACATCGGGTCCGCCGAGGACTTCCTCGCTGCCATCGACGAGACGATCAAGTACTTCAACGACGGCGACATCGTCGCCGGCACGATCGTCAAGGTCGACCGCGACGAGGTCCTGCTCGACATCGGCTACAAGACCGAGGGCGTCATCCCGTCCCGGGAGCTGTCGATCAAGCACGACGTCGACCCCAACGAGGTCGTCGGCGTCGGCGACGAGGTCGAGGCCCTGGTCCTCCAGAAGGAGGACAAGGAGGGTCGGCTGATCCTGTCCAAGAAGCGCGCCCAGTACGAGCGCGCCTGGGGCACGATCGAGCAGATCAAGGAGTCCGACGGCGTCGTCACCGGCACGGTGATCGAGGTCGTCAAGGGCGGCCTCATCCTCGACATCGGGCTGCGCGGCTTCCTGCCCGCGTCGCTGGTCGAGATGCGCCGCGTCCGCGACCTCCAGCCTTACGTGGGCAAGGAGATCGAGGCCAAGATCATCGAGCTGGACAAGAACCGCAACAACGTGGTCCTGTCCCGTCGGGCCTGGCTCGAGCAGACCCAGTCCGAGGTCCGCCAGAACTTCCTGCAGACGCTGCAGAAGGGCCAGGTCCGCTCCGGCGTCGTCTCCTCGATCGTCAACTTCGGCGCGTTCGTCGACCTCGGTGGCGTCGACGGCCTGGTGCACGTCTCCGAACTGTCGTGGAAGCACATCGACCACCCCGGCGAGGTCGTCGAGGTCGGCCAGGAGGTCACGGTCGAGGTCCTCGACGTGGACATGGACCGCGAGCGGGTCTCGCTGTCGCTCAAGGCGACGCAGGAGGACCCGTGGCAGCAGTTCGCCCGGACCCACTCGATCGGCCAGGTCGTGCCGGGCAAGGCGACCAAGCTCGTCCCGTTCGGCGCGTTCGTGCGCGTCGAGGAGGGCATCGAGGGCCTCGTGCACATCTCCGAGCTCGCGGTGCGCCACGTCGAGGTGCCCGAGCAGATCGTGCAGGTCAACGACGAGATCTTCGTCAAGGTCATCGACATCGACCTGGATCGTCGCCGGATCTCGCTGTCGCTGAAGCAGGCCAACGAGGGCGTCGACCCCGAGGGCGAGGAGTTCGACCCCTCGCTGTACGGGATGGCGCAGGAGTACGACGAGGCCGGCAACTACAAGTACCCCGAGGGGTTCGACCCCGAGACCAACGAGTGGCTCGAGGGCTTCGAGACCCAGCGTGAGGAGTGGGAGCGGCAGTATGCCGAGGCCCACGCCCGCTGGGAGGCCCACAAGAAGCAGGTCGGGGACGCCGCCAAGGCCGAGACCGAGGCCGTCGAGTCCGGTGACGCCGTACCGACGTCCTACTCGTCGGGCTCGTCGGGCTCGTCGACGTCGTCGGGCTCGTCGACCTCGTCGACCTCGTCCGGTTCCTCGGGCTCGTCGTCGTCCTCGGGCTCCGACTCCGCCGGCGGCGGGGACGCCAGCGAGCGTGCTGCGGCGCCGGCGCCGCAGCCGGTCGAGAGCGAGGGCACCCTGGCCTCGGACGAGGCGCTCGCGGCGCTGCGCGAGAAGCTCACCGGCAACAGCTGACCCACCCGGCCGCCTCGGCGGCCTCCCACGACGGCCCGGCACCCCCTGGGGTGCCGGGCCGTCGTGCGTCACGGTGCGTGTCCGCCCGGGTCGACGTGGATCGGGCGGTCCCCGACACATCGGTCACACGGTCGTCGCCTCGAGGTCACGGATGCGTCACAGAACCGACCCCCTCGAGGAGCACCCATGCGCGTGCGTCACACCGCCCTGATGGCCGCCACCGCGGCCGCCGTCCTGCTCACCGCCGGCTGCGGCGGCTCCGACTCCGACTCCGGCTCCGGCTCCTCGGGAGGGAGCACGAGCGGCGGTGACGCCGCCGTCGAGGGCAAGGTCGGCGTGATCCTGCCCGACACGAAGTCGTCCGCCCGGTGGGAGGCCGCCGACCGGCCGCTGCTGCAGCAGGCCTTCGACGACGCCGGCGTCGAGGTCATCATCCAGAACGCGGAGGGCGACGCGAGCCGGATGCAGACGATCGCCGACCAGATGATCACCCAGGGCGTCACCGTGCTCGCGATCGTCAACCTCGACTCCGATTCCGGCGCCGCGATCCAGTCCAAGGCGGCGCAGCAGGGCATCGCGACGATCGACTACGACCGCCTCACCCTCGGCGGGCAGGCGGACTACTACGTCTCCTTCGACAACACCCGCGTCGGGGAGCTGCAGGGCGAGGGCCTGGCGCAGTGCCTGGGCGACAAGGAGGCGAACATCGTCTACCTCAACGGCTCACCGACCGACAACAACGCCACCCTGTTCTCCGAGGGCGCCCACAGCGTGCTGGACCCGATGAGCCAGTACACCGCCGTCGCCGAGCAGGCGGTGCCGGACTGGGACAACCAGCAGGCGGCGACGATCTTCGAGCAGCTGCTCACGCAGGCGCCGAGCGTGGACGGCGTCCTGGCCGCCAACGACGGCCTGGGCAACGCGGCCAGCTCGATCCTCAACAAGAACGGGCTCGCCGGCGACGTGCCGGTCACGGGTCAGGACGCCACCGTCCAGGGCCTGCAGAACATCCTCGCCGGCACCCAGTGCATGACGGTGTACAAGGCCGTCGCCAAGGAGGCGAAGGGCCTGGCCGACACGGCCATCTCGATCATCAAGGGCGAGGAGCCGGAGACGACCGGCACGGTGGAGGACACCGAGGGTGGTCGCGAGGTGCCGGCGGTGCTGCTGGAGCCGCAGGCGATCTTCTCCGGTGACGTCGGCGTCGTCGTCGAGGACGGCTTCGTCGAGCGTGCCGACCTGTGCACCCCCCGCTTCGAGGACATGTGCACCGAGGCCGGTATCTGAGCAGGCGCCGACCGGCTCGTCCCGCGGGTGCGCGGCCCACCGGCCGCGCACCCGCGGCGTACCCACCGCAGGACTGCCACGAGAGGGAACGCCATGAACGACGGACCGGACGCGGAGCCACTGCTCTCGCTGCGGGGGATCGACAAGCACTTCGGCGCGGTGCAGGTGCTGCACGGGGTGGACCTCGACGTCCACGCCGGGCAGGTGACCGCCCTCGTCGGCGACAACGGGGCGGGCAAGTCCACGCTGGTGAAGTGCATCGCGGGCATCCACGCCTCCGACGCCGGGGAGTTCTGGTTCGAGGGCCGGAAGGTCCAGGTGAACAGCCCCAAGGACACCGCGGACCTCGGCATCGAGGTCGTCTACCAGGACCTGGCGCTGTGCGAGAACCTCGACATCGTCCAGAACATGTTCCTGGGGCGCGAGATGCGCCGGGGGTTGCTGCTCGACGAGGGCTCGATGGAGCAGCTGGCCCGCGAGACGCTCGCGAGCCTGTCGGTCCGCACGCTGCGGTCGGTGCGCCAGGTCGTCTCCAGCCTCTCCGGTGGGCAGCGCCAGACCGTGGCGATCGCCAAGGCCGTGCTGTGGAACTCCAAGGTCGTGCTGCTCGACGAGCCGACCGCCGCGCTGGGCGTGGCGCAGACCCGGCAGGTGCTCGACCTCGTCCGGCGGCTCGCCGACAACGGCCTCGGCGTCGTCCTCATCTCCCACAACCTCAACGACGTCTTCGAGGTCGCGGACTTGGGACTGCGCCCTGTACCTCGGCCGCGTCGCGGCGACGGTGCCGACCCGCGAGGTCACGAGCAGCCAGGTCGTCGAGCTCATCACCGCGGGCCGCTCGGGTGACCTCGGCCTGAACCCCGCCACCGCGTCCGAGTCGGCCTGAGGAGAGCGATGACCACCACACCGAGCGAGTCCGACCGGATCCGCGACCTCGCACGCGCCACCGCCACCGGCGAGAGCCCCCTCGCCGCGCCCGCCTCCGAGCCCAGCCTCCGAGCCCAGCCTGCGCGAGTCGCTGAACGCCTCCGTGCAGCGGATCCGCGGCGGCGACATCGGCTCGCTGCCTGCCGTCCTCGGGCTCGTCGCGCTCTTCATCCTGTTCTCGGCGCTGCGCCCCGACACCTTCCCGACCGCGGGCAACATGGCGAACCTCGTCGTGCAGGCCTCGCCGATCGTCGTCCTGGCGATGGGCCTGGTCTTCGTACTCCTGCTCGGGGACATCGACCTGTCCGCCGGTGTCGCCGGCGGCGCCGCCGCGGGCGTGATGGCGAAGGTGATGATCGACCTGCAGCTGCCCTGGTTCCTCGGGGTCGCGGCGGGGATCGGGTTCGGCGTCGCGGTCGGGCTGCTGATCGGCGCCCTCGTGGCGCGGGTCGGGATCCCCTCGTTCGTCGTGACCCTCGCGCTCTTCCTCGCGCTGCAGGGGGTCCCGCTGTTCCTCATCGGCGAGGGCGGCACCGTCCCGGTGCGCAACGAGGTCATCGTCGCGATCGCCAACCGCAACGTTCCGGTGGCCGCCGGCTGGGTGCTGACGCTCGTGGCGGTCGGCGGGTACGCGGCCGTCGTCCTGCTCGGCTGGTCCAAGGCGAAGGCCCGTGGTCTCAGCCGCGACGCGTTCGGCATGGTCGTGGCTCGCGTGGTCGTGGTGGGGCTGCTGCTGGTCGGCCTGACCGCCGTGCTGTCCCAGAACCGCGCCCGGATCGCGACCGTCGAGCTGGCCGGCATCCCGTGGTCGCTGCCGCTGATCGGCGTGCTGCTCGTGGTGCTCACGTTCGTGCTGGCCCGCACCACGTACGGCCGCCACGTCTACGCGGTCGGCGGCAACCACGAGGCCGCCCGGCGCGCGGGCACCTCGGTGCAGCGGATCCGCATCTCCGTCTTCGTGCTCGGGTCGTCGCTCGCGGCCCTGTCCGGCATCATCGCCGCCTCCCGGCTCAACTCGGTCACCCCGGACGCCGGCGCCGGCAACACCCTGCTCTACGCGGTCGGCGCGGCGGTGATCGGCGGCACCAGCCTGTTCGGCGGCGTCGGTCGCGTCGTCACCGCGCTCCTCGGCGCCCTCGTCATCGCGTCGATCCAGAACGGAATGGACCTCCTCGGCCTCGCCTCGGGGACGAAGTTCGTCATCACCGGAATCGTCCTCCTCGGAGCGGTGCTCGTCGACGCATACGCCAAACGCCGTCGGGCGGCTCGCGGCGTTCTCTGACTCCGGCCGGGTTGGTCCCGTGCCAACAGCTGCCCTGATCCGACTCGCGATCGTCGTCGTCACGGCGCTC
>JBBRBF010000037.1:0-27589 GCA_038206105.1 Actinomycetales bacterium | reverse complement strand
CGGTGCGCTGCTCGGACGTCTCGGCGATGCTCGGCGAGGAGCTCGCCGGCAGCGCGGTCCACGCCCCGGCCCTGGTCCTCGTGGAGCACCCCGGCCCGTGGGGCCGGGATGCCGCCGCCGAGGCCGGGGGTGGTGTCGCCGCGCTCGCCGAGGCCGCCGCGGCGGCCGGGGTGCGGGTGCAGCTCGTGCGCCGGGCTCGGCGCGAGGACCGCCCGGCTGGCGGCGACCCGGTCGTCGTCCTCGCGCATGTGACGGCGTCCGGCGGCCGGGCCGTGACGGGTCGCGTCGCCGAGCCAGACCTGCCGGCACTCCCGCTCCAGGACGTCGCGCGCGGCCGGCTGCCGTCCGTCGGTCCCGGGGGGTGGGAACCGCTGCAGCGGCTGTGGGCGGTGTGCACCCATGCCCGCCGCGACGCGTGCTGCGCCACCGCCGGCCGCCCGGTCGTCGAGGCGCTGCAGGCCCAGACCGGCCCGGAGCAGGTGTGGGAGACCACGCACCTCGGCGGTCACCGCTTCGCCGGCACCGCCCTGGTGCTGCCCGAGGGCCTCGTGCTCGGCCGGCTCGCGGCTGCGGACGTGCCCGGCGTCGTCGCCGACGTCGACGCGGGCCGCGTGCCCACCAGGCGGCTGCGGGGTCGCGCTGCCCTGTCGCCGGCCCAGCAGCTGGCGGAAGCGGTGCTGCTGCGCGCACGGGAGCATCACGGCGCGTCGGCGGTCGTCGTGACCGGGTCGAAGCCGGCGCCCTATCCAGGCGCGCGTCGGGTCACGGTGCGCGCCGACGTGGCCGGCAGGCCGTGGCGGGTCGTGCTCGACGCCCGTCCGGAAGCCACCGCGCGCCCGGTCTCCTGCGGCGCCGAGCCGTCGACCCCCCGCGGCTTCACGGTCGTGGAGGTGTCCCCGGCCGACGCCCCGGGCCGGGGCGTCGAGGGCTGGGAACGGACCTGGGCGGGCCGCGACGTGCCCGGGACGCCGTCCCCGGCGGTCGTCGACGCCGTGGCCAACCTGAAACCGGGCACCGCCCTCGACGTCGCAGCGGGCGCGGGCCGCCACTCCCTCTGGCTGGCGGGGCGCGGGTGGGACGTTGACGCGGTGGACTTCGCGGCTCCGGGCCTCGACCTCGGCCGACGTGCCGAGGCCGCAACCCCAGGCCGGCCGGTGCGCTGGCACCTCGGGGACGCCCGCGCCTGGGAGCCACCCGCCGACCGCGCCGGTGGCTGGGACCTCGTGCTGCTGGCGCACGTCCAGCTTCCCGGCGTGCTGGCCAGGGCCGCCTCGCTGCTCTCGCCCGGCGGGCACCTCGTCGTCGTCGGCCACGCCCGCGGCACGCCCGGCGGGCCCACCGACACCCGACTCCACCACGACCCCGACGTGCTGGTCGAGATGGCCACGGACGGCGGGCTGGTCGTGCGCAGGTGCGCGCGCGTGCCGCCCGGCGGGCCCGGTGCCGCCGCGTCAGCCGACCGCGGGCCCGCGGACGACGTCGTCCTCGTCGCCCAGCGGCCGACGTCCGACTGAGGCGGGCACCGGGTCACCCGCGGCGGTGACCGCTCCCGTCACCGGCGACCGTGAGCCGCGGCAGCAGCGCGTGGACGAGCGGCCCGATCGCCAACGCGTACGCGGCCGTGCCCACGCCGACGGTCCCGCCGAGCAGCCAGCCCACCGCCACGACGAGCACCTCGATCCCGGTGCGCACGCGGCGGACGGAGCCCCCGGTGCGGCGCACGAGGCCCGTCATCAGCCCGTCCCGCGGGCCGGGTCCGAGACACACGCCGACGTAGGCCGCCGTCGCCACGGCGTTGAGGGCGATCCCCGCCGGCAGCAGGGCGCCGCGCACCCACACGTCGTCCACCGTCGGGATCAGCGCCAGCGCGACGTCGACGACGACCCCGATCACGACGACGTTGCTCACCGTGCCCAGCCCGGGCCGCTCTCGCAACGGGATCCACAGCAGCAGCACCAGCGCGCCGACGGCGATCGTCACGGTCCCGAGCGACACGTCGAGCTGCCGCGAGACGCCCTGGTGCAGCACGTCCCACGGCATCACCCCGAAGCGGGAGCGCACGAGCAGCGCCATCGAGACGCCGTAGAGGACCAGGCCGGCGTAGAGCTGCACCAGGCGCCGGCCCCACCGGCGAGAGCCGGACGGCCCGGCCGTGCGGTCGCCGCCGGCATGTGCGGCGCGACGAGGCTGGACCATGACATCATCCTGCCCGATGATTGGTCTGCCTGGAGCAGGCCAATCAGACGGGAGTGGCATGGTCCGACGCAGCGCCGTCCCCCGGCCGACCGACGCCCGTGCCTCACCGGCGGACGGCGCCGCGCGGCTCACCCGGCTGCTCGGGGACGTACGGGCGCAGCGGCCACCGCTGTACGCCGCCCTCGCCGACCGCGTCCGCCTGCTCGTGGCGGACGGCCGCCTGCCGGTCGGCACGCGGCTGCCCGCCGAGCGGGACCTCGCTGCCGCGACCGGCGTGAGCCGGGCCACGGTCTCGGCGGCGTACCAACGGCTCCACGACGACGGCTGGCTCACCGCGCGTCGTGGCGCCGGTTCGTGGACCCGGCTCCCGGCGTCCTCAGGGGCGCTCGGCGCCTGGGCACCCGAACCCCCGGACGAGGGCGTGGTCGACCTCGCGCACGCCGCGCCGCCCGCACCCCCGCACGTGCACGCCGCGTTCACCGCCGCCCTGGCCGACCTGCCCGCGCTGCTGCCCGGCCACGGGTACCACCCCACGGGTCTGGCCGACCTGCGCGAGCGCATCGCCGCGTCGTACTGCCGCCGCGGCCTGCCGACGACGGCCGGCCAGGTGGTCGTGACCGCCGGGGCGCTGCACGCGGCGAGCGTCGCGTTCGACGTGCTGCTGCGCCGCGGGGACCGCCTGCTCGTCGAGCAGCCGAGCTACCCCAGCGCGCTGCACGCCGCCCGCGGCGCCGGTGCCCGCCTCGTGGGCGTGCCCGTGGAGGGACCCGGCCGGGACGCAGCCGATGACGTTCCCGACGCGGGTGCGGCCGTCGCCGCCGCCGTGCGCGCCGCGGGGCCGCGGGCCGCGTACCTGATGCCCGACCACCAGAACCCGAGCGGGAGGCACCTGGACGCCGCCGGACGCTCCCGGGTCGCGGCCGTGCTGCGCGCGGGGGACGTGACGGCCGTCGTCGACGAGACCCTCGCCGGGCTGTGGCTCGACGGGCCGGACACGCCACCGCCCTTCGCCGCGTGCGCCGACCCGGCGCGCGTCGTCACGGTCGGAACCCTCAGCAAGACGGTCTGGGGCGGGCTGCGGATCGGCTGGCTGCGTGCCGAGGGCGACCTGCTGGCACGCCTCACCGCGACCCTGGCCCGCACGCACCTGTCGGGTCCGGTGCTCGAACAGCTGGCCGCCGTCCACCTCCTCGACGACCTCGAGCCGGTCGTGTCCTGGCACCGCGACCGGCTCCGCGAGCAGCGCGACGCGCTCGTCACCGCCCTCTCGGACGCGTTGCCGCAGTGGGACTTCCGGCTCCCGACGGGTGGACTGTCGCTGTGGTGCCGACTGCCGGGGCAGACCTCAACAGCGCTCGCGGCAGCGGCGCCGTCGCGGGGTCTGCGACTCGCCCCCGGCCCGCGGTTCGGCACCGGCCACGCGTTCGACGACCGGCTGCGACTGCCCTTCACCCAGCCCGTCGAGGTGCTGCGGCCCGCGGTCGCAACCCTCGCCGCTCTCGACGCGGAGTGCGGCGGCGCCGTCGGGACAGGTCCGGTCGAGCGCCTCGTCGTGTGACGCCGGGCCGGGGCCCCGGCCGCACACGACCGGGCCGCCGTCAGGACGCCGTCAGGACGCGAGGAACGCCAGCAGGTCCGCGCGCGTGAGCACCCCGGCGGGCTTGCCGTCCACGACGACCATGACGGCGTCCCCGGACTCCAGCTGCCGCCGCGCGGACGAGATCGGCTCCCCGCCACCGACGAGCGGCAGGGCCGCGGCCATGTGCCGCTCGACGGAGTCCGACAGCGACGCGTGGCCGGCGAACACGGCGTCGAGCAGGTCGCGTTCGCTGACGCTGCCGGCGACCTCGCCCACCATCACCGGCGGCTCGGCCTTCACCACGGGCATCTGCGAGACGCCGTACTCGTGCAGGATCTCGATCGCGTCGCGCACGGTCTCGTTCGGGTGGGTGTGCACGAGCGCCGGCAGGCTGCCGGTCTTGCGCTGCAGCACGTCGGCGACACTCGCCTCGCCGGACGCGTCGGCGAACCCGTAGGAGGCCATCCAGCGGTCGTTGAAGATCTTGCCGAGGTACCCGCGACCGCCGTCCGGCAGCAGCACGACGACGACCGCGTCGGTGGCGTCGTCGCCGAGACGCTCCGCCACGCGCAGCGCCGCGACGACCGCCATCCCGCAGGAGCCGCCGACGAGCAGGCCCTCCTCCCGGGCCAGGCGGCGCGTCATGGTGAAGGAGTCCGCGTCGCTGACCGCCTCGATCTCGTCGGGCACCGACGGGTCGTAGGCGCTGGGCCAGAAGTCCTCACCCACGCCCTCGACCAGGTAGGGGCGGCCGGTCCCCCCGGAGTAGACCGAGCCCTCCGGGTCGACGCCCACGATGCGGACCGCGCCGTCGCTGACCTCCTTGAGGTAGCGGCCCGTCCCGGTGATGGTGCCGCCGGTGCCGACGCCGGTGACGAAGTGGGTGACCCGGCCGTGGGTGGCCTGCCAGATCTCCGGGCCGGTCGTCGCGTAGTGGGACGCCGGTCCCTCCGGGTTGGCGTACTGGTTCGGCTTCCAGGCGCCGTCGAGCTCGGTGACGAGCCGGTCCGAGACCGAGTAGTAGGAGTCGGGGTGGTCCGGGGGCACGGCCGTCGGGCACACGACGACCTCCGCGCCGTAGGCCGTGAGCACGTCGCGCTTGTCCTGGCCGACCTTGTCGGGGCACACGAACACGCAGCGGTAGCCCCGCCGCTGGGCCACGAGCGCGAGGCCGACGCCGGTGTTGCCCGAGGTCGGCTCCACGATCGTGCCGCCCGGGGACAGCTCGCCTGACCGCTCGGCGGCCTCGACCATCCGCAGCGCGATCCGGTCCTTCACCGAGCCGCCCGGGTTGAGGTACTCGACCTTGGCGAGCACCGTCGGCGCGAGACCCACGGTCACCCGCGACAGGCGCACCAGCGGGGTGTTCCCGACGAGGTCGGAGATGTGCTCGGCGTAGTCCACGGCGTGCATGGTGCCACCCCGCCAGGGCGCCGGCCGCCCCTGCTCCTCCCCTCCCCCCGGCCGTCCTCAGCGCGGGTCGGGGTCGGCGGCCGCGGGGTCGGCGGCCGCGGCGAGCATCGCGGCGCGGTCGGCGAGGGTGGCGCGTGCGCGTCCCTCGGTCTCACCGAGGGCCACCTCGGCCGCGTCGATCCGGTCCCAGCCGGCGACGGTGACCACCGGCGCAGCGCGGCACTCGGCCAACCAGGGCGCGAGCCCCCCGGGGTCGGGGCGCCGCAGCAGCCCGGGCGCGTCGGCCAGCACCGCCCGGGCCGTCTCGCGGGCGTCCGGCTTGTTCGTGCCGATCACGCCCTGCGGTCCCCGCTTGATCCAGCCCGTGACGTACTCGCCGGCGGCGACCCCCTGCCCGTCCCGGCCCGAGCGCAGCACGCGCCCCTCCTCGTTCGGCACGACGGCGGCGACCTCGTCGAAGGGGACGCCCGGCAGGCCGGTCCCGCGGTAGCCGACCGCGCGCACGACGAGGTCCGCCGGGACGTCGTGGGCCGGTCCCGCGGCGACGAGCCGGCCGTCGTCGTCCGTGGCCGTCGGCTCGACGGAGACGGCCGCCACGCGCTCGTGCCCCGCCGGGCCCGCGCCGTACAGGCCGGAGGGCCGGGACCAGAAGTGCAGCACGACCCGCCGCCGGCCGGGCGGTGGCGGCTCCGCGGCGGCCCACCCCCGCAGCACGGCGAGGTTGCGGCAGACGGCGCGGGAGGCGCCCGGCCGGTCGGCCAGGTCGACGTCGGGGTCGGCCAGCACGACGGTGGTGTCGGCGAGCCGGCCCAGCTCGCGGAGCTCGGGCGTCGAGAACGCGACGTGAGCCGGCCCGCGACGCACCAGCACGTGCACGTCCTGCGGCGTGGTGGCCGCCAGCACCTCCAGCACGTGGTCGGGCATGTCCGTGCCGGCCAGCTCGGTGGGGGTGCGTGCCAGCACGCGGGCGACGTCGAGGGAGACGTTGCCCGCGCCGACGACGACCGCCGAGGTGAGCCCGGCGCCGCCAGCCAGCAGAGCGTCCTCCACCAGGGCGCGGTCGGCGTCCGGGTGGCCGCAGTACCAGGCGACGAGCTGCGTCGCCGACAGGCTGCCGAGCAGGTCCTCGCCGGGCACGTCGAGGTGCCGGTCCGACGCCGAGCCGTAGGAGTACACGACCGCGTCCACACGCTCGCGCAGCCTCGCCACGGGCAGGTCGCGGCCGATCTCCACGCCACCGACGAAGGCCACGTCGTCCCGGTGCAGCATCTCCGCGAAGCGGTTGCGGATGCTGCGGATCTCGGGGTGGTCGGGCGCGACCCCGTAGCGCAGCAGGCCGAACGGGGTCGGCAGCCGGTCGACGACCTCCACGCTGACCGGCACGTCGCCGTCGGTGAGTGCCTCCACCGTGAACAGCCCGGCAGGTCCCGCCCCCACGACCGCCACCCGCAGCGGACGCCGCGGCGCGGCGTCCGCCTCGTCGTTCCCCTCGCCGGAGGCGTCGTTCCCCTCGGCGGAACCGTCGTCGCTCGCGTGGTCGGGCACGGGAGGTGTCCTACGGCACCGGGGCCCCTGGGGCAAGGCCCCCATGACCGACGCGGCCTGGCCGACACCGCCAGGCCGACGCGGCCGGGCTAGCGTGGCGGCCATGTCCGAACCGGCGGTGCTGCTCGCCCCGGGGGTGTGGCGGATCCCGACCGTCCCGCTGTCCCTCGTCAACACCTTCCTCTTCGTGGAGGACGACGGTCGCGGCACGCTCGTCGACTGCGGCACGTCCCGCGCGCCGCGCCGGATCGCAGCCGGCCTGGCGCACGCGGGCGTGGCGCCTCGCGACGTCACCCGGATCGTCCTGACGCACGCGCACCCGGACCACGCCGGCGGGCTCGCGGAGGTGCACGCCCGCACCGGGCGTCCCGACGTCGTCGCGCACGCCGACGACGCCCCGTACCTGCGCTCGGGGACGGCGCCGCCGCGCGACCCGTCGCTGCCGTTCGGGCGGCTCCTGGAGCGGCTCCCGGACGCGACGTGGCCCGGCTGCTCCGTGGACGCCGAGCTGCGCGACGGCCAGGTGCTCGACGTCGCGGGTGGGCTGCGCGTCGTCCACACACCGGGGCACACGCCGGGCCACGTCTCGCTGCTGCACGAACCGACCGCCGTCCTGGTGACCGGCGATGCAATCTTCCATCCGGGCCGGATCACCTGGCCGGTGCCGTTCTTCTGCACGGACTTCGCCCTGACCAAGCAGACCGCCCACGTGCTCGGCGAGCTCGACTACACGGTGGCCGCGTTCACCCACGGACCCGAGATCCGCGACCGCGCGCGGGAGCGCGTGCGTGCCTTCCTGCGGGCCCGGAGCGGCTGAACCGCCCGCGCCGGGCCCGGCCGTGCCTGCCCGGCGGCGCAAGGATCGAACGGGACGTGCCGATAGAGGTCCATGAGCCTCGTCATCCGCCCCGCCGCAGCGAGAGGAGCAGACGTGAGCCGCGCCGGACGTGCCCGCCGCCTCGCTGCCGCGGCCGCCTTCGGTGGCGGCGGCGTGACCGTGCTCGGCGCGCTCGGCTACGGCGTGCTCCGCGTCGAGGCCCAGATGGCGCGCCGCTGGATCGGGCAGCCGTTCGGCGCCGCCGGCCCGGTGGCGAACGGCGTATACGGCGACGGGGACGGGGACTGGGACGGGGACCCGCTGCAGCTGGGCATGATCGGGGACTCCACCGCGGACGGGCTCGGCGCCGACGACGCCGCCGGCACGCCCGGCGCGATCATCGCCGCCGGGCTCGCCGCCGTCTCCGGTCGCCCGGTGCGACTGACGAACGTCGCGGCGGTCGGGGCGGAGTCCTCCGCCCTGCCGGCTCAGGCGCAGCGGCTCCTGACCCTCGTCGCCGCCCCCGACGCGGTCGTGGTGATGGTCGGCGCGAACGACGTCACCCACCGCGTGAAGCCCGTGGACGCCGTCCGCTCCCTGTCGCAGGCCGTGACGCTGCTGCGGGAGGCGGGCGCCGAGGTGGTGGTGGGCACCTGCCCTGACCTCGGCACGATCGAGCCGATCGCCCCACCGCTGCGCCAGGTCGCCCGGCGGTCCAGCCGCGAGCTGGCCGCCGCGCAGACCATCGCCGTGGTCGAGGCGGGCGGGCGGACCGTGAGCCTGGGTGACCTGCTGGGCCCGGACTTCCGCGCCCGCCCGGACGAGATGTTCGCGGCCGACCGGTACCACCCGTCCACGACCGGCTACTCCCGCGTCGCGGCCGCCCTGATGCCGAGCGTCTTCGCGGCGCTCGGTCACTGGCCGGACGGCGGCGCGGAGCGGGCCCCGGACCTGCACCGGGGCGAGGGCCTCGCGCCGGTCGCGCAGGCCGCCGTGGCCGCAGCCGAGGAGCCGGGCACCGAGGTCGCCGGAACCGCCCTGGCCGGCGCCGAGCGCGGGCCCCGGGGGCGCTGGGCGACGCTGCTGCGCCGTCGCCGGCTGCCTCCGCTGCCCCCGCTGCCCCCGCTGCCCCAGGTGCCGCGTGTGCCCCGGGTGCCGTTCGCGCGGGGCACGTCGTCCACAGACGTCACCACCGCAGCCGAGGCGGCCGCGGCCGAGGCGACGGCGAACGACTGACACCGGGCCCGGCGGGCCGACCCACCCGCCACGGGGCCCGCTGCGCGCCGGCGCAGTTACCGGCGGGTAGCCTGGCCGTCGACAGCAGCACCATGTTCGAGGAGGAACCCATGCCCGAGGCCGTCGTCGTCGCCGCCACGCGCAGTCCGATCGGACGTGCGTTCAAGGGGTCGCTGAAGGACGTGCGCCCCGACGACCTGGCGACGACCATCGTCAGGGCGGTCCTCGACACGGTGCCCGCGCTGTCCCCGAGGGACCTGGACGACCTCTACCTCGGCTGCGCGGAGCCGTGGGGCGAGCACGGCGCCAACATGGCGCGGGTCGTCGCGGTCCTGGCCGGGTACGACCACCTGCCCGGGGCGACCGTCAACCGCTTCTGCGCGTCGAGCGTGCAGACGACCCGGATGGCCTTCCACGCCATCCAGGCGGGCGAGGGCGACGCCTTCGTCTCGGCCGGCGTCGAGATGGTCTCCCGCTACGCCGCGTTCGCCGGCGCCGGGCAGAGCACCGAGGAGTGGCTCAACCCCCGCTTCGCCGACGCCAGCGCACGATCCGCCGCCACCGCCGAGACCAACGAGACGTGGCGCGACCCCCGGGTGGACGGTGGCCTGCCCGACGTGTACGTCGCGATGGGCCGGACCGCCGAGAACATCGCGACCAGCCGGGGCATCGGCCGCCGCGAGCAGGACGAGTGGGGCGTCGAGAGCCAGAACCGTGCCGAGAAGGCCCAGGCCAACGGGGTCTTCGCCCGCGAGATCACCCCGGTCACCGCGCCGGACGGGACCGTCGTGAGCACCGACGACTCCCCCCGCGCGGGCGTCACCTACGACTCCGTCGCCGGGCTGAAGCCGGTCTTCCGCCCCGAGGGCACCGTGACGGCCGGCAACTGCTGCCCCCTCAACGACGGCGCTGCGGCCCTCGTCGTGATGAGTGACACCAAGGCCCGCGACCTCGGGCTGACGCCGCTGGCGCGCGTCGTGTCCACCGGCGTGTCGGCCCTGTCGCCCGAGATCATGGGCCTCGGACCGGTGGCCGCGTCCCAGCAGGCGCTCGCCAGGGCAGGCATGACGATCGACGACATCGACCTCGTCGAGATCAACGAGGCGTTCGCCGCGCAGGTGCTCCCGAGCGCCGCCGACCTGGGCATCGACCATGACAAGCTCAACGTGCACGGGGGTGCCATCGCCCTCGGCCACCCCTTCGGGATGACCGGGGCCCGCATCACCACGACGCTGCTCAACGCCCTGCAGGTGCACGACGGCCAGCTGGGCCTCGAGACGATGTGCGTCGGCGGTGGCCAGGGCATGGCGATCATCTACGAGCGCCTCAGCTGACCGCCCCCTCCTCGGTGATCATGCACCGCGGGTACGCATCCCCCCGGTGATCATGCACCTCGGGTACGCGCCCCCGCGGTGATCACGTGCTTCGGTCCCGTGGGTGGCTCACGTCGCAGCGCGGACGGGCCGATACCCGGACGGTGACCACTCCTTCCACGACCGCGACGGCCACGGTGCCGGCCCCCGGGCGGCTGCCCGGCCAGCACGAGGCGTGGCCGAGGCACCAGCTGCGAGCCGGCTTCCCGCTCGTCGGGCAGGGCCCGGTCTGGCACTGCTCGTGCGGCTGGGTGTTCCACGACCCGCAGTCGGCGGCGCAGCACAGCGGCGCCCTCTGACGCGGCGAGAGCCGTCCCCGTCCTCGCAGCCCCCGCCGCCGACCCGGCGACAGTGGGCACCCCGCCCTAGATGGCCCGGCGGAGTCCCGCCAGCACAACCGCGATGTCGTCGCTCCCGGACGGTCCGGTCGCCTCCAGCGCGTCCCGGGCAAGCACCTGCAGCTGGTCCGTCAGCGCGTGCGCACCGAGCACCGGCACCCGCCGTCGCGGGATGCCCTCACCGTCCGCGGCGCGGTCGGCGAGGGTCTGGAGGGCGACGCGCGCGCGCCCGGCCGGTGAGATCCCGTCCCTCCCGGGCCGGTCCAGCCGCTCCAGGCTCAGCCCCGACAGCCGGTCGGTGACGCGGCGCAGCTCCACGGCGGCGTCCATCGACTCACCGGTCGGCGACGCTCCGATCGCTGCCACCCCCGCAGGTTACGCACCGGCACCGGACCCCCTGATCCCCGCCGGGACGGGACCCGACATGCATGATCACCGGGGGGTGGCGGCGGCGACCAGGGCACGGAACAGCGACGGGTCGGCGCCCACCTCCGGGTGCCACTGCACCCCGATGCAGAAGGGCAGGGCAGGGTCCTCCAGCGCCTCGACCGTGCCGTCGTCCGCCCATGCGGTCGCGACCAGACCCCGTCCGAGGTCCCCGATCCCCTGGTGGTGGTAGCTCGGGACGTCGAGCGACCCGGCCGCGACCGCGGCGGCCAGAGCGGTGCCCGACGCGACCCGCACCGCGTGGGTGCCGTACTCCCCCGGCGCCGGAGCGTGCCCGGTGTGGCCGAGGTCGTCGGGCAGGTGCTGGCGCAGCGTGCCGCCGCGGGTGGTGTTCAGCAGCTGCATGCCGCGGCACACGGCGAGCACCGGGAGCGGAGACGCCTCGTCGGTGACGACCTCGATCGCTGCCACCTCCGCGGCGTCCCGCTGCACCGGCGGGGGGCCGGTCGCGACGTGCGGTCGCGCGCCGTACCGGGACGGGTCGACGTCAGGACCGCCGGCGAGCACGACGGCGTCGACCCGGGCGAGCATCTCCGGCAACAGGTCGGCGATGGGCGGCAGCACCACCGGCACACCGCCCGCCGCGGCGACCTGGTCGGTGTACGCGCGCGGCACGAGCACGGCCTCGGTGTCCCAGACCCGGAACCGGGCCGGCTCGCTGTAGGCCGAGATGCCGACGACGGGCCTGCTCCCGGGGCGACCGCCGCTCACAGCGGCGTGACGTAGGCGCCGGAGATGCCGCCGTCCACGAGGAACGTCGACGCGGTCATGAAGGAGGAGTCGTCGCTGGCCAGGAACGCGACGGCGGCGGCCATCTCCTCGGGGGTGCCGAACCGGCCCATCGGCACGTGCACCAGACGGCGCTGCGCGCGCTCGGGGTCGGACGCGAACAGGTCCCGCAGCAGCGGCGTGTCGACCGGCCCCGGGCAGAGCGCGTTCACGCGGATGCCCTCGCGCGCGAGCTGCACGCCCATCTCGCGCGTCATGGACAGCACTGCGCCCTTGGACGCCGAGTACGAGATCTGGGACGTCGCGGCACCCATCACCGCGACGAACGAGGCGACGTTGACGATCGACCCCGACCCCTGCTCGCGCATGTACGGGACCACCGTGCGGCAGCACAGGTACATCGAGGTCAGGTTGACCTCCTGCACGTGGCGCCAGGTCTCCAGGTCGGTCTCGAGGATCGTGCCGTCGGCGGGCGGGTTGATGCCCGCGTTGTGCAGCGAGACGTCGATCCGGCCGTACCGCTCGTGCGCCGCCGCGAACAGGGCGGCCACGTCGTCGGCGTCCGCCACGTTGCAGCGGACGAACATCCCACCGAGCTCGGCGGCCAGCGCCTTGCCGGTGCTCGAGTCGACGTCGGAGACGACGACGCGCGCGCCCTCGTCGGCGAGCCGACGGCACGCTGCGGCGCCGATGCCTCCGGCGCCGCCGGTGACGACGGCCACCCGGTCGGTGAGTCGCGAGCAGGTGCCCACGCTGGCTCCCTCGGGGTCGGTCCGTGCGCCGCGCGTGCCGGCGCACCGGGTGTGCGGTGCAGACGAGGCGGGCCGCGGGGCCCGCTGGGCGGCCTCAGTCCGTGGCCACGAAGACGTTCTTCGTCTCCGTGAAGTGCTCCACGGCCTGCGGCCCGAGCTCGCGGCCCAGTCCCGAGCGCTTGAACCCCCCGAAGGGGGTCGAGTAGCGGACGGCGGAGTGCGAGTTCACCGAGAGGTTACCGGCGGCGATCCCCCGTGAGACGCGCAGGGCGCGGCCGACGTCGCGGGTCCAGATCGACCCCGACAGGCCGTACTCGGTGTCGTTGGCCTTGGCGACGGCGTCCGCCTCGTCATCGAACGCCATCACCGAGACCACGGGGCCGAAGACCTCCTCCTGCCAGGTGCGCTCCCGGCCGGTCTCGGCGAGCAGCACCGTCGGCGGGTACCAGTTGCCGGGCCCGGACGGCGCGTCGCCGCGGAAGGCGACCGCCCCGGACTCGGCGTCGACGTACCCGCTGACGACGTCCCGCTGGGCGGCGGAGATCAGCGGCCCCATCTCCACGTCGTCGTCCCCCGGGGGGCCGACGCGGACCCCGGCGACGGCGGGCTCGAGCAGCTCGAGGAACCTGTCGTAGACACTGCGCTGCACCAGGATCCGGGAGCGGGCGCAGCAGTCCTGACCCGCGTTGTCGAACACGCCGTAGGGCGCGGTCGCCGCCGCCCGCTCGAGGTCGGCGTCCGCGAAGACGACGTTCGCGCTCTTGCCCCCGAGCTCGAGCGTCACCCGCTTGACCTGCTCGGCACAGCCGGCCATGACGCGCGTGCCCACGGCAGTGGACCCGGTGAAGGCGACCTTGCGGACCAGCGGGTGCGTCACGAACCGCTCCCCGACCACCGAGCCCTTGCCCGGCAGGACCTGCAGCAGGCCCTCGGGCAGGCCCGCCTCCAGCGCGAGCTCCCCGATCCGGACGGCGGTGAGCGGCGTGAGCTCGGCCGGCTTGAGCACGACCGCGTTGCCGGCCGCCAGGGCCGGCGCGAAGCCCCAGCCGGCGATGGGCATCGGGAAGTTCCAGGGCACGATCACCCCGACCACGCCCATCGGCTCGTGGATCGTGACGTCGAGGCCTCCGGCGACCGGGATCTGCTGACCGAGGAGGCGCTCGGGCCCGGCGGCGTAGTAGGCCAGCACGTCCCGCACGTTGCCGGCCTCGCCGCGCGCGTTCGTGATCGTGTGCCCGGCGTTGCGCACCTCGAGCCGGGCGAGCTCCTCGACATGGGAGTCCACGACGTCCGAGAAACGGCGCAGCAGCCGGCCGCGGTCCGCCGGGGCGAGGGCGGCCCACGCGACCTGGGCGCGTGCGGCGCGCTCGACGGCCGCGTCGACCTGGTCCACGCCGAGCAGGTCGACGCTGGTGACGCTCTCACCCGTGGCCGGGTCGAGCACCTCGTGGACGGTGGTCGTCACAGCCGCTCGAACCCCCGGACCAGCTCCCAGTCGGTGACAGCGGCACCGAAGGCCGCGATCTCGACGTCCGCCATGTTCGCGTAGTGCGCCACGACCTCCTCGCCGAACGCCTCCTTCGCCAGGCGGCTGTCGCGCCACAGCTCGACCGCACCGCCGAGGGACGTCGGCACGAACGGGCCGTCGGACTCGTAGGCGTTGCCGGTGGTCTCGGCCTCCAGCTCCATCTTCTCCTCCACGCCCCGCAGACCCGACGCGATGATCGCGGCGCACGCGAGGTACGGGTTCACGTCGCCGCCGGGGACGCGGTTCTCCACGCGCAGGCCCTTGCCGTGACCGACGACCCGCAGCGCACAGGTGCGGTTGTCCTGCCCCCACCGCATCGCCGTCGGAGCGAAGGAGCCCTTGACGAAACGCTTGTAGGAGTTGATGTTCGGGGCCGCGAGGAGCGTCAGCTCCCGGAGCCCGGCGAGCAGTCCGGCAAGCCACTGCCGACCCATCTCGGACATGCCGTCGCCGTCCGCCATGACGGGCACACCGTCCTCGGCCCGCACCGACAGGTGGACGTGGCACGAGTTGCCCTCGCGGTCGTTGGGCTTGGCCATGAAGCTCAGGCTCATGCCCTCCTGCGACGCGATCTCCTTGGCCCCGGTCTTGTAGATCACGTGCTGGTCGCACGTGCGCATCACATGGTCGTAGACGAAGCCGAGCTCGTGTTGGCCGAGGTTGCACTCGCCCTTCATCGACTCCGGGTACAGCCCGGCCCCGGCCATCTCGTTGCGCACGCGGCGCATCAGCGGCTCGACCCGGGACGTGCCGGTGATGGAGTAGTCGACGTTGTACTGGTTGGCCGGCACGAGGTCGCGGTAGCGCTTGTCCCACGCCTGCTCGAAGGAGTCCCGGTAGACCACCAGCTCGAGCTCGGTGGCCCCGACCGCCGTCCAGCCGCGCTCGGCGAGGCGGTCGAGCTGGAGCTGCAGCACCTGGCGCGGGGAGGCGACGACCGGCGAGCCGTCCTCCCACAGCAGGTCCGCGAGCACGAGGACCGTCTTGGGGTGCCACGGCATCCACCGCAGCGTCGACAGGTCCGGGTGCATGACGAAGTCGCCGTAGCCGCTCTCCCACGACGTCATCGCGTAGCCCTCGACGGTGTTCATCTCCACGTCCACGGCGAGGATGTAGTTGCAGCCCTCGGCGTCCGCCTCGAGGACGGTCTCGATGAAGTAGGGGGCGTAGAGCCGCTTGCCCTGCATCCGGCCCTGCATGTCGGTGCACCCCAGGACGACGGTGTCGACCCGGCCGTCGTCGACGGCCTCGCGGAGCTGCGCCACGGTGAGCATCCCCGCGCGAGTGGCCTGCTGCTCGCTCATCGCTTCCTCCAGCTCGCGGAACGGTGTGACGCCGGTCGGACGACGGAGGTCACGACGCCGCGCCAACTCTCGGTCCCGGCTCGGGCGCTGTCAATGGCACGGCGTTGGTGCATTGGGGCAGCCGAGACGTGCCGTGGCTCCACGCCTCACAACCGTCATCCCACCGCAACCGGGGTCTCTTGACACCCGCTCGTCCTGCCCAGTTGAGTGGAAACCGAACCAATGGGAGCGTGACGACCCTTTGCGGGACACGCGACGGACGGAGCGCCGATGGCCACCAAGAGGTCCAGGGTCGACTACCAGAAGGTCTCGGACGACTACCTCGACAAGCGGCAGCTCAAGAGCGGCGCCGCCGGCTGGGTGCTGCTGGCCGGTCTCGGGATCGCCTACGTCATCTCCGGTGACTACGCAGGCTGGAACTTCGGGCTGAACGAGGGCGGGTTCGGCGGCCTGCTCGTCGCGACCGTCCTGATGGCCACCATGTACACGTGCATGGTCTTCGGCCTCGCCGAGCTCGCCTCGTCGATCCCCGTGGCAGGGGCCGGGTACGGGTTCGCGCGCCGCGCCCTGGGACCCCTCGGGGGGTTCGCGACCGGGGTCGCGATCCTCATCGAGTACGCGATCGCGCCCGCCGCGATCGTGGTCTTCATCGGCGGCTACGTCGAGGCGCTGGGGCTGTTCGGGCTGACGAGCGGCTGGCCGGTCTACCTCGCCTGCTACGCCATCTTCGTCGGGGTCCACCTCTACGGGGTCGGCGAGGCACTCAAGGTGATGTTCGTCATCACCGGCGTCGCCGTCGTCGCCCTCGTGCTCTTCGTCGTCGCGATGATCCCCCAGTTCGACCCCGCCAACCTGACCGACATCGCCGTCGACACGAGCGCGACGGGGTCGTCGGCGTTCCTGCCGTTCGGCTTCGCCGGCATCATCGCCGCGTTCGTGTACGGGATCTGGTTCTTCCTCGCGGTCGAGGGTGTGCCGCTCGCAGCCGAGGAGGCCCACGACCCGACGCGGGACATGCCCAAGGGCATCATCGGCGCGATGATGGCGCTCCTCGTCTTCGCGGCGTTCATCCTCTTCGTGACGCCGGGAGGCGCCGGCGCCGAGGCGGTGCGCACGAGCGACAACCCGCTGCCGGAGGCGCTGCGCGCGGCCTACGGCGGGGACACCTGGATGTCGACCTTCGTCAACTACGTCGGCCTCGCCGGTCTCGTCGCGAGCTTCTTCTCCATCATCTTCGGGTACTCACGCCAGCTCTTCGCCCTCTCCCGCGCCGGCTACCTGCCGCGCTTCCTCGCACTGACCGGCACCCGCAAGACCCCGTGGGTGGCCCTGCTCGTTCCGGGGACGGTCGGGTTCCTGCTGGCGTCGGTGTTCCAGGACGGCGCCCTGATGATCAACATCGCCGTCTTCGGGGCGACCGTGTCGTACGTGCTCATGATGGTGAGCCACATCGTGCTGCGCCGCCGCGAGCCGGACCTGCCCCGCCCCTACCGCACTCCCGGCGGCACGGTGACGACGGGGATCGCCCTCGCGCTCGCGAGCGCCGCGGTCGTGGCGACGTTCTTCGTCGACGAGCGTGCGGCCGGCATCACCGCCGCCGTCTTCCTCGCCTTCGTGGCCTACTTCTGGTTCTACAGCCGCCACCACCTGGTCGCGTCGGCGCCCGAGGAGGAGTTCACCGCCATCGAGTCGGCGGAGCACGAGCTGAAGTAGGCGGCCCACGACGAACGGCGGTGCGAGGGGGATGACGACGTCGGCACCGGTCCCGGGCCCACGCCCGCTGCTCGAACGCGCCCTGCTGCGCCCCGTGCGGCAGGGCAACGCCTTCGAGGAGACGGTGGAGCGCCTTCTCGATGCCATCAAGCTCGGTGTCGCCGGCTACGACGAGCGGCTCCCCGCTGAGCGCCAGCTCGCGCCGCAGCTCGGCGTCTCGCGGGTCACGCTGCGGGAGGCGATCTGGGCCCTGGCCGAGGCCGGGGTGGTCGAGGTGCGGCGCGGCAGGGCCGGCGGCACCTTCGTGCGGTGGGAGCCGCCGCGGCCGAGCGAGGACGACGCCCGGCGGATCGCGCAGGACATGGGCCCGCGCCTGGACGACGCGCTCGTGCTGCGCGGCGTCGTCGAGCCCGGTGCGGCGGCCGCCGCGGCCCGGCGACCGCTGATGGCGAGCGAGCGCACCTACCTCGCCGTCCGCCTCTCGGCCGTCACCGGTACCGATTCCAGCGGGTACCGCGCCGCCGACACCGCGCTGCACCTCGCTCTGGCCGAGCTCACCGCGTCGCCGTCGGTGCTCGCCGCGGCGAGCGGGGTCAGGGCCCGGCTCAACGACCTGCTTGCCGCGATCCCCCTGCTCGAGCACAACCTGCAGCACACCAACAGCCAGCACGAGGCCATCGTGCGCGCGGTGCTGGCAGGCGACGCCGACGCGGCCCGTGCCGCGGTGGAGGAGCACCTCGAGGGAACTGCAGCGCTCCTGCGCGGGTTCCTGGCTCCGTGAGCCCCGCCACGTCCGCAGGCGCCGGGCGGGCAGGCGCCCACGAGAGCCCCGCCGTCCCGGGGGACGGCGACCCGCCCGGCCGCTGGCGGGCCCTCGCCGTCCTCTCGGTCGCCGTGCTGCTGGCGATGACGACGTGGTTCTCGGCCTCGGCGGTCGTGCCGCAGCTGCGCGAGGAGTGGGGGCTCGGGTCCGGCGGTGCCGCACTGCTGACGATCGCGGTGCAGGTCGGGTTCGTGCTCGGCGCGCTCGGGTCGGCGGCGGCGAACCTCGCCGACCTCGTGCCGCCCCACCGGCTGCTGCTGGCCGGGGCGGCGCTCGCCGGCGGCGCGAACGCCGGCCTGCTGCTCGTCGACACCCTGACGCCCGCCGCCCTGCTGCGCCTGGCGACCGGGGCCGCGCTCGCGCTGGTCTACCCGCCGGCCCTGAAGGCGATCGCGACCTGGTTCCGTGCGGGTCGCGGCGTCGCGCTCGGCGTCCTCGTCGGTGCGCTGACGGTGGGCTCGGCCACGCCGCACCTCGTCAACGGCCTCGGAGGACTGGCCTGGCAGCCGGTGATCGCCGCGACCAGCCTGCTCACGCTCGCGGGCGGTCTGCTCGCGGCGCTCGCCTGGCACGAGGGGCCGTACCCCTTCCCCCGTGCGGTGTTCGACCCGCGGCAGGCCCGTCGGGCGTTCGCCGAGCCCGCCGTCCGGCTCGCGACGCTCGGCTACTTCGGGCACATGTGGGAGCTGTACGCGATGTGGGCCTGGTTCGCGGTCTTCGCGGCCGACGTGGTGGCGGCCACCGGGGACGGCGGTCCCCGCACGGCGTCGCTGCTCACCTTCGCGGTGATCGCCGTCGGGGCGGCGGGGTGCGCCGTCGGGGGCGTGCTCGGTGACCGGTGGGGCCGCACCCGGCTCACCGTCCTCGCGATGACCTGCTCGGGAGCCACGGCCCTCGTGATCGGGCTCGCGGAGGCCGGGCCGTTCTGGCTCGTCGTCGCGCTCGGCGGCTTCTGGGGGTTCTGGGTGATCGCCGACTCGGCGCAGTTCTCGGCCGTCGTGACCGAGGCTGGTGACCAGCGCTACGTCGGCACCGCCGTGACGCTGCAGCTCGCCGCCGGGTTCACCCTGTCCGTGCTGACGATCTACCTCGTCCCGGTGGTGCGCGACGCCGCCGGCTGGGCCTGGGCGTTCGCGCTGCTGGCACCCGGGCCGGCCCTCGGGGTGGTGGCGATGCTGCGGCTGCAGCGCTCCCCCGCCGCTGCGCTGATCGCCGGCGGCCGCGGCTGACCCCGGTGATCAAGGACGCCGCGCCACCCAACCCCCCGTGATCAAGGACGCCGTGCCGCTCATGCATCGCCCGCATGCGCGAGTTCCTTGATCACCGTGAGTTCGCGTGTAGGGGTTCCTTGATCACCGCGGGTTCGCGCGCGCGGCGTCCTTGATCACCGGGGGGTGGGGGGACGCGAGCGGGCCGCGACCCCGGCGAGAGGGTCGCGGCCCGGACGGGGTCGCCGCAGCGAAGGTCAGTCGCCGCCGCGCAGGATCGCGATGATCCGCAGGAACTCGATGTAGAGCCAGATCAGCGTCACAGCCAGGCCGAATGCCGCCGTCCAGGCGTACTTCGCGGGGATCCCGGCCTTGACGCCCTTCTCGATGAAGTCGAAGTCGAGGGTGAGCATCAGCGCGGCGAGCGTGGCGCCGACCGCACCGATGAGCAGGCCGAGCGGCCCGGAGCGGAACGAGTCCATCCCGAACGCCAGCTGCGCCACGAGGCTGACGATGATGAAGCCCGCGTACCCGAGCACCGCGATCATCATGATCCGCTGGAACTTCGGCGTGACCCGGATCCGGCCGCTCTTGTAGAGCATGAGCATGGCGCCGAACGTGGTGACCGTGGCGAGCACGGCCTGCAGCACGATGCCGGAGTACGCCGACTCGAAGATGGCGCTGATGCCGCCGAGGAACACACCCTGCACGGCGGCGTAGGCCAGGATCAGGACCGGGCTGGGCTCCTTCTTGAAGGCATTCACCAGCCCCAGCACGAGCCCGACGATCATCGCGGGGAAGGCCAGCGTCGGCGCGAGCAGCCACGTCGGCACCGCCGTGAGCAGCAGCACGCCGAAGATGGCGGCCGTCTTCATCACGACGTCGTCGTAGGTCATCCGCCCGGTGTCGGCGGGCGTCGCCGCGGGACGGCCGTACATCTCCTCGAGCCGGCCGGCGCTCGCGGCGTCGGTCGTGGCCGTGCCGGCCGAGCCGTAGGACGGCGCGCGGCTCGCACCGCGGCCGTCGAATCCGGCGTAGCCACCACGTCCGTTGAACTCGGGCGTCCGGCTGAAGACCGGGTTCTTGCTCTCCATGAGATCCCTCCGTCGTGCGGTGCGGCGCTCGCCGCTCCGCGCTCCCACTACCGTAATGCGTGACGGCTCCCGGACGTTCCCGCACCACGGAGGTGGCCCGTGCCCGTACCGGCTCGTGTCTCGCTCGTCACACTCGCCGTGTCGGACGTCGCCGCCGCGGTGGCGTTCTACGCCCGCCTGGGCTGGGAGACCTCGGCCGCGTCGGTGCCCGGCACGGTCGCCTTCCTGCGGACCGCCGGTGCCCGCCTGGCGCTCTACGGGGCCGCGGACCAGGCGACCGACCTGAACCGGGCCACAGCACCGGGCGGGAACCGACCCGCCGGCGTGGTCCTCGCGCTGAACGTCGCGTCACCCGCCGAGGTGGACTCCGCCGTCCGCGAGTGGGCCGAAGCCGGCGGCTCCGTGCTCGCCGGGCCCGTCGCGACGCCCTGGGGCGGGTACTCCGGGCACGTCATCGACCCCGACGGCCACGTCTGGGAGGTCGCGCACAACCCCGGGTTCCCGCTGGACGACGCCGGGCTGCCGACGCTGCCCTGACCGCGGCGGTGCCGCTGCCACGTCCCGGGCAGTGCCCCCGGCGGGGTTCGAACCCGCACTGTGGCGCTTTTAAGGCGCCTGCCTCTGCCGGTTGGGCTACGGGGGCCGGTCGCAGCGGCGTGGCCGTCGGCCTAGGGGATCGTGCCGCCGCCGGTCGAGGCTAGCCCGGCCAGCGCACGGGCGCGGTCGATCACGGCGTCGAGCATGGCCTCGGTGAGCCGGCCCGTGAAGGTGTTCTGCTGGCTGACGTGGTAGCTGGCGAGCAGATGGACGTCGTCGCCCCGGCCGCGGTGCAGCACCGCCTCGGCGCCGTGACCGAAGCGGGGCCGGGGTGAGGGCACGGCCCACCCGAGCCGGCGGCCGGTGGCCAGGCAGGCGTCGAAGCCGAACCCACCGAGCGCGAGCAGCACGCGCGGCCGCACCAGTGTCACCTCACGGTCCAGCCACGGCGCGCAGGCGTCCCGCTCGACGGGCGACGGCGCGTTGCCCGGCGGGGCGCACCGGACGGCGGCCGCGATCCGGGCTCCGCGCAGGGCCAGGCCGTCACCGGCGTGGACGCTCTCGGGCTGCGAGGCCAGCCCCGCACGGTGCAGGGCCGCGAAGACCCAGTCGCCCGACCGGTCGCCGGTGAACACCCGGCCGGTGCGGTTGCCGCCGTGGGCGGCGGGGGCGAGCCCGACGAGCAGCAGCGGTGCGGCCGGGTCCCCGAAACCCGTCACAGGCCTCCCCCAGTAGGGCTCGGCGTCGTAGGCGCGGCGGCGTGTGGCGGCGACCTCCTCGCGCCAGGCGACGAGGCGGGGGCAGGCCCGGCACACCGACACGCGGGCGTCCAGCACGGGCAGCGAGCGGGCGGAGGGGGCAAGCGCCGCGACGTCCGCGACCTCATGCGCCACGCGGGTGCGCGGCGTCGCGCCGTCCCCGGGCCAGCCGGTGCCGGGCGGGACCGGTGACGCGAACCGCTGCCCCGTGAGCGGGTGGGGCCGGTCCGTCATCGCGCCAGCGACCAGGCGAGCCCGTCGAGGATGTCGTGCTCGCTGGTGAGGACCTCGCCGATCCCGGCGGCGGCCGCGACACGCGCCACGACCCGGCCCCACACGAGCGCGCCGCCGCCGATCACGTCGACCCGGCCGGGGTGCATGAAGCCGAGCGCCGCGCGGCGCTCCCGGGGCATCGCGAGCAGGTCGTCGCAGGACGCCAGGACGGCGTCCACACCGAGCACGGCCCGGTGCAGCCGGTCGCTGTCGTAGACCTCCAGGCCCAGGGCGTGGGCGGTGATGGTCGTGACGGTTCCGGCCAACCCGACGAGGGTCGCGGTGCGACCGAGGTCCACGGCGCCCGCCACGCGGTCCAGGGCGGCGTCGACGTCGGCGGTGGCGGCCGCGGCCTGCGCCGCGGTCGGTGGGTCGGCGTGCAGGTGGCGCTCGGTGATCCGCACGCACCCGACGTCCACCGAGAGCGCCGCGTCGACGTCCGCGGAGCCCAGCACGACCTCCGTCGACCCGCCGCCGAGGTCGACGACGCAGAACGGCGCCGGGTGGTCGGCCTGCAGCTCGCGGGTGGCACCCGCGAACGACAGCGTGGCCTCCTCGTCGCCGGTGACGACCTCCGGCTCGACGCCGAGCAGGTCACGGACCCCGGCCACCAGGGCGTCGGCGTTCTCGGCGTCCCGGCTGGCGGACGTCGCCACGAACCGCACCCGCTCGGCGCCGAGGTCGCGGACCACGTCGGCATAGCGGGCCGTCGCCGCCAGGGTGCGAGCGAGCGCCTCAGGGGCGATCCGGCCGGTGCGGTCGACGTCCTGACCGAGCCGCACGACCTCCATCCGGCGGTCGAGGTCGGTGAGGGTGCCGGCGACCGGGTCGACGTCGGCGACCAGCAGCCGGATCGAGTTCGTGCCGCAGTCCACGGCCGCCACGCGCGTCATGGGCGGCACTGTGGCAGACCCGCCGCGGCGCCCAGCGCGGACGGCGTCCCGGCGTCATGGCGGACGAGGACCACCCCGGAGGAGCATGTGCCGTCAGGGCCAGGGGCGGAGGGAAGGCCGGGATGGGTGTCGACGTCGAGGTGCGCACCGTCGTCCGCCGGCCGCGGGACGTCGTCGCCGCGTTCGCCGGGGACCCGGCGAACGCCCCCCGCTGGTACGCGAACATCTGCTCCGTCGAGTGGCGCCCGTTCCCGATGGAGACCACCTACACGTGGGAGTCCGTCGATCCCGGGGCGACCCGGATGAGCCTGCGCAACCGCGGTGCGCCACAGAGGTTCTCCAGGCTGCTGGGTCCCGTGATGGGTATCGCGGTACGCCGCGCGACCCGCAAGGACCTCGCGCGGTTGAAGGCGCTGCTCGAGGGCTGAGGCCGTCACCGGACCGTGCGCGCACGACCGACGCCGGGCGGGTCCGCGGCCGGGGTGGCAGCATCACGGCTGTGGCGGACTCGGTAGACGCGGTCGTGGTCGGCTCCGGCCCCAACGGCCTGGCAGCGGCACTGGTGCTCGCGGGGGCCGGTCTCGAGGTGGAGGTGCACGAGGCGGCCGCGGACCTCGGTGGAGGCAGCCGCACACACGACGACCCGGAGCTGTCCGGCTACCGGCACGACGTGTGCTCGGCGGTGCACCCGCTCGGGGTCGCGTCGCCGTTCTTCCGGGCGTTCGACCTGGCCGCGCGCGGCGTGGAGATGCTCCAGCCCGAGGCCGCCTACGCCCAGCCGCTGGACGACGGCCGCGCCGGTGTCGCGTGGCGCGACCTGGACCGCACCGTCGACGGCCTGGGCGCCGACGGACCCGCGTGGCGCGCGCTCGTCGGCCCGGTGTCCCGGCACTGGGAGGGCCTGGTCGACACGCTGATGTCGGACTACCGCACGCTCCCGTCGGACCTGCCCACCCTCGTGCGCGCCGGCCTGCGGGTGATGGAGCAGGGGTCCCCGGCCTGGAACGTGCGGTGGCGCGAGGACGTGGCCCCGGCCCTGTTCACCGGGGTGGCGAGCCACGCGATCGCCCCGCAGCGGGCCCTCGGCCCGTCGGGGACCGGGATGATGCTGGCGGCGCTCGCCCACGGCGTCGGGTGGCCGCTGCCGCGCGGCGGCAGCCAGGCCATCGTCGACGCGATGGTGGCCGAGCTGCGGCGGCGCGGCGGGCGGCTCGTGACCGGTCACGAGGTGCGCTCGCTGGCCGAGCTGCCGCGCACGCGGGCGGTCGTGATGGACGTCGCCCCCGCCGGGCTGCTGCGCATCGCCGGCGACCTGCTCCCCGCCGGCTACGCCCGCTGGCTGCGCGCCTTCCGGTACGGCGGCGCGGCCTGCAAGGTCGACTTCGCGCTGTCCGGCCCGGTGCCGTGGCAGGCGCCGGACCTGGCGGCCTCACCCACGCTGCACATCGGGGGCACCCGCGCCGAGATGCTCGCCGCCGAGACCGAGGTCGCCGCCGGCCGGCACGCGGAGCGGCCGTACGTGCTCGCCGTCCAGCCGGGCGTCGTCGACCCCGGACGCGCCCCGGACGGTGGTCAGGTGCTCTGGACGTACGCCCACGTGCCCAACGGCTCGACGCGGGACGTCGGGGACGCCGTCCAGGCCCAGGTCGAGCGGTTCGCGCCCGGCTTCGGCGACCGGGTGCTGGCCCGGCACGTCACCACGGCTGCGGGCCAGGAGGTCAAGAACGCGAACTACGTGGGCGGTGACATCGCCGCCGGCGCGCCGACGCCGTGGCAGATGGTGATGCGACCGGTGCCACGGTGGGACCCGTACCGGACGCCGCTCGCCGGGGTGTACCTGTGCTCCGCGTCGACACCGCCGGGGCCGGCCGTGCACGGGATGGGCGGGGTGCACGCCGCCCGCCGGGTGCTGCGGCAGCGGTTCGGTGACACGCGGGACCCGCTGGACCTCGTCCGTCCCTGAGGCGTCCGCGAAAGCGGCCCGAAACGGCGTACCCGAGGTGCATGATCACGGTGAGGGGCGTACCCGAGGTGCATGATCACCGTGAGGGGCGTACCCGAGGTGCATGATCACCGGGGGGAGGGGGGTGGGGGTGGGGTGTCGGGGGGGACGCAGGGGCCGGCGGCGGACCAGTCGGGCAGCAGCGCGAGGGCCTCGTCGCCGAGCGGGCTCACGCCCGGCCCGGCCGCCAGCGCGTGCGCCACGAGCACGTGCAGGCACTTCACCCGGTCGGGCATGCCGCCGGCGGAGACGCCGTCGATCTCCGCGACCTCCCCCAGCCGTCGCCGGCGCGCGAGGTAGTCCTCGTGGGCGGCGCGGTGGCCGGCGGCCAGGTCCGGGTCCGCCGCGAGGCGCCGGGTCATCTCGCGCATCAACCCGCTCGCCTCCAGCGTGCCGATCACGCTCGCGGCACGCGGGCAGGTCAGGTAGTACGTGGTGGGGAAGGGCGTACCGTCCGCAAGCCGTGGTTCGGTCTCGACGACGTCGGGCAGCGCGCACGGGCACCGGTGGGCGATTGCGCGGGCACCCCGGGGCGGGCGGCCCAGCTGGGCGGCGAGTACACGTGCGTCGGCAGCGTCGACCGCCACGTCAGGGGGCGCCGGCGACCGGCTGCGCCCCGGCCACGCGCACGGACTCCCACACCGCCCCGAACCACGCGCCGCCGGGGGCCGCCTGTGCGGCGTCCTCCGCGTCGTCGGGCCGGTCCTGCTCGGGCAGGTCGAGCACCACGTACCCGGTCTCGCCCGGCATCACCATGGTGAGCCGCTCGCGCGCCTGTGCGGCGACGTACGCCGGGTCGTCCCACCGGTCGAGCTCGCGCTGCAGCCGCGTGACGTCCTCCTCCGCCTGGGCGACGTCGGCCTCGAGGGCGGCCCGCTCCCCGCGCTGCTCGACGTAGTCCCGCAGGTACGGGGCGAGGACGGCGGCGAGCCCCAGCAGCAGCACCGCCAGGACGGCCGCGCGCCGCGACAACCCGCGTGGCGGGGCGGGTGCCTCGGCCCGGGGCGACCGCGGCCGCGCCGCCGGCCCGGGGCGTCGCGAGCGGTCGGGCCCGGCCTCGTGACGGCGGACCGACGCCCGCCCGCGCCGCTCTGCCGCGCTGCGGCCGGGGGAACCGGTCTGTCCGCCCCGCGGGGCGGTCGGTCGGCGGGTGCTCACCGGCGTCCTCCTGCCTGCGGGTGACGGCTGCGGATGGTGGCTCCGGCTGGTCGTGGGCTGCCGGTCCTGTGCTGGTCGTCCGGTCAGCGGGCGGAGCGCGGGAACGCGGCGGCTCCGGCGTAGCGCGCCGCGTCGTCCAGCTCCTCCTCGATGCGCAGCAGCTGGTTGTACTTGGCGACCCGCTCGCTGCGCGCCGGTGCACCGGTCTTGATCTGGCCGCAGTCGGTCGCCACGGCCAGGTCGGCGATGGTGGTGTCCTCGGTCTCGCCGCTGCGGTGGCTCATCATGCACCGGAACCCGCTGCGGTGGGCCAGCGACACGGCGTCCAGGGTCTCGGTCAGCGTGCCGATCTGGTTCACCTTGACCAGCAGCGCGTTCGCGGCCTGCTCGTCGATCCCCCGCTGCAGCCGGGTCGGGTTGGTGACGAACAGGTCGTCACCCACGATCTGCACGCGGGAGCCGAGCGACGCCGTCATCGCCGACCAGCCCTCCCAGTCGTCCTCCGACAGCGGGTCCTCGATGCTCACCATCGGGTAGGCGTCGACGAGTCCGGCGTAGTACTCGACCATCTGCTCCGCGGTGCGCGACTGCCCCTCGAACGTGTACGACCCGTCGGCGACGAGCTCGGTGGCGGCGACGTCCAGCGCCACGGCGATGTCGCTGCCGAGCGTGAACCCGGCCTTCTCGACGGCGGTGCCGATGAGGTCGAGGGCGTCGCGGTTGCTCGCCAGCGACGGGGCGAAACCCCCCTCGTCGCCCAGCCCGGTCGCGTAGCCGCCGGCCTTCAGCACCGACTTCAGGGCGTGGTAGACCTCCGCGCCCCACCGCAGCGCCTCGCCGAAGCTGCTCGCCCCGACCGGCGCGACCATGAACTCCTGGATGTCGACGCCGGAGTCGGCGTGGGCGCCGCCGTTGAGGATGTTCATCATCGGCACCGGCAGCACGTGCGCGTTCGGCCCGCCCACGTAGCGGAACAGGGGCAGCCGCGCGGACTCCGCCGCCGCGCGTGCGACCGCGAGCGAGACCCCCAGGATGGCGTTGGCGCCGAGGTCCGCCTTGTTGTCCGTGCCGTCGAGGTCGAGCATGGCCGCGTCGACGATCCGCTGCTCGTGCGCGTCGAACCCGACGAGCTCCGGCCCGATGGTGTCGAGGACGGCGGACACCGCGCCCTGCACACCCTTGCCGAGGTAGCGGGCGGCGTCACCGTCGCGGCGCTCCACCGCCTCGAACGCCCCGGTCGAGGCCCCGGACGGGACCGCGGCGCGGGCGACCGTGCCGTCGTCGAGCGCGACCTCGACCTCGACGGTGGGGTTGCCGCGCGAGTCGAGGATCTCGCGTGCGCCGACGGCCTCGATGCTGGCCACGGGGTTCTCCTGACGCTGGGGTGCGGGGGGCGTGGTGGCGTCGTCGCCGGCCGCGAGCCTAGTCCCTCGGGCAGCACGCATCGCCTCGCCACACCGCCCCGGGCCCGCCCCGGGCCGGCGCGTCGCACCGGCCCGGGGCCGCCTCCAACTGCTCGTGAGGTATGTCAGTTGAAGTCGATGTCACCCCAGTCGGGCACGTCGCCCCCGGTGCCGCCGCCGGTGACGCCGGTGCCGCCGCCCGTGCCCGGACCGGCGTCGGACGCGGTGCCGCAGCCATCACCCTTCTTGTACCCCCCGTTGCCCCGGTGGGTTCGGGTCGCTGTGCGGCCGCCCCCCGCTGGAGTTGTGACCGCAGTTGCCCCAACCGTTGTCGCCGCCGTTGGCCGACGGCACGAACGGGACGACCTGACCTGCCGGGCGCTGCGGGGTGCCGGGAGCCGCCGTGGCCGGGGCGGCCCCGAGACCGACCACCGCCAGCACCAGCCCCAGCGCGCACGCTGTCCTGCGCA
>JBBRBF010000036.1:0-28774 GCA_038206105.1 Actinomycetales bacterium | reverse complement strand
CTGCCGCCACGAGACGACCTGCTGCGCGGACGGCATCAGTCCGCCGTCCGTGGCGACCATCGTGACCGGGTCCCTGGTGCTCAGCCGCGGCCGCAGCGACCGGGAGATGCAGCCGTTCAGCATCCGGAAGCGGTACACGCGCCGCTGCACCGGCATCGCGGGCCACGGCACGCCGTTGACGAGCATCACGTCGCCGAACAGCCCCGACGTGCTGTTGTCGTCGTAGGCGAGCCGGCCGTCCTCGGCGAACATCATGTCCGCGACCATCAGCGAGACGTCGAAGGCACCCTGCGGCAGCAGCTCGCGCTCCCGGTCGTCGTGCACGTGGTAGTGCGCGCTGAGACCGGAGTAGGCGTTCTCGGCGGTGTGGTGCACCGCGTGGTCGTGGTACCAGATCGTGCGGGCGCCGGTGTCGTTGTCGTACTCGTAGTCCTTGAAGCTGCGGACCGGGCGCAGGTCGCTGGCGTACCCGTCGAACTGCGGCCGGGACGGCGAGCCGTGCAGGTGCGTGGACGTGTCGAAGTCGTGCCCGAACTGGTGGCGCTGCGGCAGGTCGTTGCGTACCCGGAGCCGCACGCGCGTACCGCTGTCGATCGAGAGATCGTGGGGCCCGGCACGAGCCCGTCGTAGCCGTAGACGGGCGTGCGCAGCCGCGGCAGGATCTGCGCTACCGCAGCCCGTTCGGTGACCACGAACCGGGCCACGCGGTCGCCGTCCGGCCGCCGTGCCACGCTGTAGGGCGTCAGCTCCGGCGGTCGGCGGAACGCCGCACGGTATGGGCGCGGCATGTCGCGGTCCGCGAGCCGGCTCGCGGCCTTAGCGCCGACGCTGCCCTGGATCGGGACGACGAGCCCCGCGGCGACGAGGCCTGCCAGGCCGGTGGCGCGGAGCGTGGTGCGTCGGGTCGTGTCCACAGCTGCCTCCGGGTGCTCGCTCTGCCGGCAGAGTCTGGGGTCGACCTTGGGCAAACCTGGGGCACGACGTGTCCACGGGCGTACGGATTCTTGACCCCGAGCGGTCCGTCCGGGCCCCGGCCACCTCCGGCCCGGACGCGGGAGGGCCCCCGCCGGCGCTGCCGGCGGGGGCCCTCGTCGTGTCCTACTCGTGCACGGGATCTAAACTACTTCGACCTGAAGAAGTCCCAGCCGGTGATCGAGGTCGACGGGCAACCGTGGCCGGAGCTTGCTGATCTTCGGTCAAGTTCGGATCACCCGGCCGGGGTCCCGATCTTGACCAGGTTGTGGGCAAGGACCGCCTGTCCGGTCCAGATCCGGGCTCCTTCGGTGCCATCCAGGCGGGTGCGATCCCAGCCGTAGCCACGCTTGAGGCTGCTGATCCGGCCCTCGCTGCCGGTTCTCCACTTGATCGTCTTGCGGAACGCGGGCCTTCGTTCCTCGGCTTGCCGGGCTTGCCGTTACGGGAAATGACGACGTGGCGCACCCCTGCCTCGCGCAGCTTGTCCTCGACACCCTTCTCGCCGTAGCCCCGGTCGGCGGTCACGGTCCTGGGCTTGCGCCCGGTGCGGCGCTTCACGCGCTCGACCGCCGGGCCAAGCTGCGGCGCGTCTGGCGGGTTGCCCTGTCACCAGGACCAGCCGAAGAGGACCCGGCCGGTGACGTCCTCGAGCGGGACCGGTCCGTAGTCGCGGGAGTCGATCGACCCCTCGCGGTGGTCACCGAGCAGCAGCACGTGCCCGGCCGGCACGCCCACCGGGCCGTAGTAGAGGCCGTCGATCGTGTCCCGGTCGACGTAGGGCTCGGCCACGGGCTCGTCGTCCACGAGCGTCACGGCGTCCTCGATCGCCACGACGTCGCCGGGCAGGCCGACGACCCGCTTGAGGGTCGGGTCGCCGGTTCCCGGCTCGGAGAACGTCACCAGGTCGCCGTGCCGCAACCCGGTGACGCGCAGGCTGACCCGGTCGACGAGCACCGTCGCCCCCTGGGCGACGGTGGGTTCCATGCTGCCCGAGACCACGGTGGTCGGGGTCAGGGCGACGGCCCGCACGAGCAGCACGGCCACGAGCACCGCGAGCACCACGACGGCGGTGGTGCGCCGGCTCGTCCCGGGTCGGCCGGTGGCCGCCCGGGACGTCGTCGGCGTCGTCAGAGGTCCTCGGCGTCGGGGTAGCGCTCGCTGTTGATGTCGTCGTCGCCTCGGCCACCGAGCGGCTGGGACGGGTCGGCGTCGATGGGGTGGTTCGGGTCCGGTTGTCCGGGCTTCCAGCCGACCGAGTACTGGACCATCATGTCGTGGTCCTCGTGGGGCAGGTTGTGGCAGTGGACCATGTACCGGCCGCGGTGCGGGCCGAACTTGGCGAGCACCGTGACCTTCTCGTTCTCCCCGATGTACGCCACGTCCTTGGGGCCGCGCTCGTAGGAGAACGGGTTCCGCCCGTTGCGGCTGAGGATCTGGAAGTCGATGAGGTGGATGTGCACCGGGTGGAACCACCCGCCCGACTTGTTCTCCAGGTCCCAGATCTCGACGGCGCCCAGCTCCGGGTCGGCCACGACCTTCTCGAAGCCACTGGCGATCACGTCGGCCCACGACATCTCGTTGATCATCCAGCTGCCGTTAGACCGCTCGACGCGCAGGTTGCGACGCTTGACGGACTGCGCCGGCCGCAGGGCCATCACCTCGTTGTCGGGGTACAGCGACGTCGGCATCCGGTTCCACGTCGGGTCGGTCGTGTCCACCGGCTCGTCGGTGACCTCGAAGCGCATCACCTTGTTGGTGTGCTGGAAGTCGCGGTTGTTGTCGTTGCTCCGGTTCTGCATGTCGACCGTCGTGCCCGCCGGGTACTGCGAGAAGTCGACCAGGAACTCGTAGCGCTCCGCGCCGCCGTGCCGCCACGCACGGGTCCGCTGCGCCTTCGGCATCAGCCCGCCGTCGGTGGCGACCATCGTCACCGGGTCCCCGGTGCTGAGCTTGAACTTGTACGACCGCGAGATGGAGGCGTTGAGGCAGCGGAAGCGGTAGACGCGGCGCTGCACCTTCATCTTCGGCCAGGCGACCCCGTTGACGAGGATGACGTCCCCCCACAGCCCGGACTGGCTGCGGTCGTCGTAGGCGAGGCGGCCGTCACGGGCGAACATGGCGTCGGAGACCACGAGCGGCACGTCGAAGTCCCCCTGCGGCAGCAGCCCGCGCTCGCGCGGGTCGTGCAGGTGGTACTGCGCTGCCATGCCGGCGTACACGTTCTGGGCGGTGTAGCCGACGCCGTGGTCGTGGTACCAGAGCGTGCGCGCCGACTGCACGTTGGGGAAGTCGTAGTCCTTGTAGGCCGACGGGCGCGTGATGTCGCTGGCGTACCCGTCGTACTGCGGCAGCGAGGCCGACCCGTGCAGGTGCACCGACGTGTTCATCGGGGTGCCGAAGTCCGGGTGGGAGACCGGCAGCTCGTTGCGGACGCGGAGCCGCACACGGGTGCCCTGCTCGACCTTGATGGTCGGCCCGGGGAAGATGCCGTTGTAGCCCCAGATCGGCGTGGTCAGGCCCGGCAGGATCTGCGCGCTGGACTGCCGCTCGGTGAGGGAGTACCAGGCGCGTGGCGTGCCGTCGGTGTCGCGGGTCCACCGGTAGGGCTCGAGCTCTGGGGGCCGCTGGAAGGCGTTCTGGTACCGCGGCGGGAAGTTCGCCGACCGCAGGTCGCTGGCCTCGCTGGCCTGGACCCCCCGACCTCCGAGCGGGACGACCAGCCCGGCCGCCACCAGCCCGGCCAGGCCGGAGGTCTTCAGTGCGTCGCGCCGCGTGATCTGCATGGCCGCTACCCCTCATACGACATGACCCTCGTGTGCAGAGGCTGTCGCGCGGAGGTTGGGGAAACCTTGCTGCCCCGACTCAGAAGAACGTGTGAAGCGACTAAGATGGGCATGAGAACCACGGAGGGTCATGTCCGGACCTCGGCCCCCCGCCTGCGGGGGCCGCGCCCGACGCTGCAGGTCCGGCGGCCGGACGCCGCGCGGATGCCGCTCAGGCCAGCGGGAGAGAGGCCACGACGCTCGTGCCGTGGCCCGGCACGGACGTCAGCGTGAGCTCGCCGCCGGCCTCGCGGACGGTGTCACGCACCAGCGAGAGACCGACGTGGCCGGGAGCCCGCGGGACGGCGGTGTCGAAGCCCGCGCCGTCGTCGGAGACGGTGAGAACCGCTGCCCTGGGCCCCACTTCGAGCACGACGTCGACGCGGGTTGCCGCGGCGTGCTTGTCGACGTTCGTCAGGGCCTCACGGGCCACCCGGTACAGCAGCGTCGAGGCCGTGCGGTCGAGCCGCACCTCGCGGGGCACGCGGACGCGCACCTGCGTGCCCTGCTGCCGCAGCGGAGCGGCGTGGAGCTCCACGGCCCCCGCGAGCCCCAGGTCGTCGAGGTCGGCCGGGTAGATCTCGGTGAGCATGTCCCGCAACAGCTCGACGTCGCGCTGTGCGATGTCCCGTGCGCGAGCGAGCTGCACGCCGTTCTCGCCCGGCACGCGGTCGGCGAGCGACTCCAGGGTGTACCCCACGCCCGCCAGGTCCTGGATCACCTCGTCGTGCAGGTCGCGGGCGACGCGCCGCCGTTCGAGGTCCGAGGCCGCGGCGGACTGCTCGACGAGCCGGCGCCTGGCGGCCTCGTCCCGTTCGATCCGGCGGGCCATCACGAGTGCCGACGGCAGCTGCGCGAGCTGCAGCAGCAGCAGCGCGACGAGCGCCACCGGGACCACCGACAGCAGCAGCTCGCGCTCCTCGGCGACGACGCCGTCGTCGGGGTAGTACACCTCGAAGACGAGCTCGTCGCCGGACGCCGCCGTCACCGGCGCGTACACCTCGATGAAGCGCTCCCCGCCGGGCTCGAAGACGTTCTCGTCGGACTCCGCAGAGTCGAACTCCGCCACCGCGACGCCGCTGCTACGGGCCTCCTGCACCGCCTCGGTGGCGGCGAAGGTCCGCCCGACGAGCCGCTCCTCGTCGGAGTACACGATCCGGCCGTCGTCGGCCCACACCTTGACCCGGACGACCTCGCGCACCGTCTGGCGCCGGCGCACCGCCGCGTCGAGCCCTGCCGCGGCGCCGGGGCGCCCGGCGAGAACGTCGTTGTCCACCAGCGGCGCCAGCGTCGTGGACGCCCAGAGCATGCCGTTCAGCGCCCCCCGCTCGACGGCGTGGTCCCGCGCGATCGCCCGGATCGCCAGCACCGCCGGGACGGCGACGAGCAGCATCGACAGACCGCCGACCACCGCGAAGCGCACGACCGCGCGGCGCACGACGCGGCCCTCGGTGGCGCCCCCCGTCCGCGGACCGGCGAGCCGGCGGACCGGGCCGGGCGAGGTCGACGACTCCGCGGCGGTGCGACCGCCCGCGGCCGTCGTCGTCACCGGTCCTGCTCGAGGCGCAGCAGGCCGAGACGCGTCGCCGTCACGACGGCCTCGAGCTGGGTGTGGGCGTCGAGCTTGCGCAGCAGCGACTTCACGTAGCCGCGTCCGGTGTGCGGCGTGATGCCGAGCTGGCGCGAGATGGCTCGCACGTCCAGGCCACGGCCCAGGAGGGTGAGCACCTCGGTCTCGCGCTCGGTGAGCGGAGGCCGCCGCGGCTGCCCCCCCTCTCGGGGAAGTCGCGGCGGGGGCACCACGGGCCGCCAGCGGCCCGGGGGGCCGGTGCCGGGCGTGAGGCCGTCGACCGACGGGTCGTCCTGGTCGTCGCGGACGGCCCGGAGCGTCTCGAGCAGCGTGCGCAGGGCGCCGTCCTTCGGCAGGAAGGCCCGTGCGCCGGCGTCGGTGGCCTCGACGGCCAGCTCCGGGCGTGTGTCGGCGGTCAGCACGACGACGCGCAGCGCGGGGTGCTCGGCCAGCAGCGTGCGCGTCGCGGCGATCCCGTCCCCGTCGCCGAGCTGGACGTCCATCAGGACGACGTCCGGGGCCAGCTCGCGGCAGCGCAGGACGGCGTCCTGTACCGAGGTCGCGTGGCCGACGCCGACCAGGTCCGGCTCACGGTCCAGGGCGGCGCGCAGCAGCTCGGCGAACGTGGTGTGGTCGTCGACCACGAGCACGCGCGTCGCGTCCACACCTGAGTCCTCCACCGGTCCGTTCCCCCCTCCGCACCGAGGATGCGGCAGCGGGGCGTGACGCGCCAGCGGTTTGGCGAATACCGCGCCCGCGTCACCCCACCGACCGTGACCTCAACCGGTCCGGACGAGCCGGGGGCGACCGTCGGTGACGGAGAGCAGCCGCTCGACGAGCCGCTGGTCCGCGGCCAGGCCGGCGCCCCGCTGCAGCGGGAGACGGCGCGCGGCGGCGTCGTGCAGGCGCATCACCGCGCCCAGCAGGTCAGCCAGGTCGTCGTCCGACGTGCTGACGGCCCGCAGCGCCTCCCCGTGCAGGGCACGCAGCTGCGGTCCCGGCGAGCACCCGAGCTCTCGGGAGAGCACGCGGCGGGCGTCCTCGTAGCTGCGCAGCGCGTCGCAGGGACGGCCGGCCGCGAGCAGGGCCCGCAGCAGTGCCGCGCGCGGGGTCTCGTCGATCGGGTCCGACGCCACCGCCGTGCCGGCGAGGTCGATGGCCTGCTCGTGGCGGCCGACAGCGGTCGCGGCCACGGCGGCGGTCACGCGGCAGGCGTCGGCCTCTCGGGCGACCTCCGCGCGGACCTCGTCGAGCCAGGGCGCGGTCTCACCGTCGGCGACGGGTCCGCGGTGCAGGGCGAGCGCGGCCTCCAGCCGGCGGTGCTGCTCCCCGGCGTCGTGACCGCGGGCGTCGCGCACCTCGCTGCGGAACCGCGCCAGGTCGGTCGTGGCGAGCGCCGGGTCGAGCAGGTAGCCACCCGGCACCGTGCGCACCGCACTGGCGCGACCCCGCCCGCTCGGGTCGATGCTGCGGCGGAGCACGCTGACGTACGTCTCGAGGGTCGCCACGACCCGAGGTGACGCAGTGTCACCCCAGATCTTCTCGACGAGCCTGCTCTTGCTCACCACCCCGCCCTCGGCCAACGCCACGGCAGCGAGCACCTGACGCGGCCGGCCGCCCCCGAGGTCGGGTCCGGACAGCAGCCCCCTCGGGGTGTCCACCCCGACCCGCCCCAACAGCCTGACCTCGATCATCACCGCTCCTCCGCCGCGCAGCGGGTGCCCCCACCCGTCCCTGCTCACGATGGTGGCGACTGGCGGCGGGCGGGGTCGGGCGTTCGCCGGGACTCACCTGCCCCAAAGGTGGGGGTGACAACCGGTCACCAAGAGTTACTGCACAGCGCTGTGCAACTGTCGCGCTGTGTCACGACCCGTCGGAGGACGGCGCCTGCGAGCGCGCCGTCAGCCCGGCCTCGGCCAGCAGGAGCACCACCACCACCCCGGCCCCGGCGAGCACGAGGGCGAGCACGACGGCCACGTCGTCGCCCGCGGCCAGCAGGTCGCGGTCCTCCGTCTGCCAGGGCCACAGCGCCCGCAGCGACCCGAGCATCAGCCCGGTCATGACCGCCAGCGTCGCCGAGCGGTGCGTCTCGAGCAGGTGCTGCAACAGCTTGACGAAGAGCGAGAGGCCGATGACGGCACCGGCGGCGAACGCCGCCAGGTAGGCGGGGTCGCGGTCGTTGACCGCCGCGATCGTGGCGTCGTAGAGCCCGACGCTCAGCAGCAGGAACGACCCGGAGACCCCGGGGAGCACGAGGGCGCAGACCGCGACCGCTGCGGCCGCGGCGACCAGGGGGAGCGCTGGGTCGGAGACCGACGCGGGCGGCAGTCCGGTGAGCACGAACGCCGCGGCCGCCGCGAGCGCGGCGAGCAGTGCGAGCCCGGCGCTCCAGCTGCCCACCATCCGGTAGGGCACCACGAGGGACGCCAGGATCAGGCCGGCGAACACCGCCCGGGCGCCCACCGGCTCCGCCTCGAGCAGCGGCTCCAGCAGCGCCGCACCGACCAGCACCGCCGTAGCCATCCCGGCGAGCACCGGCAGCACGACCCCCCAGCGGACCCGGGCGAGCTCGCCGCGGACATCCCGGCGGCGGCCCGTGGCGACGAGTCGCACCCCGTTGACCGCGTGCCCCGCGGAGCCGATCAGGGTCTCGTACACGCCGGTGACCAGCGCGATCGTGCCGCCGCTGACGCCGGGCACGATCTCCGCTCCGCCGATCAGCAGACCGCGGACGACGTCCAGGGGTGCACGGGCGGTGCGGCGCGTGGTCGACGGGGCTCCCCCGGGCTGTTTCACGCCGCAGACGGTACGGGCCCGGGTGCTCCGTCCGGTGGGGCAGGATGCCCGGATGGCACGCAGTCGACTCGTGGTGGTGGGTGCGGACGCGGCCGGCATGAGCGCGGCGGCCCAGGCCCTGCGCACGGCCGAGCGCACCGGTCGCGACCTGGAGGTCGTCGCCCTGGAGTCGACGACCGACACGTCCTACAGCGCCTGCGGCCTGCCCTACTGGATGGCGGGCGACGTCGCGGACGGCGGCTCGCTCGTCGCGCGCACCGCCGCTGAGCACCGCGCCCGCGGGGTCGACCTGCGGCTCGGCCACGAGGTGGTCGGCCTCGACCGGCAGGCGGGCCGGGTCGGTGTCCGCGAGCTCGCCAGCGGGCGCGAGTACGACCTCGGCTACGACGACGTGCTGCTGGCGACCGGGGCGCAGGCCCTCGTGCCGGAGTGGGCGCACGGGATCGAGGGCGTGCACCCGGTGAAGACGCTGGAGGACGGGCGGCGCTGGGTCGAGGCCCTGGAGCGTCGCGGGCCGGAGTGCGCCCTGGTCGTCGGCGGCGGGTACATCGGGGTCGAGGTCGCGGAGGCGTTCGCCCGGCGCGGCATCCGCACGCTGCTCGCGACGCGGAGCGCCGAGCCGATGGCGGCGTCGTTCGAGCCGGCGATGGGTGCCCTGGTGCGTCGGGGGCTGGAGAAGATCGGGGTCGAGGTGGTCACGGGCACCGAGGTGACCGGGCTCGAGGGCGGGACCGAGGCCGGCGAGCCGGTGGTGCGGGCGGCCTGCGTCGGTGGCCGCGAGCTGCGCGCCGACGTCGTCGCCCTCGGCGTGGGCGTGCGGCCGCGCACCGCCCTGGCGACGGGGGCGGGGATCGGGGTCGGGGAGCGGGGCGGCCTGACACCCGACGACACCCAGCGCCTCGCGGACGGGGTCTGGGCCGCCGGGGACTGCTGCGAGGTCTGGGACCGCGTGCTCGCGTCGTCCTGGTACGTGCCGCTGGGCACACACGCCACGAAGGCCGGCCGGGTCGCGGGCACGAACCTCGGGGGCGGTAGCGCATGCTTCCCCGGGATCGTCGGCACCGCGATCACCCGAGCCGGCGACGCGGAGGTGGCCCGGGCGGGGCTGCTGCGGGAGTGGGCGCAGGCCGCGGGCCTCGACGTCGTGGAGCGGACCCTGGAGTCCACCACCGCCGCGGGCTACATGCCCGAGGCCGACCCGATGACGGTGTGGGTGATGGCTGAGCGGGGGACCGGCCGCCTGCTGGGCTGCCAGATCGTCGGCGGCAGGGGCGCCGGCAAGCGGATCGACGTCGCCGCGACCGCGCTGTGGCACGGCATGACCGTGGCGGAGGTCGCGACCCTCGACCTGGCCTACGCCCCGCCGTTCTCCCCCACGCTCGACCCGGTGCAGGTCGCCTGCCGCTCGCTCGCCGACCGCATGGAGTGACCACCCCCGCCGGGCGTGGAAGGATCGGCTCCCGGAACGCTCGACGGCGAGCAGCACTGCCGGCGCCCTGCACCCCCCGTGAGCAGGTCCGCGCCCGGCGACCCACGAAGGAGGAAGGGACAGACATGCCCATCGCCACGCCCGAGGTCTACGCGGAGATGCTCGACCGCGCCAAGTCCGGCTCGTTCGCCTACCCCGCGATCAACGTCTCCAGCTCGCAGACCCTCAACGGCGCCATCCGCGGTTTCGCCGAGGCGGGCAGCGACGGCATCGTGCAGGTCTCCACCGGCGGCGCCGAGTACCTGTCCGGTCCGACCGTGAAGGACATGGTCGCCGGGTCGCAGGCGCTCGCGGAGTACGCCCACCACGTCGCGAAGTCGTACGACGTGAACATCGCGCTGCACACCGACCACTGCCCGAAGAACAAGCTCGACGGCTTCGTCCGCCCGCTGCTGGAGATCTCGCAGCGCCGGGTGAAGGAGGGGCGCGACCCACTGTTCCAGTCGCACATGTGGGACGGCTCCGCGGTGCCGCTGGACGAGAACCTCTCGATCGCCGCCGAGCTGCTGGAGGCGTGCGCCGCCGCCAAGATCATCCTGGAGATCGAGGTGGGTGTCGTCGGCGGCGAGGAGGACGGCGTGGCCGCGGAGATCAACGACCAGCTGTACACGACCCCCGAGGACGCCGTCGCGACCGTCGAGGCGCTGGGGTCGGGGGAGAAGGGGCGCTACCTGACCGCGCTGACGTTCGGCAACGTCCACGGGGTCTACAAGCCCGGCAACGTCAAGCTGCGGCCCGAGATCCTGAAGTCGGCGCAGGAGGCCGTCGCCGGCGTCACCGGCAAGGACCGGGCCTTCGACCTCGTCTTCCACGGCGGCTCCGGCTCGACGGCCGAGGAGATCGGTGCGGCCGTCGACTTCGGCGTCGTGAAGATGAACGTGGACACCGACACCCAGTACGCGTTCACGCGTCCCGTCGTCGAGCACATGCTGCGCAACTACGACGGCGTGCTGAAGATCGACGGCGAGGTAGGCAACAAGAAGGCCTACGACCCGCGCGCCTGGGGCAAGGCCGCCGAGGCGGGTCTGGCCGCTCGCGTCGTCGAGGCGTGCGAGAACCTGCGCTGCGCGGGGACGAAGATCACCTGAGCTCGCGCGGCGGCCGGTGGGCCGCTGCCACGACGGGACCGGACCACCCGACGCCTGCGGGCGCGGGTGGTCCGTCTCGCGTCCGCTGGTGTCCGCCCGGCGGGACGCCGGGCGAGGAGGTCAGGCCTGCTCGGTGCCGGCCTGCGTGCCGGTGCCGGTGCCGGCCTCGGGTCCGCCGGCCTCGACGTCCAGCAGGCTGCTCACCGCGGTGACCTCGAGCACGAACTGCACGACCGCCGTCGGGCGCACCAGCACCACTCGTGGCTCGGCCCGCGCCGCGAGCCTGGCCAGGAACGCGACGCCGGTGGAGTCCATGAACGTCACGCGCGAGGCGTCGACCTCCACCGGGACGGCGGCGGCCCGCGCCACCTCGGCCGCCTCGTCGAGGGCGGGGGCGAGGTCGACGTCGACCTCGCCGCGCAGCACGACGCGGGTGCGGTGCTCCCGCCGCTCGACGAGGACGCCGCCGACCCCGTCGGAGGCCGGGACGGGGCCGGGTCCGGCAGCGCCGTGCGGGCTGCACCCGGGGTCGCGGGTCGAGGTCACGATGCTGGTCGCCCCCCTCCGAGCGGGTAGACGTGTCGGACACGATGCAATCAGCATACGGCGTAAGCCTGTGGCCGCGGCCAGGCCCCCGTCAAGGCCTGCGGGGGGTCGGTGTCGCAGGTGGCGGCGCGGGCGACCCGCCGGGCCGCGGCGGCGTCCCGCCGGGCAGGATGGCGGCATGGCCGACCTCCGCGACAACCTGCTCGGCGGCCCGCCGCCGACGCGCCTGCCCGACGACCACCCGGACGTAGAGGTGGCCGCGGAGCTGGCGCGCTCCCGCCCCCCGGCCGAGCTTGCCGCGGCCGCCCCTGCCGCGAGCCTCGCCTGGGCCGTGCTGGCGGAGCAGGCGCTGGCCGGCGGCGACCCGGTCGCCGGCTACGCGTACGCCCGCACCGGCTACCACCGGGGCCTCGACGCGCTGCGCCGCGCCGGCTGGAAGGGGCACGGCCCGGTGCCGGCCGACCACCACCCGAACCAGGGCTTCCTGCGCGCGCTGCTGGCCCTGCAGCGGGCCGCCGAGACGATCGGCGAGGGCGACGAGGCACGCCGCTGCCAGGCCCTCGCCGACGACTGCGACCCGCGCGCCCGCGACCTGCTGTCTCCCCGGGAGGGCTGAGTGCCGCCGGTGTCGTCGCCGGGCGACGAGGTCGTCGTCGTGGGTGCCGGGATCGCGGGTGCGGCCTGCGCCGCCGCGCTGGCAGGTGCCGGCGTCGCGGTGCGGGTCGTGGACCGCGGCCGCCGCCCCGGTGGCCGGATGGCGGTTCGTACCCTCGACCTGCCCGGCGGGGGCCGGCACCCGGTGGACACCGGCGCGGCCTACCTCACCGCGCGCCACGAGGCGTTCGGCGCGGTCGTCGCGCAGTGGCGCGAGCGCGGGCTGCTCGTGCCGTGGACCGAGTCGTTCGCCGTCGCCGGTCCCGACGGCGTGCGGCGCACCACGTCGGGACCGCTGCGGTGGTCCGCGCCTGGCGGGCTCCGCTCGCTGGTCGAGGACCTGTTCGCGGCCCTGCCGGACGTACCGGTGGCGTCCGGTACCGACGTCGCGGCCGTGACCGCCCCGGGCGGCGTGCCCCACGTGGACGGTCGGCCGGCCGGTGCCGTCGTGCTGGCGATGCCCGACCCGCAGGCGCTTCGGCTGCTCGCCGGCGACGGCCTGGCCGCCGAGCGGGCCGCGCTCGACGGCCGCGGCTGGGAGCCGGTCGTGACGGTGCTCGCCCGGTGGGCCCGGCGCTGGTGGCCCGCGCTCGACGCCGCGTTCGTCGAGGACCACCCGCTGCTGTCCCTCGTCGCCGACGACGGCCGCCGCCGCGGGGACGACGAGCCGGTGCTGGTGGCGCACACGACCGCCGCCGCCGCCCGCGAGCACCTCGCCGACCCCGACGGCGCCGTCGGCCCGGTGCTCGCGGCGCTGCCGGCGGTGCTCGGTGCCGCTGCGGACGACGTGCCGCTGCCCGAGACGGTCGGCACGCAACGCTGGACGTACGCGCGGCCCGCCCGCGGCCGCGACGAGCCGTTCCACCTCGGCGACGCGCTCGTCGGCCTGTGCGGGGACGGCTGGGGCGAGCGGTCCCGCGTCGAGCTGGCCTGGTCCTCGGGTCACCGGGTCGGCCTCGAGCTGGCGTCCCGGCTGGCTTGACCCGGGCGGCGGGTGGACCGGGAGGCTGGTCAGGCGGAGCCCGAGCCCGCGCGGCTGTGACGGGGCACGAGCACGGTCCAGGCCCTGGGCGCCACCGTCCACCGGCGCCGCTGCCACGGGCCCGTCACCTCGCCGTCCGCATTGGTCCGGAAACCCTTGTCCTCCAGGGCCTCCAGCAGCACCTCGCACCCGTGGAGGCGGGTGACGTCGTGGCGGCCCAGGTGCCGTCCGTCCCGCATCGTGGCCGCGTACGCCACCCGGGCGAGGGGACCGGTGGACGTCGACAGCACGACGTCCACCTGGCCGTCGAACGGCACCGCTCCCGGCGCGACCCGGGCGCCGCCGCCGATGCTCGTGCCGAGGCCGAGCGCCACCATGAGCAGCCGGTCGTCGACGTCGTTGACGACCTCGCCGTCCACGGTGACCCGCATCAGGTAGCCGCGGTCGGATGCGCCGGCCTGCACGGCGCCCACCGAGTACGCGAGCCGTCCGAGCCGTCCCTTGCGCCGCTCGGCGCGGGCGGCCGCGTCCGCGCCCAGACCGGCGTGGACGGCGTTGACCACGACGCCTCCGGCGTCGTCGCGCAGCATCTCGAGGTGCTGCGGCGTCCCGGTGGCGGCGACGTCGGCGGCCTGCACGGGGTCGAGCGGGAGCCCCAGGCTGCGGGCGAGGTCGTTGCCCGTGCCGAGCGGCACGATCCCGAGCGGACCGGCGCCGGAGAGCGCGTCGAGGTCCGAGAGCGCCTGCACCGCCGCGTGCACCGACCCGTCGCCGCCGAGCACCACGAGGCGCCGCTCGCCCAGGTCGGCCAGCGCCGACCGCAGGTCGTCGGGGTCGCGGGTCCGCGCCAGGTCCACGTCGGCGTGCCGCCGCAGCCGGACGACGGCCGCGGCGACCTGCTCGTGCTGGGCGGAACCGGCAGCGGCGTTCGCGACGGCCAGCACCGCAGACGACCCGTCGTCACCCGTGACGGGCGCGCTCTCGCCCGGACCCTCCTGCACGCCGACCTCCGGTAGCCTCGCCCCCGCCTGGCACGACGCCGGCGCAGGGGCCAGCGTGCCCCACGGACCGACGGACCAGGAAGCAGGTGCTCCCCATGCCCGCGATCGTGCTCGTCGGCGCCCAGTGGGGCGACGAGGGCAAGGGCAAGGCCACCGACGCGCTCGGGGCCCGCGTGGACTACGTGGTGAAGTACAACGGCGGCAACAACGCCGGCCACACCGTCGTCGTCGGCGACGAGACCTACGCGCTGCACCTGCTCCCCTCGGGCATCCTGACGCCAGGCTGCACACCCGTCATCGGCAACGGCGTCGTCATCGACCTGTCCGTGCTCTTCGAGGAGATCGACGGGCTCACCGAGCGCGGCGTCGACTGCTCCGGACTGCTCGTCTCGGCGAACGCGCACGTCATCACGCCGTACCACCGCACCGTCGACAAGGTCTCCGAGCGGTTCCTCGGCAAGCGCCGGATCGGTACCACCGGCCGGGGCATCGGGCCGGCGTACGCCGACAAGTCGAACCGCGTCGGCGTGCGGGTCCAGGACCTGTTCGACCCGCACATCCTGACCCAGAAGGTCGAGGCCGCCCTCGACCAGAAGAACCACCTCCTGGTGAAGGTCTACAACCGGCGTGCGATCACGGTCGACGAGGTCGTCGACGAGCTGCTGACCCACGCCGAGCGGCTGCGGCCGATGGTGCGCGACACCGGGCTGGAGCTGGTGCGGGCGCTGGACGACGACAAGATCGTCCTCTTCGAGGGCGGCCAGGCGACCCTGCTGGACGTCGACCACGGCACCTACCCGTTCGTCACGTCCTCCAACGCAACCGCGGCCGGTGCCTGCACCGGGACCGGCGTCCCCCCGACCCGGGTGGACCGGGTCGTCGCCGTCGCCAAGGCCTACACGACCCGGGTCGGCGAGGGCCCGTTCCCCACCGAGCTGCACGACGCCGACGGCGAGCGGCTGCGGTCCGACGGCGGCGAGTACGGCACCACGACCGGGCGTCCCCGTCGCTGCGGCTGGTTCGACGCGCCGATCGCGCGCTTCGCCTCCCGGGTGAACGGGGTCACCGACCTGGTGCTCACCAAGCTCGACGTGCTGACCGGGTGGGAGCGGGTGCCGGTGTGCGTCGCCTACGACGTGGACGGCGTCCGGCACGACGAGATGCCGATGACGCAGACCGACTTCCACCACGCCCGGCCCGTGTACGAGTACCTCGACGGCTGGAGCGAGGACATCGGCGGCGCCCGCACGATGGACGACCTGCCGGCGGCGGCGCGGCGCTATGTCGAGGCGCTCGAGGCGATGAGTGGCGCGCGGATCTCGGCGGTCGGCGTCGGACCCGACCGCGAGGCGACGATCGTCCGGCACGACCTGCTCGGAGCCTGAGCCGCCGCCCCGGCGGACCCGTCGGTCGCGGCACGCCGGAGGGCCGTCGGACTCGCCCCACCCCCGGCCCGGCTGCGTTACCGTGCACGGGACGGCGTCGGCGGCCCTCCGCCCGGGGGTCCGACGGCGGTGCGTCGGGAAGGTGGCCAGAGGTGTCCGAGCACCATGCCAGCCGTGTCGTGTCGTGCGACGCGACGACCCTGTACACCGAGCTGTGCGACGTGCAGCTGTGGCCCGAGTTCCTCGAGGGGCTCGAGGCGGTCGAGCCGCTGGGTCACCACCGCTACCGGTGGACGGTCTGCTTCGCCGGGCGCACCCGGCCCCGTGAGGTCGACGTCGTGCTGTCGCTGGACCCACGGACGCACCGGGTCTCCTGGCGCCACCTGACCCGGCCGGCGTTCGACGGCAGCTTCCGGCTGGAGCCGGTGTCGGAGAGCCGCACCCGCGTGCACCTGGACCTGGCGCCGACGCCGGAGGGCAGCCTGGAGGGGCTGTACGACGTCGCGCGGATGGACCACTGGGACGCCGGCCGTGACCTCGAGCGCCTCGCCGACGTCCTCGCTGCCCGCCGCGGGGACCCGGGCATCGTGGCCGAGCAGGAGGCGTCAGGGTAGGTTCGGCGCCCGTGAAGGTCCTCGTCGTCGGGTCCGGCGCACGGGAGCACGCACTCGTGCGCGCCCTGTCCCGCGATCCCCAGGTGGACGCGGTCGTCGCCGCCCCGGGCAACCCGGGGATCGAGGCCGTCGCGCTGTGCCGCCCGGTCGACCCGTCCGACGGCCACGCCGTCGCCGCGCTCGCGGTCGAGGTCGGGGCGGACCTCGTCGTGATCGGGCCCGAGGTCCCTCTGGTCGCCGGCGCGGCCGACGCGGTCCGCGCCGCGGGAGTGGCGTGCTTCGGGCCGTCGGCCGAGGCGGCTCGCCTGGAGGGCAGCAAGGCCTTCGCCAAGGAGGTGATGGCCGCCGCCGAGGTCCCGACGGCCATGGCCCACGTGTGCACCGACCTCGAGCAGGTCGGTGCCGCCCTGGACGCGTTCGGTGCCCCCCACGTCGTCAAGGACGACGGTCTGGCCGCAGGCAAGGGCGTCGTCGTGACGTCGGAGCGCGAGGCCGCGGTCGAGCACGCCCGGCGGTGCCTGGCCCGCGGCGGGGCCGTCGTGGTCGAGGAGTTCCTCGACGGGCCGGAGGTGTCCCTGTTCTGCGTCACCGACGGCGTCGACGTCGTCCCGCTGGCACCCGCCCAGGACTTCAAGCGGGCGCTCGACGGCGACGCCGGTCCCAACACCGGTGGCATGGGGGCGTACTCGCCGCTGCCGTGGGCGCCACCGGACCTCGCCGCCGACGTCGTCGACCGTGTCGCGGCGCCGGTCGTGGCCGAGATGCGTCGCCGGGGCACGCCCTTCGCCGGGCTGCTCTACGTCGGGCTCGCGCTGACGTCCCGGGGGATGCGCGTCGTGGAGTTCAACGTCCGCTTCGGCGACCCGGAGACCCAGGTGGTGCTGGCTCGCCTGGCCACGCCGCTCGGCGGGGTGCTGCACGCGGCGGCCACGGGCCGGCTCGCCGACGTCGGTGACCTGCGCTGGGACGACGGCGCTGCCGTCACCGTCGTCGTCGCCGCCCACGGGTACCCCGGGGACGCGAGGACCGGTGACGTGGTCGCCGGGCTGGAGGCCGTCGACGAGCTCGACGCCGTGCACGTGCTGCACGCCGGCACGCGCCGGGACGACGACGGGACCCTGCGCAGCGCCGGAGGCCGGGTGCTCTCGGTCGTCGGGACGGGCCGCGACCTGGAGAGTGCCCGCGGCTGCGCCTACGCAGGGGTCACCCTCGTCGACCTGCCCGGCTCGCACCACCGCACCGACATCGCCGCCGCGGCGACGATGCCCTCCGCCTCCCCGGCCCCCTGACGAACCCCACCCCGCCGCGCCGCGCCGCGCCCCGCCCCCCCCAACCCCGCGGTGATCATGCACGTCGGGTCCGCCCCGGCCCGTGCGGGACCCGACGTGCATGATCACCGTGGAGGGGGTGGGTCAGGGGGCGATGTCGACGCCGGCGAGCCGGACCCCGCGGTGCGCGGCGAGGCGCTCGGCCTGCTCGGCGACGGCCTGCCGCGCGGCCCCGGACAGCCGGGCCCACGGCTCGACGCGGACGGTGAGGCGGCCGCCGGACGAGCGTGGCCGCCACAGCCCGACGAGGTCACCGCCGTGCAGCACCGCCCCCGGCCGGCCGAGTGCCGGCCACAGGGCCTTCGCCCGTGCCGCGTCGGGCACGAGCAGGGACCGGTCCCGGGCCTGCAGGAACAGGTCGAAGGGGCCGAGCAGAGCCGTGGCCGCCGGCGGCGGCTCGCCCAGCGCGGCCTCGTCGTCGGCCAGGAGCCAGGCGTCGCCGCCACCGCCACCGCCGTCGTCGTCGCCGACGACGACCTGAACGGCGTCCTCCGGCCAGCGGCGCCTCACGTCCGCGACCGGGGCGTCGAGGTAGGCCGCGACCTGCTGATGCGTCGCCGGCCCGAGCCGGCGCAGGTACGCGCGGACGACGTCGTGGTCGGGCGAGGCGACGCGTGCACGGGTGAACCCGGCGATCCGCTGCAGCACCGGAGGCGACGTGCCGGGCTGCAGCTCGAGCCCGCCCCGCAGCGCCGCGAGCCGGAACGGCATCTCGAACAGGTGTGTGGCGTCGCAGGGCCGGCAGAAACGCAGGTACGGCGGGTCCATCGTCTCGGCCAGCCGCGCCGACACCTCCCCCTTGGCGGTCGGCCGGGTCACGACGGCCCGCATCGCGGCGGCGACCGCATCGAGGGCGTCGAGCACGGCGATGCCCGCCGCCTTCAGCGGTTTCGCGGCGTCGTAGATCCGCTTGCCGGCGTCCGCCTCCGAGAACGGCTCGACGGCTGCCGCGACGGACGGCAGGTCGGCTCGCCGGTACCGGTGGGGGGCGCCCCGCACCGTCCAGGTCGTCACCAGCTCGTCGGCGCCCAGGCCGCCCACGTCGACGCCGCGGAGGGCGAGCGCCCACAGCCCGCCGTCCGGGCCCGAGTCCTGCACGCCGAGGTCGAGCACGGCCGCGTCCGTGGCGACGCCCGCAGCCCGGTCGAGCTGCTGGGCCCGGACCCGGAAGCCCAGCACCTGCTCCCGCGTCATGGTCGCCCCCGGTTTCACATCAGCCCCTGCCACGGGCAGCCTCTACGCGTCGTCCGGCCCGGCGCCGTCGGTCGCTGCCGCACCCTGCCCGGCCGCCGCGACGACCCAGGCTGCCAGGTCGGCGGACTGCTTCAGGCGGCTCGGCTCGTGGACGTACATCATGTGGCCGGCCGGGTAGTAGGCCGTGGTCACGTTGGTGCGCAGCTCGGGTGGCACGCGCAGGTGCGCGAGGGTGTGCTCGGCGGCGAAGTACGGGGTGGCGCCGTCGGTGTAGCCGCAGGCGACGTGCATCTGCAGGTGCGGGTTCGCGCGCATCGCCGCCGACAGCTTGTCGGTCACCGCCACGCCCCGGCCCTCGAACTCGGAGTAGGACCACGGCTGCACCCGGCTCGTGAGCACCTCATAGGGCAGGTCGTTCCGGTACTCCAGCTCGCCGCGCACGTAGTGGTTCAGCGCGGCGGCGTACGGACCGGTGATCGCCAGGTGCGAGGGGTCCGCCTCGATGTGCTCGCCGGCACCGTCGGGATTCCACCCGGTGAAGCGGCCGTCGAGCCGCCCGACGGTGCGCGCAGCGTCGCGCAGCAGCTCGGCGAAGAAGCGGATGTGCTCGATCCGCAGGTCGACGCGGTCGACGTACGACTCGCTCAGCCCGCTCAGCGCGGCGACCTTGGCGACGTGCGTCGCGCGTTCGGAGGCCGTGAGCCGGTGCCCGCGGGCCAGCGCCCACGGGTAGTCGCGGGCCGCGTACTCCTCGGCCTCGGCGAGGACGTCGGCCAGCGGTCGGTCGCCGTGACGGCCGTGGTGGTGGGCGATCGCCGCGTACGTCGGCAGGAACAGCGGGTACGGCGCGTCGTTACCCTCGGTGAAGCGGATGGTGGCCATGTCCAGCACCATCGAGATGAGCGCGATCCCGTTGAGGTACAACCCGTACCGGCTCTGGAGGTGCTCGGCCAGGGCGGCGGCCCGCAGGGTGCCGTACGACTCGCCGGCGAGCAGCTTGGGGCTCATCCAGCGTCCGTTGCGCGTTGTCCAGAGTCGGATCACCTCGCCGACCGACTCCAGGTCGGCGGTGTAGCCGTGGAACTCGGCGGGCTTGGAGTCCGTGACCGCACGCGAGTACCCGGTCGAGACGGGGTCGACGAACACGAGGTCGCTGACGGCCAGCAGCGTCTCGGCGTTGTCGGCGATCCCGTAGGGCGGGGGCAGCAGGGCCCCGGCGTCGCCCATCAGCACCCGGCGCGGCCCCAGCAGCCCGAGGTGCAGCCATACGGACGACGACCCCGGGCCGCCGTTGAAGGCGAACGTGACCGGCCGGGTCCCGGGGTCGGCCCCGTCGAGGGTGTAGGCGGTGACGAAGACCTCCGCCTTCTCCCGGTGCCCCTTGAAGACGCCGTCGGTGACCACCTCCTGGCGCAGCACGACCCGGCCCGCGGTCGCGGTGTAGCGCAGCGACCCGCCGGCGGTGGCGACCTCGTGGGCCGTCGTGACGAGGTCGTCCACGGGAGGAGCTGGTGGACCGCCTGGCGCGCCCGCGTCCTTGCCGCCGTCACTGGCGTCCTTGCCGCCCTTGCCGGCGTCCGCGCCGCCGTCCTGCAGTGCCCGCGTCTCCTCGCTCACCCGGGCGACCCTACGGACGGGCCGCCAGCCGCCGCATCGGGGGAAGGGTCGGCGGGGGCTGCCGCCGCGCGGGCAGCTCGGCGATGAGCTCCGCGGTCGCGGCGGCGACCCGCTCGACCGCCCGGTCGACGGCCGGCTGGGTGCGCGGGGTCACCGACGACAGCGCCGCGACCTTGCGGACGTACTGCAGGGCAGCGGCCCGGACCTCCTGGGGCGTCGCCTCCGGCTCCAGACCGCGCAGCGCGGTGATGTTGCGGCACATGCCGCCACGCTACGCCCGGCCCGCTCTGCCAGACTGCCGCGCCGTGACCGACTGCCGGATTCCTGCGCCGTGACCGACTGCCGGATTCCTGCGCCGTGACCGACGACGCCCCCACCCTGAGCGGGTGGACGCACGCGTACACCGGCAAGGTCCGCGACCTGTACGCCAGCGACACCGACGACGCCGTCGTCCTCGTCGTGGCGAGCGACCGGGTCAGCGCGTACGACCACGTGCTGGCGACCCCGGTCCCCGACAAGGGGGCCGTGCTCACGGCGATGACGCTGTGGTGGTTCGACGCCCTCGGCCCGGTGCTGGCCAGCCTCGGGGTGCCGCGCCACGTCGTGTCCACCGACGTCCCGGAGCCGGTCGCGGGCCGCGCGATGGTCTGCCGGCGGCTCCACATGGTGCCCGTCGAGTGCGTCGCCCGGGGCTACCTGACCGGCTCTGGCCTCGCGGACTACCGCGCCACCGGGGAGGTGTGCGGCGTCGAGCTCCCCACTGGGCTGACGGACGGGGACCGCCTGCCGGCCCCCATCTTCACGCCCGCCACCAAGGCCGCCCTCGGCGAGCACGACGAGAACGTCACGTTCGCCGCGGTCGCCGATCGGGTCGGGGCCCCGCTGGCGGTACGGCTCCGGGAGGTGACCCTGGGCGTCTACGCGGCGGCCGAGCAGATCGCCCGCGAGCGCGGCGTGCTGCTCGCGGACACGAAGCTCGAGCTCGGGCACGACCCTCGCGACGGCGTCCTCACCCTGGGGGACGAGGTGCTGACGCCGGACTCGTCGCGGTTCTGGCCGGCCGAGGACTGGGAGCCGGGCCGGTCGCAGCCGAGCTTCGACAAGCAGGTCGTGCGGGACTGGCTGACGTCGCCGGAGTCCGGCTGGGACCGCTCCGGTGACGCGCCGCCGCCGCCCCTGCCCGCGGCGGTCGTCGAGCGGACGCGGGAGCGGTACCTCGAGGCGTTCCGGCGGCTGACCGGCACGGAGTGGGCCTGAGCGAACGGCTTCGCGCCGGGTCGCGCGCCGCGCGGTGGCTCAGCGCGTCAACCGGAACCAGACGGTCTTGCCGTGGGTGTCGCCCCGCACCCCCCACGCGGTCGCCAGGACGTCGACGATCGCCATGCCCCGGCCCCGCACCGCGTCGTCGGAGACCGCGAGCGCGGTGGGGTGACGCGGGCTGTCGTCGCCGACCTCGACGTGGACGGCGTTCGCCGAGACCTCCAGTGTCAGCCTCGCCTCGCTGCGCCCGTGCAGGAACGCGTTCGTCACGACCTCGCTGGTGAGCAGCACGGCGGTGTCGCGGGCGTCCGCGTCGACTCCCGCGACCGCGCAGCGCGACCGGACGAAGCTGCGCGCCGTCCGCACCGCCTCCGCCTCGCGCGGGACGACCAGCCGGTGGATGTCGGGCGGGTCGCCGCGGTCCGGGGCACGGCGTGCGCCCGTGGCCGATGCCGGCCCCGGACGGAGCTCGAGAGCGGTCGACGCGGGTTCGACCCGGAGCCCGAGCAGGGCGACGTCGTCGGCCACCCGGCCGCCGATGTCGGCGAGCAGCGTGTGGCACAGGTCCTCCAGCGGGAGCCGCGCGAGCCGGGCCCCGGTCTCCCGGAGCCAGTGCAGCCCCGCGCCGATGCTGGCGCCGCGGCGCTCCACGAGGCCGTCGGTGTACAGCAGCACCGCGTCGCCCAGCGCGAGGTCGACGCGGTGGTCGCCGCGGCGGGTGCCGGGATCGATCCCGAGGATCAGGTCGGGGTCCCGGGCCAGCAGCTCGGCGGTGCCGTCGGCACGCAGCAGCAGGGGCGGCGGGTGGCCGGCGTTCGACCAGACGAGCGTCCGAACCCCCGCGTCGTCGGGCGCGTGCACCTGGGCCAGCACCGCCGTCGCGAGCGCGTCCACGCCGAGGTCGCGCAGCGCCCGGTCCAGCGCCGCGAGCACCTCGGCGGGCGGCCGGCGCGACGCGTGGGCGACGCCTCGCAGCACGTTTCGGACCTGCGCCATGGTCGCCGCGGCGTCGCGGTCGTGGCCAGCGACGTCACCGACGACGAGGGACGTCGGTCCGCCGTCGGTCACGAACGCGTCATACCAGTCGCCGCCCACCTGGGCCTCCTGCGCGGCGGGCAGGTAGCGGACCGCGAGGCGCAGGCCGTCGACGTGGGGCGGCTCGCTGAGCAGGCTGCGCTGCAGGGCCTCGGCGAGCCGGCGCGAGGCAGCCGCCGCCTGCTGCTCGGCCTGCCGCTCCAGCAGGCGGTCCAGCGCCTGGGCGCACTGGGCCGCGAAGGCGGTCATCAGCTCGACGTCGGCCTCGGAGAACTGCTGTGGCGCCTCCCAGCCGACCGACAGCGAGCCCAACAGCCTCGAGGACGTCTGCAGCGGCAGGGCCACGATGGCGCTCCTGCCCGTCAGCGTGAGCACCTCCGCCATGCCGGGGTCGAACGCCAGCTGTTCGTCGCGGGTAGCCAGCACGACCGGTGCCCCGGTGCGGGCCGCCACGGCACCGGGCAGCGGGCTGTCCAGCGGCACCTCGGCGTACTGCGCGTGCAGCTCGATTCCGAGCGCCTCGGTGAGCGAGACCCGCAGCACGCCGCTCGCGTCGTCGCGCACCGCGACCGCGCCCCCATCGGCGCCGAGCGCCGCCATGCCCCGGCCGATCACGACCTCGGTGAGCTCGGCGACCGTCTGGGCCGCGGCGACCTCCAGCGCCGCCTCCCGCAACGCGCTCAGGCGCAGGGACGCCTGCGCCTCGGCCTGCGCGATCGCCGCCAGCTCCCGGGTGCGGACGAACAGGTCGTCCTCCAGGCTCTGCGTCCGCTGGCGCAGGGTGTCGGCGGCCTCCCGGTCGACCCGGCTGCGCTCCCGCTCCCGGACGACGTCCGTGACGTCCTCGACGGCGTTCACCACGGCGAGCACGCGGCTGGCACCGTCCAGCACGGGCAGGTTCGCGACGGTCCACCAGCGCTCCACGAAGTCGCCCGACCCGGGCGCAGTCTCCACGGCGTACGACAGCAGCGGTACCCGGTCGGGGTTCCCGGTGGCCACGGCCCGGTGCAGCGAGTCGCGGACCAGGCCGCTGCCGGGGTTGTCGGGGTCGCTGGGGAACGCTTCGAAGATGTGGCGTCCGACGAGCTCGTCGCGATCGCGGCGCAGCAGCGCCCGGAACGCGGCGTTGACGTCGGTGATGTGCAGATCCGGGTCGAGCAACAGGCAGGGGACCGGGACGGTGTCGAAGACAGCCGCGTAGTGGTCCGAGCCCTGCAGCCTCACGTCTCCTCCGGTGCTCCGGCGGCCTCGGGGGTCGGGGACCCCGCGGTCCGCCCGTCCTCCCGGACCCGTCGGATCTTACGGAACGTCGCCGCGTACTCACGCCATGGTGCGCACAGGGTGGCCGCGCGCCGATGTGTCAGTCTCGGGTATGGCTGAAACGCAGCAGGAGACGGACGTCGTCGTCATCGGCGGGGGCTCGACGGGAGAGAACGTCGCCGCGAGAGCCGTGGCCGGCGGCCTGGAGGCCGTCGTCGTCGAGGCCGAGCTCGTCGGCGGGGAGTGCTCGTACTGGGCGTGCATGCCCAGCAAGGCGCTGCTGCGCCCGGGCAACGCCCTGGCCGCCGCCCGGCGGCTGCCGGGTGCCGCTGCCGCCGTCACCGGCAGCCTCGACGCGGCGGCCGTAATGGAGCGGCGGACGACGTTCACCTCCGGCTGGGACGACTCCTCGCAGGTGGAGTGGCTGGAGAGCACCGGCATCTCCCTGGTGCGCGGGCACGCCCGACTCGCCGGTGAGCGGACGGTGGCGGTGACGACCGCGGACGGCGGCACCGTGCAGATCGTCGCCCGTCTCGCCGTCGTGGTCGCGAACGGGTCGGTGCCGAAGGAGCCACCGGTCGACGGGCTCACCGACACCCGCCACTGGGGCAGTCGCGAAGCGACGTCCGCCAAGGCCGTCCCGAGCAGGCTCGTCGTCGTCGGCGGCGGCGTCGTCGGCTCCGAGCTGGCCCAGGCCTGGCACCGGCTCGGCTCGCAGGTGACGCTGCTGGTCGCCGGCGACCGGCTGCTCGCGACCGCAGAGGAGCGCGCCGGCGAGCTCGTCGCCGACGCACTGCGCGACGAGGGGATCGACGTGCGCCTCGGTGCCCGGGTGGAGCGGGTCGAGCGCGACGGGGACGGGGAGGTCACCGTCCACACCGGCGACGGGTCCGTGACCGGCGACGAGCTGCTCGTGGCGACCGGGCGGCGTCCGGCGACCGACGACCTCGGCCTCGACACCGTCGGGCTGACGCCCGGCGACCCGCTGCGCACCGACGCCTCCGGGCGGGTGCCCGGAGTGGACGGCGGCTGGCTGTACGCGGCGGGGGACGTCACCGGGGACGCCCCGCTGACCCACATGGGAAAGTACGCCGCCCGCGCGGTAGGCGACGTCGTCGCGGCCCGTGCCCGCGGCGAGGCGGCCGGCGAGCCGGGCCGCTGGGACAAGCACGCGGTGACGGCCCTGCAGGACGCCGTGACCCAGGTCGTCTTCACCGACCCCGAGGTGTGCGCGGTCGGGCTCACGCTCGCCCAGGCGCAGGAGCGCTACGCGAACGTCACCGCGACCGACCTCGACCTCGCGGTCGCGGGCTCGGCGCTGCACGCCGACGGCTACACGGGCTGGGCCCGGATGGTGGTGGACACCGACCGGCAGGTCGTCGTCGGGGTGACGTTCGTCGGCCAGGACACCGCCGAGCTGCTGCACTCGGCGACCGTGGCCGTCGTCGGCGAGGTGCCGCTGCACCGGTTGTGGCACGCGGTCCCGGCGTACCCGACGATCAGCGAGGTGTGGCTGCGGCTGCTGGAGACCTACGGCCTCTGAGGCTCGCCGGTCTCCAGGGCTCGCCGCTCCAGGGCTCTGTCTAGGGCTCGCTGCGCGGTGAGAGCCGGAACACCGGGATGGTGCGGCTGGTGTGCCGCTGGTAGCTCGCGAAGCCGCGGTAGACCGCGACGAGGCGCGCGAACGCGGCGTCCCGCTCGGCGCCGGTCAGCTCGGTGACGTCGGTGACGACGTCGCGCCCGCCGTCCTCGACGACGACGGGGTCGGCGCGCTCGACGTGCCCCCGCAGGTTCCACGACCAGGCCGGGGTGCGCTCCATGCCGCCCGAGGACGCCGCGACGAGGTAGGCGGCGCCCGTCCCGGTGCCGTCCCGGGCCGGGACCAGCGGGGTGCGCCGGGGCTCGCCGCTGCGCCGGCCCGTCGTCCGGACCCACACCGACGGCACGGGGATGCCGACGCGTCCCCCGCTGAGCCGGTCGAGCAGCCGGTGCGGCCGGGTCAGGGCGTTGAGCATCACGAAACGGACGACGCGGTCCCGCGTGGGGGAGCCCACCTCAGACCTCGCTCGCGCCGGCGCCGGCGAGGTCGCGGACCTCGCACCCGGCGAGCGCGACGAGCTGCTTGAGGTAGATGCCCCGACCGTTCGGCGCCAGCATCCCGTCGTGCACCGGGACGCACGTGCGCGGCGCGACGGAGCGGACGAACTCGACGGTCTCCTTGAACGCCGCCCACGGCGCGTTGAGCGGGACGGCGAGCACGTCGACGCCCTCGGGTGCGTACTCGTAGGCATCGCCGGGGTGGAACAGGCTGGGCTCACCGTCGGCGCGCACGAGCATGCCGACGTTGCCGATCCGCGGGATGTCGGCGTGGATCTCCGCGTGCCGGCCACCCTCGGCGCGCACCGTGGCGCCGCCGACCTCGACCTGCTCACCGGCGTGCAGCGGGTGGGCGTCGATGCCGACGCGGCGCATCTCCTCGGCCAGCCCCGGCTCGGTCAGCAGCCGTGCGGACCCGTTGGACTCCAGCAGCTGCGGCAGCTTCGCCTCGTCGACGTGGTCGGGGTGGGCATGGGTCACCAGGACGGCGTCCAGGTCGGCGAGCGTCTCCCATCCGGTGGAGAAGACCCCCGGGTCGACGAGGAGCCGCACCGCGGCGGTCTCCACGAGCAGGCACGAGTGACCCAGGTGCGTCAGGCGCATCCCCCGACCCTGCTCCCCACGCCGTCCGCCCGCAACCTCCGTGATCAAGGAACTCGTGCGCCTCCCACCCCCGTGATCAAGGAACCCGCGCCGCCATACCCCCGGTGATCAAGGAACCCGCGCACCCCACCTAGCGGTGATCAAGGAACCCGCGACATCGGTTCAACAGCAACCGCGTGGATTCCTTGATCACCGTGGATTCCTTGATCACCATTGGTTGTCCGCAGTCGAGAGGGAGCGGTGGCGACGGAACTTGCCGCCTGCGCCGGTAGCCTGGCCCCGCCGAACCGCACCCTCGAAGACCGGAGCCCCGACCCCATGGGACGTGTCGTCGTCGACGTCATGCCGAAGCCCGAGATCCTCGACCCGCAGGGCAAGGCCGTCGCGGCCGCACTGCCCCGGCTGGGGTTCGAGGCGTTCACGGGCGTCCGGCAGGGCAAGCGCTTCGAGCTGGAGGTGGAGGGCGACGTCACGCCCGCCGTGATCGAGCAGGCCCGCCACGCGGCCGAGAGGCTGCTGAGCAACCCCGTGATCGAGGACGTCGTCCGCGTCGTCCCCGCCGCTGCCGACGCCGCGTCGACGGCCGCCGCCGAGGGCGTCGCCTGATGCGCATCGGGGTCGTCACGTTCCCCGGCTCCCTCGACGACCGCGACGCCGCCCGGGCGGTCCGGCTGGCCGGCGGCGAGGCCGTCGCCCTGTGGCACGGCGACGCCGACCTGCACGGCGTCGACGCCGTCGTGCTCCCGGGCGGCTTCTCCTACGGCGACTACCTGCGCTGCGGCGCGATCGCCCGGTTCGCACCGGTGATGGGCCCGTTGGTGGAGGCCGCACACGCCGGGATGCCGGTGCTGGGGGTCTGCAACGGCTTCCAGGTGCTCTGCGAGGCGCACCTGCTGCCGGGTGCCCTGGTGCGCAACGACCACCGCACCTTCGTGTGCCGCGACCAAACGCTCCGCGTCGAGCGCGCCGGCACCGTGTGGACCGCGGACTACGCCGACGGCGAGGAGATCGTCGTCCCGCTGAAGAACGGCGAGGGCGGGTACGTCGCCGATGAGCGCACCCTCGACGGGCTGGAGGGTGAGGGCCGGGTGGTGCTGCGCTACCTCGGCGCCAACCCCAACGGCTCCTACCGGGCGATCGCGGGTGTCAGCAATGCCGCCGGCACGGTCGTCGGCCTGATGCCGCACCCGGAGCACGCCGTGGAGCCCGGCTACGGCCCGGAGCACGCCGCCGACGGCGGCGCCGGAGCCGGTACCGACGGCCTGCGCTTCTTCACGTCCGTACTCCAGAGGGTGCTGACCGCGTGACCACCCAGACCACCGACCGGCGCCACCTGCTCGACACCGTCGAGCGCGCCGCGGCCGCACCGGGCGACGCGCAGCCCTGGGCCGACCTCGGTCTGAGATTCGATGAGTACCAGCGGATCCGCGACATCCTCGGCCGCCGCCCGACGTCGTCCGAGCTCGCGATGTACTCGGTGATGTGGAGCGAGCACTGCTCCTACAAGTCCTCGAAGGTGCACCTGCGCCGGTTCGGCGAGGTGCCCGCCCCGGACGGCGTGCTGCTGGCCGGGATCGGGGAGAACGCGGGCGTCGTCGACATCGGCCAGGGCTGGGCGGTGACGTTCAAGGTGGAGAGCCACAACCACCCGAGCTTCGTCGAGCCGCACCAGGGTGCCGCGACCGGCGTCGGTGGGATCGTCCGCGACATCATGGCGATGGGCGCTCGCCCGGTCGCCGTGATGGACCAGCTGCGCTTCGGTGCGCTCGACCACCCCGACACCGCGCGCGTCGTCCACGGCGTCGTCGCCGGCGTCGGCGGCTACGGCAACTGCCTCGGGCTGCCGAACGTCGGCGGCGAGACGTACTTCGACCCCTGCTACCAGGGCAACCCGCTGGTCAACGCGCTCTGCGTCGGCGCGCTGCGGCACGAGGACCTGCACCTGGCCAACGCCACCGGCGAGGGCAACAAGGTCGTGCTGTTCGGTGCCCGCACCGGCGGCGACGGCATCGGCGGCGTGTCGGTGCTGGCGTCGGAGACCTTTGCCGAGGGCGGCTCGAGCAAGCGCCCGGCGGTGCAGGTCGGCGACCCGTTCGCCGAGAAGGTGCTCATCGAGTGCTGTCTCGAGCTGTTCGCGGCCGGTGTGGTCGACGGCATCCAGGACCTCGGCGGCGCCGGCCTGTCGTGCGCCACCAGCGAGCTCGCGAGCGCCGGGGACGGCGGCATGCGCGTCGCGCTCGACGCCGTCCCGCTGCGCGACCCGAACCTGGCGCCCGAGGAGATCCTCATGTCGGAGTCGCAGGAGCGGATGATGGCGGTCGTCCGCCCCGAGCGGCTCGAGGAGTTCCTCGCCGTCACCCGCCGGTGGGACGTCGAGACCGCGGTCCTCGGCGAGGTCACGACCACAGGCCGACTCGAGATCACCTGGCACGGCGAGACGGTCGTCGACGTGCCACCG